>NZ_JBNHEW010000005.1:0-347203 GCF_059089645.1 Arthrobacter sp. K41 | reverse complement strand
TGGATGCGGGCCCACTGCCCGTCAGTCAAAACAGAAGTACGCGACACCCATCAAGCATCACTGCTAAGCCAGCCCAGATTTAGGAGACACGCCCTAGCCCTCCCGGGCAGAGGCTCCAAGGTTTCCCCGGGTCCGCTGTGCAGGCCAGGTTATTCCCAATGACGCGGGGAGCGAACAAACGGCCGCGGCCGCGACATCCCCGGCGGCCGCGCGTACCGTTGACTCATGGCTACCGTTGACATCACAGGTGAACAGTTCGCGTCAATTATCGAGGGCAATGACATTGTCCTGGTGGACTTCTGGGCAGAATGGTGCGGCCCCTGCAAGCAGTTTGGGCCCACGTACTCCACCGTCTCCGAGAAGCACCCGGACGTCCTCTTCACGAAGGTGGACACGGAAGCGGAGCAGCAGCTCGCCGCCGAGGCAGGCATTTCCTCAATCCCCACCCTGATGGCTTTCCGCGAGAAGGTGCTGGTGTTCTCACAGCCCGGAGCCCTGAACGCACAGCAGCTGGAACAGGTGGTTGACGCCGTCAAGGCGCTGGACATGGACGAGGTCCATGCCCATGTAGCCCGCCAGCGGGAGGAAGCCGCTGCCGCGGCCGGCCCCCAGGACGGTACGCAGATTCCGGAAGCGTAAACATCCCCCAGAACGTAGAAGCGGCGCCCTCCACGAGGAGGGCGCCGCTTCGCTTTAACCGCGTTTAGAAGAAGTTAGAGGCGTTCCAGCTTGACGGGCTCGGCCAGGAGCGCGCTCAGGGACTCGTTCAGGTCCTGCACCGCGATGCCGTTGGAGTGCTTGGCCAGGTCCTCCTCCGACGCCCACTGTTCGGTAAGGACCAGTTTTTCCTCCGTTGCTTCAGTAAGCTCGTAGCGGATGCAGCCCGGCTCGTTCACCACCTCGTCGATGGCGATTTCCAGAGCCAGCTTCACACGGTAAAACTCGCCGTCATTGGGAATGAACGTTGCCTGCAGGTCAATAGGTGAACTCATGGATTTCACAATACCGGCCCCTGCCCGCGTGCCCTTTACTGTTGACGCAGGCCCGCCGGACTGTTGCGCCACTAATCGATTCTCCTGCCGGTATCTGCCGTTCGTCCTGGCCGGATCAGTGCCGGCGGTGGTCCTGAATGGTCATCCTGGGTCCGAAGGTGGGTTTGCGGAAGCCGCTGCTCTGGATCATCCGCACCACGCGCTGGCGGTGCCCTTGCCACGGGGCGAGGAGGCGGAGCATGCCGGCGTCGTCCGTCCGCCGTCCCGTCAACGCGGCCCCTACATAGGCGGCGAGATGGTAGTCGCCCACCGAGATGGAGTCAGGGCAGCCGTGGGTGCGCTGCACCACCTCCGCCGCCGTCCAGATGCCGATGCCGGGTATGGTCTGCAACTTCGCCGCCGCTTCCAGCGCAGGCAGCGCTGCCAGCCGTTCAAGCGCGACGGCGGAGCGGAGCGCCCGCATCACGGTCGCCGAGCGCTGCGGCCCTACTCCGGCCCGGTGCCACTCCCAGCTCGGCACCTGCAGCCATTGGGTGGCGGTGGGTGCCAGCAGGAGCCCGGCAGGAGCCAGCGATCCGGCCGGGGGAGCGGGGGAGCCGTATCGGTGTATCAGGTACCGGTAGGCCCGGCGTGCCTCAATTACTGTCACTTTTTGTTCCAGGATGATCGGCACGAGCTGGTCCACCATCCGCCCGGTGGATGGGAGCCGCAGGGCCAGGCTGCGCCGCCGCGCTTCCCGCACCATGCGGGGAAGTGTGGCGTGGAACGACGGCTCGTCAAAGCCCTGCCAGTCGTCCTCTGCCCCCAGGAGCCGCGGGACAGACGCCAGGGCTGCGCCGGCGCCCGGACCCCAGGATTGCACGTCCACCCGGTGCTCCAACCCGGCGTTGCCCGCCCCGCTGAACCTTACGGTGGCCGGGCCCTCTTCCGTGGTGACGGCATTCCAGATAACGCTTCCCTGGACACTAAAGGATGGATCGCTGTTGCCGCGCAGGAGCGGGCCGAGAGTCCGCGCCAGGTCATAGGGGCCACCCGGATACCACCGGAGCGAGGAATCCGCCGCGGCCGCCAGCCGCGGGGGTGCCTCTGCGATTGTCATGCAGCTATCGTCCCACGACGGGGTGACAAAACACCCGCAGGGCTGGAACGGCGTCGGACGTTCCGGGCCCTTATCCAGCACGCATCCGGAGACTAGAATCCTGCCTGTGGTGCGGAAAACACTGCATCCGGAAGCTCGAAAAAACCAGGAGGAAACGATGGGTGGAGTCGTGCACTTCGAAATCCCCGCGGATGATCAGGAGCGGGCCAGAAGCTTCTACAAGGAGGCCCTCGGCTGGCGGATCGACCCCGTCCCGGGCATGGATTACAACATGGTGATCACCACGCCCATGGACGAGTCCACCGGACAACCCACGGAAGCGGGGGCGATCAACGGCGGCATGATGGCGCGGGAGGCTGACCTGTCCAGTCCCGTCGTTACCGTGGATGTGGAGGACATTGAGGCCACCTTGAAGACGGTGGAGTCTCTGGGCGGCGCGGTGGTAAGGCCGAAGGAAACTATCCCGGGCATGGGCTCCTTCGCATACTTTAAGGACACCGAAGGCAACGTCATGGGCCTTTGGGAAAACCTTCCCGCGGACCAGCAGGCGCAGGCTGCCGGGTAGGGGACAGGGCCTGTGGAAGCGGTAGCTTTGTACTCATGAAGTACGCCCAGTCCATCCTGGACCTCATCGGCAACACCCCGCTCATCCAGCTCAACCACGTTACTGAGGGCATCAAAGCCACAGTCCTGGTCAAGCTGGAGTACCTGAACCCCGGCGGATCCATCAAGGACCGCATCGCGGCCAAGATGATTGAAGACGCCGAGCGGGAGGGCAAGCTGCAGCCTGGCGGAACCATTGTTGAGCCCACGTCCGGCAACACCGGCGTGGGCTTGGCGCTGGTTGCACAGCAAAAAGGCTACAAGTGCATTTTTGTGGTGCCGGACAAGGTGGGCGAGGACAAGCGTGCCGTCCTGCAGGCCTACGGAGCCGAAGTGGTGGTGACACCCACTGCCGTCCCGCCGGACAGCCCGCAAAGCTACTACGGTGTCTCGGACCGGCTGGTCCGGGAGACACCTGGCGCGTACAAGCCGGACCAGTTCTCCAACCCCGCCGCCCCCGGCAGCCACTACCAGACCACCGGGCCGGAGATCTGGCGGGATACGGACGGCCTGGTCACCCACTGCGTTATCGGCGCCGGTACCGGCGGAACCATCACCGGTGCGGGCCGCTACCTCAAGGAGGTCTCGGCTGACCGGCCGGAGTCCGACGGCGGGCTGGTCCGGATCATCGGTGCCGACCCCGAGGGTTCGGTCTACTCCGGCGGCACCGGACGCCCCTACTTCGTTGAAGGTGTGGGGGAGGACATGTGGCCGGCGAACTATGACAAGTCCATCCCGGACCAGGTCATCGCCGTCTCCGACGCCGACTCGTTCGCCATGACGCGCCGGCTTGCCCGCGAGGAAGGCCTGCTGGTGGGCGGATCCTCAGGCATGGCTGTGGTGGCCGCGCTGCAGGCGGCACGGGACCTGCCGGAGTCCGCCGTCGTCGTCGTCATCCTTCCCGACTCAGGCCGCGGCTACCTGGCGAAAATCTTCAACGACCAGTGGATGCGTTCCTACGGCTTCCTGTCCGGCGGTGAGGAGACGTCCGTGGGCGAGGTCATCAGTTCCAAGAACGGCGAACTGCCGGACCTGGTACACATCCACCCCAACGAGTCCGTCCGCGATGTCATCAACGTCATGAACGAGTTCGGGGTCAGCCACATCCCGGTGCTGTCGCAGGAACCGCCGGTGGTGATGGGCGAGGTCCTGGGCGCGGTGGACGAACGCACCCTGACCGCCAAGCTCTTCCGCGGCGAAGCCAGGCTGACGGACAAGATCTCCGAGCACATGGGCCCCAAACTGCCTGTCATCGGTTCACTCGAAACCATCTCGGCCGCCCGCGAGCTGCTCTCGGACGTGGACACCGTCATGGTCACGTTCGTCGGTGCGCCGGTGGGCATCCTCACCCGCCACGACCTCCTGGCCTACCTCAGCAACTGACCTGCTTCCCCCAACAAAAGGAGCATCATGTCCGCCTCCCAGAACCAAGGTTTTAATACCCGCGCTGTGCATGCGGGGCAGGATTTCGAGCCGCGCACCGGCGCGGTGGTGCCTCCCGTGCATTTCGCCACCACCTATGCGCAGGACGGCATCGGGGGACTCCGGGACGGGTATGAGTACGGCCGCGGGGGCAACCCCACCCGCGACGCCCTGCAGGAGCAGCTGGCCGCGCTGGAACTGGGCACCCACGCCTACAGCTTCGGCTCGGGCCTCGCGGCGGAAGACGGGCTGATCCGCGCCTTGACCCGGCCGGGCGATCACATTGTGCTCGGCAACGATGCCTACGGCGGAACCTACCGGCTCATCAGCCGTGTGC
Source organism: Arthrobacter sp. K41 (assembly GCF_059089645.1). Taxonomy (NCBI): domain Bacteria; kingdom Bacillati; phylum Actinomycetota; class Actinomycetes; order Micrococcales; family Micrococcaceae; genus Arthrobacter; species Arthrobacter sp. K41. The sequence continues at coordinate 342,750 of NZ_JBNHEW010000005.1, read as the reverse complement.
TGGGTCCCTGGGGAATCGGCAACACCCCGGTGGATATGGCGAACCTGGACACCGTGCGGCAGGCTGTCGCCGCCAATAACACCCGGCTCCTGTGGGTGGAGACACCGTCCAACCCGCTGATGAAGATCACCGACATCGCCGCGCTCGCCGGGATCGCGCACGACGCCGGGGCCCTCCTGGTCGTCGACAACACCTTTGCATCCCCCTACCTGCAGACCCCGCTCGCCCTGGGTGCCGACGTCGTCGTTCACTCCACCACCAAGTACATCGGCGGGCACTCCGACGTGGTGGGCGGCGCCGTGGTGGTCAAGGATGCCGAACTGGCCGAGAAGATCGGCTTCGTCCAGTTCGCCGTCGGGGCAGTTTCCGGCCCCATGGATGCTTTCCTCACCACCCGCGGCCTGAAGACTCTGGGCGTGCGGATGGACCGGCACAGCCTGAACGGACAGGCGGTGGCCGAATGGCTGCTGGAACGGCCTGAAGTGGAAGCCGTCCTGTATCCGGGCTTGCCCGGCCACCCTGGGCACGAGCTGGCGAAGAAACAGATGCGGCAGTTCGGCGGCATGGTGTCCGTACAGTTCAAGGGCGGCGAGGCGGCCGCGCGCAAGGTGGCTGAATCCACCAAAGTGTTCATGCTCGCGGAGTCCTTGGGCGGCATTGAATCGCTGATGAACTACCCGTCCGAAATGACCCATGCCTCGGTCAAGGGCACCGAACTGGCGGTTCCGGTCAACCTGCTCCGCCTGTCCTGCGGGATTGAGGACGTGGAGGACCTGATCGCGGACCTGGAACAGGCCTTCACCTCACTTCCATAGGGGTCTTCGGCGGGATGCTGGCTATCTTCAAGAAAGCCCGCTACGGTTTTGCCATGGCACTTCGATCCGACTGGTCCGGGCAAAACTGCAGCATCGCCCGCGGCGTTGACATCCTGGGCGACCCCTGGGCCATCCTTGTCCTCCGGGAGCTTTTCTTCGGCAACGGCCGCTTCGACGCCATCAGGTCGCGGCTGAAGGTGGCGGACTCTGTGCTCACCAAGCGCCTGGCAGGCCTGACCGCGACAGGGCTGCTGGCGAAAAGGCCGTACGACGACGGCGGGCGCACACGCCAGGAATACGTCCTCACCCCGATGGGCGAGGACGCCCTCCCGGTCCTGAATGCGCTGACGCTCTGGGCAGAAAAGCATCTGGCCGCACCCTCGGACAAGGCCCACCTCTTTGTCATTCACTCAACCTGCGGCAAAAGGACCGGCTCAGCCGATACCTGCACCGAATGCGGTGAGCGGCTGACGGCGGCCAGCACGAGCTGGCACAGCCAGGCGAGGTCGGAACGTCCCATCGCGCTTTCCACCGCTGCACCCCGGAAAGGAGCCGCGGCGTGAGCACTGTCCCCGATGAAGCAGCAGTGCCCGATGAACAGGAAGCGCCCGCAGCCCGGCCGGAGGGGTGGCCCGGGCGCCGCTTCCATCCCGCGTGGATTGTTGCCGCCGTCGCCTTCCTCGCCCTGGTGGGTGCCGCCGGCTTCCGCGCCGCGCCCGGTGTCCTCATGGTGCCGCTCCAGCAGGAGTTTGGCTGGTCCACCACCGTTCTGTCCGGGGCGGTCAGCATCAACCTGGTTCTCTTCGGACTCACGGCACCCTTTGCCGCTGCGCTGATGGAACGCTTCGGCATCCGGAAAGTCACGGCAACGGCACTGGTGCTGATCGGTCTGGGAAGCGCCCTCACCGTGCTGGTGAACCAGTCCTGGCAGATCCTGCTGACCTGGGGCCTGCTAATCGGGCTCGGCACCGGCTCCATGGCACTGGTCTTCGCCGCCACAATCGCCAACACCTGGTTCGTCAAAAGCCGCGGGCTGGTGATCGGCATCCTCACCGCAGGCAGCGCTGCGGGACAGCTGGTCTTCCTGCCGTTCATCGCCATGCTGGCCCAGGACCCGGGCTGGCGGCAGGCGTCGCTGCTGATCGCCGCCGGCGCCCTGGCGGTGGTCCCGCTGGTGCTGAAGTTCCTCAAAAACTCACCGGCCGACGCCGGCGTGCTGCCGTACGGGGCCGCTCCGCCCGCCGCCGGGGCCTCCGCGCAAGCGCCGGCACCGGCAGACAGGACCCGCGACAACGCCGCGGTCAGGGCGCTGCAGGTGCTTCAACGTGCCAGCAAGGTCCGGACCTTTTGGGCGCTCGTGGCAGGGTTCGCAATCTGCGGCGCCACCACCAACGGCCTGATCGGCACCCACTTTATCCCCTCCGCACACGACCACGGCATGGCGGAAACCACCGCCGCCGGCCTGCTCGCCGTCGTCGGGGTCTTCGATATTGTGGGCACTATCGCCTCCGGCTGGCTGACGGACCGGTACAACCCGCGGATCCTGCTTGCCGTGTACTACCAGTTCCGCGGGATCGGCCTGCTGGTGCTTCCCCTGCTCCTGAGCGCCGAAGTCCAGCCCAGCATGATCGTTTTTGTGGTGATCTACGGCCTTGACTGGGTGGCCACCGTTCCGCCCACCGCCGCCATCTGCCGCGAAACCTTCGGCGCGGACGGCAGCGTTGTGTTCGGCTGGGTGTTCGCCGCGCACCAGCTTGGAGCGGCCGCGGCAGCACTGGGGGCCGGAGCCATCAGGGACGCCACCGGCCAATACACCTACGCCTGGTTCGGCGCGGCGGCCATGTGCACCATCGCGGCAGTCATCAGCGCCACCATCCGCAAACACCCGGCGTCCCGGGAAGCTGAGCCGGTTCCAGCCCCGTAGCGCCCTCCGCCGCTAGGCTGGGCGGATGGAGCCTCCCGCAACAACGCGCAAAACCGCACTCATAACCGGGGCAGGACGGCTGGCCTCCATCGGCGCCGGCATCGCGCGGCAGCTTGCCGCGGAGGGCTGGGACCTGGTGCTGGCTTACTGGCAGGACTACGACGCCCGGATGCCCTGGGGGAGCGAGCCGGACGACGTCGTCCGTTTGACCGCCGAACTGGAAGCCATCGGCGCGCGCGTGCACCTGCTGCCCGTGAACCTGGAGGACCCGGCGGCGCCGGAACGGCTGCTGTCCGAAGCGGTACGGCTGGCCGGTCCGCTGCAGGGCATGGTCCTGAGCCACGCCGAATCGGTGGACTCGGGCATCCTGGACACCAGCCTGGAGTCCTTCGAGCGCCACTTTGCCGTAAACACCAGGGCCAGCTGGCAGCTGATCGCCGGGTTCGCGCGGCAGGCAACAGCCGACGGCGGCGCGATCGTGGCGTTGACCAGCGACCACACGGCGTTCAACCTGCCGTACGGTGCATCCAAGGGGGCGCTGGACCGGATCGTGATTGCGGCTGCCCGCGAGCTGGGACCGATGGGCATCTCGGCGAACGTCCTGAATCCGGGCCCGGTGGACACGGGCTGGATGGACGACGGAATCAGGGAAGCCGTCCTGGCCCGCCAGCCGACCGGACGCCTGGGAACCCCTGCCGACGTCGCCGGCACTGTCGCGTTCCTGCTCTCCCCGGCGGGCCGCTGGGTCTCGGGACAGCTCATCAAGTCCGACGGCGGCTTCTCGGCGTGAATCCTGTTCCGCCCGGCCCGCCTTCCCCCGCACCACCCAACTAGCTCGCAGTTGTTGTCGTTTTGAGCGCCCAAAACGACATTTACTGCCAGTTAGTTGGGGAGGGGAGTGGTGGTTTCTCCGGTGCGCGCCTTACCGGTGAAATAGCCGCGGGTTGCGGGGAGGAAGCGGCAGACAATCGCGAGCACCACGCCCAGTGCCAGCAGCACCACGCCGCTGACGAAGGCACCGCCGACGCCGAAGATCTGGGTGTCGCCGTACGCCGGGTCCCACATTTGGACCGCAGAGATGAAGAACGCAGCGGTCAGCAGCAGCGCCCCCACCAGCGGCAGGATGCCCCGGAACCACAGGTTCCGTGCGGACCCGCGCAGCGTGTTCCGGAAGTACCAGAAGCAGGCGTAACCGGTGAGGGCGTAGTAAAAGGCGATGAACAGGCTGATGGCGCTGATGGAGTCGGAGAGCAGGTTTTCGCTCAGGAAGCTCATGGCCACGTAGTAGGCGATGGCCGCGGCCCCCATGACCTGCGTGGAGAAACCGGGAGTCTGGTTCTTGGGGTGCACTTGGCCGAACTTGGCAGGCAAAGCACCGTGAACGCCCATGGACAGGGTGCCCCGCGCAGTGGGCAGGATGGTGGTCTGCGTGGAGGACAGCACCGAAGCCAGGACCGCGACGACGATCAGCCAGCCCCAGGGTCCGAGCACCACGTCCTTCATGGCCAGGAAGACGTCGTCCTGGTTCGCCTCGTTGCCCAAACCGATGCCGTCGCTGCCAACGGTGGCGTACATCATCACCAGGAGCGCAACGGACACGTAGATGGCTACCAGGACGAAGGCGGAGATCACCGCGCCGCGGCCCGGGGTGGTGGACGGATTTTCCGTCTCCTCGTTAACCGCCAGGCAGGTGTCCCAGCCCCAGTAGATAAACAGTGCCAGCAGGGCGCCGTGCACCACCGCGCCCGGATCGGCGAACGCGCCCACCGGGTTAAACCATTCAAAGTCGAATGTCTGGATAGTGGTGTCCCCGGCCGAGGACCCGGCCACAATACCCACTACAACGGCCAGTGCGAAGATGCCCAGCGCAACGTACTGCACGTAGGTCAGGACCCGCTGGACGTGCTCGCCCAGCCGGATGCCCCGGTAGTTCACCAACGTCATGACCGCAATGAACAGCACGCCCGTGGCGGTGACCAGCGCCGTGTTCTCAGCCAGCGCGCCGTCACCTACCAGGAGCCACAGATACTGGCCCGCCACCTGGGCGAGGTTGGCCAGGACCACGATGCCTGCGAGCGCAACGCCCCAACCCCCCAGCCAGCCTGCCCAGGGTCCGAAGGCCCGCCGTGACCAGGTAAAGGTGGTGCCGCAGTCCGGGATGGCGCTGTTGAGCTCCCGGAAGGCGTACGCAATGAACAGGACGGGGATGAAGCCGAGCAGCAGGATCAGGGGAGTGTAGTTGCCGTTTACGGCGACAATAAGCCCCAAGGTGGCGGCCAGCGAATATACCGGCGCCGTTGAAGCCAGCCCCAGCATGACGGAGTCGCCAAGGTCCAAAATGCCGGCGCGGAGTCCCTTGGGCGGTACAGAAGCGCCGGGCCCGCTGCCGGGTGCCCCCGCCGTCGTAATTTCTGTGCTCATGGTGTCACCGGGCTCATAGTGCAATACCTGCTTTGCTTGAATCGGTCAGGGCGGGGGGCGGGGCCGCGGCGTCAATGGTGTTGGGCACAAACCTGCAGAAGTAATCGGTGATGGGGCCGTCAGATTCCCGGATACCGCAGCCCACGGACTCGCCGTCCACCACCCAGAGGCCAAGAACGGGGTGGTTGCCCTCGAAGTCCGGCAGGGGATGATACTGCTGGTAGCACCAGCCTTCGCGGCCGTACCCGCCGGGCTGTTCGAGACTGATGCCCTGAGCGTGGATCTTGATGTTGTCGCCTTCGCGGCCGTGCAGGGGCTTGGCCACCCATTCCTTCAGCGGTCCCGGTTCGTTCAGGTACGCGGGCAGCAGGTTGGGATGGTCCGGGAACAGGTGCCACAGCGCTGCAAGCAGCGCCTTGTTGGAGAGCAGCATTTTCCACGCCGGTTCAACCCAGCGGGGGTTGTGGGCGCGTTCCAGCAGTCTGGGCCCGAACGGTTCCTTCATCATCAGCTCCCACGGATACAGCTTGAAGATGGTGCTGATCATGAAGTTGTCCAGGTCCACGAACCGGTTTAAGTTGGGGTCCCAGCCGATGTCGGACATGTTGATGCCGATAGTCGTCCAGCCGGCCTGGCTGGCCACATCCCGCATGTAGGCCGCGGTCATCCAGTCCTCACCGGATTCCTCCACCTCCGAGTGCGCTACGTGGAGAGTGCTCATGCCGGTACGGAACTGCATCTTTTTCCACTGCCGGATCAGTGCTTCATGGATGCCGTTCCACTGGTCCGTTTCCGGAAAGACGTCCTGCAGCCAGAACCACTGGGCCACTGCCGCCTCGATTAGGCCGGTGGGGGTGTCTGCGTTGTACTCAAGCATCTTCGCCGGTCCGCCCTGGCCGTCGTAGATGAAGTCGAACCGGCCGTAAACATCAAAATCACCGGCCTGCAATGATGCAGCAGCCAGTTCCAGGGCCTGCGGACCGATACCAATGTCCCCCATGGCGCCGGTGGCCAGGAACCGCGCAGCCTCCAAGCACATTTTGTGCATGTCCTCGGCCGTTGCCTCGAGGGTCTCCACCTCGTCCATGGTGAATTCGTAGTAAGCGGCCTCGTTCCAGTACTCGATCCTGCGGCCGTCCGGCATGGTGGTGGTGGAGAAGACCAGGCCCTGTTCTTCAATCTTCCGTTTCCATCCGGGCCTGGGCTCGCTCAGCAACCTTTTCACGCTCAGCCCCCCGAGACTTTGCTGCCGCCGCCGCTGGTGCCGCTCTTTGCGGTGGTGCCGAATCCGCCACGGCTGACGGTACCGCCCTTGGTGCTGTAGCCGGTGGATGCCTTGGCGCCGCTGGGCACAGTCCGGGTGTAGTTCGGCGCCATGGACCGGTTTTGCCCGATGGCAGGCACGAAGGCGCCGCGTGAAAAGAAGTACCAGGCATAGATGCCGCCGCCACGCCCAGCGGAGCTGTTGCAGTTGGTGTCTTCCACGCGCTCGCCGGTTTCATCGTTGAAACAGACCTGGGCGTACTCCGGATCGTCCTGGTTGCTGGCCACGACGGCGGTGAGGGTGCCCGCGAGCAGCGCGGTGACACCGAGACCTACGACGACGGTCCGCCGTTGGGAGCGCTTCTTCCGTGTTGCCGCCTCTGCCTGCTTCTCCCGGTCCCGGGCAAAAGGATCCACCGGAGTGACTGGTTCATTGAGGAGTTCCGGGCGCAGTTCCGGTTTGGGTACCTGCCACGGAGGAGGCTTGGGGCTGTCCGAGGCGGGGCTGCCGTCCGGTGCGGCACCGGAACCGCGGGCCGGGCCTGGCTGCTGGCCGTCGCCTTGGGCTGGATTGTGCTTCGGATCCTTATTCGGGTCCATGGCGTCCCCCTCAGTTGTCCACATGAATTGGGCACAGCGCTGCACCCCCAATTGCAATCCTCAAATCAGCGTAGTCCCTGCAGCCCACCGCTGCGAGCAGGCGCGGGAGAACTCCCCACGGCGGGAAAGCCAAGCCGGGGCGGTAAGGGATCCCTACACTGGTGCCATGGAAACTGCCGCTGTGCTCGCCGTCTGCCGTGTCCACCAGCTCCTGCCGGATGTCTCGAATGTGGGCGTGACCGCCATCGACAAGCGCGCGGTGGAGGGCCCGGTGAAGGTGCACAAGCTGGGCCTGCAGGGGGATATCCAGGCGAACCGCGTCCATCACGGCGGGCCGGACCAGGCTCTTTATGCCTATTCCCAGGCCGACGCCGACTACTGGGCGCGTGAGCTCCAGCGGGACCTTCCGCCGGGAATCTTCGGGGAGAACCTGCGCGTTGCAGGGATCGAGGCAACCGGGGCCGTGATCGGCGAACGGTGGAAAATCGGCCTCGACGTGGAAGTGGAGGTGACTTCCCCGCGGACACCCTGCGCTACCTTCCAGCGCCGGCTGGCCGAGCCGCAATTCGCCAAACGGTTCACCGCTGAGGGCCGGGTGGGCGCGTACCTGCGTGTGCTGCGGGTGGGCACCATCCGGGCAGGGGACCAAATTCACCGGCTCTACGTCCCCGGGCACGGGGTCACCGTGCGCCAGTGGTTCCGGGAACCGGACCTGGAGTCCATGGAAGCGCTCCGTGACGCCGAGGCCGGCGGCGACATCCGCCTTCAGCAGCCTGAGTTCAGGCGGAAGTTCGCCCAGCTGGAGCGGCAGCTGGGCCGGTAGCTGTCCCGCCGCGCGGCTGGGGAGCAGGCGGTGTGCGCAAGCTCACCGCCGCCGTCGTGCCCTTAATTACCGCTGGGGCTGGCGGTGCCCTACACTTGAAATATCCCCCACTCCGGAAATCCCTTATTCCTGCCCAATTTTTGAGGCAGGACTGGCAAGTGTTGGGGCCCGCTAATGTGAAGCGGGCATTTTCATAGGGAGAGCCGGCTAAAGAAAACGCTGTACAGACTGCTGGGATAGCAGCCAAGAGATGCAGCGGGAAGTCCTGCCACGGGATTGCGAAAGCGCCGGACTTCTGTGACCGGCCGGTCAATGTACGCCCGGCACCCACGGCACACGTACTGCGGCTCCGCTCACCTCGGGTAGCGCCGCCTGGCCCCCTATGGATGAGGAACATTCTCCTATGCCCGAAAATCAAAACGACGACGCCACCTTCGAAGCGGCATCACCCGAAACCGCCGCCGTCGAATTCACCGAGGCCGCTGTTCCCGCAGCAGAGCCCGCCCCCGCAGCTTCCGTCGAAGCGCCTGCCGCCCCCGCAGCTTCCGGGGAAGCGCCTGCCGCCGCCGCAGCTTCCGTCGAAGCGCCTGCCGCCGCCGCAGCCGGCCCTGAGGACGAGGAAGACGCCGTAAAGTTCGCCGACCTCGGCATCGACGGCCGTGTCCTCGCAGCACTGCAGGACGTCGGCTACGAAAAGCCTTCGCCCATCCAGGCAGCAACCATCCCGCTGCTGCTGGAAGGCCGCGACGTGGTTGGCCTGGCACAGACCGGCACCGGTAAGACTGCAGCTTTCGCAGTGCCGGCACTGTCCCGCCTGGCCGAGCTCCACGACCTCAACGGCCCGTCCCGCAAGACCCAGGCACTGGTTCTGGCCCCCACCCGTGAGCTCGCGCTTCAGGTGGCGGAAGCCTTCACCTCCTACGCCAAGCACATCGACGACTTCACCGTCCTGCCCGTGTACGGCGGTTCCGCTTACGGACCGCAGCTCGCCGGCCTGCGCCGCGGCGCACAGGTTGTTGTTGGTACCCCGGGCCGCGTGATTGACCACATCGCCAAGGGTTCCCTGGATCTTTCCGAACTTCAGTACCTGGTGCTGGACGAGGCCGACGAGATGCTGCGCATGGGCTTCGCCGAGGACGTGGAGCAGATCTTCCAGCAGACCCCGTCGGACCGCCAGGTAGCGCTGTTCTCGGCCACCATGCCGAGCCAGATCCGCCGCATGTCCAAGCAGTACCTGAACAACCCGGCTGAGATCTCCGTCAAGTCCAAGACCACCACCGGCGCCAACACCCGCCAGCGCTACCTGCAGGTCATGGGCCCGCACAAGCTCGATGCGATGACCCGCATCCTCGAGGTCGAAGAGTTCGACGGCGTCATCGCCTTCGTGCGCACCAAGATGGCTACCGAGGACCTGGCTGACAAGCTGAAGGCCCGCGGCTTCCAGGCAGCAGCGATCAACGGCGACATCCCGCAGCAGCAGCGTGAGCGCACTGTGGACGCGCTGAAGGAAGGCCGCATCGACATCCTCGTTGCTACCGACGTTGCCGCCCGCGGGCTCGACGTCGAGCGGATCAGCCACGTGATCAACTACGACATCCCGCACGACACCGAGTCCTACGTGCACCGCATTGGCCGCACCGGCCGTGCAGGCCGTTCCGGTGACGCCATTCTGTTTATGACGCCGCGCGAGAAGTACCTGCTGCGCTCCATCGAGAAGGCCACCCGCCAGCCGGTGGAGCAGATGCACCTGCCCACGGCCGAGACCGTGAACACGCTGCGCCTGGGCAAGTTCGCCGAGAAAATCACCGAGACCCTCGCCTCCGAGGATGTCGCCGCCTTCCGCGACCTCATTGCCTCCTACGAGGAAGAGCACAACGTACCGGCTGCGGAAATCGCTGCTGCCCTTGCCGTCATGGCGCAGGGCGGCCAGCCGCTGCTGGTGAAGGAACTGCCGGCGGCTCCCGAGTTCCAGAAGCGCGAACGGGCCAAGGACGGCTTCGGCTCACGTGGACCGACCCGCACGCTTACTGAAGGCAATGCCACCTACCGGATCGCCGTGGGACGCCGCCAGCGTGTCATGCCCGGTTCGATCGTGGGCGCCATCGCCAACGAAGGCGGCATCTCCTCGGCCCAGATCGGCGGCATCGACATCCGCTCGGACCACTCCCTCGTGGAGCTTCCGGCGGACCTGAGCCCAGAGCAGCTGCGTGCCCTGTCCCGCACCCGGATCGGCGGCGAGCTGATCCACCTTGAGCTGGACAACGGTCGCAAGCCCTCTGGCGAACGTGGCGCGTACCAGGGGAACCGCGGCGGTGACCGTGGCGGCAACTTCAAGGGCAACGGCGGGTTCAAGAAGGAATTCCGCAAGAACGACGGCGAACGTTCCTCCGCTGACCGCGGCGGCCGTTCGTACTCCGAGCGTTCCTTCGGGGCTGACAGCGGTTCCAGCCGCGGCCAGGCCAGCGACTCCCGCTTCGGCGGCCACGGCGACGGCTCCCGCAAGCCCCGCCACGGCAACGAGGGCGGTCAGCGCGACTTCAACCGCAAGGGCAAGTGGTAACCCGTCAGGTAGTCTGACGCGTTCTCCTGGTGGGCCGGCTTTCGAGCCGGCTCACCGGCGTTTAACCAGCCCGTTAGCGGACAGGTACCAGGCCTTCCGGTCAGCTCAGGTCGTAGCGCCCGTCCGAAACCTATGGGACGGTGTGTGCCTGAACACATTGATGCCTTCCACCGGGTCCAAAACCCCCGTGGCAGTCGGGGCCGCACTCGGCTCGAATAACAGAAACCCCAGTGATGGCGCGGAAAACAGGCCTGCCCAGGCGTGAAAAGCGGCTGCGGAGCAGCTGCCAAACCGCTGCAGGCGCCGATTTGTTGGGAGGAAAATCTTCCGGTAGAGTATTTACTCGTTGCCCCCCTAGCTCAGTGGTAGAGCGCGTTCTTGGTAAGAACGAGGTCACCGGATCGATTCCGGTGGGGGGCTCTGAATGAGGGCCTGTGTCAAGGCGGTTTTGACCGGCTTGACACAGGTTTTTCTCATTCGTGGCGGTGTAGCTCAGTTGGTTAGAGCGCACGACTCATAATCGTGAGGTCGGGAGATCGAGCCTCCCCACCGCTACAGGACAAGCCCCCGGATCCACTCAGGATCCGGGGGCTTTTCAGTTAATTGCCTCTAATTTTCACGCAGCAGGGCCTGTCCTTACCCGATTGGCTTCTTCCCTGCCGGTCCATGTAACGTTTAGGTCACCGGTCGGCGCACACGCCCGACGAAAGCGTTCTGAATGCTTTTGCGTGTGCTAGTCCCCAGGTGGCAGCGCCTTTTGTGCTCCACAGACCGTGACCAACTCCTGGCAGGACATCCCACGGAACCTGCCGTTCCGCACTTCCATGAAGAGGCTTAGTTTTCCATGCGCAGAAATACTCTGCTGGCCGCCGGCATGCTCTCCGTCCTACTCGCCACCTCGGCGTGTGCCGGAACCGGCGCACCCTATACGTCCGCACAACCATCTGCGGCCGGTGCCGGTCTTGAAGCCAGCTCCAGCACCTTGGCCGGAACATCGTCCTCCGAGGTAGGAACCTCCCAGCGTGCCGCAGCGGAAAGGGCCGCTGCGGAGAAGGCCAAACAAGCCGACGCAGCCGCCGCAGCCGAAAAGGCTACGGCAGCCGAGGCGGCGCGAAAGGCCGAGGCCGACGCCGCTGCTAAAAAGGTTGAGGCTGCCGCTGCCGCAAAGGCCAAGGACGCTGCCGCGCTGGAGCAGGCCGCGAACCGGGTGCCGGCAGTTGGCTCCGTTCCCGCCCCGTCTGCGGCCGCACCGGCAGCCCCAAAGCCGTCTGCGGCACCTGCGGTCCAGGCGTCGTCCTCCGAGCGCATCGTCACCACCGCCTACACCACCGCATACACCTGGTACGACAACACCCCGGCGGGATCGACTGCCATCAGCCACCCGGTACTGCACAAGACTGCAGGCGGCACCGGCACCTATGAGGACCCCATCACGATCGCCGTAGGGCACTCCCTTGCCACCGGCCAGGACGTGCTGGACTTCCCGGCCGGTACCCGGATCTACCTTCCGGACGTCCGCCGTTACTTCATTGTCGAGGACACCTGCGGGGACGGCAGAGAGCCGCAGGGCGGCCCCTGCCACCAGGGCGTCAATGTCCACGGCACGAACTCCACCATCTGGCTTGACATGTGGATCGGCGGTCAGAGTGTGAACGCCGACGCTGCCAACGCCTGCGCCAGCAAGGTGACCAACGTCAACACCGCCGTCTTCAACCCCGCAAACAACTACGCCGTGGCGCCGGGCGCCGGCGTCATCCACGACGGCAAGTGCGATGCGGGCTACGGAAATGCGCTCGTAAAGCAGTAGCAACAGGGCACCCGATGTCGGGTCTTACCGGGGGTCTCACGGAAGCCGGCGTTCATCCGCCGGCTCCCGTTCCTGTCTCCGGCCCCCGACAAGTGCTGCACCTGGCCCGCCACGATCCCGCCGCGCACGGAAGCGTGACAAGTCCAGTGATTCCCCGTAGTTTTGCCGCAACTCACGGATGGGGGAAGCGCATGGACTCCGACGCGGTCATGGTCCCGTTCAGATGGCTTGTGTCCGCCATTATGGTCGGCTTCCATGAAGGACTGGGCGCCGCTGGCATGCCGCCCGCCAGCGGTTGGACGTGGGCGCTGTCCATCGTCGGGCTGGTGCTGGTCATCCGCGCTGCCATGATTCCCGTGTTCCTCAAGCAGCTTGACGCGCAGCGGCGGATGCGGCTCCTGCAGCCGGACCTGAAGACACTGCAGGATAAGTACCAGGGCAAGGCTGATCCGCTTTCCCGCCAGTCGATGGCGCAGGAGCAAATGGCTTTGTATAAGAGGCATGCATCCTGCCGCTCATTTTTGGTGTGGGCGGTGTTCTCTTTCCCATCGGCGTCCTGGTCTATTGGACAGTCTCCAACGCCTGGACCATGGTTCAGCCGTTCCTTGTCCGGGACCGGCAGGCACCGAACAACACGTAGGTAAAGGGGGACCCGCCAGCTGCGGCCCTTACCAAGAGGCCCACAGCCCGGGCAGAATTAGCCCATGGCCCGGCTCATCTACATCGGCATTGCCTCCCTTGATGGCTACGTGGCGGACAGCAGCGGCAACTTCGACTGGAGCGCCCCCGACAAAGAAGTCCATGCCTTCGTCAACGACCTCGAGCGCGACGCCGGCATTCACCTGTACGGGCGGCGCATGTACGAGGTCATGTCTGCCTGGGAAACCATGGGGGGCCCCGACGATCCGGCGGTGATTCAGGACTACGCCCGGATTTGGCGGAGGGCAGAGAAGGTGGTCTATTCAGCGTCGCTGGCAACCGCGGCCACTACGCGCACCCGCGTGGTGCGGACTTTCAATCCGGAAGCGGTAAGGGAGCTGAAGGCCAGTGCCAGCGGCATCATCAGCATTGGCGGCGCAACCTTGGCCGCCGCTGCGCTCCGGGCCGGACTGGTGGACGAGTGCGGAATCTTCCTTAACCCCGTAGCCGTCGGAGGCGGCCTGCGGTTCCTTCCCGACGGCCTGAAACTGCGGCTCGAACTGCAGGACGAACGGCGGTTTGGCAATGGAGTTGTGTACCTCAGCTACCGCATTAGCTCCTGACTGCCGCCAGGAACTGACGCGCCGGGATGCGGCATCGGCCTGCCGGGGGCGGTCGCCAGCCAGGCAAGCACCATGACGGCAGCGAACAGCCCGCTTTGCACGAGCATTTCAGATACCGGGGTGATCGACGCGTAGGGGTTCGGGGAACCAGCCAGTTGAGCAGCCTCCAGGGGCGTCAAGGCAAAGCTGGCAACCACCAGGACACAGAGGACGTGGGCGGGCGAGCGCGCGAACGTATGCCACGTAAAGCCTCCCGCTTCAGCCCGGGGGTACGTGCCGAGCAGCGCCGGAACCAGCAGTACTACCCAGACCCAATGATGGGCCCAAGAGACCGGTGAGATGAGCAACATGACGAGCGCCGTAGCCGCCACCGGGCCCCACTGGTCGGGGGAGTGGCGCGAGCGGTGAATAGTCAAAGCGCCCAGTGCGATAACGGCAACCGAGGCACCAATCCATACTGCTGTGCCGACAGCTGGTTCCAATTCCAGCCGGGCTACGAGTCCACGCAAGGAAAGGTTTTCGAAGCGTGACAGCACACCTACGCGATTGGTATCCCCCAGGGACGCAAGCCAGAACTGTGCCGATAAGGCAGGGGTAAGGACTGCCATCAGCACCACTGTGCTTGCAAATGCTGCCGCCATTCTGGCCGCGCTCCTGAAATCGCGGCGAACCACGAAGTACAGCATGAACACTAGGGGAGTGAGTTTGATGCCGGCAGCGAGGCCGGTAAGTATGCCGCGCGGCAAAAAGCCGTTCGGGTAGCGTCTGGATCTTCCAAGCAGGTCAACAACAATCAGCGTCATCAGCATCGGGTTTATCTGGCCGAGGTCAAGGGAATTACGCCAGGGCCCCGCCAGCAGAATCAGGCCGGTCACGAAGGCGCCGGTGATCCACCATCGCCGCCCTTTTGCCGGATTTAGAATGCCTTTCCGGTGGAGGTAGTAGGCAATGTTCCAGCCCACGATGCACGCACAGACAAGATTGATTGTTGTTTGAAGGGCCAGTGCGACTTCCGTCGGCAGCAGTGCAAGAGGCGCGAACATTGCGGCGGCGAACGGGGGATATGTAAAAGCCATTCCCCCGAAAGGTGTTCCGGGAAGCCCGTCCGCGTACAGGTCACCGCCGGCAATAAACTCCTTGGCCCCGGCCAGGTATACCGTCAGGTCCAGCCCATCGTTCATGGCCCGTTGGAAAAGGTAAGCCGCCACTATCAGCGGAAAAGCAACACGTGGCAGGTCCCAAAGCAAAAGCCTTTTTATGTCTTCCCCAACCAGGGCCATGCTGATCTCCATATCACGTCGTTGCCTGACAAGCCTCGCACAAAATTGACGGCGGCATTGATGCGCTGCGACGGGACAGCTGCAGCAAGGACCGACGCGCCGGGATGCGGCATCGGCCTGCCGGGGGAGCAGAATGGGCCCATGACCCGAATCGCAATCATCGGCGGCCACGGCAAAGTGGCCCTCCACCTGTCCACCCTGCTCACCGAAGAAGGCCACAGCGTCACGTCGTTTTTCCGCAACCCGGACCATGCGGACGACGTGGCGCGAACCGGTGCAACGCCGTCGGTCCTGGATATCGAGAATTCGACGACGGCGGCAATCGCCGAGGCGCTGCAAGGCAACGACGCCGTGGTTTGGTCCGCCGGCGCCGGTGGTGGAAACCCGGCCCGGACGTACGCGGTGGACCGGGACGCTGCCATCCGTTCCATGGACGCCGCAGCACAGGCCGGTGTGGACCGCTACGTGATGGTGTCCTACCTGGGAGCCCGCAAGGACCACGGCGTGCCGGAGGGCAACGCCTTCTTCGCCTATGCCGAAGCCAAAGCTGCCGCTGATGATTATCTTCGCGGCACCAACCTCGCCTGGACCATCCTCGGGCCGGGCACGTTGACGGACAAGCCCGGCACGGGCCTGATCACGGTGGATCCTGGTCCGGAGGAGGTAGACCGGGGAACGTCGCGCAGCAACACGGCCATCGTGGCAGCTGCCGTGCTGGACCTGCCGGACACGGCTGGCTGGATGATCAGCTTCTGCGACGGGTCCCTGCCGGTAGCCGCCGCACTGGAGTCCTTTAGCTGACTGCCCCTCTAAGTGCAAGATCCAGGGAATTCTTTTCCACGTAGTCGAGGGCGGCCCGGACCGCGCCCACGGCCACGATGGAATCGCCCAGGGGTGATACCGCAACGCGCGGGGGCGTGGCGGTAAGGTCCTTCAGCTTCCGGGCGATCGGTTCCAGCAGCACGCCGGCGGAATTGGCCACGGCACCACCTATGACCACGAGCTCCGGGTTGAGCATCGTGGCCACTGCGCCGATAACCCGGGCCATCCTGTCTGCCAGGCGGTTAAGGATCTCCAACGCCACCGCATCCCCGGCAGCAGCGGCGGCAAAAACGTGCTCGGCCTCCACGACACCTGTCTGCAAGTGTTGGCGAAGGGTGGTCCTGGCGTCTCCAGCCAGAGCCTCGGCGGCCCAGGCCCTGGCAAGGCTTGCGATGCCGAACGTGTCACCCACGCCCCGGACCTGTTCCAGGAATGCGAGCTCGCCCGCGCCGCCGCGGCTGCCGTGCAGCAGCCGCCCGCCGTCCAGCATTCCTGCACCCAGGCGTTCGCTGGCAAGAATAACGACGACGTCCTGGACTCCCGCGGCCGCGCCCCGCCACCGGTCACCAAGGGCAGCAAGGTTGGCGTCATTCTCCAGCAGCACCGTCCAGCCGTGCCGCGCCCGCAGTGCCGACTTCAGGCCAACGTCGAACAGGCCCCAGAAATGCTGGGCCACCAGAACGTCCCCGTTGCGGTCCACCGGGGCGGCGATGCCGGCGGCCGCGGCAAGGACGAACCCGGGGGAGGCGCCTGCTGTGTCCAGGGCCGCCAAGGCCGCGCGGTCAATGACGGAGACGCGTTCCTCCGCCGTTATTTCCGCCTCGGCGAACGGCAGGCTTGACCTGCCCAGGGTGTTTCCCCGGAGATCTGACACCACCACTGTTGCCTTGGAGATGCCAACGTCCATTCCCAGCACCACCCCGGCCCGCTCATTGAGCTCGAAGCGCCGGGCGGGCCGTCCCTTTTGGTACCCGCCAAAAGCCCGCTGGTTTTCCAGCTCCCGGATCCAGCCGCGTTCCTTCAGGTCTTCACACACTGCAATGGCTGTGGCCCGCGTCAGGCCTGTTGCTTCCATGACCTCTGTAACGGTCACGTCCGAGGAGGAGCGCATGAACTCGAGCACCGAGCAGGCGCTGACCCTGCGCAGCAGCTGGGGAGTTGCCGGGGCGGTGTCGGCCATGGGTGTTGACCTTTCCGTGTATTGCGCCAGATAATGATCAGGAAACTAAATTTAGAACCAAAATAAATATAGCCGACAAGACGCAAAGGATCACCCCTTGTCCACCACCGCCACCCTGGCAACCCTTTCCGATTCCGACCGCCTGGCCGATCCGAACTGGTGGCGCCAGGCCTCCGTGTACCAGATCTACCCGCGGAGCTTCGCGGACTCCAATGGTGATGGCATTGGCGACCTCAAGGGCATCACCTCCAAGGTTTCGTACCTGAAATCGCTGGGCATCGACGCCGTCTGGCTGAGCCCGTTCTACCCCTCGGCACTGGCCGACGGCGGCTACGACGTGGACGACTACCGCGACGTCGACCCCAAGCTGGGAACGTTGGCGGACTTCGACGAGATGGCCGACGCGCTGCACGCGGCCGGCATCAAGCTCATCGCCGACATCGTCCCCAACCACTCCTCGGACCGGCACCAGTGGTTCAAGGAGGCGCTTGCCTCACCCAAGGGGTCGGCTGCCCGGGACCGCTACATCTTCCGTGACGGCAAGGGCCCGAACGGCGAGTTCCCGCCGTCGGACTGGGACTCAGTGTTCGGCGGCCCTGCCTGGGAGCGCATCACTGAACCGGACGGCACCCCCGGCCAGTGGTACATGCACATCTTCGCCAAGGAGCAGCCGGACCTGAACTGGTCCAACCGCGAAATCCGCGAGGACTTCCTCAAGACCCTGCGCTTCTGGTCCGACCGGGGCGTCGACGGTTTCCGGGTGGACGTGGCCCACGCCCTGACCAAGGACCTCACCGAGCCGTTGCTGTCCAAGCTGGAACTGAGCGCGGCCAACACCGGCGTGGACGGATTCGACGACGGCACCCACCCCTTCTGGGACCGCGACGAGGTCCACGAGATCTACGCCGAATGGCGTGAGGTGTTCAACGAGTACAACCCGCCCCGTACCGCCGTCGCGGAGGCCTGGGTCCACGCCACCCGCCGCGCCCGTTACGCCAGCCCCCAGGGCCTCGGCCAGGCCTTCAACTTCGACCTGCTGCAGGCCGATTTCGACGCCGGGGAGTACCGGGAAATCATCACCCGGAACCTCGCCGAGGCAGCGGCCACCGGCGCCTCCTCCACCTGGGTCTTCTCCAACCACGACGTAGTCCGCCACGCCACCCGGTACGGACTGCCCCAGGTGTCCAGGGGCAAGGCAGGCACCAAGGGCCAGGACGGCAAGGACTGGCTCCTCGCCGGCGGCCCCGCCGAGGAGCTCAACGTGGAGGTCGGTGAACGCCGTGCCCGCGCGGCGACCCTCTTGATGCTGGCCGTCCCCGGCTCCGCCTACCTGTACCAGGGCGAGGAACTCGGCCTTCAGGAAGTCGCCGACATCCCGGAGTCCGAGCGGCAGGACCCGTCCTTCTTCCGCAACAAGGGCGTGGAAATCGGGCGCGACGGCTGCCGCGTGCCGCTGCCCTGGAAGGTGGAAGGAACCTCCTTCGGCTTCGGCGACGGCGGGGCACACCTGCCCCAGCCGGACTGGTTCAGCAAGTACGCGGTGGAGGCCCAGGACGGTACCTCGGGCTCCACACTGGAGCTCTATCGTGCAGCCCTGAAGCTGCGCCGCGAATTGCAGACCGACGAAGAGCTCGAATGGGTTGAAACCGGCACCCCGGACGTCCTGCACTTCCGCCGGCCCAACGGCTGGCAGTCAGTGACCAACTTCGGTGACAGCGCCGTCGACCTTCCGGCCGGCAAGGTGCTGGTCAGCAGCGCTCCCCTCGAGGACGGGAAACTGCCCGCGAACACCACCGCATGGCTGCGCTGACCCCCCGTCGCCGTCCGGCGGGGCGGCCGGCCTAATGCAGGAACTGATTTACGGCTGCATGGGCCTGGGCGGCAGCTGGTCCGACGAGCCGCATGCCGGCGAGCATGTGGACGAGGCCGCTGCCGCCGTCGAGGCCGCACTGGATGCGGGAATCACGCTGTTTGACCACGCAGACATCTACCGGAGCGGCAAGTCGGAGGCTGTCTTCGGGGAGGTGCTGGCGGCCAGCCCCGGGCTCCGGGACCGCGTCCGGCTGCAGACCAAGTGCGGCATCAGGTTGAACGAGCGCGGGTTGCAGACGCACTACGACCTCAGCCGGGAGGCCATCCTCGAGCGCGTCAACGAGAGCCTCAAACGGCTGCGGACCGATTACGTGGACATCCTCCTGCTGCACCGCCCGGACCCCCTGGCGGACCCCGCTGAGGTGGCCGCCGCCGTCGGGCAGCTCATGGCGGAAGGCAAGGTCCGGCAACTGGGTGTCTCCAACATGTCCGGGGCGCAGATCCAGGCGCTGCAGGACCGGCTGGAAACCCCGGTGGTAGCAAACCAGCTGGAGATGAGCCTGCTCAAACGGGCTTGGCTGGAAAGCCAGGTGCTGGTCAACCATGCCGAGAACCTGGACTACAGCTTTCCGCACGGCACGCTGGAGTACTGCATCCGCCATTCGGTCACCCTGCAGGCCTACGGTTCCCTGGCGCGCGGCCTCTATACCGGGGCGGAACCGGACAGCCTGACGTCGGCAGAAGCCGCCACCGCAGAACTGGTTGCGGAACTGGCAGGGCAGTACGGCAGTTCGGGTGAAGCAGTCCTGCTCGGATGGCTGATGAAGCACCCGGCAGGGATCTCGCCGGTGATCGGAACGGTTAACCCGGCCCGGATCCGTAACTGTGCTGATGCTGCCCAAGTGGCACAGGCCATGAGCCGGGCCGAGTGGTACCGCCTGTGGGTGACGGCACGGGGCAACAACATCCCCTGACTTCCCCCCCAACCTGCCGGCAGCAAGGGCCGTAATGTCGCCGCACAACGGCCCTTGCTGCTGCCTGCATTCACGCCGGTTACAGTCATATCCCGTTTAGTTCGTATTGAACCTCACAAGGGGGCCCTTTTCTTGGCCTTGCCGCTTGCCGGGCGGATACGGTAGATACATGACGTCTACCATCGCCACCGAGACCGTAAGGCCGGAACGCAATATCCCAGCAGAAATCGCCCGCTCTTGGCTCCTCGTGAATGCCATGAAGACCGAGCTTTTTGACCAGTCGGCCGTGTCCCGCGCCGATTCGATCATCCTGGATATTGAAGATGCCGTGGACCCCTCGCAGAAGGACCAGGCCAGGGACAACGTGGTTAACTGGCTGACCGCCGGCGGCAAGGCCTGGGTCCGGATCAACGATGCCACCAGCCCCTTCTGGGCCGCAGACCTCGCCGGACTGCGCGGCACCCCCGGCCTCCTCGGCGTGATGCTAGCCAAGACCGAATCCGCGGACCAGGTCACTGAAAGCTTCCACCGCATGGACGGCAAGACCCCCGTCATCCCGCTGGTGGAGTCCGCCATCGGCATCGAGGAAGCCAACAACATCGCGAAAGCCCAGGGCGCTTTTCGCCTGGCCTTCGGCTCCGGCGACTTCCGCCGCGACACCGGCATGGCCGCCACTGCCGAGGCCATGGCCTACCCGCGCGCCAAGCTCGTTGTAGCCAGCCGCGTCGGCAACCTCCCTGGCCCCATTGATGGCCCCACCGTGGGCACCAACCACCCCATCCTGCGCGAGCAGACCGGCATCACGGTGATGATGGGCATGACCGGCAAACTGTGCCTGGCCATCGACCAGACCCCCGTCATCAATGAGGTCATCAGCCCCACGCCATCGGACGTCGCCTGGGCCACGGACTTCATGGCCGATTTCGAAGCCAACGGCCGCGTCATCCGTGACGGCTCGGACCTGCCCCGCCTTGGCCGCGCCGAGAAGATCATGAAGCTCGCTGTAGCCTTCGGGGTGCAGCCCGCGCTCTAGCACCCGCATGTTTTCAGGAAACCCCGTGACCGGTACCCGCTATCCGGTCCACGGGGTTTCCTGGTCTGCGCCCTGAAGCTCCGGGCGGGCAGCGGGCCTTCCCTGTCGTGCGGGCGGAGGGCCACTGCCTTTGACCGTCCCGGCCCTGGTCCGACTTGTGCCCCGGGCAGGCCGGTAGACTGGCACGGTGCTGAACGAATTCTGGGCCACTGCGCCAACCCGCTACAAAATCCTGGTCTTCAGCGCGATGGGACTGATCGCCGTCGGCATCATCCTTAACCTGGCAGGAAACACCAGCGGAAACCAGGCACTGGCCGTGGCCTCATTGCCGCTGATCGGGCTGGGACTTGTCCTGCACATCGCCGGAATCGTGGTCCGCGGCCAAGCCATCCGGAAGAACCTCCGCCGGTAATTTTCGGGCCGCTTCGGAGGCTGACGATAGGCTTGAGCCCATGACTATCAATCCGGACCTGCAGGGCCGAAGCTACCCTGCCGCAGAGGTGTACGACGTCGGCCGCGAAAAGATCCGCGAGTTCGCCCGCGCCGTGAAGGCCACCCATCCTGCACACTTCGACGTCGACGCCGCCAAGGCCCTGGGCCACACCGACCTGGTTGCCCCGCCGACGTTCGCCATCATCATCGCCCAGCGCGCAGACGCCCAGCTCATCGAGGACCCGGAAGCGGGCATCGACTTTTCCCGGGTGGTCCACGCTGACCAGCGTTTCACCCACCACCGCCCCATCCTCGCCGGTGACCGCCTGGTGGCGGAACTTCACGTGGACGGCGTCCGCGCCATGGGCGGGGGAGCCATGATCACCACGCGCTCCGAAATCTTCGCGCTCCTCGGGGACGAATCACGGGAGCCGGTCACCACCACCACGTCATCCATCCTGGTCCGCGGAGAGGGACAGTAACCATGAGCCTCAGCATCCACGAACTCAGCCCCGGCCAGGAGATCGGCAGCCGTACCATCGAGGTCACCCGTACTGACCTGGTCAAGTACGCCGGTGCTTCCGGGGACTTCAACCCCATCCATTGGAACGAGGCATTCGCCACCGGCGTGGAGCTGCCCGGCGTCATCGCACACGGCATGTTCACCATGGGCTCTGCCGTGCAGCTGGTCAGCGACTGGGCAGGCGACCCGGCCGCCGTTGTCGACTTCCAGACCCGCTTCACCAAGCCCGTGCTGGTCACGGACACCACCGGAACGGAAGAGCCCGGCGCCACCATCGAGGTGAGCGGCCTTATCGGCAAACTCGACGCCGAGGCCAACACGGCGCGCATCGACCTCACCGTTATCTCGGCGGGCCAGAAAGTGCTGATGAAAGCCCAGGCAGTGGTCCGGCTGAGCTAAAGCCGCGAAGGCGCGGCCTGACTTTCCCGATAGGGTTGTTTGGTGACTTCCACTCTCCTTTCCCAGCTGACCACGGCCGCCGTCGGGGGCCCGGCCGGCGCCTTCATCGAGGCCCGGACCGAGGCTGAGATCATCGACGCCGTGCGCACTGCGGACGCGGCCGGCGAGCCGCTGCTGATCCTTGGCGGCGGGTCCAACCTGCTCATTTCCGACGACGGGTTCCCCGGGACCGTCGTGAGGATTGCCTCGGAAGGGTTCACCGTCAACGCGGAGGACTCCTGCGGCGGGGTCGCGGTGGTAGTGCAGGCCGGGCACAACTGGGACAAGCTGGTGGAGCATGCGGTCCTGCACGCATGGTCCGGGATCGAGGCCCTCGCCGGTATTCCGGGCTCAACCGGGGCAACACCGGTCCAGAACGTGGGCGCCTACGGTTCTGATGTTTCCCAAACCATCGCCGCCGTCCGCACCTGGGACCGCGAGCGTAACGCCGTGAAGACCTTCACCAACTCTGAGCTGAAGTTCGGCTACCGGGACTCCATCCTTAAACAGACCACCGTCAACGGCTCACCCCGGTACGTGGTGCTGACTGTGGAGTTCCAGCTCCCGTTGGGCCGGATGAGCGCTCCCATCCGGTATGCCGAGCTCGCACGGTCGCTGGGCGTGGAGCAGGGCAAGCGAGCCTACTCCACGGACGTGCGCAGGGAGGTGCTGCGGCTGCGCTCTTCCAAGGGGATGGTGTGGGATTCCGAGGACCGGGACACGTACTCCACCGGTTCATTTTTCACTAACCCCATCGTCCCGGCCGACGTCGCCGCCGCCCTCCCGGAGGGCGCACCGCGCTACCCTGCGGGCAAGGACGGGCTGGTGAAGCTCTCCGCCGCGTGGCTGATCGACCAGGCCGGCTTCAGCAAGGGCTTCGGCCTGGAGCCGGGCAGCGTCAGCGGGGGCCGCGCTTCCCTGTCCACCAAGCACACTCTGGCCATCACCAACCGCGGCTCAGCCAGCGCGGCGGACCTGGTAGCGGTGGCCCGCGAAGTGCGGGCCGGCGTCGAACGCCGTTTTGGAATCAAACTGCACCCGGAGCCGCTGCTGATCGGCCTGGAGCTGTAGCCCCCGCCTCCCCATGTGCCTTCCCATGTCCCGCGGACCCGCCCGGAGCCTAGGATGGGCCCATGGCTGCGAGGGTGGGGAAACGACTTGACCGCCGGACCATGGGCAGGCTGCGGCTGGCATCCCAGAGACTGGTGCCGGTTCCAGCCCCTGCAACGGGGTTAGCGGGGGATGACGCCGTCTCCGTCGCCGGGACAGTCCGCTGGATGACCGCGATGCAGGCGCAGGACCTGCAGGCCGCTTTCTGGGCCGTGGGTGTGAGGGTTCCCGGAGCTGGATTAGGGGATGTGCGGTCCGCGCTCGATTCCGGCGCCGTGGTGCGGTCGTGGCCAATGCGGGGCACCTTGCATCTTGTGGCGCCCGAGGACCTGCGGTGGATGCTGGACCTTACTGCCGAGCGGCTCACCCGGGGTATCGCCGCCAGGCACCGCGAACTTGGGATTACGTGGCCGGATATTGAGAAGTGCCGCGACCTTGCGCTGGAACGGATTGCGGCTGGCGGAGCAGCGAGCCGTTCGGAGCTTTTCACCGCTTTTGAGGCCGTAGGGCAGGCCACCACCGGGCAGCGCGGAATCCATATCCTGGGGACATTGTGCCGGCATGGCTGGCTTGTGCAGGGGCCGCTGGCCGGGAACCAGCAACTGCTCGTGGGCTTCGAGAGCTGGATCCCTGTCTCCCGCCGGCTGGAGCGGCAGGAGGCCGTTGCGGAGTTCCTGCTGCGCTATTTCCGGAGCCACGGACCCGCCACCATCCGCGACTTCGCCTGGTGGACGCAGATTCCCCTGACGGAGGTGCGGGCGGCGCTCAAGGAGATCCAGGGCCAGCTGGTAAAGCTTGACTTCGAGGGCACGGGCTACTGGCTGTCCCCGGAGACAGCGTCACTGCTCGACGGCGGCGTGCCGGGACAGCGGTCGGTTCTCCTGCTTCCCGGCTTCGACGAGTTTGTGCTTGGCTACACGGACCGAAACCTTGTCCTGGCACCCGAGCATGCGAACAGGATTGTTCCCGGCGGCAACGGCGTCTTCAAGAAGACCGTGGTGGCCGGGGGAGAGGTGACAGGCACCTGGGCGCGGGAAGGCGCAGGCCCGCGAGCCGTCGTCGTGCCTCAGCTGTTCGATGAATCAAAGCCCCTGGGGGTCACCGCCCGTGCTGCTTTCGCCCGCGCCGCCCGGCGGTACCTGGAGTTCCTGGACTCATGACCCGTGCTCCAGGGACACTGCCCAGGGACACAAAAGCGGCCCTGCCCAACAGGGGCAGGGCCGCCAGTGCAGCAAACTGGGGGCTTACAGGTTCCCAGTGGCGATGTTGAGCATGCGGCGCAAAGGCTCGGCGGCGCCCCAGAGGAGCTGGTCGCCAACGGTGAAGGCGCTGATGTAGTTCGGGCCCATCTCCATCTTGCGGATGCGGCCCACAGGGATGTCCAGGGTGCCGGAAGCTGCCACCGGGGTGAGCTCCGCCATTGAAGCTTCCTTGGTGTTGGGAACCACTTTGGCCCACTCGTTGTCCTCGGCCAGGAGCTTTTCAATCTCGGCGACCGGCAGGTCCTCGCGGAGCTTGAGGGTGAGGGCTTGGGAGTGGGAGCGCATGGCACCGATCCGGACGCAAAGGCCATCCATGATGACGCGGTTTTCCTCGGAGGTGCCCAGGATCTTGTTGGTCTCAACCCCGGCCTTCCACTCTTCCTTGGACTGTCCGTTGCCCAGGTCGGCGTCGATCCAGGGAATCAGCGAGCCGGCCAGCGGCACGCCGAACTGGGTGGCGTCGATGCCGGTGCGCTGGTGGGCCAGGACCTTGCGGTCGATGTCCAGGATGGCCGACGCCGGATCCTGCAGTTCCGTGCTGACCTCGGCGTTGAGCGTGCCGAACTGGCTCAGGAGTTCGCGCATGTGCCGGGCACCGCCCCCGGAGGCTGCCTGGTAGGTCATGGAGGTGCCCCACTCGACCAGGCCGTTCTTGAACAGGCCGCCGAGGCCCATGAGCATGCAGGAGACGGTGCAGTTGCCGCCGATGAAGTCCTTGGTGCCGTTGACCAGGCCCTTGTCAATGACGTCGCGGTTGATG
The DNA here is from genome assembly GCF_059089645.1 of Arthrobacter sp. K41. Classification (NCBI taxonomy): domain Bacteria; kingdom Bacillati; phylum Actinomycetota; class Actinomycetes; order Micrococcales; family Micrococcaceae; genus Arthrobacter; species Arthrobacter sp. K41. The sequence goes on along the minus strand of NZ_JBNHEW010000005.1, from coordinate 317,649 downwards.
GGGTCCAGCACGATGATCGAGTCGTCGTTCATGCGCAGGGTGGAGGCGGCGTCGATCCAGAGGCCGTCCCAGCCGCGGGCGCGCAGTTCGCCGTGGACCTGCTTGGTGTAGTCGCCGCCCTGGGCGGTGACGATAATGGGCAGCTTCGCCAGGGTGTCCACATCGAATGCGTTCTCGAGCTTGCCGGCGCCTTCAGCGAAGGAGGGGGCGGCTCCTCCCGCGTTGGACGTGGAGAAGAACACCGGGTTGATGTTGGCGAAGTCGCCCTCGTCCTGCATACGCTGCATGAGGACGGAACCGACCATGCCGCGCCATCCGACCAGGCCGACGGAAGGGGTAGCTGCTGTAGTCATCCGTCCAGTTTAGTCGCCGGTACCGGCACGGCGCAGTCGGTTACGTCACTCCCCGGCTGGCACACGTGGCGACGCCGGCACGCGGCCCGGGATCAGTCCGCATTACCTGCCCATGCGCCTTGGCCGCGTTCGGCTAGCTCCGCTTGGACTCCTCGAGCACGGCGGCTTTCCTGGCGCGGAGCGCGTAGAACGCCCCGAAGGCGAACACCTGCGTCACCACCACCAGCACGATCGCGCCGGCGATCTTGTTGCCGCCCAGGATCATGGTGAACCCCACGATGGCGGACAGCAGCGCCAGAAGGGGGAGCAGCATGTAGCCCAGCACAAATAGGGTTTCCGGTTTCTTCAACATGCCTAACCCTCAGTCCTCGACCATTTAGTAAAGCGGTAGCGTGTCCCGTTGACGCCCGTCAGCCAGCCGTCCGGGGGAACAGAGGCCGCCGCTTCCCAACTGGTGCCCAGTTCCGGAGCGAACGTGTCGCCGTCGGCATCGACGTCGATGGTGGTGACCACCGCAACGTTGGCAAGCTCCGTGGACTGACGGAATATCTCTCCGCCGCCCAAGATCCACACGGTTTCGCCTCCGTCGACGAACTGGGACTCCAGCAGGGCGTCATCAAGGGAAGGGACCACGACGGCGCCCTCCGCCTCGGGCGTGTCCGCCCAGTTTTCCTGCCGGGTGATCACGATGTTGGTCCGCCCGGGCAGGGGCCGGTACTTTTCCGGAAAGGACAACCAGGTTTTGCGGCCCATCACCACCGGGTGGCCCATCGTGAGCCGGTTGAAGTGCTTGAGGTCCTCAGGCAGGTGCCAGGGCATGTCCCCGTCCTTGCCGATGACGCCGTCAGGGGTCTGCGCCCACACCAGGCCCACGCCGGTCACCGATGCGGCCAGTTCCTCCGTAAAGGACTGCGGGTCCGTGAAGTTCTCGGTGCTCATACGGCGATCGGTGCCTTAATCGTGGGGTGATGCTTGTAACCCACCACTTCGAAGTCCTCCAGCATGTAGTCGAAGATCGACGCCGGTTTCCGGGTGATCTTCAGCTGCGGGTACTCGTACGGCTCCCGCTCCAGCTGCTTGAGGACCTGGTCCATGTGGTTCTCGTAGATGTGGACGTCGCCGCCGGTCCAGACGAACTCGCCGGGTTCGAGCCCCACCTGCTGGGCCACCATGCAGGTGAGCAGTGCATAGGAGGCGATGTTGAACGGCACACCCAGGAACATGTCCGCGGAGCGCTGGTAAAGCTGGCAGGACAGCTTGCCGTCCGCAACGTAGAACTGGAAGAACGCGTGGCACGGAGGCAGGGCCATGTCGTGCAGTTCGGAAACATTCCACGCGGACACGATGTGGCGACGGGAATCCGGGTTGGACCGGAGGTTCTCCACCAGCTCGGCAATCTGGTCGATGTGCCCGCCGTCCGGGGTGGGCCAACTGCGCCACTGGACGCCGTAGACCGGCCCCAGCTCGCCGTCGGCGTCAGCCCACTCGTTCCAGATGGTGACGCCCTGGTCCTGCATCCACTTCACGTTCGTCTCGCCACGCAGGAACCACAGGAGTTCCACCGCGACTGACTTGAAATGCACCCGCTTGGTGGTGATCAGCGGGAAGCTCTTACCCAGGTCAAAGCGCAATTGGCGCCCGAAAACGCTGGTGGTTCCTGTCCCGGTGCGGTCCGATTTGTGCGTGCCGGAAGCCAGGACATCGCGCAGGAGGTCTTCATAAGGCGTTGGGATGCTCACGGCCCAAGTGTACTTTGCTCGATCACCGCGGCGCCCAAACGGCTCAGTCATCGAAGGGCTTGAACTGCTCCACGGCAACAATCCGGTTGGCTCCGAGGGCCACATGGCACACCACCAGTTCCCCGGGGGACAGGTAGGGTTCCTCGGCGGGCAGGAGGGCGGCAAGGTGCGCGGGCATGTGTTTTGCCAGTTGCCCGAACACAGTGGGCAGCGCCGGACGGTGGGTGCAGACCGCTACCGCCCGCTGCCTCTCGAGAAGGGCCTCGATGACTGCCGCTGTCTTCTTGGGGCTCCGTTCGTGCCGGTGTTCGGTAAGCGCTTCCGCCAGTTTGACTTTGGCGCCGGTTGCCTTCGCATACGGCGCAACGGTCGCGACACAGCGCAGCCACGGGCTGGTGACCACACGTGGCGGCTTCCACGCCTGAAGCAGCCGGCCCACAGCCTGGGCCTGGCGCATCCCGGTGGCAGCGAGCGGCCGCTCGCCTTCTGCCTTGCTCCAGGACGAGCGCGGCTTTGCCTTTGCGTGGCGGACCACCAGCAGGGGCCAGGTGTTCAGCTCCCCCCGCTCGTGGGCATCCCGCAGGTAATCCAAGGGCTCGACGTCGGAGGGGTTGGACAGCAGCCGGGCGGCCTTTTCCGGGGTGCACCACATCACGCTGTCCACCTCTTTCCCGTCCGGGACCAGCCTGTCGCCGTTGACCTTGACCGCCCAGTAATGGACCACCTTCAGCCCGCTGGCCACGTGGTAGTGGATCGGCGGCAGCGGTATGCCCAGGGCGGCGGTGAGCCCAACCTCCTCGAACACTTCCCGGATGGCGCATTCGGGGATGGTCTCGCCGTCGTCGATCTTGCCTTTCGGCCAGGACCAGTCGTCGTAACGGGGGCGGTGGATCAGCAGTACCTCAAGCGTGTCCTTGTTGAGGCGCCACGGCAGTGCCCCGGCAGCCGTGACGGCTACCGGTTCACCGGGGTGGTCTGTCTGGTCTGCTACGAGTGCGTCGCTCGACAAAACTGCAGCCCTTACCGTCGGCTCAGGCTGCGCTGCCGCGGCCGTGACGCCAGCAGGAAGGACTGGACGTCCTCCAGTGGCCTGCCGTCATCGGCGAGGTGGTGTCGGGACCAGTTCCCTTCGTTGTCCAGGTGCCAGCTTGCAGTTTCCGGAGCCATATAGCGGCGCAACAGGTCCTGCACGTAGTTGATGTCATCAAAGGCGCTCAACTGGACCAGGGCCTCCACCCGGCGGTCCAGGTTGCGGTGCATCATGTCTGCTGAGCCGATGTACACCACCGGGTTCCCGCCGTTTGCGAACGCGAACACACGGGAGTGCTCCAGGAACCTGCCCAGGACGGAACGGACCGTGATGTTGTCGCTGAGTCCGGGCACGCCCGGGCGCAGCGAGCAGATGCCGCGGACAATGACATCCACCTTCACCCCGGCCTGGGATGCGCGGTACAGGGAATCGATGATGGCCTCGTCCACCATGGAGTTGACCTTGATCTGGACGCGGGCGGGGAGGCCGGCGCGGGCGTTCCGGATCTCGGTTTCGATCCGGTCAATCAGCCCGGAACGCACCGAGCGCGGAGCGACCAGAAGCCGTTTGAAGGTTGACTTGGGCGCATAGCCGGAGAGTTGGTTGAAGAGCTTGGAAAGGTCCTCGCCCACCTGGTCGTTGGCCGTGAGGAGGCCCAGGTCCTCGTAGTAGCGGGCGGTGCGGGGGTGGTAGTTGCCCGTGCCGATGTGGCAGTACCGCCGCAGCCCGTCCACTTCCTGGCGCACCACCAGTGAGAGCTTGCAGTGTGTTTTAAGGCCCACGATGCCGTACACCACGTGCACGCCGGCCTGCTCGAGCTTGCGGGCCCAGGAGATGTTTGCCTGCTCATCAAACCTGGCCTTGATTTCCACCAGGGCCAGGACCTGCTTGCCGGCCTCGGCGGCATCAATAAGGGCATCCACAATGGGGGAGTCGCCTGAGGTGCGGTACAGGGTCTGCTTGATGGCCTGGACCTTGGGGTCTGCCGCCGCCTGCTCCAAGAAGGCCTGCACGGAAGTGGAGAACGAGTCGTAGGGGTGGTGGAGCAGGATGTCCCGGCGGCGCATGGCCGCGAAGACGTTGGCCGCCTTGGACGTCTCGGACTCGTTCAGGTACCGGGAGGTATGCGGAACGTGCTTGGGGTAGTGCAGGTCCGCCCGGTCGATGCCCGCGATGACCGAAAGACCCCGAAGGTCCAGCGGGGCCGGGACCGAGTAGACCTCGGACTCCTCAACGCCCAGTTCACGGATCAGCAGTGCCCGGATGTTGGGGTTGATGTCGTTGGTAACCTCGAGCCGGACCGGCGGGCCGAACCGGCGGCGAAGCAGTTCCTTTTCGAGCGCCTGCAGGAGGTTCTCGGCGTCGTCCTCTTCAACCTCCACGTCCTCGTTCCTGGTGACCCGGAACGTATGGTGCTCAAGGACCTCCATTCCGGCGAACAGCTTGTCCAGGTGGACGGCGATGACTTCCTCAAGGGCGATGAAGCGCGCCACCCGGCCCGCCACCGCACCGGCGCGCGGACCGTCGATGGAGATCAGCCGGGGCAGCTGGTCCGGGACCTTGACGCGGGCGAACAGTTCCTTGTCGCTGACAGGGTTCCTGACCACGACGGCCAGGTTCAGCGACAGGCCCGAAATGTAGGGGAAGGGGTGTGCCGGGTCCACCGCCAAAGGCGTCAGGATGGGGAAGACCTTTTCGGCAAACATCTGGCTGAGCTGCTGCTTGGCCGCGTCGTCGAGTTCGTCCCAGTGCATCAGGTGGATGTGCTCGTAGGCCAGGGCCGGACGGATCTGTTCCGCGAAGACCTGCGCGTGGCGCTGCTGGAGCCGGTGGGCTTCCTCACCGATTTTTTCCAGCACCTCCACCGGGCTCAGCCCTGCAGGGGAGGGGACGGCAAGGCCGGTGGCGATGCGCCGCTTCAGGCCTGCGACGCGGACCATAAAGAACTCGTCCAGGTTGGACGCGAAGATGGAGAGGAAGCCAACCCTTTCCAGCAGGTGCAGGGAGGCATCTTCGGCCAGTTCAAGGACACGGGAGTTGAAGCTGAGCCAGCTCAGTTCCCGGTCCAGGAAGCGGTCCGGCCGGATATCGCCCTCCGGTTCCAGGTTGGGCGCGAAATCGGGGATGTCGATCCGGTCCTGCGTGGCCCGCGACGCCGGAACCTCCGAGGAGCCGAATCGGGCGCGCACGGGGATAGGAACCTCTTGGGACGTGGCTGCTCCGGAAGGTTCCGGGTTCATGGCATCTCCTTTACCTGGCGCTTCAATGCGGCCGTATCCGGCCTGCGCGGTTCTGTTTCAACCATACAAGCAATCAGTAGGCAGGAACCCTAGGTTTGGCGCCGCAGGGCCCTTGCGTTAGGGATTGGGCTGGCCCGCTGCCGGACCGTACATCACATCCATGTCCCAGCGGGTGAAACCCAGCCGCCGGTACAGGGAGACTGCGGGAGCGTTGTCGGCGTCGACGTACAGCATGACGGCGTGCAGCCCCAGGTTTTGGAGGTATCCAATGCCGGCCACCGTGAGGGCCTTGCCCAGGCCCGAACCCTGGGCTTCCGGGGTAACGCCCACCACGTAGATTTCACCGATCGGGGGGTGGGAGCCGTGGCCCGGATGCACCTTGGTCCAGTGGTATCCGAGCAGCCTGCCGTCCCCGTTCACAGCCAGGAGGAAACCGGCGGGGTCAAACCATTCCTCGGCCATCCGGGCGTCAAGGTCGGCGCGGGTGAGGCTGCCCTGCTCGGGGTGGTGGGCGAACGCGGCACGGTTGGCAGCCAGCCAGTCATCCTCATCCTGGCCGGGCACAAACGCCCGGATGGTGACACCCTCCGGAAGGACGACGGCGGGAAGGTCCGCCGCTGCCGTCGTCATCCGCATCTTCCAGAGCTCGCGCACGGACACGAAGCCGTAGCGGGCGGCGAGGTCCGCGGCTGCCTCGTGGTTTCCGTGGGACCAGGCTTTCAGTCCCTGGAGCCCGCGCCGGTCCTGAAGGGCGCCCACAAGACGGTCGGCGACGCCCTGGTTGCGGTAATTGGGATGGACGGCGATTTCCACCACGCCGCTGCCGTCCGGTTCTTCAACTAAGGCGGCGAACCCTGCAAGGTCCTGTCCGGAGGCGGGGTCGGAGTCCTCGTCCGGGGCGTAGAGGGCCAGGGTGAGCACCTGGTGTTCACCGGAATCACCGGCCCGCATGCTGATCAGGGTCTGCTCAGAGATGGAAGGATTGCCGTCCGACTCTTCCGCCGCAGCCAGCAGATCGCCGCAGTCCTTCAGCAGCTGCCGGTCAACTCCGCCTTTTACAACATGGACGGGCCACTTCTCAGGGTGCGCTGGAGTCATGAGGCAAGGTTATACGGGATCAGCGGAGGCGGACCGCAAGCAGCCGGCTCAGGCTTCCGTCAGCTCGTCTTCCTGCTGCCGCACCAGGGTGAGCCGGTAGCCGACGTTGCGGACAGTGCTGATGAGGTTTTCGTGGTCGGCGCCGAGCTTGGCGCGCAGGCGCCGGACGTGGACGTCCACCGTGCGGGTGCCGCCGTAGTAGTCGTAGCCCCACACTTCGGTGAGCAGCTGCTGCCGGGTGAACACACGGCCCGGGTGCTGCGCGAGGTACTTCAGGAGCTCGAATTCCTTGAACGTCAGGTTCAGGGGTGCTCCGTTAACGCGGGCGGTGTAGCTTGCCTCATCGATGACGACGCCGGCAGCCCGGATTTCGGACGGCGTGTCCTCCTGCTCCGGGATGGCCCGGGCCACGGACAGCCGGATGCGGGCCTCCACCTCGGCGGGGCCGGCAGATTCCAGCACAATGTCATCCACAGCCCAGGCAGAGGAAACAGCAGCCATTCCGCCTTCGGTAAGAATCAGCACCAGCGGGGCGCTCAGGCCGGTGGCTTTGAGGAGCTGGGTGAGGGAACGCGCGCCCACGAGGTCCTTGCGGGCGTCCAGCAGCACAATGTCGCAGGGGTCCGTCTCCAGCAGGGCGGTGGGTTCGGCGGGGAGGATGTGGACCCGGTGGTTCAGCAATTCCAAGGCAGGCAGGATGTCCACCGAGGATCCGGTGCTGTTCGTCAATAACAGGATGTGCGACATTGTTCCTCCAAGGGCCGTCCGCGCATCATTGAGCGACTAAACCGGATTTTCGCCGGCCGGTACTGGCTCCCTGCCCCTGTTTGGGACTCTGCCAAGGCAGCGGTCCGGCCACTTCAGCAGGGAACTTAGCTGAGGTCCCGAGTATACCCGGCGGCCCCGAAGCTGGCACTGGTCCGGCCCGGATCAGGCAGCGTTTTGCGACATAAGCCGTTCACATAAGGCAGGATTGTGGCAGGGCCCGATGCCCTGCCACCGGAGGCGGACCGCCTTCCAAGGTCAACGCAGGATGGGATGCAGCGCAGTGAGTGCACAGATCAAGCCCGGGCCGGGATCAGTATGACGGCGGAACTGCAGGCGCCGGCGCGCTCCCTGGGCTCCTGGACCATCGGTGTGGCAGGTATTGCCGGGCTCGCTGCAATCATTGCCGGCGTTTACACCTCCCGCGAGGCCCTCGTTACTGTCGCTGTAGTCAGTGCGGCTGCCGTGGGCGTCGGCTGGCCCCACTTCCTCCGGATACCTGCCAAGAAGACGCTCGCGGCAGTGATTGCCCTGGCCGGATCCGGATCTGCGCTCGCCGCCGCCTACTCGCCCGCTCCCGGCTACCTGGACTGGACGCCGCCGTTTATTGCCTTGGGGATCATGGCCGTATTCGTCGTGCAGCTCATCCGCGGTACAGGGCAGGCGCAGCGGTTGGAGTCGACGCTTGGCTGCTCCGTGGGAGTGCTGCTGGCCTGCCTCGGCGCGGGCTGGATCGCGGGCGCACGGTTCAACGGGGTAAAGGAGATGCTGCTGGTGGCGGCCATCAGCGCCACCGTGGCCCTGTTGGCCTGTTTGATCAGGTGGCCGGACAGAATCATTGCGCCCCTGGGAATAGTCCTGGCCGGCCTTGCCGGTCCATTGGCAGGACTGGTCCTTTCCGACATAGCGATCCTGCCGGCGGCTATTTTTGGTGTGGTGGTGGGCGCGGTCCTGGTCAGCTTCCGCCGGCTCGTGACGCTTCGCGGCGCACCCCTTGATGTTCCGGCTGCCCTTAGCATAGGGCTTGCGCCCGTCTCGGCGGTGGGTTCGCTGGCCTACTTCATAGACAAACTACTCATCTACTAACGCGTTAGGATGGCATCATGTCCGTACTTGCTTTTGAAATCTTCTTCCTTGTCCTGCTCGGCATCGCCAGCCTGTCCATGGCCTGGTTTGCCGGCTTTGTGGTCTACCGCCTGTTCAAAGGCCAGAAGTAGTCCCTTTCCGGAGCTAGCAGTTTCCCGAGGTATTTGCTGTGCCGATTGAAATTCCGACAGACCTGACCCCAGAACTTGTCCCCCTTTCCTGGCTCATTGGTGAGTGGGAGGGCCGTGGCCGGCTGGGCACCGGGGATGAGGACTCGGAACACTTCCTGCAGCACGTGTCCTTCACCCATAACGGGCTGCCTTATCTTCAGTACCGTGCGGAGAGCTGGCTGACGGACGACGACGGCACGCGCCTGCGGCCGCTGACCGTCGAAACCGGCTTCTGGGCGCTGGAGCGCAAGCAACTTGATGCCGACGGCGGTCCGGGCCTGATCCCGGCGGACATCGTTCCGGCGTTGAAGAGTGCCGACGAGGTGGAAGCCCTCCGCAACAGCGAGGGCGGCTTCGACATCTCTGTGTCCATCTCGCATCCCGGTGGAATTTCAGAGCTGTACTACGGGCAGATCAAAGGACCGCAAATCCAGCTCACCACCGACATGGTGATGCGCGGAAGCCACTCCAAGGACTACAGCGCGGCAACGCGCATCTTCGGCCTGGTGGACGGGAACCTGCTCTGGCGGTGGGACGTGGCCGTCGGCGGCAAGGAAGGCAAGGGGCTTGAAGCCCACGCTTCCGCCTTCCTCAAAAAAGTTTCCTGACCATCCCGGTCCCCAGGTAAGAGGACCGTGGACACCGGATCGATTCTGAATATCCGGAATACCGCCGACCCTCGAGGACTTCTACTACATATGACTACTCCCAGCCCCCTGTTGTCGCGCCCTGGAGCCGTTGAGGCAACCGGCGCGGACGCCGGCGTCGCATCCCACTACGGTGAGCCGCTGCGTGAGCAGCGCGCACTCGCTGCCGGTACCGCCGTCGTCGACCTGTCCCACCGCGGCGTGGTGACGGTCACCGGTCCGGACAGGCTGAGCTGGCTCAACACGCTGTCCTCGCAGCAGGTGACCAGCCTCCAGCCGGGGGAGTCCAGCGAACTGCTGCTCCTGAGCGTCCAGGGCAGGATCGACTTCGACGCCCGGGTGATTGACGACGGCGCCACCACCTGGCTGCTTGTTGAGGCCGCCGAAGCAGCACCCCTGGCGGAGTTCCTGAACCGGATGAAGTTCATGCTGCGGGTGGAAATTGCTGACGTTTCGGCCGAATGGGCGGTAGTGGGCAGCACCAGGGCAGTGCCGGAATGGTCCGAACTGCTGGTGTGGCAGGACCCCTGGCCCCATGTGGCGCCGGGGGGCTACTCCTATGCAACCGTCCCTCCGGGGAGCCATCCGGGGCTGGAGCGCCCGTGGTTTGAGTACCTGGTGCCGGCCGCGGACCTGGAGAAAACCGTCGATGGACGCCCGCTGGCCGGCGTGCTGGCGGCGGAAGCGCTGCGGCTGGCGGCGTGGCGCCCCCGGATAGGCGCCGAAACGGACGACAAAACCATCCCGCATGAGCTGGACCTGCTCCGTACCGCCGTGCACCTGGCCAAGGGCTGCTACAAAGGCCAGGAAACCATCGCGCGCGTACACAACCTGGGGCACCCGCCGCGCCGGCTCGTGTTCCTGCAGCTGGACGGCTCCCAACACACCCTGCCGCAGGCCGGAAGCCCCGTGCTGGCAGGGGAGCGGAAAGTAGGAACGGTCACGTCGGTGGCCCAGCACTACGAGATGGGGCCCGTTGCCCTGGCAGTCATAAAGCGTTCCGTTGGAGCGGATGAGATACTGACGGTCCTGGACGGCGAGGAGCCTTACCCTGCTGTCCAGGAGCTCATCGTTGCCCCCGACGCCGGCCAGGTAGTGGGGCGCCAGACCGGATTCCTCAAGGGGCCACGCTAATGACACAAGACGCTGGAACCACACCCGTGCCGTCCGATTCTTCGGCCGCCCAGGGAGGAGGCGACGACGAGGCGCTGGCTTTGGCGCACACGCTTTTCCAGGCCGCCAGGGAGGGCGATTCCGCGCTGCTGCGCGCCTACCTTGAGGCCGGTGCCCCGGCCACCCTCACAAATGCCGCAGGTGACTCCCTCCTGATGCTGGCCGCATACCACGGCCACGCAGAGACCGTTCAGCTCATCCTGAAACACGGCGCGGAAGCCCACACCGCCAACGACCGCGGCCAGACGCCGCTGGCCGGAGCGGCGTTCAAGGGCTATACCGACGTTGCCCGGGTCCTGCTGGAGGCCGGCGCCGATCCGGACGCCGGATCCCCCTCTGCCCGCGCCGCAGCCCAGATGTTTGCGCGCCAGGACATTCTGGATCTCCTGGGCTAGCACCACCGGGTCCTGCCCGGCCGTCAACCACCGACCCGAAGGATGACCCAGTGTAAAACGTAGCAAGGCCGTGGCCGGCCCTTTGGTCCCTGGTGATCGGGTTCTTTATGATCCTGATCGACAGCACCATCGTGTCCGTGGCCAATCCCCGGATCATGGAGGGGCTGGGCGCGGACATCAACTCGGTCATCTGGGTGACCAGTGCCTACCTCCTCGCCTACGCCGTCCCGCTGCTGATAACCGGCAGGCTCGGTGACAGGTTCGGGCCCAAAAAGCTTTACCTCCTGGGTTTGGTGGTATTCACCCTGGCCTCGTTGTGGTGCGGGCTGTCCGGTGACGTGCAGACCCTGATCGCCGCGCGGGTGCTCCAGGGCCTCGGCGCAGCCATCATGACGCCGCAGACCATGGCCGTGATCACGCGGATCTTCCCGCCGGACCGGCGGGGCGCCGCCATGGCCATCTGGGGAGCCACCGCCGGCGTCGCAACCCTGGTCGGCCCCATCCTCGGCGGCGTCCTGGTGGACGCCCTGGGCTGGGAATGGATCTTCTTCATCAACGTGCCGGTGGGCATCGCAGGTTTCGTCCTCGCCTGGCGGAACGTCCCGGCCCTCAATACCCACCCGCACCGGTTCGACATCCCCGGCGTGGTGCTCAGCGCCGTCGGACTCTTCCTCCTGGTGTTCGGCATCCAGGAAGGCGAAACCTACAACTGGGGCACCATCATTGGGCCGGTGAGTGTGTGGGGACTCATCATCGCCGGGCTTGCAGTGCTGACGGCGTTCGTGGTGTGGCAGCGCTACAACAAGGGCGAGCCGCTCCTGCCGCTGGGGCTGTTCCGGGACCGGAACTTCTCCCTCGCCAACATTGGCATCACCATGGTGGGTTTCACGGTGACCTCCTTCGGCCTGCCGCTGATTTTCTACTACCAGATGGTCCGCGGCCTGACCCCAACCCAGTCCGCCCTCCTTATGGTGCCGATGGCGCTGATTTCAGGCGGGCTGGCACCGGTGATCGGGAAAATAGTGGACCGGGTGAACCCCAAGTACCTGGCTGCCGGCGGGCTGACCCTGATGGCGGTGGCCCTGGCATGGAACGCAGTCCTGATGCAGCCGGACACCCCTATCCTGATGTTCCTGCTGCCCAGTGCCGTCCTGGGCTTTGCCAACGCAGGAATCTGGGCGCCCCTGAGCACCACCGCCACGCGCAACCTTCCGCCCCGGCAGGCCGGTGCAGGGTCCGGGGTTTACAACACCACCCGGCAGTTCGGGGCCGTCCTGGGCAGCGCAGCCATCGCGGTGCTGATCCAGTCCCGGCTGGCAGCCGAGCTTCAATCCGGCGGGCCCGGCGCGGCTGCGGGGGAGGGCATGGCCTTGTCCGGTGGCTTGCCGGAGGCGCTCCACAGCGGATTCTCGACGGCGATGGCCCAGTCCATCCTGCTGCCCGCCGGTGTGGTTCTGGCCGGGGCGGTCGTGGCACTGTTCTTTGCCAAACCCCAGCCGGTTCAGGGCTGGGGCGGCGGCGGGTCTGCCCCGTCAGCCAAGGTGGACGCTGGTCTGGATTCCGCCGGCTGAGAGGCCGAGCTTCCGGGCCAGCGCCAGGGAGCCGGTGTTGCTGACGTCTGTCCGCCACTGCAGCGTCAGCCCGGCGGACAGTGCCTCGTGGGCCGCGATGGACGCGGCGAGTGAACCCAGCCCGCGGCGCCGCCATTCCGGATCCACCAGCACACCCAGGTGGGCCAGCAGGCCCACCCACTCGGAGTAGGCGCCACAGGCAAGGGGTACACGGCGCCCGTTAATATCCCGGACGATCGTGTAGCGGTTTTCCAGGTCCGAAAGGCCAACCTCGTTGACGTCGTCCGGCGGGCAGTGTCCTTCCAGTTCTATCGCCTCCGGGTTTCCGTGCGAAACGGTCATCTCGTCAGAAGGCTGCTTCAGGGGAAGATCGTCGGCAAAGAACAGCGCAGCGGCACCCAGGCCATGGCCGCCATGGGACCGGGTCAGCGTCAGGAGTGTGACGTGCTGGGCCATCTCCTCATCCGGGATGCCCGCAGCGGCGTCAATGACCCACTGCGGACCAACGAGTGCCGAACTGCCAAAGAGCCGTACAAACTCCACGGTCTTCACCGATTCGTCAGCCCGGACAATCCGTTCCCCGGACGTCAGGGCAGTTCCGAAAGCGTCGTCGTCGAGTCCCAGGCGCCGGGCCCAGGCAAGCTGGATGATGGCGGCAGAACCGGGGTCAAGTGTCATACTCCCAGCCTAGGCCGGGCAGGGAGTCCGGCCGGACAGGACACCGTGGCTGGGGGAAACGCCTTAGCCGAAGAGGACGGCGGCTTCGTCGTAGCGCCTTTGAGGAACGGTCTTGAGTTGGCCCAGGGCTTCCTGGAACCCGACGTGCTCGATGTCCGTTCCCTTCAGCGCCACCATGGTCCCCCAGTAGCCTTCCACCACGGAGTCGATGGCGGCCATGCCCAGCCGGGTGGCCAGGACACGGTCGAAGGCCGACGGTACGCCGCCGCGCTGGATGTGTCCGAGGATGGTGGCGCGGGTTTCGATGCCGGTCCGGGCTTCAAGTTCCGGGGCGAGCTGGTCTGCGATGCCACCAAGGCGGGGCCGCCCAAATGTGTCCAGGCCGCGTTCGGAGTGCGGGGTTTCCATGTGCGCGGGAACGAACCCCTCGGCCACCACCACCAGGGGAGCGCGGCCGCGGGCGTGGGCTTCCTTGACCCATTCGGTGATCTGCTCGATGCTGACTTTCTGCTCAGGAATGAGAATGGCGTGGGCGCCGGCGGCCATGCCGGCATGGAGGGCGATCCAGCCCACGTGCCGGCCCATCACTTCAGCGATCATGCAGCGGTGGTGGGACTCGCCGGTGGTCCGGAGCCTGTCAATCGCTTCAGTGGCGATCTGGACGGCGGTATCGAAACCGAAGGTGTAGTCGGTGGCGTCGAGGTCGTTGTCCACGGTCTTGGGAACACCGACGATTTTCAGGCCGGCGTCGGTGAGGCGCTTGGCAGCGGCCAGGGTTCCCTCACCGCCGATCGCGATGATCGCGTCGATGCCCAGTCGGTCCATGTGGGCTTTGATGACCTCGGGGCCGCCGCCGTTTTCGAACGGGTTGGTGCGTGAGGTGCCCAGGATGGTGCCGCCCTGCTTGGCAATACCGCGGACCATGGTGCGGGGGATATCGATGATGTCGCCCTCGACCACACCGCGCCAGCCGTCGAGGAAACCGACGAATTCGTGACCGTGGATGGCGATGCCTTTGAGGACGGCTCCGCGGATCACGGCGTTCAGTCCGGGGCAGTCGCCACCGCTGGTAAGAATTCCAATTTTCATGTCTCTGGCTCAAATCCTGGGAGAAGGTGTACAGGCAGAGCGCCACGCTGAGCTCACATAGAGTCTAGTGGGGGGTGTGGGGTACGACACAAACCGGTTACATAAGGCCCTGCTCCCTCGCAACGGCCAGTTGCGCCCCAGCACGAAGGCCCCCGCTTCCCAACAGGGGCGGAGGCCTTTGTGCCCGCAGTCTCAGCGGCGGTTGATGGACCGCCGGTCAAGGAACGTCTGAAGCGGGATAACGTTGCGCTGGTCCGGCAGGACCACCCAGGCCAGGAGGTAGAAGATGACAGCCGGGCCGGGGAGCAGGCAGAAGAGCAGGAAGGCGATCCGGACATAGGCCACATCCACGTTGAGCTTTGCCGCGACGCCTCCCAGCACTCCTCCCAGCCAGCGCTCCGGTCCGCGTTTCAGGCCAAGGCCCCTGACGATGCTGAAGAACTTTTCCATGGCTCAAGACTTCCGTGTTGCAGGACTGTTGTCACGTTTCCGTGCGGAGAGGAGCCCGCCAATCACCAGGGCCGCGCCGGCGCCGATCATCAGCCCGATCAGGACGTAGGTCCCGTTGAGGGTGATGATGCCCAGCTGCGCGATGATGATCAGGGCGGCGAGGGCCAGGACTATCAGGCCCCACACCACGGTTCCCACCCGCGCTCCCGAAGGAGGGGCAGATTCGGTGCCTGCCGCCGTCGTGCTTCCCGGAGCGTATGGGTCCGGAGTTTGGCTGCTCATGTCAGTTACCTTCCTTGATGATGACGTTGCTGACGGTGCCGTCGATCTGGATCACCAGGTGGCTGCCGGGCTTGTCGGTGTTGTAGCTGCTTTCCCGTGTGGTGGTTCCGCCGCGCTGGCTTCCGCCTTCGGTGAGGTTGCCGAGCGTCATGTCGGCCCTGATGTCCACGGGCACGGTGTCGGGAATGACCACCGTGACGTTGCTGGCCGTGAAGTCCAGCGGGACCAGGACTTCGGACTGGAGCGGGGTGGCCAGGGCCAGTTCGGTAAGGTCGACCGTGCCGCGTCCTGCCGTGATGTTCAGCCCTTCGGTGGCCTGTTCGATGCTGGTGGGCGTCCAGTCAACCTGCTGGAACCGGACCCGGTCGCCGTTGTTGCCCACCACGTTGAAGATCCCGCCGATGATCAGGGCCGCCACCGCGAAGAACGAGAGGATGCCGGACGTCCTTCCGCGCAGGCCCAGGATGAGGATCCCGAGGCCCAGGACCGCAGCTGCGCTGGCCCAGGCGATGGCGTTGGTGGAGTCGCCCAGGTCGATGACGTTGGTGACATCCAGCGCCTTGAGTCCCGCACCCACGATCAGGGCGCTGCCTGCGGCGATTGCGACGGCGGGGGCACCGGGTCCTGGCGGACGTACGCGGGGTGCCGTCGGGTTGCCCTGCGGCTGCCGCGTGCCGCCGGTGCCTCCGTTGTTCCATCCACTGCCGGACCCGGTTCCACCGTAGGGGCTGCCGGTGAAAGGACCTGTGCCTGCTACGTCTGAGTAAGGGGGCGTAGTCCCTGCAGAGGTTGCTGCGGAGTAGGCGTTGGTCCCGGAGTAGGGCGTGGAACCGGGGTAGGTTGCGCCTGCCGATGTCCCAACCGCTGCCTTGTTTCGCTGGGCCAGGTAGTAGATCAGGTAGATGGCGCCGCCAACCCAAAAAACGGTCCAGAGGAAGGCTCCGAAGCCGTGGTCGCCCCAGCCCCAGAAGCCGCCGCCCAGTCCGCCGAAGCCGAGGATGGTGGCGATCAGGGAACCGGTCATGCCGCTGGTCCAACGGCCGGAACCGGCTTCCTGGACATGGATCCGGCCATCGGGCTCGGGCAGGAAGGCCCATGCCAGGCCGTAGACGAGCACACCAATGCCGGCGAAGAGGGTGAGGACGATGAAGACGCCGCGGACGATCAGCGGGTCAATGCCCATCCGCTGGGAAATGCCGCTGGAAACACCGCCGATCCAGCGGTCCTGGCCGCGCATGATTCCGTGGCTGCGGACCCAGCCGAAGAAGTCAGTCTGCTGGCCGGGCATACCGGCGTAGGCGTAGCTGCCGGTCTGGTGGGGGCCGCTTTGATTGGAGTAGGATCCGGCCGAGCGCCCGGCGTTGGTCCCGCCGGCTGTGTCCTGCGCCGGGTAGCCCTGCGTGGATTCCCGGGAGGGGTCCTGCGCCGAATTCTGGTCCGGCGCCGTTGGGGAAGCGGGCGGCAGCAGGGGCTCCGTGGTCTGGTCATTTTCCCGCTGGGGGAGGGGCTCCG
Organism: Arthrobacter sp. K41; assembly: GCF_059089645.1. Classification (NCBI taxonomy): domain Bacteria; kingdom Bacillati; phylum Actinomycetota; class Actinomycetes; order Micrococcales; family Micrococcaceae; genus Arthrobacter; species Arthrobacter sp. K41. Next base: position 301,371 of record NZ_JBNHEW010000005.1, on the reverse strand, counting down.
TAGGCTGGCCGTCATCTGGGGTGGGGGTTTGCGAGTTCATACCTCAATCCTTCCGCCCGCGGTGGTTTGGCTCTACTGGGGGACACCCTGAACAGGCCCTGAGTGGCCCCCGGTTCCGGCCCGAACGCGGTCCGGGAAACCCTGATCCGTGCTTGGATTGATCCATGACAACCGTCCCCGTCCGCCCCCCGCTGGTCCGCCGCAGCGACCGCTTTCTGGCGGGTGTGTGCTCCGGCCTTGCCGTCCATCTGGGCTGGCCGGTCCGGAACGTGCGGGTGGTGATGCTCCTGGCTTCACTGGCCGGTGGCGCCGGCGTCGTCTTCTACGCCTGGCTGTGGATCATGGTGCCCACCGCGGATGAAAGCGCAAGGCGCCAGGCGCGCCGTCCGGCGTCGCCGATTGCCCCGGCCGTAAGTCCTGAGCGGGCGCAGGCTGCCGTTCCCCGGACGGCGGCGCCCGCCGGGACCGGAGCCGCACCTGGTGGATTTGGCGCGGTGCCGCCCGGAGTACCCGACGGCGGCAGCGGCTCAACAGCCGTCGGTCCTGATGCCCGTGGCAGCGCAGCGGGGCACGCTGGAGGACATGCTTCCGAGGTTGCCGCGCCCTGGTTCAGGTTCCGTGACATGCGGTATGGCAAGGAGATCCTGCTCGGCGTCGGGTTGCTCCTGGTTGCAGGCATCCTGGTGGCCCAGCTCCTGGGCGTGGACGTTCCGCTGGGCACGCTGATTCCGGCGGCGGCAGTTCTGGGTGGGGCGTCCATCGCGTGGATGCAGCTGGACGAGACCCGGCGGGCGGGGCTGGTGGACAAGACGAAGGCGGACCAGGCCGGCGGCTGGGCACGGCTCGCTGCGGGCCTGGCCCTGGTGGTTGCGGGCGTTCTGGTGATGGTGTCGGGATCGGGATCCTGGGAGCAGACGTGGCTGGCGCTGCTCGCCTCCGTGGCTGTCCTCGGCGGGGTGGTGCTGGTTCTGCTTCCTTGGGCGCTGAAGTTCTGGCGCGACCTGGAAGCGGAGCGCGCCGGCCGGATCCGGGAAACTGAGCGGGCGGAAATCGCCGCCCACCTGCACGACTCCGTGCTGCAGACTCTGGCACTTATCCAGCGGCGGGCTGCCAATGAGCACGACGTCGTCCGGCTGGCCCGTGCCCAGGAGCGGGAGCTGAGGGGCTGGCTGTTTGAGGACCCGGGCAAGGATGCCGGGCAGTTGTCGGACCGGATCAAGGCCGCAGCTGCCGAAGTGGAAGACCTGCTGGGCAACGCCGTCGAGGTGGTCAGCGTGGGAGACACCGCGGTCACCGAGAGCCATGAGGCACTGATCCAGGCCAGCCGGGAGGCGATGCTGAACGCCTCCCGCCACGGCGGCGGAACCGTCTCGGTGTACCTGGAGGCGTCCGCTGACCATGCCGAGGTCTTCATCAAGGACCGGGGCCCGGGCTTCGAGCTGCAGGACGTGCCGGAGGACCGGCTCGGTGTCCGGGAATCCATCATCGGCCGGATGAACCGCCACGGCGGCACGGCCACCATCTCCAGCACCAATGAAGGCACGGAGGTGCGGCTGGGATACCCGGCCGCCCCGCAGGACAGCACGGAAGGCAAACCATGAATGCAACGCAGGAAGCCGGTACCGGACCTGCCCGGACCGCCAGGGTAGTCATAGTGGACGACCACGCGATCTTCCGCTCCGGCCTGAAAGCGGACCTCGACCCGAGCATCCAGGTGGTGGGGGAAGCGGCCACCGTGGAGCAGGCAATAGCCGTAATCGCCCGGGAACGCCCGGACGTGGTGCTGTTGGACGTCCACCTGCCCGGAGGCCTCGGCGGCGGGGGCCGCGAAGTCATCGCCGGCTCAGCCGCCTTGCTGTCCACCACCAGGTTCCTTGCCCTAAGCGTCTCGGACGCGGCAGAGGACGTTGTGGCGGTAATCCGGGCGGGAGCGCGTGGCTACGTCACCAAGACCATTTCAGGGGCGGAGATCACCGATGCCGTGTACCGTGTGGCCGGCGGGGACGCCGTCTTCTCGCCACGGCTTGCAGGCTTCGTGCTGGACGCTTTTGGCACCGCTCCAGCGGACATCGCGGACGATGAACTGGACAGGCTCTCGGCCCGGGAACTGGAAGTTATGCGCCTCATCGCGCGCGGCTACAGCTACAAGGAAGTGGCAAAAGAGTTGTTCATAAGCATCAAGACAGTGGAAACCCACGTTTCCGCCGTCCTCCGCAAGCTCCAGCTGTCCAGCCGGCACGAACTGACCAAGTGGGCCGCGGAGCGCCGCCTCCTCTAGCCAGAGACCCTCTCCCACCTAAAGCACGTTTTCCCCCAACGCTCTCTCACTTGATGCGCCTGAAACCGGCACGCTCTCTCACTTGATGCGCCTTAAACCGGGATGCTCTATCACTTCCCTTGAGGAAGTGATAGAGCATCCCGGATTTTCCTGCGGTAAGTGAGAGAGCGTCCTACTGGGCTTTGCCCAGGAAGTCCTGCAGGCGCTGCACGCCCGTGGCAAGATCCTCGTCACCCAGGGCGTAGGAGAGGCGCAGGTAGCCGGAAGGCCCGAAAGCCTCGCCCGGGACCACCGCCACCTCAACCTCATCCAGGATCAGGGCAGCGAGCTCGGCGGAGGTCTGCGGCGTGGCGGTGCCGGACGCCGTCGGGAACTCCTTGCCCAGCAGCGCACGCACGTCCGCGTAGACGTAGAAGGCACCCTTCGGCGTCGGGCACTCCACACCCTCAATCGCGTTCAGGCCGGCCACGATCGCCTTGCGCCGGCGGTCAAAGGCAACCTTCATCTCGTCCACAGCGGTCAGCGGCCCGGAGACGGCGGCAAGAGCAGCGACCTGGGGGATGTTGGAGACGTTGGACGTGGCGTGGGACTGCAGGTTGGTGGCCGCCTTGATGACATCTGCCGGGCCGATCATCCAGCCGACGCGCCAGCCGGTCATGGCGTAGGTCTTGGCCACGCCGTTGAGGATGACCACCTTGTCGCCCAGGTCAGGGGCGGCGGTGGCGATGGAGGTGAACGGAACGCCGTCATAGGTCAGGTGCTCGTAAATCTCATCGGTGACAACCCAGAGGCCCTTGGCCGCGGCCCACTTGCCGATCGCCGCCACCTGCCCGGGGGAGTAGACGGACCCGGTGGGGTTCGACGGCGAGACGAACAGCAGGATCTTGGTCCTGTCGGTAAGGGCTTCCTCAAGCTGCTCCACGGTTACCAGGTAGTCCTGCTCGGGCCCGGCGAAGACCTCCACCGGCACGCCGCCGGCGAGGCGGATCGCCTCAGGGTACGTGGTCCAGAAAGGGGTGGGCACAATGACCTCATCGCCCGGGTCAACCAGGGTGGCGAAAGTGTTGTAGACGGCCTGCTTGCCGCCGTTGGTGACCAGGACCTGGGACGCGTCCACTGCGTAGCCGGAGTCCCGGAGGGTCTTCTCGGCAATGGCCTTTTTCAGCTCGGGCAGCCCGCCTGCGGGGGAGTAGCGGTGGTACTTGGGCTGGCCTGCCGCTTCAATGGCGGCCTGGACGATGTAGTCCGGAGTGGGAAAGTCGGGTTCGCCTGCGCCAAAACCAATAACCGGCCGGCCTGCCGCCTTCAGCGCCTTCGCCTTGGCGTCAACGGCAAGGGTGGCGGATTCGGCAATAGCGGAAATGCGTTGGGAAACGCGGGCGGCAGACATGGCAGGTCCGTTCTTCGCTTGCAGCCCGGAGGCTGGAATGTGGGATTCGACGTGATCTACTCTATGCTGTTCACCGGACCCTCCGGGTTGCCGGTTTTGATTGTGACTGCCTGCCAGTCGGGGTCATCACCGGCCTGCGGGAAGGGCCGGGGCGGGCTGGTTTTACGAACGCGAAGTTGTTGCGTAGACTGGTTCACCGGTGTTGAAAACACAGATGATGACGTGCGCCCCAGTGCAAACAGGTGGTTCGTTGTCGGAGCGTGGGAATCACTCCATAGGGTAGTGGCGCAATTGGTAGCGCAGCGGTCTCCAAAACCGCAGGTTGCAGGTTCGAGTCCTGTCTGCCCTGCGCAAGCTTGCCCCGGGCGAAAATCCGGGGCAAGCGCAGCAACCATGGTTCTGATCAGGGCCGGGTAATCCACCATTGCAAAGATGAGCGAGGACCAGGTGACCGAAACAGCTGCCAGCAGCTCCAAGGGCCGCCCAGCTAAGAAGGACGCCAAGGCAAACTTCTTCGCCCGCATTGCACTTTTCATCCGCCAGATCATCGGCGAACTGAAGAAGGTTGTTGCACCCACCCGCAAGGAACTGATCAACTACACGCTCGTGGTGCTGGTGTTCGTCGGCATCATGATGATCATCGTCAGCCTGCTGGACCTCGGTTTTGGAACCGCTGTCAGCTGGATCTTCGGCGGTAGCGTCCCCACGGACAGCTAGGGCTGAACCGTCCGCAGGCCGTGTGTTCCATCCGGGAAACCGGAGGGGAACACCGGTGTGCGGAATTGAGCCATTTAAATAGGCATGTTAGGCAATGAGGAAGCAGGAGACCAAGTGTCTGAGCAGGAGCTCGAGGTAACCGAGACTGAGCTGGAAGAGTCCGCGGACATCACGGCAGAAGCCGGTGACGAGTCTGAGGTTGATTCCTCCGCGCCCGAAGCCAGCGACGCCGAGTCTGAAGAAGACGCCGAGTACGACGACGACGCAGAAGCGGACGACGCCGGCTCCGGGGAAGAGTCCGGCGACGTCCTTGCCGCTGCCGCCGCAAAGGCCGACGTCGATCCCGCCGAGGAGTTCAAGGCCAAGCTGCGCCGCCAGGAAGGCGACTGGTACGTCATCCACTCCTACGCCGGTTACGAAAACCGCGTGAAGGCCAACCTTGAGACCCGCATCCAGACCTTGGACATGGAAGATTACATCTTCGAAATCCAGGTGCCCATGGAAGAAGTCGTTGAGATCAAGAACGCCCAGCGCAAGGTCATCAACCGCGTCCGCATCCCCGGTTACGTCCTGGTCCGCATGGACCTGACGGATGCCTCCTGGGGCGCCGTCCGCCACACCCCTGGCGTCACCGGTTTCGTGGGCAACGCCCACAATCCCGTGCCGCTGCGCCTGGATGAGGTTTTCTCCATGCTCGCCCCCGTCTTCGAGGAAGAGCAGGCAGAGAAGGGCAAGCCGGTCAACAAGCAGCACCAGGCTCCCGTGGATGTCGACTTTGAGGTCGGAGAGTCCGTCATCGTCAAGGAAGGCCCGTTCGAGACCCTTCCCGCCACGATCTCCGAGATCAAGGTCGAATCCCAGACCCTCGTGGTGCTGGTATCGATCTTCGAGCGCGAAACGCCCGTTACCCTGGCGTTCAACCAGGTCACCAAGATCTGACAAACCCAAGAATTCGTTCCGGTGCGGCCTGCTTTAGCAGCACCGGAACGGCTCGGCTGCCTCGCCATGGCGGCCAAAAACCTGAGGCACGCTCCTGTGCCCCAGGACGTTATTGAGAGAAGGACCCTACATTGGCTCCCAAGAAGAAGGTCACCGGCCTCATCAAGCTGCAGATCCAGGCAGGTGCCGCTAACCCGGCTCCGCCGATCGGTCCTGCGCTTGGCCAGCACGGTGTCAACATCATGGAATTCTGCAAGGCGTACAACGCTGCAACGGAAGCCCAGCGCGGAAACGTCATCCCCGTGGAAATCACGGTCTACGAGGACCGCTCCTTCACCTTCATCACCAAGACCCCGCCGGCTGCAGAGCTCATCAAGAAGGCTGCAGGCGTCGCCAAGGGTTCAGCAACCCCGCACACCGTCAAGGTTGCCAAGCTGACCCAGGCCCAGGTCAACGAGATCGCCTCCACCAAGATGGAAGACCTCAACGCCACCAGCCTCGAGGGCGCAGCGAAAATCATCGCCGGCACCGCCCGCTCCATGGGTATCACCGTCGAGGGTTAATGCCCTCGCTGCCGGACGCCGGACTCGGGAAACCGATGACGACGACGGGCGGCACCGCCGGGAAACCGGCACCACTGCCGTATAAGCGGCACAAACCGACAATGTTGGGAACCGGGCACGGATAACGAGCCCGCTCACCGACTGTGGCAGGGCCCAGCGCGGTCCGCAGACCACAACTGCACAAGGAGAAACAAGCAGCATGGCAAAGCGCAGCAAAGCATATGAGGCAGCAGCCGCCAAGATCGACGCGGAGAAGTTCTACGCGCCGTTCGAGGCCGTAACCCTCGCCAAGGACACCAACCCGTCCAAGTTCGACGCCACCGTTGAGGTTGCATTCCGCCTCGGCGTCGATCCCCGCAAGGCTGACCAGATGGTCCGCGGCACCGTCAACCTGCCCCACGGCACCGGTAAGACTGCCCGCGTCCTGGTTTTCGCCACGGGTGACAAGGCTGAAGCAGCAATCGCTGCCGGCGCCGACTTCGTTGGTTCCGACGACCTGATCGAAAAGATCGCAGCCGGCTGGACCGACTTCGACGCCGCCGTCGCCACCCCTGACCTCATGGGCAAGGTTGGCCGCCTCGGTAAGGTCCTCGGCCCGCGTAACCTGATGCCGAACCCGAAGACGGGCACCGTGACCCCCGACGTCACCAAGGCCGTCAACGACATCAAGGGTGGAAAGATCGACTTCCGCGTCGACAAGCACTCCAACCTGCACTTCATCATCGGCAAGGTGTCCTTCGACGCCATCAAGCTGGCTGAAAACTACGCAGCAGCACTGGAAGAGGTGCTTCGCCTGAAGCCGTCCGCTTCCAAGGGCCGCTACATCCAGAAGGCCACGGTTGCCACCACGTTCGGTCCCGGCATCTCCGTTGACCCCAACGTCACCAAGGTTCTGACCGAGGCCTAAACCCTCGTTCGAAGCCCCGCAGCGGATCCTTCCGCTGCAAACCCAAACCGCCCGGCACATGCCGGGCGGTTTGGGTTTAAGCCCGGGAACATAACGCACACGGTGCATCCTTGCCTAAGCTGTAGAAGTGGCCGAACCGGAGGTGCAACCGTCCCCTGAAAAGACCGCCGCGCTGGTGATAAGCGCAGTGGCGGTCCTGAAGAGTGGCAGCGAAACCGGCGCGCGCCAGATTACCGGGGAATTCAAGGAGTGCCACGCCCTGCGGGTGGAGCACGAGCTCGCCGTTTGGGGCAACCTGGACCGCTGCGACACGCTGCAGGAAGCCGCGGAGTATTGGCAGGGCAATGCCTATGAAGAACGGCAACTTTACCTGGCCAAGGTCGGCGGCGCCACCGTGGGCATGTGCTCGGTGACCCTCCCTTTGCGCGAGAACACCCATACCGCAGGAATAGATGTCCTGATCACGCCTGCCCACCGCCGGCAAGGCCTTGGCAGTGCGCTACTTAAGCATGCAGAAGCAGTCGCCCGCAAACGCGGGCGCACATCCCTTGACGCCTACAACGAAGTGCCGCTGGGGACCGCCGGGGAAGCCGCACTCCTCCCCGCAAAATCCGGGGCCGGCGGCCTGCCGCTTGATGAGCCCGCCGTGGCCTTTGCTGTTGCCGCCGGCTATGAGCTGGAACAGGTGGAACGGTCCAGCCGCCTCGCCCTCCCCGTTCCGCCGGAATTGCTGAAGCGGCTTGAAGACGAGGCCTCCGCCCGGGCAGCGGACTACACCATCACCGGCTGGGACGACAGCTGCCCGGAGGACCTGGTGCAGGCCTATGCCGGCCTCAAAGCCACGATGACCACCGAGGTACCCATCGCCGGAATGAACTGGGATGGTGAAGACTGGGACGCCGCCAGGGTCCGGGAAGAGGAAAACCGGCTGATCCGGAGCGGTGTCCAGTCAGCTGTGACGGCCGCCCGCCACCGGGCCTCAGGGCAACTTGTGGCCTACACGGTGCTGAACTGGCGTGCCGGCGTGCCGGACTCCATGGTGCAGCAGGACACGTTGGTCATCCCGGAACACCGCGGACATCGCCTGGGCATGCTGATTAAAGTGGCAAACGTGAAGCGCGCCCATGAAAAGTGGCCGTCCGCGCGGTCGGTGTTGACGTGGAATGCCAACGAAAACCAACATATGCTGGCCATAAATATTGCACTTGGATTCAAGCCCGCAGGTTATGAAGGCGAGTGGCAGAAACGGCTGGGATGATGCGCCTATGGCTAAAGACGACGTGAAGATCGAGCAGCTTTGGATTCCCGACTCACTGGACGCGCCGGACGCAGCTGATTTCCTCGCGGCCGTCGAAGTGGGCCGGAAGGTCCGGATGCAGACCTGGGGGAGTGACGACCTCGCCTACGGCCCCCTGGAGAAGCTGCTCGAATTCCAGGACCCGTACGAGCGTCAGCTCATTCTCGTCGCCAAGGTGGACGGTGAGATCGTGGGGACCGTGGACATCGCCCTTCCCCTCACGGACAACCTCGACCTGGCGGAATTCACCCTCGACATCCTGCCCGAGTTCCAGCGCCAGGGCGTCGGCCGCCGCCTCCTCCAGGCCGCGGAGCAGTTCGCCCGCGGCGAAGGCCGCACCATGATCCTGGTGGACACGAACCACCCCGGGGCCTCCCTGCATGAGTTTGAACGCGCCCAGCTGGTTCCCGGTACGGGGCAGGGCTTTGTGCCGTTGGAAAGCCGTGAAGTCGAATTCGCGCAGAAGACGGGCTACACGCTCCAGCACATCGAGCAGTTCAGCGCCTGCGCGCTGCCCCTGGACACAAAGCTGGTTGCCGACCTGCAGGCGGAGGCGGATGCGGCCAACAACGGACGGTACCGCCTGCACCACTGGACCGACCGCTGCCCTGACGGCTGGCTGGAAGCCGTGGCCGCCCTTGAAAACCAAGCGGGCGCCGACGTCGATCCCTCCTTGGAGCCGCCAGTAGAGCAGGACATGATGCTCGACGGCGCCATCCTCCGGGAAGCCGAGGAAGTTGCCATTTCGCAGGGCAGGCGGACGGTTGTCACCGCCGTCGAGCACCTCGCCACGGGGACCCTCGTAGGCCTGACCACCATCACGGTGCTGGCGCACCGCGCGGACGTTGTCTTCCAGGACGACACGCTGGTGCTGCAGGAGCACCGCGGGAACAAGCTGGGGCTGCTGATCAAGGTGGCCAACATGGAACGGCTCACCGAGCAGTTCCCCGATGCCCGGATCATCTACACCTGGAACGCCCCGGAGAACCGGTACCTCCTCACCGTCAACAAACAGCTGGGTTTCCAGACAGCGGGCGTGACGGGAATCTGGCAAAAGGAGCTCCCGCACCTGCACACCAGCACCAGCTGAAGGCCCCGATTTGGTGCAGTGGTGGCTCTCCCGTAGACTTGAAGGACCAAAGACCGTCGGTTGTTGGAAATCCACTCTCTCGAACATGGCTCAACTCTGCAGTTGTGCGCGGGAGAAGCAGTGGCTTTCTGGACGAAGGACCCTCAACGTAGGGCGGCCGGCGCAGGTGAACGAAGCAAACGCTCCACGGATTTTCCGTGTTGAGCCAAGCCCCGTGCATCTGCGCGGGGCGTTTTTAGTTATAGCTCACTTGAGCGGGGACCGTCGCATACCGGCACTATCCCCGGAAGGAGGGTTATGGCAACGCCTGCAAAGGTTTCAGCAGTAGCTGAGATCACTAACGATTTCAAGGAATCGAACGCCGCTGTCCTGACCGAATACCGTGGGCTCACAGTTGCACAGATCAAGCAGCTGCGTGTTTCTCTCGGCCAGGACACCAAGTTCTCGGTCGTCAAGAACACCCTGACTGCCATTGCAGCCAAGGAAGCCGGCGTCGAAGCATTCGACGGCCAGCTTGCCGGCCCCACTGCAATCGCGTTCATCAAGGGTGACGCAGTTGCCGCTGCCAAGAGCCTGACGGATTTCGCCAAGACCAACAAGCAGCTGGTCATCAAGACCGGTTACTTCGAGGGCAAGGCATTGAACGCCAGCGAGGTTGCCGCACTGGCAGCCCTCGAGTCCCGTGAGCTGCAGCTCGCCAAGGTTGCTGGTGTCCTCAAGGCACCCGCTGCCGCCGCTGCACGCATCATCGACGCACTGCGCCTCAAGCTTGAAGAAGAGAACGGTGCACCGGCAGCTGCCGAAGCGCCCGCCGCTGAAGAAGCTCCCGCCGCCGAAGCAGAAGCTCCCGCAGCTGACGCTCCCGCGGCTGAAGAGAACTAGTTCTCTTTACCCCACCAGACTCCGGTGTGACGCGTGGCTCCGTGCCGCTGAACACCACAACAGGAAGGACGCCTACCATGGCGAAGCTCAGCAACGAAGAGCTCATTGAAGCTTTCAAGGAACTGACCATCATCGAGCTCTCCGAGTTCGTCAAGCTCTTCGAAGAGACCTTCGAAGTTACCGCTGCTGCTGTAGCTGTTGCTGGCCCCGCCGGCGCTGCTGCTGAAGAGGTTGAAGAGAAGACCGACTTCGATGTCGTCCTCGAATCTGCCGGCGAAAAGAAGATCGCAGTGATCAAGGAAGTTCGCGCCATCACCTCCCTCGGCCTCAAGGAAGCCAAGGACCTGGTTGACAGCGCACCCAAGGCTGTTCTCGAAGGCGCCACCAAGGAAGCTGCCGAGAAGGCCAAGGAGCAGCTCGAGGCTGCAGGCGCCACCGTTACCCTCAAGTAACAACGCCTTTTCCTTTCGAAAAGCCCCGTCCACGTTTGTGGGCGGGGCTTTTTGCGTCCCAATGCAAGTAGTGCCCAGCGCGTTTCCGGGGGTCGGAACGGCGGGTGGCGAAACCTGGTTGGAGCGTCAGGCGGGGTCGCTGATGTCCGCGACGACAGCGCGCAGCGCACCTGTGAGGGCGTCTGCGTCCACGAAGGCGCTGTAGCCGTGCGCGCCGGCTCCCATCGAGATCCTCCGCCCCGTGATGGTGGCGTCCGCGTATACCGGCCACGCGTTGGTGCTGCCCAGCGGGGTGATGGTGCCGCGTTCGTAGCCTGTTGCATCCAGCGCCACTTCCGCCGCCGGCAGGGAGAGCTTGTTGACGCCCACGAGGTTCCGGAGCTTCGGCCAGGAGATCTGGCGGTCACCGGGGATCAGGGCGAACAGGAACGAGCCGTCCTTGTGCTTGACCACCAAGGACTTCACGATGTCCGCGGGCGTGATGCCCAGGATGCCCGCCGCCTCCGCCAGGCTTTTAGCCTGCGGCCTTTCCACCACGTCCACCTGAAGCCCGCGGGCGGCGGCGTCGGCAAGGAACCTCTCCCTGCCGGCGCCGCCAGGGGCAACGATGGAGGCGTCGTCCGCCATCAGTCGCGGTACAGCAGGAGCGCTTCGCCCTGCCCGCCGCCGCCGCACAGGGACACCGCGGCTTTGCCCGTACCGCGCCGCTTGAGCTCGTGTGCAGCGTGGGTGGCCAGCCGGGCCCCGGATGCGCCGATCGGGTGTCCCAAAGCGATGGCGCCGCCGTGGATGTTGCACTTCTCGAGGGGGTAGTCCAGGTCCTGCAGGGACTGCACAGCGACGGATCCGAACGCTTCGTTGATCTCGATGAAGTCCAGGTCCGCGGTAGTCCAGCCGGCCCGGCCAAGGGCGTTCATGATGGCATTGGACGGCTGCGAGTGCAGGGAATTGTCCGGCCCGGCCACTTGCCCCGGCTTGCCCACCACTGCCAGGTACTCCAGCCCGTTTTCCTCGGCAAAGGCGCGGGAGGCAAGGACCAGGGCAGCGGCGCCGTCGGACAGGGGAGAGGAGTTGCCGGCCGTGATGGTGCCGTCAGTAACGAAGGCGGCGCGCAGCCCGGCCAGGGACTCAACGGAGGCGTTGGGACGCACCCCCTCGTCAGTGGACACTACGAGCGGATCTCCCTTGCGCTGCTTCACGCTGAGGGGCACGATCTCGTCGTCGAATGTTCCGTTTTTGGCTGCCAGCGCCGCGCGCTGGTGCGACTGGGCGGCCACGTTGTCCTGCGACGTCCTGTCGATGCCCAGGGCAAGGTTCCGGGTTTCGGTGGACAGGCCCATCGACTGGCCGTCAAAGGCGTCGGTGAGCCCATCGTGTGCAGCTGCGTCCAACGCCTGGATGGAACCGTAGGTCCACCCCTGCCGGGACCCTGGAAGCAGGTGCGGTGCCCGGGTCATGGACTCCTGTCCGCCGGCCACCACCACGGATACCTCCCCGCCGCGGATCATCCGCGCGGCGTCTATCACCGCAGTCAATCCTGAGAGGCAAACCTTGTTTACGGTCACAGCAGGGACATTCCACCCGATGCCGGCGGCGATGGAACTCTGCCGTGCCGGGTTCTGCCCCGCCCCTGCCTGAAGGACCTGTCCCATGATGACCGCCTCCACCTGGCCGGCGTCCACGCCGCTGGCCGCCAGTGCTGCCCTGATGGCGTGGGCGCCGAGGTCCACGGCCGTAAAGCTTGCCAGCTGGCCGTTGATCCGGCCCGTCGGCGTACGAACTGCTGCGAGGATGACAACGTCAGTGTTGTCTGCGGAGTTGCCCATGTTTATCTCTCCCAATTTGATCCGCTGTAGGCCACCAAGGCTATCGTGACGCGGCTCACCTAACTATCCCAACGTCCGCGCCGCCAGGTGCATTCCGGGCGGGGCGGGGATTCCGTGGGCGGCGCCGGGGTGAGTCAGTGAAACCGGTGCTTGCAATCGCGCCGGATGTGGGGTAGACATGTAGGTTATTTTGCCGTATCGTAGATATTTGCGTCTTCCCTGTTTACCTTCAGCCTTCATATAGCGGTGGGCTTTCGCCTGGCAGCTGGCAATCAACGTGCCGTCAACAACGTCACAGCATGGTCAGCACCGGCCCCGGGTCATATAGCGGAACCGGATGGTAGCACTGCGGAGTCATTCTGCAGGGTGCACAGCGGGGGAGATCTGAAAACGCCTGAAGGTCTGTGGAAGGATCCCTCTTGGTCGCCTCGAGCACCTCTAATAACGAAACCGCTAACACCGCCGACAGCACTGATGGTGCCACTCGCCGGCTCTCATTCGCAAAGATTCACGAACCTCTTGACGTTCCGAATCTGCTTGCCCTCCAGACTGACAGCTTCGACTGGCTGGTTGGAAACGAACGCTGGCAGGCGCGCGTAGCGAAGGCTGTCGAAGAAAACGATCTTAGCGTCGCCACCACGTCCGGACTCTCGGACATCTTCGAAGAGATCTCCCCGATTGAGGACTTCCAGGGCACCATGTCCCTGAGCTTCTCCGATCCGGAGTTCGCTGACCCCAAATACACCATGGCCGAGTGCAAGGACCGGGACGCAACGTACTCGGCACCGCTGTACGTCAAGGCCGAGTTCATGAACAACAACACGGGCGAAATCAAGCAGCAGACCGTGTTCATGGGCGACTTCCCGCTGATGACCGAGAAGGGCACCTTCGTGGTCAACGGCACCGAGCGTGTCGTCGTCTCCCAGCTGGTCCGTTCCCCGGGCGCCTACTTCGAGCGTGCCGCCGACAAGACCAGCGACAAGGACATCTTCACCGCGAAGATCATCCCGTCCCGCGGCGCCTGGTTCGAGCTCGAAATCGACAAGCGCGACCAGGTGGGCGTTCGCCTCGACCGCAAGCGCAAGCAGTCCGTCACTGTCCTGCTGAAGGCCCTCGGCTGGACCGAAGGCCAGATCCTCGAAGAGTTCGGCCAGTACGACTCCATGCGGGCAACCCTGGAGAAGGACGCCACCGAAACCCGCGAAGACGCGTTGCTGGACATCTACCGGAAGCTGCGCCCGGGCGAGCCGCCCACCGTCGAGGCTGCCCAGTCCCTGCTGGACAACCTGTACTTCAACTCCAAGCGCTACGATCTGGCCAAGGTTGGCCGCTACAAGATCAACCGCAAGCTTGGCATCGACCGCTCCCTTGGCGACAAGGAAGCTTCGGTCCTGCATGTTGACGACATCGTTGCCATGATCAAGTTCCTCGTTGCGCTGCACGCCGGCGAGAAGACCATCAAGGGCACCCGCGACGGCCAGGAAGTGGACCTGCGCGTCGAAATCGACGACATCGACCACTTCGGCAACCGCCGCATCCGCGCCGTCGGCGAGCTCATCGAGAACCAGGTCCGCACCGGCCTGTCCCGCATGGAGCGCGTTGTCCGCGAGCGTATGACCACCCAGGACGTCGAGGCCATTACGCCGCAGACCCTGATCAACATCCGCCCCGTGGTCGCAGCGATCAAGGAGTTCTTCGGAACTTCCCAGCTGTCCCAGTTCATGGACCAGAACAACCCGCTCTCGGGCCTGACCCACAAGCGCCGCCTGTCGGCCCTTGGCCCCGGTGGTCTGTCCCGTGACCGCGCCGGCATGGAAGTCCGTGACGTGCACCCGTCCCACTACGGACGCATGTGCCCCATCGAAACCCCTGAAGGCCCGAACATTGGTCTGATCGGTTCGCTGGCATCCTATGGACGCATCAACCCGTTCGGCTTCATCGAGACGCCGTACCGCCTGGTCAAGAACGGCGTCGTTTCCGACGACGTCCAGTACCTGACGGCCGACGACGAGGCTGAGGTGCTGATCGCCCAGGCCAACGCGCCGCTGGACGAGAACAAGAAGTTCGCCGAGGACACCGTCCTGGTCCGTGCCCGTGGTGGTGGAGGCGAGCCTGTCCTGGTTCCCGCCGAGGACGTCGAGTTCATGGACGTCTCCCCGCGCCAGATGGTGTCCGTGGCTACCGCCCTGATCCCGTTCCTCGAGCATGACGATGCAAACCGCGCACTCATGGGTGCCAACATGCAGCGCCAGGCTGTGCCGCTGGTCCGTTCCGAGGCTCCGTTCGTGGGCACCGGCATGGAGCGCGCCGCAGCTGTCGACGCCGGCGATGTCACCATCGCGAAGAAGGCCGGTGTGGTGACCGAGGTCTCCGCTGAGCTGGTCATCATGCTCAATGATGACGGCACGGAAACCAACTACCGCATCAACAAATTTGCCCGCTCCAACCAGGGCAACTGCTACAACAACCGGGTCCTGGTGAACGAAGGCCAGCGCCTGGAAGTTGGCGGCATCATCGCCGACGGCCCGGCAACGGACCAGGGCGAGCTCGCCCTGGGCAAGAACCTGCTCGTGGCATTCATGTCATGGGAAGGCCACAACTTCGAGGACGCCATCATCCTCTCGCAGCGCATTGTTGCCGAGGACGTTCTTTCCTCCATCCACATCGAGGAGCACGAGATCGATGCCCGCGACACCAAGCTTGGTGCCGAGGAAATCACCCGTGACATCCCCAACGTGTCCGAGGAAGTCCTGGCGGGCCTGGACGAGCGCGGCATCATCCACATCGGTGCCGAGGTTGAAGCCGGCGACATCCTGGTTGGAAAGGTCACCCCGAAGGGTGAAACCGAGCTGACCCCGGAAGAGCGCCTGCTGCGCGCCATCTTCGGTGAGAAATCCCGCGAAGTCCGTGACACCTCCCTGAAGGTGCCCCACGGCGAGTCCGGCACTGTCATCGGCGTGCGCGTCTTCGACCGCGACAACGACGACGAGCTGCCCCCGGGCGTGAACCAGCTGGTCCGCGTTTACGTGGCCGCAAAGCGCAAGATCACCGACGGCGACAAGCTCGCCGGCCGCCACGGCAACAAGGGCGTTATCTCCAAGATCCTCCCGATCGAGGACATGCCCTTCCTTGCCGACGGCACCCCTGTTGATATCGTCCTGAACCCGCTGGGTGTCCCGGGCCGTATGAACGTGGGCCAGGTGCTCGAAACTCACCTCGGCTGGGTCGCCAAGACCGGCTGGAAGATCGAAGGCGAGCCCGAGTGGGTCAAGCAGTTGCCGAACCTGCCGCGCGAGAGTGGCCAGACCACTGTTGCAACGCCGGTGTTCGATGGCGCCCGTGAAGAGGAAATCACGGGCCTGCTGGATTCCACCAACGTGACCCGCGACGGCCAGCGCCTGATCGACTCCTCCGGCAAGACCCGTCTGTTCGACGGCCGCTCCGGCGAGCCGTTCCCGGATCCGATCTCGGTCGGCTACATGTACATCCTGAAGCTCCACCACCTGGTGGACGACAAGATCCACGCGCGCTCCACCGGCCCGTACTCCATGATCACGCAGCAGCCGCTGGGTGGTAAGGCACAGTTCGGTGGCCAGCGCTTCGGTGAAATGGAAGTGTGGGCGCTCGAAGCTTACGGCGCCGCCTACACGCTCCAGGAGCTCCTCACGATCAAGTCTGACGACATCCATGGTCGCGTGAAGGTCTACGAAGCCATCGTCAAGGGCGAGAACATCCCCGAGCCGGGCGTTCCCGAGTCCTTCAAGGTCTTGATCAAGGAAATGCAGTCGCTGTGCCTGAACGTGGAAGTCCTCTCCACGGACGGAACCACAATTGAAATGCGTGACTCTGATGACGCAGTCTTCACCGCTGCGGAGGAACTGGGCATCGATCTGTCTCGTGCAGAGCCCAGTTCGGTAGAAGAGGTTTAGCAGGGGACTTGCGGCGGCGGGTTCGCACCCGTCGTCGTAAGTCACCTCCCTCTTCCCGTAACCCAAGACTTCAGAATTTAGAGAACAAGAGAGAACAGGGACCATATGTCCAGCGAATCCTCCTTCGGCCTCATGCAAATCGGCCTCGCAACCGCGGAAGACATCCGCGGCTGGTCTTACGGCGAGGTTAAGAAGCCGGAAACCATCAACTACCGCACCCTCAAGCCCGAGAAGGACGGACTCTTCTGCGAGAAGATCTTCGGCCCGTCCCGGGACTGGGAGTGCTACTGCGGCAAGTACAAGCGCGTGCGCTTCAAGGGCATCATCTGTGAGCGTTGTGGCGTTGAAGTCACCCGTGCCAAGGTCCGCCGTGAACGCATGGGCCACATCGAACTGGCCGCGCCGGTCACGCACATCTGGTACTTCAAGGGTGTTCCCTCCCGTTTGGGCTACCTCCTTGACCTGGCACCGAAGGACCTCGAAAAGGTCATCTACTTCGCTGCCTACATGATCACCAGCGTCGACGAAGCTGCCCGCCACGAGGAACTGCCCAACCTGCAGGTTGAGCACGACATCGAGAAGAAGCAGCTCATTGACAACCGCGACTCCGACATCGCGGCGATCGCCCGTGACCTCGAAGGCGAAATTGCCCGCCTCGAGGGTGAAGGCGCGAAGGCTGCCGACAAGAAGAAGGCACGCGACTCCGCCGACCGCCAGATGGCCAACGTGCGCAAGCGCGCCGACGCCGACATCGAGCGCCTCGAGCAGGTCTGGGACCGCTTCAAGAACCTCAAGGTCGCAGACCTCGAAGGTGACGAAGGCCTGTACCGCGAGCTGCGCGACCGCTACGGCATGTACTTCGAAGGCTCCATGGGTGCCGAAGCCATCAAGAAGCGTCTTGAAAGCTTCGACATGCAGGCCGAGTCGGACCTGCTGCGCGACATCATCGCCAACGGCAAGGGCCAGCGCAAGACCCGTGCCCTCAAGCGCCTGAAGGTGGTCAACGCGTTCCTGACCACCAACAACAGCCCGCTTGGCATGGTCCTCGACGCCGTCCCGGTGATCCCGCCGGAACTGCGCCCCATGGTCCAGCTGGATGGTGGCCGCTTCGCGACCTCCGACCTCAACGACCTGTACCGCCGCGTGATCAACCGCAACAACCGCCTCAAGCGGCTGCTTGACCTGGGTGCTCCGGAGATCATCGTCAACAACGAGAAGCGCATGCTTCAGGAAGCTGTTGACAGCCTCTTCGACAACGGCCGCCGCGGCCGTCCGGTCACCGGGCCGGGCAACCGTCCGCTGAAGTCCCTGAGCGACATGCTCAAAGGCAAGCAGGGCCGTTTCCGCCAGAACCTCCTCGGCAAGCGCGTCGACTACTCCGGCCGTTCGGTCATCGTCGTCGGTCCGCAGCTGAAGCTGCACCAGTGCGGCCTGCCCAAGCAGATGGCCCTGGAGCTCTTCAAGCCGTTCGTGATGAAGCGCCTGGTTGACCTCAACCACGCCCAGAACATCAAGTCGGCCAAGCGCATGGTGGAACGCTACCGTCCGCAGGTTTGGGACGTGCTGGAAGAGATCATCACCGAACACCCGGTGCTGCTCAACCGTGCACCCACCCTGCACCGCCTCGGCATCCAGGCATTCGAGCCCCAGCTTGTTGAAGGCAAGGCAATCCAGCTCCACCCGCTGGTTTGTGGCGCCTTCAACGCGGACTTCGACGGCGACCAGATGGCAGTCCACCTGCCGCTGAGCCCCGAGGCCCAGGCTGAAGCCCGCATCCTGATGCTGTCCTCCAACAACATCCTGAAGCCCTCCGACGGACGCCCGGTCACCCTGCCTTCGCAGGATATGATCATCGGCCTCTACCACCTGACCACCAAGCGTGCCGGTTCAGCTGGTGAAGGCCGCGTCTTCGGGTCGGTTGCGGAAGCCATCATGGCGTTCGACGCCCGCGAGCTGCACCTGAACTCGCAGGTTAAGATCCGCCTTGAGGGCTTCGTGCCCTACGCTGGCTGGGAAGCCCCGGAAGGCTGGGAGCAGGGTCAGCCCGCACTCGTCCAGACCTCCCTGGGCCAGGTTCTCTTCAACGAGACCCTGCCCGAGGACTACCCCTGGGTTGAGGCCGTTGCCGACAAGGGCGAGCTGTCCCGCATCGTCAACGACCTCGCCGAGCGCTACCCGAAGGTTGTCACCGCAGCAACGCTGGACAACCTGAAGGATGCCGGTTTCTACTGGGCCACCCGTTCAGGCGTTACCGTCGCCATCTCCGACATCGAGGTTCCGGCCGCGAAGCCGCAGATCCTCGCCGGTTACGAGGAGCGGGCTGCCAAGATCCAGGGCCAGTACGACAAGGGCCTGATTGACGACGACGAGCGTCGCCAGGAACTGATCGAGATTTGGAACAAGGCAACCAACGAGATCGCCCAGGCAATGCGCGACAGCCTGTCGCCGATGAACACCATCAACCGCATGGTGTCCTCCGGTGCGCGTGGTAACTGGATGCAGGTCCGCCAGATCGCGGGTATCCGTGGCCTGGTGGCCAACCCGAAGGGTGAAATTATTCCCCGTCCCATCAAGTCCTCCTACCGCGAGGGCCTGTCGGTTCTGGAATACTTCATCGCCACGCACGGCGCCCGTAAGGGTCTGGCTGACACCGCCCTGCGTACCGCCAACTCGGGTTACCTGACCCGCCGCCTGGTGGACGTCTCGCAGGACGTCATCGTCCGCGAAGAGGACTGCGGCACCGAGCGTGGCCTGGTCACGCCCATCGCCGTCGCCGACTCCAACGGTGAACTGGTGCTGGACGAGAACGTCGAGAACAGCGCCTACGCACGTACGCTGGCTGTCGACGTCGTGGACTCCGAGGGCAACGTCCTCGCAGCCGCCGGCACCGACTGCGGTGACGTTGTCATTGCCGAGCTGTTCGCAGCAGGCATCACCGAGGTCAAGGTCCGCTCCGTACTCACCTGTGAGTCCAGCGTCGGCACCTGCGCCCTGTGCTACGGCCGCTCGCTGGCCACCGGCAAGACCGTGGACATCGGCGAGGCCGTGGGCATCATCGCCGCGCAGTCCATCGGCGAGCCCGGTACCCAGCTGACCATGCGTACGTTCCACACCGGTGGTGCAGTTTCCGCCAGCGGCGGCGACGACATCACTCAGGGTCTGCCCCGTATCCAGGAGCTCTTCGAAGCCCGTACTCCGAAGGGTGTTGCACCGATTGCAGAAGCAGCCGGCCGCATCGCCATCGAAGAGTCCGAGCGCCAGATGCGCCTGGTCATCACTCCCGATGACGGAACTGAAGAGATCGCCTACCCGGTCCTGCGCCGTTCACGCCTGCTGATCGAAGATGGCGACCACGTCACCGTCGGCCAGAAGCTGATCAACGGACCGGTGGATCCCAAGCAGGTCCTGCGCATCATGGGTCCGCGTGCGGCACAGAAGTTCCTGGTGGACGAGGTCCAGGGCGTGTACCGCAGCCAGGGCATCGGTATCCACGACAAGCACGTCGAGGTTATCGTCCGCCAGATGCTGCGCCGCGTCACGGTCATCGAGTCCGGCGAATCGGACCTGCTGCCTGGCGAGCTCGCCGAGCGCAGCCGCTTCGAGGACGCCAACCGCCGTGTTGTCTCCGAGGGCAAGGCGCCGGCTTCCGGACGTCCTGAGCTCATGGGCATCACCAAGGCGTCCCTGGCCACCGAGTCCTGGCTGTCCGCAGCTTCCTTCCAGGAGACCACCCGCGTCCTGACGCAGGCGGCCATGGAAGGCAAGAGCGATCCGCTGCTCGGCCTCAAGGAGAACGTCATCATCGGCAAGCTGATCCCGGCCGGCACGGGCCTCCCGCGCTACACCGAGGTCACCGTTGAGCCCACTGAAGAAGCAAAGGCCAACCTGTTTACCGGCCCCAGCGCATTCAGTGACTTCTCGTACGACACCCTGGGCGGCGACGGAGCTCCTGAGTTCCACGCCATCCCGCTGGATGACTACGACCTGGGCAACGACTTCCGCTAAAGGCAGTCAGCGTTCCTGAAAGGCCCCGTCTCAACCTGCTCCACGGCAGGGGGAGGCGGGGCCTTTCGTATACACCCGATTAAGGCTCAGGATCGAGCCGTGCTAGAATTTTGGTAATTGTTCTGTGTGGCAGTGGATGAAGGCCGCCGCAGCATCATTTTGGTTTTGTTCTCATGATGCTGGGTGTGAGCTTGTTTCCGGGTTGCGGGCTAGGTGCGCAACGAATGCCACTCTTTTGCACGCCTCGGCACGATTCGAGACACCAAGGCTGCAGGGACAACGCCAAAACCGACGCAGTGACGGCTGACGCCTGAATGTTCCGGTCGAGATCAAACCAACGGAGAACACGAGAGTGCCTACGATTAACCAGCTGGTCCGCAAGGGCCGCACGCCTAAGGTCTCCAAGACCAAGGCCCCCGCGCTTAAGGGCAGCCCGATGCGCCGCGGTGTTTGCACCCGCGTTTACACCACCACCCCGAAGAAGCCGAACTCGGCTCTGCGCAAGGTGGCACGTGTGCGCCTCAACGGCGGCGTCGAAGTAACGGCCTACATCCCCGGTGTGGGACACAACCTGCAGGAGCACTCCATTGTGCTCGTTCGCGGCGGTCGTGTGAAGGACCTCCCGGGTGTCCGTTACAAGATCGTCCGCGGCGCCCTCGATACCCAGGGTGTCAAGAACCGTAAGCAGGCCCGCAGCCGCTACGGCGCAAAGATGGAGAAGAAGTAATATGCCTCGCAAGGGTCCGGCCCCCAAGCGGCCGCTCGTACTAGATCCCGTTTACGGCTCCCCGCTGGTCACCCAGCTCATCAACAAGGTGCTCGTTGACGGCAAGAAGTCCACGGCAGAGCGCATCGTCTACGGTGCCCTCGAAGGCGCACGCGCCAAGTCCGGCGGCGACCCCGTAGCAGCCCTCAAGAAGGCCATGGACAACGTCAAGCCTTCCCTCGAGGTCCGCTCACGCCGCGTCGGCGGCGCCACCTACCAGGTTCCGGTTGAGGTCAAGCCGGGCCGCTCCACCGCACTCGCCCTGCGCTGGCTGGTTGGCTACTCCAAGGCCCGCCGCGAAAAGACGATGACCGAGCGCCTCCAGAACGAAATCCTGGATGCCTCAAACGGTCTCGGTGCCGCTGTGAAGCGTCGCGAAGACACCCACAAGATGGCCGAGTCCAACAAGGCCTTCGCACACTACCGCTGGTAATACTTCCCGTACGCCGCCGGCCCTTCCAGGCCGGCGGCGAACGTGTAGTCCATCCGAAAGGGAGACACCGTGGCACAGGACGTGCTTACCGACCTTAGTAAGGTCCGCAACATCGGCATCATGGCCCACATTGATGCCGGCAAGACCACCACCACCGAGCGCATCCTGTTCTACACGGGTGTGAACCACAAGATCGGCGAAACGCACGACGGCGCTTCGACCACTGACTGGATGGAACAGGAAAAGGAACGCGGCATCACCATCACGTCTGCCGCCGTGACCTGCTTCTGGGAGAACAACCAGATCAACATCATCGACACCCCCGGCCACGTTGACTTCACCGTTGAGGTTGAGCGCTCCCTGCGCGTCCTCGACGGTGCCGTCGCCGTCTTCGATGGCAAGGAAGGCGTTGAGCCGCAGTCTGAAACCGTTTGGCGCCAGGCTGACAAGTACAACGTTCCGCGCATCTGCTTCGTCAACAAGATGGACAAGCTCGGTGCCGACTTCTACTTCACCGTAGACACCATCATCAGCCGCCTGGGCGCCAAGCCGCTCGTTATGCAGCTGCCCATCGGTGCCGAGAACGACTTCATCGGCGTCGTGGACCTGCTCTACATGCGCGCACTGGTGTGGCCCGGCGATGCCAAGGGTGACGTCACCATGGGTGCCAAGTACGAGATCCGCGAGATCCCGGCTGACCTCCAGGAAAAGGCCGAAGAGTACCGCGCAAACCTCGTTGAGACGGTTGCGGAGTCCTCCGAGGAACTCATGGAGAAGTACCTCGAGGGTGAAGAAATCTCGATCGACGAGCTCAAGGCCGGCATCCGCAAGATGACGATCAACTCCGAGCTCTACCCGATCTTCTGCGGTTCCGCCTTCAAGAACCGCGGCGTTCAGCCCATGCTCGATGCAGTCGTGGACTACCTGCCGAACCCGCTCGACGTCCCCCCGATGGTCGGCCACGATCCTCGCGACGAAGAGAAGGAACTGACCCGCAAGCCTTCCTCTGAAGAGCCGTTCTCCGCACTGGCCTTCAAGATTGCTGCGCACCCGTTCTTCGGCCAGCTCACCTTCATCCGCGTGTACTCCGGTCACGTGGAAGCAGGCGCCCAGGTGGTCAACTCCACCAAGGGCAAGAAGGAGCGCATCGGCAAGCTGTTCCAGATGCACGCCAACAAGGAAATGCCTGTTGAGGGCGCTACCGCCGGCCACATCTACGCAGCCATCGGTCTGAAGGACACCACCACGGGTGACACCCTGTGTGATTCCAGCAACCAGATCGTCCTTGAGTCCATGAGCTTCCCGGAGCCCGTGATCTCGGTTGCCATCGAGCCGAACACCAAGGGTGACCAGGAGAAGCTCTCCACGGCCATCCAGAAGCTCTCCGCTGAGGACCCCACCTTCCAGGTGTCCCTCAACGAAGACACCGGTCAGACCATCATCGCCGGCATGGGCGAGCTCCACCTGGACATCCTGGTGGACCGCATGCGCCGCGAATTCAAGGTCGAGGCAAACGTGGGCAAGCCCCAGGTTGCCTACCGCGAAACCATCAAGCGCGCCGTCGAACGCCACGACTACACGCACAAGAAGCAGACCGGTGGTTCGGGTCAGTTCGCAAAGATCCAGATCGCGATCGAGCCGCTGGACACCGCCGAGGGCGAGCTGTACGAGTTCGAGAACAAGGTCACCGGTGGCCGCGTTCCCCGCGAGTACATCCCGTCTGTTGACGCTGGTATCCAGGACGCGCTGAACGACGGCGTCCTCGCCGGCTACCCGGTTGTGGGCATCAAGGCCACACTGGTTGACGGCGCGTACCACGATGTTGACTCGTCCGAAATGGCGTTCAAGATCGCCGGCCGTATGGCTTTCAAGGAAGCCGCACGCAAGGCAAACCCGGTTCTGCTCGAACCGCTGATGGATGTAGAGGTCCGCACCCCTGAGGAATACATGGGTGAAGTTATCGGTGACCTCAACTCCCGCCGTGGCCAGATGCAGTCCATGGAGGATGCACAGGGCGTCAAGGTCATCCGTGCGCACGTTCCGCTGTCCGGCATGTTCGGCTACATCGGTGACCTGCGTTCGAAGACCCAGGGCCGTGCTGTGTACTCCATGACGTTCAACAGCTACGCCGAGGTCCCGAAGGCAGTTGCCGACGAGATCATCCAGAAGACCCGCGGCGAATAGTCTCCGGACTTTCGCAGCGAACAAACTCGGGTGTGCTTCCGGTTGACGGAGGCCCGCCTGGTGCAGGTGGCCGGTACGGCCGGATTCATCCGGACAAGCCGGATTCCGGCCATCTGCGCGAACAGGCTCTAGGGACTAGTATTAGTTCCTGAATCTGCAATTTCAGTAATCCAAAGCCCCCCAAGTAGACTTACCTGAGTTTCTGCCGCTACAAGAGCGGCAGAAGGGTATGTCATTTGAAAACGTTCTAGGAGGAACCTGTGGCAAAGGCAAAGTTCGAGCGGACTAAGCCGCACGTTAACATCGGCACCATTGGTCACGTTGACCACGGTAAGACGACGTTGACGGCCGCCATTTCCAAGGTGCTGTACGACAAGTACCCGACTCTCAACGAGAAGCGTGACTTCGCGTCGATCGACTCTGCTCCCGAAGAGCGTCAGCGCGGCATTACCATCAACATCTCCCACGTTGAGTACCAGACCGAGAAGCGCCACTACGCACACGTAGACGCCCCCGGTCACGCTGACTACATCAAGAACATGATCACCGGTGCTGCCCAGATGGACGGTGCAATCCTCGTGGTTGCCGCCACTGACGGCCCGATGGCCCAGACCCGCGAGCACGTTCTGCTCGCCCGCCAGGTTGGTGTTCCCTACCTGCTGGTCGCACTGAACAAGTCCGACATGGTTGACGATGAGGAACTGCTGGACCTCGTTGAAATGGAAGTTCGTGAGCTCCTCAGCTCGCAGGGCTTCGATGGCGACGAAGCACCGGTTGTCCGCGTTTCCGGCCTGAAGGCATTGGAAGGCGACCCGGAGTGGGTCAAGTCCGTTGAGGACCTGATGGCCGCTGTGGACGAGTCTGTTCCGGACCCCGTACGTGACCGTGACAAGCCGTTCCTCATGCCTATCGAGGACGTCTTCACCATCACCGGCCGTGGCACCGTTGTTACGGGCCGCGCCGAGCGTGGAACCCTCGCCATCAACTCCGAGGTCGAGATCGTCGGCATCCGCCCGGTCCAGAAGACCACGGTTACCGGTATCGAGATGTTCCACAAGCAGCTCGACGAAGCATGGGCCGGCGAGAACTGTGGCCTCCTGCTCCGCGGTCTGAAGCGCGATGACGTAGAGCGTGGCCAGGTTGTCGTCAAGCCGGGTTCCATCACCCCGCACACCGACTTCGAGGCAAACGTCTACATCCTCTCCAAGGACGAAGGCGGACGTCACAACCCGTTCTACTCCAACTACCGCCCGCAGTTCTACTTCCGTACCACGGACGTAACCGGCGTCATTACCCTGCCCGAGGGCACGGAAATGGTTATGCCTGGCGACAACACTGAGATGACCGTTGCGCTCATCCAGCCCATCGCTATGGAAGAGGGCCTCGGCTTCGCAATCCGCGAAGGCGGCCGCACCGTTGGTTCAGGACGCGTTACCAAGATCAACAAGTAATTCCGGTTGAACTGAAGAACAGCCCCGCTGCTACAGCAGCGGGGCTGTTCTTTTTGGTTAACCCTTCCCTGATACTGTTGCTTGACCGAAAGGAGCTCATTATGGGATGGCTTATTTTTCTGATCATCGCGGTGGCCGTGGTGGCAGGTGTCTTCTGGGCCAAAAAGCACTTCCGCCGCGAGATTGACCGCGCCAAGCGGATCAACCGGGCGAACAAAAACCAGTAACGGCTTTCGGCGGCAGGGCTTAGCCTGCCGCGGCTTTCCTTGCCTTAATCAGGGCCTGGTACCAGTAGAAGGACTGCTTGGGCGTACGCTCCAGTGTTTCAAAGTCCACGTGCACCAGGCCGAAGCGCTGTGAGTAGCCTGCTGCCCATTCAAAGTTGTCCATTAGGGTCCATACGTAGTAGCCGCGCAGGTCCACGCCCGACGCCATCCCTCCGGGTGAGGTGGCGTCCAGCGCAGCCCGCAGGTGGGAAGCGATGTAGTTCACCCGTTCCTCGTCCAGGACGGGACCGGTGACACGCTCAGGTTCGGGGAAGCTCGCTCCACCTTCGGTGATGTAGACCGGCGGGAGCGCGTCACCGTACCGGTCCTGCAGTTCCTTGAGCAGGACACCCAAATGTTCAGGTGCCACGGGCCAGCCGAATCCGGTGCTGTCGTACTCTGGATAGCCCACCTCATGGAAGGGCAGCCGGGCAACTGCCTTGTGCGTATTGGCCGGTATGGGCGTCACGCCGCGGCCGATGGCAACCTTCACCGGGTAGTAGTAGTTCAGGCCGTAGAAATCGAGCGGCTGGTGGATGGTCCGCAGGTCGGCGTCGGAAAGCTTGCCAATGGAGCGCAGCCACGGCCTGGCATACAGCGGAAGGTTGGGGTAGCGGCCCAGCAGCACGGGATCAGCGTAGATGCGGTTCATCAGCAGGTCGTACATCGTTGCCACCAGCCTGTCACCAACGTTCCGGCTGGCTGGCCGGACCGGTGAGTGGAGGTTGGTAACGCCAACATCTCCCTTGACCCCGGCAGCCCGTAAAGCCTGTGCGCCCAGACCGTGGGCCAGGAGTTGGTGGTGGATGGCAGGCAGGGCATCGAACATGAGTGTTTTGCCGGGCGCGTGGACGCCCAGGGCGTACCCGTTCAGGGTCACCGACAACGGCTCGTTCAGCGTGACCCACTGCGCCACGCGGTCGCCGTAGCGTTCGCCGGCGGCGGCGGCATACTCGCCAAACCGCTCGGCTGTCTCACGGTTCATCCAGCCGCCGCGCTGTTCCAGCGGCAGAGGGGTGTCCCAGTGATAGAGGGTGGCCATGGGGGAGATGCCGGCAGCGAGCAGCTGGTCGATCAGCCGGTCATAAAAGTCCAGCCCCTCGGGATTCAGGCCTCCGCGCCCGTCCGGCTGGATGCGCGGCCAGGAGATTGAGAAGCGGTAGGAGTCCACGCCCAGTTCCTGCAGCAGGGCAAGGTCCTCCGGCAGGCGGTTGTAGTGGTCGCAGGCCACAGCGGGGGAGTGCCCGTCCATGATGCTGCCGGGCTTCTCCGCGAAGGCGTCCCACCCCGAAGGACCCCTGCCCCCTTGAGCCAGGGCTCCCTCTATTTGGAAGGCTGCGGCTGCGACGCCCAGCATGAACGACGGCGGCATGCGGCTGGCCAGTTCAGTCACGGATTCGGTGCTCTCCAGCGTCATGTCCCTATCATCCAATCGGTTGTTGCCGTTGGCAATGACCCCGGAGCGGGGGAGGCAAAGGGCCGATTCGCTTCTGGCGCCGGAATCCGGCATACTAGATGAGTTGTTCAAGCGCTCTTTCGCGTCCCGATCCGGATAATGCCGGGTGTCAGGGTCCAGGGAAGAGCCCAAACATAACCCACTTCCCAAGGAACTGCGGACGAGTACGCGCGGACAGCGCGACACGCCCGACCGCGGGGGTCGGTTGCGCCGGCAGGTTGAGGAACCCGGATTCATCCGGATTCAGCTTGTGCGGCGGGTGGTAGTTACGACTTCAAATGCTTCGGCAGCCGCACAACAGGTAAGTGAACAGGGCAGCCCTAATCAGGGGAAGCACAGACTGAAAGAGAGTCAGGCGACATGGCGGGACAAAAAATCCGCATCCGGCTGAAGTCATATGACCACGAGGTCATTGATGTTTCAGCACGGAAGATCGTTGAGACGGTCACGCGCGCAGGCGCAACTGTAGTTGGCCCCGTGCCGCTGCCGACGGAGAAGAACGTTTACTGCGTAATCCGCTCTCCGCACAAGTACAAGGACAGCCGCGAGCACTTCGAAATGCGCACGCACAAGCGTCTTATCGACATCATCGATCCCACGCCGAAGGCTGTTGACTCGCTCATGCGTCTCGACCTGCCGGCAGACGTGAACATCGAAATCAAGCTGTAGGGAGGTGCTGAGAGACTATGACCGCAACCCGTAACGTAAAGGGCCTGCTGGGCACGAAGCTCGGCATGACCCAGGTCTGGGACGAGAACAACAAGCTCATCCCCGTCACTGTGGTCCAGGCAGATTCGAACGTCATCACCCAGCTGCGCAACGCAGAAGCTGATGGCTACGTAGCCGTACAGATCGGCTACGGCCAGATCGATCCCCGCAAGGTCACCAAGCCGCTGGCTGGTCACTTTGAGAAGGCAGGCGTCACGCCTCGCCGCCACGTCGTCGAACTCCGTACCGCAGATGCTGCCGAGTACGAGCTGGGCCAGGAGCTCTCCGTAGAGGTCTTCGAAGCCGGCCAGAAGATCGACGTCATCGGCACCACCAAGGGTAAGGGCTTCGCCGGTGTTATGAAGCGTCACGGCTTCCACGGCGTTGGAGCTTCCCACGGTGCCCACAAGAACCACCGTAAGCCCGGTTCAATCGGTGGCGCATCCACCCCGAGCCGCGTCTTCAAGGGCATGAAAATGGCCGGCCGCATGGGCGCCGTTCGTCACACC
This sequence comes from Arthrobacter sp. K41, assembly GCF_059089645.1. Classification (NCBI taxonomy): domain Bacteria; kingdom Bacillati; phylum Actinomycetota; class Actinomycetes; order Micrococcales; family Micrococcaceae; genus Arthrobacter; species Arthrobacter sp. K41. The sequence continues at coordinate 273,323 of NZ_JBNHEW010000005.1, read as the reverse complement.
ACGCTGAACCTCACGGTCCACGCGGTTGACGTCGAGAAGTCGCTGCTCCTTATCAAGGGTGCCGTTCCCGGCGCCCGCGGCCAGGTCGTCCTCGTACGCACCGCCGTGAAGGGAGCCTAGTTCAATGGCTAACACTGTCCAGGTTGACCTGCCTGCAGAGATCTTCGACGTACAGACCAACGTGCCGCTGCTGCACCAGGTTGTCGTAGCCCAGCTCGCTGCTGCTCGCCAGGGTACCCACAAGACCAAGACCCGCGCTGAAGTTTCCGGTGCAGGACGCAAGCCGTTCAAGCAGAAGGGTACCGGCCGCGCCCGTCAGGGTTCCATCCGTGCTCCTCACATGACCGGCGGTGGCATTGTCCACGGTCCCACCCCGCGTGACTACAGCCAGCGCACCCCCAAGAAGATGATTGCTGCTGCACTGCGCGGCGCACTGTCCGACCGGGCGCGTAACGGACGCATCCACGTTGTTGCTGAACTGGTTGAGGGCACCAAGCCTTCCGCCAAGACTGCACTCGCAACCCTGCGCGGCGTTTCCGACCGCAAGAACCTGCTGGTTGTCATCGAGCGCGCCAACGACGTTGCTGCACTGTCCGTGCGCAACCTCGCCGGTGTTCACGTTCTGTACGCAGACCAGCTGAACACCTACGACGTTCTCGTGTCTGATGACGTTGTCTTCACCAAGGCTGCCTACGAAGCATTCGTTGCCGGCAAGGCAGTGGCAAAGAACGAGGAGGATGCCAAGTGAGTGCAGCCACCATCAAGGATCCCCGCGACGTCGTGCTTGCACCCGTCGTGTCGGAAAAGAGCTACGGCCTGATCGACGAGGGCAAGTACACCTTCCTGGTGGACCCCCGGTCGAACAAGACCGAGATCAAGCTGGCCGTGGAGAAGATCTTCTCCGTCAAGGTCGAATCGATCAACACCATCAACCGTGCCGGTAAGCGCAAGCGCACCAAATTCGGATGGGGTACCCGCAAGAACACCAAGCGTGCGATTGTCACCCTCAAAGAAGGCACTATCGACATCTTCGGCGGTCCGCTCGCGTAGCGGAGACCACTTTAACGAGGAAATAAATTATGGGAATCCGTAAATACAAGCCGACTACCCCGGGCCGTCGTGGCTCGAGCGTAGCGGACTTCATTGAAATCACGCGGTCGACGCCGGAAAAGTCGTTGGTACGTCCGTTGCCCAAAAAGGGCGGCCGTAACAACACCGGTAAGATCACCACCCGTCACAAGGGTGGCGGACACAAGCGCCAGTACCGTCTGATCGACTTCCGTCGCCACGACAAGGACGGCGTCAACGCCCGCGTTGCTGAAATTGAGTACGATCCGAACCGTACGGCTCGCATCGCCCTCCTGCACTACGTTGATGGCACCAAGCGTTACATCATCGCGCCGAACAAGCTGGCCCAGGGTGACATGGTGGAAGCAGGTGCCAACGCTGACATCAAGCCTGGCAACAACCTGCCGCTGCGCAACATCCCCGTGGGTACCGTTATCCACGCAGTTGAACTGCGTCCGGGTGGCGGCGCCAAGATGGGCCGGTCCGCCGGTGCATCCATCCAGCTCGTTGCCAAGGAAGGCCGTTTCGCCCAGCTGCGTCTGCCTTCCGGTGAAATCCGCAACGTTGACGTGCGCTGCCGCGCAACCGTCGGCGAGGTGGGCAACGCCGAGCAGTCGAACATCAACTGGGGCAAGGCCGGCCGTATGCGCTGGAAGGGCGTTCGCCCGACCGTCCGTGGTGTCGCCATGAACCCGGTTGACCACCCGCACGGTGGTGGCGAGGGCAAGACGTCCGGTGGACGTAACCCCGTCAACCCGAACGGTAAGCGGGAAGGCCGCACGCGCCGCCCGAACAAAGAGAGCGACAAGCTTATTGTGCGTCGTCGTCGTACTGGCAAGAACAAGCGATAGGAGCCTGGACACATGCCACGCAGCCTGAAAAAAGGTCCTTTCGTTGACCAGCACCTCTTTGTGAAGGTAGCCAGGGAAAACGAAAAGGGCACCAAGAACGTCATCAAGACCTGGTCCCGCCGTTCGATGATCATCCCCGACATGCTCGGGCACACGATCGCCGTACACGACGGACGCAAGCACATCCCGGTGTTTGTCACTGAGTCGATGGTCGGGCACAAGCTCGGCGAATTCGCTCCCACGCGGACATTCCGCGGCCATGTCAAGGACGACCGTAAGGGCAAGCGCCGCTAGGCGCCTGCACTTACGTCAAAGACGAGAGAAGGAAAGCAATGGAAGCCAAGGCAATTGCGCGCCACATCCGCGTAACGCCTATGAAGGCCCGGCGCGTCGTCAACCTTGTTCGTGGTTTGCAAGCGAATGAGGCTCTGGCAATTCTGAAGTTTGCCCCCCAGGCAGCTTCGGAGCCGGTATTCAAGGTAGTTCAGTCGGCAATCTCCAACGCCCGGGTCCTCGCGGACCGCGACGGCGTGGCGTTTGACGAAGGCGACCTCATCATCAGCGCAGCGTTTGTTGATGAAGGCCCGACCATGAAGCGGTTCCAGCCGCGTGCCCAGGGTCGTGCATTTCAGATCAAGAAGCGCACCAGCCACATCACCGTGGTAGTCGCTACCCCGGAGAAAGAGGAGGCTCGCTAAGTGGGACAGAAAGTAAACCCGCACGGGTTCCGACTCGGCATCACCACCGATCACGTATCGCACTGGTTCGCTGACAGCACCAAGGCCGGCCAGCGGTACAAGGACTTCGTTCGCGAAGACATCCGCATCCGCCAGCTCATGTCCACGGGCATGGAGCGCGCCGGTATCGCCAAGGTTGAGATCGAGCGCACCCGTGACCGTGTCCGCGTGGACATCCACACGGCCCGCCCCGGCATCGTCATCGGCCGCCGTGGAGCAGAAGCAGACCGCATCCGCGGCGAGCTCGAAAAGCTCACCGGCAAGCAGGTTCAGCTGAACATCCTCGAGGTCAAGAACCCCGAGATGGAAGCCCAGCTTGTTGCCCAGGGCGTTGCTGAGCAGCTGACCTCACGTGTGGCTTTCCGCCGCGCGATGAAGAAGGCCATGCAGTCCGCGCAGCGTGCAGGTGCCAAGGGCATCCGTATCGCCTGCTCCGGTCGACTGGGCGGCGCTGAAATGTCCCGCTCGGAGTTCTACCGCGAAGGCCGTGTGCCCCTGCACACCCTCCGCGCGAACATCGACTACGGCTTCTACGAAGCCAAGACCACCTTCGGCCGCATCGGCGTGAAGGTCTGGATCTACAAGGGTGACGTCACCGCCAAGGAACTGGCCCAGCAGGCCGCTTCCGCCCCGTCCCGCGGACGCTCCGGCGACCGTCCGGGCCGCCCGGGTGGCGCTGACCGTGGTGACCGCCGCCGTCGCAACGACCGTCCGGCCGCTGACGCAGCTCCTGCTGCCGAGGCTCCGGCAGCTGAAGCTGCAGCTCCGGCAGCAGCAGAAGGAGGACAGGCTTAAATGCTTATCCCACGTCGAGTCAAGCACCGTAAGCAGCACCACCCGGGTCGTTCCGGCGCTGCTACGGGTGGCACCAAGGTCACTTTCGGTGAGTACGGCATCCAGGCCCTGAGCCCGGCATACGTCACCAACCGTCAGATCGAGTCTGCCCGTATCGCGATGACCCGCCACATCAAGCGTGGCGGCAAGGTCTGGATCAACATCTACCCGGACCGTCCCCTGACCAAGAAGCCTGCCGAAACCCGCATGGGTTCCGGTAAGGGTTCACCGGAATGGTGGGTCGCAAACGTCAAGCCGGGTCGGGTTCTCTTCGAGATCTCCGGCGTCGAAGAATCGGTAGCACGCGAGGCCCTGCGCCTGGCAATCCACAAGCTCCCGTTGAAGGCACGCATTCTGCGTCGCGAAGGTGGTGAATAGAAATGGCAGTAGGATCCAAGGATCTGGCTCCCGCACAGCTGGACGGTTTCGACAACGAGCGTCTCGTTGAAGAACTCCGCAAGGCCAAGGAAGAGCTGTTCAACCTGCGTTTCCAGTCCGCCACCGGACAGCTGGAGAACCACGGCAGGCTGCGCGCGGTAAAGAAGGACATCGCCCGCATCTACACCGTTCTCCGTGAGCGCGAGCTGGGCATTCGTGCCGAGGTTGCCGCACCGGTTGTGGAAGCCAAGGAAGAAAAGAAGTCCAAGAAGGCAGCGACCAAGAAGGCCGACAAGGCTGAAACGGTTGAGACCGAGGAGGATGCCAAGTGAGTGAAAAGGACCAGAACGTGACGGAAACTGCTACCGCAGCCACGGCTGAGCAGCGCGGTTACCGCAAGACGCGTCGCGGCTACGTGGTTTCGGACAAGATGGAAAAGACCATCGTTGTCCAGGTCGAAGACCGCGTGAAGCACGCGCTGTACGGCAAGGTCATCCGCCGTACCTCCAAGGTCAAGGCCCACGACGAAGAGAACACCGCCGGCATCGGCGACCTCGTTGTCATCGCCGAGACCCGTCCACTGTCCGCCACCAAGAACTGGCGGCTCGTGGAAATCCTCGAGAAGGCCAAGTAGCACCTGCTGCTTCGGTAACCGGAAGCCCCCGCTCCCTTTGGGAAGCGGGGGCTTCCGCGTTAACGGCTGGACGGTGAGAGAGCGTCGGTGAAAAGGCGGCGGGGAGTGAGAGATCGTCGGTGAAAAGGCTGCAGGAAGTGAGAGAGCGTGCCGGCCTGCCGTGCACGACGGCGGCGTTGGGGTTTTTGGGGCATGCGGGGTAGTGGTGCCGAGGCAGGCCGAGAGGCTGCCCTGGATTGCGCCGTCGTTCCCTCTCAAACGCTCTCTCACTTATCGCAGGTATTGGACGAACGCTCTCTCAGTTACCGTCGCATTTTGAAGGACGCTTTATCACCTCACGTTGGTCAAGCTCAAGGAGTGAGAGAGCGTCGGTGAAAAGGCTGCAGGGAGTGAGAGAGCGTGCCGGCCTGCCGTGCACGACGGCGGCGCTCCGGGACTGGCGGGGGAGTGTCACCGAGGCGGGCAGAATGGAGGCTGCCGCGCGCGCCGCCGTCGTCCGTCTTGCAGGGGAGCGCCGGCGGTGATATGGGGTTGAACGGAAAACGTGCTAAGATTTTGAGTTTGTATGGCGCCTTTCGTGCGCCGACATCAAACCTCGTAAACAAGCGTGCCACAGCATAGTGCCCCCTTGCGCCCAGGATTCTCCTGGACCGGATGGGAGCAACTGCTTCTGGCACGGGAGTTTAGGCCTGGTCTGGCAAAATCCAGGCAGGTCAAGAGACACCCCGATCAACCGTTCCGCAAGGCTCATTCCGTAGGAAGATTTTCGGTCTGAGAACCGGCGCGACGCAAGGAGTAAATAGTGATTCAGCAGGAGTCGCGACTCAAGGTCGCCGACAACACGGGTGCTAAGGAAATCCTTACCATTCGCGTTCTCGGTGGATCTGGCCGTCGCTACGCAGGCATTGGCGACGTCATTGTCGCAACCGTCAAGGATGCAATCCCGGGCGGCAACGTAAAGAAGGGCGATGTTGTCAAGGCAGTCATCGTCCGTACCAAGAAGGAACGCCGCCGTGCGGATGGTTCCTACATCAAGTTTGACGAGAACGCAGCTGTGATCCTGAAGGGCGACGGTGACCCCCGCGGTACCCGTATCTTCGGACCGGTTGGTCGTGAACTCCGTGACAAGAAGTTCATGAAGATCGTTTCTCTGGCTCCGGAGGTGCTCTAGTCCATGGCTAAGATCAAGAAGGGTGACCTCGTTCAGGTCATCACTGGCGCCAAGGCTGAGCGCGGCGGCGACCGCGGCAAGCAGGGCAAGGTCCTGCGCGTGTTCCCCGACACCAACCGTGTGCTGGTCGAAGGCATCAACCGCGTAACCAAGCACACCAAGGTCGGTCAGTCGCAGCGCGGCACCAAGACCGGTGGCATCGAGGTTGTTGAAGCTTCGATCCACATCTCCAACGTGGCTCTGGTTGACCCGTCCACCAAGAAGCCCACCCGCGTCGGCTTCCGCACCGAAACCGTTGAGCGCAATGGCGTCCAGCGCGAAGTGCGTGTCCGCGTGGCCAAGAGCTCAGGGAAGGACATCTAATGACTGAGACTCTCGAGACTCCGGCAACGAAGATCGTTCCTCGTCTGAAGACCAAGTACGCCGATTCCATCAAGAGCACGCTCATTGAGGAATTCAAGTACGAAAACGTCAACCAGGTTCCGCGCCTCGTGAAGGTCGTTGTGAACATGGGTGTTGGAGATGCCGCCAAGGACTCCAAGCTGATCGACGGCGCTGTCCGCGACCTCACCCAGATCACCGGCCAGAAGCCGCAGGTAACCAAGGCCCGCAAGTCCATCGCACAGTTCAAGCTGCGCGAAGGCATGCCCATCGGCGCACACACCACCCTGCGTGGCGACCGCATGTGGGAATTCCTGGACCGTCTGGTCAGCCTCGCACTGCCCCGCATCAGGGACTTCCGTGGTCTCTCCGGCAAGCAGTTCGACGGTAACGGCAACTACACCTTCGGTCTGACCGAGCAGGTTATGTTCCACGAGATCGACCAGGACAAGATCGACCGCGTCCGCGGTATGGACATCACGGTTGTCACCACTGCCAAGACCGATGACGAAGGCCGCGCGCTGCTCAAGGCGCTTGGTTTCCCGTTCAAGGCCGAAGACTAATCTAACTACGTAAAAGGTCCGGCGGTCCGGCTGTAAAAAGCAGCACCGCGGAAACCGTTATGAGGAAGGGCAAGAGCCCACCATGACAATGACAGATCCTGTCGCAGACATGCTTACGCGTCTGCGCAATGCAAACTCGGCATACCACGATTCCGTGTCCATGCCGTACAGCAAGCTCAAGGCACGCGTTGCTGACATCCTCAAGGCCGAAGGCTTCATCGCCGGCTGGAAGGAAGAAGACGCAGAGGTTGGCAAGAAGCTGACCCTCGAGCTCAAGTTCGGACCGAACCGCGAGCGTTCAATCGCTGGTGTTCGCCGTATCTCCAAGCCGGGCCTGCGTGTTTACGCAAAGTCCACCAACCTGCCGCACGTGCTGGGTGGCCTGGGTGTCGCAATCCTGTCCACCTCTTCCGGCCTCCTGACTGACAAGCAGGCCGGCAAGAAGGGCGTGGGCGGCGAAGTCCTCGCTTACGTCTGGTAACGGGAAAGGAAGAGAATAATGTCACGTATTGGACGTCTCCCCATCACCGTTCCTGCCGGCGTTGAGGTCAAGGTTGACGGCTCTGTCGTCAGCGTCAAGGGTTCCAAAGGCGAGCTGAACCACACTGTGGCCAGCCCGATCGAGGTTTCCCTGGAAGCAGACACCCTGACTGTCGCCCGCCCGAACGACGAGCGCGCCTCCCGTTCACTCCACGGCCTGACCCGCACCCTGATCTCCAACATGATCGAGGGCGTTACCAAGGGCTACGAGAAGAAGCTTGAAATCGTCGGTACCGGTTACCGCGTTCAGGCCAAGGGATCTGACCTTGAGTTCGCTCTCGGTTACAGCCACCCGGTTAATGTCTCCGCACCGGAGGGCATCACCTTTGCAGTTGAGACCCCGACCAAGCTCTCTGTTTCAGGTATCAACAAGCAGCAGGTCGGCGAGGTTGCTGCCAACATTCGCAAGCTGCGGAAGCCGGACCCCTACAAGGGCAAGGGCATCCGTTACGCCGGCGAAGTCATCCGCCGCAAGGTCGGAAAGGCTGGTAAGTAACCATGGCCATCTCAATTAACAAGAAGCGTACGAACAAGAGCAAGTCTGCTTCGCGCAGCCGCCGCCAGCTTCGTATCCGTAAGCGCATCTCCGGTACGGCTGTACGTCCTCGTCTGGTCGTCAACCGTTCCGCACGCCACGTATTCGTCCAGGTTGTCGATGACACCAAGGGCCTGACCGTAGCGAGCGCCTCCACTCTGGAAGCCGACCTTCGTGTATTCGACGGCGACAAGACTGCCAAGGCCAAGCGCGTTGGCGAACTCGTCGCTGAGCGTGCCAAGGCTGCCGGTATCGAAGCTGTTGTCTTCGACCGCGGTGGTAACAAGTACCACGGCCGGATTGCCGCCGTCGCTGACGGTGCACGTGAAGGTGGGCTGTCACTGTGACGGAAGCAAACAAGGAAAAGGACACTGTGTCTGCAGATCAGAAGGCTACTGAAGCCGTAGCTGCCGCTGAGACCACTGCCCCCGCAGCTGCCGACGACCGCCGTGGCGGCGCTCGTCGCGGCGAGCGTGGCGACCGTGGCCAGGGCCGCGGCGACCGTGGTGGCCGTGGCGGCCGCGACGGCGGCCGTGAAGCCGAGAAGAGCCAGTTCGTAGAGCGCGTCGTCACCATCAACCGCGTCTCCAAGGTGGTCAAGGGTGGTCGTCGCTTCAGCTTCACCGCCCTGGTCGTCGTCGGTGACGGCAACGGTATGGTCGGCGTTGGCTACGGCAAGGCTAAGGAAGTTCCTGCCGCAATCGCGAAGGGCGTAGAAGAGGCCAAGAAGTCCTTCTTCCGCGTTCCCCGCGTTGGCAGCAGCATCCCGCACCGCGTTCAGGGTGAGGCTGCTGCAGGCGTCGTTATGCTGCGTCCGGCTTCCGCCGGTACCGGTGTTATCGCCGGTGGCCCGGTCCGTGCAGTACTGGAGTGCGTGGGCATCCACGACATCCTCTCCAAGTCGCTCGGTTCCTCCAACGCCATCAACATCGTTCACGCGACCGTTGATGCCCTGAAGCGCCTCGAAGAGCCGGCAGCAGTGGCAGCACGCCGCGGCCTGCCCCTCGACGAGATCGCTCCGCCGGCACTGGTGAAGGCCCTCCTGAACCAGAAGGCGGGTGTCTAAGTCATGGCTAAGAACCTGATTCCCTCCGACACCCAGTTGGAGATCACTCAGATCAAGTCCGCCATTGGCGGCAAGCAGAACCAGCGCGACACCCTGCGGTCCCTCGGCCTGAAGCGGATCGGACACACCGTTGTCCGCACCGCCGACGCCGTGACCGTCGGAATGCTCAACACGGTTCCGCACCTGGTAAAGGTAGAGGAGGCGAAGTAAATGGCAGAGAACAATGCCGAAAAGGCACAGAGCGCGGCTGCTGAGAAGCAGAACGCCCTGAAGGTTCACCACCTGCGTCCCGCCCCGGGTGCCAAGACCGCCAAGACCCGCGTTGGTCGTGGTGAGGGATCCAAGGGTAAGACCGCCGGTCGTGGTACGAAGGGTACTGCAGCCCGCTACCAGGTCAAGGCTGGCTTTGCCGGCGGCCAGCTGCCGCTGCACATGCGCCTGCCGAAGCTGCGCGGCTTCAAGAACCCGTTCCGGGTTGAGTTCCAGGTTGTAAACCTGGACAAGCTCAACGAGCTGTTCCCGGAAGGTGGCGCAGTCACCGTGGAGAACCTGGTCGAAAAGGGTGCAGTTCGCAAGAACCAGCCCGTCAAGGTGCTGGGCACCGGCGACATCACCGTCAAGGTTGACGTCACCGCCCACGCATTCTCGGCCAGCGCCGCTGAAAAGATTGCTGCAGCAGGCGGAAGCACCACCGCGCTCTAGAGCCGGTGGGCGCCAAGCCCGTTGTTGAACTCCCGGTCTCCGGGGCTAAGGCCCTGGAGACCGGGAGTTTTTCACATCCGCCGGGCGTATTTTTCGCGCCACCTGCCGCTTGCGCACGTCCACGGATTGTTCGCACGGCACATCCAACCGTTAGACTCGGTTGTTGGGATTTATAGATCCCCATCACACCACTCTTATTTACCACCAGGAGGACGCTTGCTTAGCGCATTTGGCCGGGCCTTTCGCACGCCTGATCTGCGACGCAAGTTGTTGTTCACGCTGGCAATCATCACCATCTTCCGCTTGGGTGCCTTCATTCCCTCGCCAGGTGTGGACTACCAGAATGTCCAGCAATGCTTGCAGAACGGTCAGACCGCCGGTGGCCTGTACCAGCTCGTTAACCTGTTCAGCGGCGGCGCGTTGCTCCAGGTGTCCATCTTCGCCCTGGGCATCATGCCCTACATCACGGCAAGCATCATCGTCCAGCTGCTCCGGGTGGTCATTCCCCGGTTCCAGCAGCTGTACGAAGAGGGAGCGTCCGGGCAGTCCAAGCTGACCCAGTACACGCGCTACCTCACCATCGCCCTGGGCCTGCTGAACGCCACCACGCTGGTTTCCCTGGCGCGGTCCGGGCAACTCCTGCCCGGCTGCAACCTGCCGATCATCCCGGACAGCAGCGTCATCACCACCATCCTGATCATCATCACCCTGACGGCCGGCACCGGCCTGATCATGTGGATGGGCGAGCTCGTCACCGAGAAGGGCGTGGGCAACGGCATGTCCCTGCTCATCTTCACGTCCATCGCGGCCACGTTCCCCACCTCCCTCGGCGCCATCTGGAGCTCGCAGGGACCCGGAACGTTCTTTATGGTCCTCGCCATAGGCCTGCTGACAGTGGCCCTGGTCGTGTTCGTTGAGCAGTCCCAGCGCCGGGTCCCCGTACAGTACGCCAAGCGGATGATCGGCCGCCGCACTGTGGGCGGCACCAGCACGTACATCCCCATCAAGGTCAACATGGCGGGCGTGATCCCGGTGATCTTCGCTTCGTCCATGCTTTACCTGCCCGGCCTGATCTCGCAGTTCAACCAGCCCAAAGCCGGCGAGCAGATCCAGCCGTGGGTGGAATGGATCAACAACAACCTGGTCCGCGGCGACCAGCCGATCTACATGGTGCTTTACTTCGCCATGATCGTTTTCTTTACCTACTTCTACGTTGCGATCACCTTCAACCCTGAAGAGGTCTCGGACAACATGAAGAAGTACGGCGGCTTCATTCCAGGTATCCGCGCGGGCAAACCCACCGCTGACTACCTGCAGTACGTGCTGTCCCGGATCACCCTGCCCGGCGCCCTGTACCTGGGCTTCGTGGCATTGATCCCGCTGGTGGCACTGGTACTGATCAACGCAAACCAGAACTTCCCGTTCGGTGGCACCTCGATCCTGATCATGGTGGGCGTTGGTTTGGAGACCGTCAAGCAGATTGATGCGCAGCTACAACAACGTCACTACGAAGGGCTTTTGCGATGACGAGAATGCTGATTATTGGACCTCCCGGTTCCGGAAAAGGAACGCAGGCGGAACGGATTTCGGAGCGCCTCGGCGTTGTGGCGATCTCCACCGGCGATATCTTCCGTGCAAACGTAAAGGGCGAAACGCCGCTTGGCATTGAGGCCAAGAAGTTCATGGACGCCGGCGACTTCGTTCCGGACAGCGTGACCAACAAGATGGTGCGCGACCGGCTCAACGAGTCCGACGTCGAGGGCGGCTTTCTGCTGGACGGCTACCCGCGCACCACCGCGCAGGTGGACTACCTCGACGAGATCCTTGCCAAAGGCGAAGAGAAGCTCGACGTCGTCCTGCAGCTGACTGCCGACGACGAGGAACTGGTGCACCGCCTCCTGGGCCGTGCCAAGGAAACCGGCCGGAGCGACGACAACGAAGCCGTCATCCGCCACCGCCTTGACCTGTACCACGAGCAGACCGAAGCCGTAGTGGCCAAGTACGCCGAACGCGGCATCCTCACCCAGGTGGACGGCATCGGCCCCATCGACGAGGTCACCGACCGCGTGATGCAGGCCATCAAGGCCGCCCAGGCAGCCTGATCCAGGCACAGCTTTTCCGAGGCTCCTCCCGGTAATCGGGAGGAGCCTCAGCCATTTGAAAGGAAACACCCATGGCCTTTGGCCAGCCCCGCATCGAATACAAGACCAACGCCCAGATGCGCACCATGCACGAAGCAGGCCTGGTCCTCAGCCGTGCCTTGGACGCCGCCGTGGCAGCAGCCGTTCCCGGCGTCACCACCAAGCACCTGGACGACGTTTTCGCGGCCGTCCTGAACGACGCCGGCGCCAAGTCCAACTTCCTTGGCTACCACGGCTTCCCGGCCACCATCTGCACCTCGGTGAACGAGGAGGTGGTGCACGGGATCCCCGGCAGCCGTGTCCTCCGTGAGGGCGACATCATCTCGATCGACGGCGGCGCGATCGTCAACGACTGGCACTCCGACTCCGCCCGGACGGTCGTCGTGGGCACCGCGGACCCCGAGGACCAGCGCCTCTCGGACGTAACCCGGGCGGCCATGTGGCGGGGTATCGCGGCACTGGCCAAGGGCAAGCACGTGGGTGACATCGGTGCTGCCATCGACGACTACGTTTCGTCCGTGCCGGGCAAACCGCTGGGCATCCTTGAGGACTACGTGGGGCACGGCATCGGCTCGGAGATGCACATGGCCCCGGACGTACTGAACTACCGCACCAGCCACAGAGGCCCGAGAATCCGCCCGGGCCTCTGCCTCGCGATCGAGCCAATGCTCGTGCGGGGCAGCATCGACACCGCGGTGCTGGAGGACGACTGGACCGTGGTCACCACGGACGGCCAGCGCTCCTGCCAGTGGGAGCACTCCGTTGCAGTCCACGACAAGGGCATCTGGGTGCTGTCAGCGCCCGACGGCGGCGCGGAGCACCTGGTGCCCCTTGGCGTCACCCCCGTCCCCATCCCGTAGCAAAGTAGGTCGCAGTTGTTGTCGTTCTGGGCGCCCAAAACGACAACAACTGCGAGCCAGTTGGGGGAGGGGGAACAATGGGGGCCATGGGAGCAATCACCGATGTGCCCGGGGTCCGGGTCGGCCACGCACAGAAGACCGACGACGGCTGGCTGACCGGCGTGACAGTAGTCCTGCCGCCGCCCGGCACCGTCGGTTCGGTGGACGTCCAGGGCGGCGGGCCGGCCACCCACGAAACCGATGCCCTTGACCCCACCACCCTGGTCAGTGAAGTGGACGCCGTGGTGCTCACCGGCGGCAGCGCCTACGGCCTCGCATCCGCCTTGGGCGCCCAGCGCTGGTGCGAGGAGAACAATCGGGGCTTCGCAGTTCCCGGGGGAGTGGTGCCGATCGTCCCCGCGGCCGCGATCTTCGACCTCGGCCGCGGCGGTGACTTCTCAGCGCGCCCGACGCCGGACATGGGCTACGCCGCAACTGCCGCCGCGGCTGCAGAGAAGGATAGGCACGACGTCGGACGCGGCAACATCGGAGCCGGCACCGGCGCACTCCTCGCCCGTACCTACAAGGGCGGGATTGGCACCGCGTCGTCGATCACCCTGGAGAACGGGGCAGTGGTCGGGGCCCTTGCCGTCGTCAACGCCCTGGGGCTGCCGGTGGTTGAGCATTCCGTTCTCCGGGAGTCGGTAGTACAGCCAGGCACGCCCCTGAACACCACCCTCGTCGTCGTCGCCACCAACGCAGTTCTTGACGTGGCCGAGTGCAAGCGGACCGCCTCGGCTGCCCATGCCGGGATCGCCCGGGCCCTGAACCCGTCCCACACCCTGGCCGATGGCGATGTTGTCTTTTGCCTCGCAACCGGGGCGGTGCACCTGGACCGGACAGACGAAGCTGCCCGGCAGCTCAGCCTCATCACACTGCAGAGTGCGGCAGCCGACGTCGTACGCCTGGCCATCCTTGACGGCGTGGCCAGTGCCAGCGCCGTGAGTACTCCCGGCGGCGATTATGGTGTGTTCGGCGCCGGGTAGGTTACTATTGCCGATTTAACTTTTGCCGCGGGACAGAGTAGTGTTGCTTGTTGGTTGTCTGGACTGCCACGCCCTTTTGGGGCCTGGAACCGGCAATCGATCCAACAAAAACGTTCGTGGTCATGCCCGGTGCAATCCGGCAGGACGGCGGCAACAACAGTTAGCGGAGGGTATGGCCAAGAAGGACGGGGTCATTGAGATCGAAGGCGTTGTGACCGAGGCGCTGCCTAACGCGATGTTTCGCGTTGAGCTCACCAACAAGCACATCGTACTGGCACACATCTCTGGAAAGATGCGTCAGCACTACATCAGGATCCTCCCGGAGGACCGCGTAGTGGTGGAGCTGAGCCCGTACGACCTCACTCGTGGTCGTATCGTCTACCGCTACAAGTAAATTGCTGGGCGGCTTCGGTGTGAACTGATCGCCGCTCCAGTTGACCAACTGTTACACGCAAAGGAATGCCATGAAGGTCAAGCCGAGCGTCAAGCAGATCTGCGAAAAGTGCAAAGTGATCCGCCGTAATGGCCGGGTCATGGTGATCTGCGAGAACCCGCGCCACAAGCAGCGCCAGGGCTAATTTCCTTCCCTGAAGGAAATCCTGGGTTGCTAACCCACGCAAGTAAATAAAGGCAGCACAAGCTGATCTGGAACATTGAGCTCGAAAGAGTCCGGACAGCTAACCCCCGGTCGGAGGCTGGGGCCGCACAGAACGTGCGGGTGTACTGCCTACGACCTCCGGTTTATTCAAGGAGTACTGCCACTATGGCTCGTCTCGCTGGCGTAGACATTCCCCGCGAAAAGCGGTTGGAAATTGCGCTTACTTACATCTACGGCGTGGGCAAGACCCGTGCACACGAAACCCTGGCTGCCACTGGCATCAGCGCTGACGTTCGCGTCAAGGACCTGACTGATGCACAGCTGGTTGAGCTGCGTGACTACATTGAAGGCAACTACAAGGTTGAGGGTGACCTTCGCCGCGAAGTAGCAGCAGATATCCGCCGCAAGGTTGAAATCGGCAGCTACGAAGGCCTGCGCCACCGCAAGGGCCTGCCCGTACGCGGACAGCGTACGAAGACCAACGCCCGTACCCGCAAGGGCCCGAAGCGCACCGTCGCCGGCAAGAAGAAGGCCCGTTAATCCCGGCCGGGATTAACGGTACTTTCCCCAATAACTTTCTGTAGGAGAAATAATGCCCCCGAAGACTCGTGGCGCGGTTCGCAAGCCGCGTAAGAAGGACAAGAAGAATATCGCGCTGGGCCAGGCGCACATCAAGAGCACGTTCAACAACACCATCGTTTCCATCACGGATCCGAGCGGCGCTGTTATCTCCTGGGCTTCCTCAGGTGAGGTTGGCTTCAAGGGCTCGCGTAAGTCCACCCCGTTCGCAGCGCAGATGGCTGCCGAAGCTGCTGCCAAGCGTGCCCAGGAGCACGGCATGCGCAAGGTTGACGTTTTCGTCAAGGGACCGGGTTCCGGACGCGAAACCGCGATCCGTTCGCTGCAGGCCGCAGGCCTCGAGGTTGGCTCCATCCAGGACGTCACCCCCGCTGCGCACAACGGCTGCCGCCCGCCGAAGCGCCGCCGCGTCTAAGGCTTTCGACGCCGCCTGAGCTTGCCCGGACCGTTGACGGTCCGGGCAAGCCCAGCGCGTTAAGTCTTCAGACCACATTTCCACCACCTGTGTTGCGTCATATAGCGGATGCTCGCCGAAAGGAAACCTAAGTGCTCATTGCACAGCGCCCCACCCTCTCCGAAGAGGTAGTCTCCGAAAACCGTTCGCGCTTCATCATTGAACCGCTGGAACCGGGCTTCGGCTACACCCTCGGAAACTCCCTCCGCCGTACCCTGCTCTCCTCCATCCCCGGTGCCGCTGTAACCAGCATCCGGATCGATGGCGTGCTGCACGAGTTCACCACGGTTCCGGGTGTCAAGGAAGATGTCACTGAGATCATCCTGAACATCAAGAGCCTGTCGGTCTCCTCCGAGCACGATGAGCCGGTTGTCGCTTACCTGCGCAAGCAGGGCCCCGGAGTCGTCACCGCCGCGGACATCGCTCCGCCGGCCGGCGTCGAATTCCACAACCCGGATCTGCACATCGCCACGCTGAACTCGAAGGGCAAGTTCGAACTCGAACTGACCATCGAGCGCGGCCGCGGCTACGTTTCGGCAGCTCAGAACAAGTCCGGCGACGCAGAGATCGGCCGTATCCCGGTCGACTCCATCTACTCGCCGGTGCTGAAGGTTACTTTCCGCGTGGAAGCAACCCGTGTTGAGCAGCGCACCGACTTCGACAAGCTGATTGTCGACGTCGAGACCAAGCAGGCCATCGCCCCGCGCGATGCCGTCGCTTCCGCAGGCACCACCCTGGTGGAGCTCTTCGGTCTGGCACGTGAGCTGAACACCGCAGCTGAAGGTATCGAGATCGGCCCGTCACCCACCGACGCTGCCCTGGCAGCCGACATGGCCCTGCCGATCGAGGATCTGGACCTCACCGTCCGTTCCTACAACTGCCTCAAGCGTGAGGGCATCCACACCGTGGGTGAACTCGTTGCCCGCTCCGAGGCTGACCTGATGGACATCCGCAACTTCGGTGCAAAGTCCATTGACGAGGTCAAGGCAAAGCTGGTTGAACTGGGCCTGTCCCTCAAGGACTCGCCTCCCGGTTTTGACCTCGCAGCACGCGCCGCAGCAATCGAAGAGGACGACGCCGCCTTCGGCGACGACGAACTCTAAACCAGACCTTGGCCGCGGGCCGGGCACCATGGTGTGCACAGCCCACGGCTTCCATTTGAGGAGAAACAATTATGCCTACCCCCACTAAGGGTCCGCGCCTCGGAGGCGGCCCGGCTCACGAGCGCCTCATGCTCGCGAACCTGGCAGCAGCACTGTTCGAGCACAAGCGGATCACCACCACGGTGACCAAGGCCAAGCGCCTGAAGCCGTACGCAGAGCGCCTGGTGACTTTCGCCAAGCGTGGCGACCTCGCTTCCCGCCGCCGCGTGCTCGGCCTGATCAGCAACAAGGGCGTCGTCCACGAGCTGTTCACCGACATCGCCCAGGCTGTGGAGAACCGCGATGGCGGCTACACCCGCATCACCAAGATCGGCAACCGCAAGGGCGACAACGCTCCCATGGCTGTCATCGAGCTCGTCCTTGAGCCCGTTTCAGCCAAGCAGGCCGTAGTAGCTGAAGCTACCGCGGCTGCCAAGCGCGATGCAGACAAGGCTGCTCCGGCTGCTGAGGAAGCTCCCGAAGCTGAGGTTGTCGAGACTGAAGCAGCAGAAGCACCGGCCGCTGAGGAAGCACTGGCTCCCGAGACCGCCGCTGCAGCCGAAGAGGCTCCGGCCGCTGAGGAAGCTGCTGAAGCTCCGGCTGCCGAGGAGAAGGACGCGAAGTAATTCGCTGATTTCCTTGGCATAGACTTGAGTCTATGAACCACCAAAAACCCGCGGCCCCCGTTATGGGGGGCGGCGGGTTTTTGCGTATCCGGCTTGATCTGTCCTACGACGGCGGCCCCTTCAGCGGGTGGGCCTTGCAGCCAGGGCTGCGGACCGTCCAGGGCGTCCTCGAGGAGGCGTTGCATCTGCTGGTCCGGCGGCCCGTCCGCGTCACCGTTGCCGGACGCACCGACGCGGGGGTGCACGCCCGCGGCCAAGTGGTGCACCTGGACCTCACGGACGCCGAGTGGCTGGAACTGCCGCGCGGTCACGAACTGGATCCCGCCGTCGCCATGCTCCGCAGGATACGCGGCGCGCTGAGCCGGGTGCTCGGTGACCTCACCGGGGCGGTGGAGGTGCACCGGATCGCGGTGGCGCCGCCAGGTTTCGACGCCAGGTTCTCGGCCCTGTGGCGGCGCTACAGCTACCGCATTGCCGACGGCCCCGCACTGTGGGACCCGCTGGGCCGGTACTCGACGCTGTGGTACAAGAACCCGCTGGATGTTTCCTTGCTGAATGAGGGCGCTGCCAAGCTGCTGGGGCTGCAGGACTTCCTGTCCTTCTGCAAGCCCCGCGAGGGAGCCACCACCCTCCGTGAGCTGCAGCGTTTTGAGTTCGCCCGGGCTGAAGACGGCGTCATCGTGGCCACCATCCAGGCTGACGCTTTCTGCCACAACATGGTGCGTGCCCTGATCGGTTCTGCGCTGTACGTGGGGGAGGGCGCGGAGGAGCCGGGCTGGCTTTACGGGCGGCTGTTGGCCAGGAAGCGTGATGCCAGGTCCGTGCTGGCGGCACCGCACCCGCTGGTGCTGGAGGAAGTGGCGTACCCGTCCGACGGCGAGTTGCTGGCCCGTGCGGAGCTCACCCGCGCGCGGCGCGAGTAGCTAGTTGTGCGCTCCGAAGGCTAGAACGACGGCGGGGGGCCCTCGGCCGGGAGGGTCAGGGTGAACGTGCTGCCTTGCCCCTGTCCGCTGGCGCACGTGATCTTGCCGCCGTGGCCTTCCACGATGGTCTTGGTGATGGACAGGCCCAGTCCCGCGCCGGCGATGGCCGCGCCCCTGGCGGCCTCCGTCCGGTAGAAGCGGTTGAAAACCCTGGCGGTGTCCTCGCTGCTGATTCCCATCCCGGTGTCGCTGACGCTGAGCTGCACCCACTCCCTGGTGCTGTGGGCGCTGATGCTGACGCTCCCGCCGTCGGGGGAGTACTTGATGGCGTTGGACACGAGGTTGTCCAAAGCCTGGCCGATCCGGAGCGGGTCCGCGTACGCCCACAGGGGTGAGGGAACGTCGGCAGTGAGCGAGATGTTCGCGTACTCCGCCTGTGCCTGCGCGGAGTCGATGCTGCTTTCCACGAGGCTGGCCAGGTCCGTCCGTTTGGGATGGACATTGAGTGCCGCGGAGGCAGAAGCTGACAGGTCCGCCACCAGCGCCAGCAGCCGTTCGGCGTTCCGCTGCACCACCAGCAATCGCTGGGCTAGCTGCGGCGGCAAGGCGGCGACGTCGTCGAGCACCAGGTCCACGTTGCCGATGATGGAATTGAGGGGCGTCTTGAACTCGTGCGTGACGTTGGAGACGAGTTCCTGGTTCGCCGCCAGCGCCTCAACCCAGCCGGTGACGTCACTGTAAGCGACAACAGCGCCGGTCAGCTGCCCGTCCTCACTCACCAGCGGCCGCGCCGCCGTCGAAATGGCCCGCTGCTCGGCACCCTCGCCCGCCCACACGAGGTAGTCGGCAAAGGACTCACCGGCAATGGCGCGGCTGATGGGGCGCTTTTCGGGTGGCAGCAGGGTCCGCCTGTCCTGCCCAAAGATCAGCTGGTGCCCGTGGCTGGGGACGGCGTCGTCGGCGCGGGTGGCCTCCCGGAAGTTGCGCTGCCGGTTGTTGGACACCAGCAGGCGGCCGGAACGGTCGACGGCGGCAATACCGACGTCGGTGGCATCAAGGACCGTCATGAGCAGCTTTTCACGTTCCCTGCTCTCGCGGAGCAGCTTGCGCAGCTCAATGTCCTTCTCCGCCAGCTCGCGCTGCTGCAGCCGGACGTGGACGCTGGCGAACCTGATGGCCAGGGACACCGAGAGCATCATCAGGGGAAAGAGGAAGGTGGTGGTGATATCCGAGGCCGTCAGGTTGGGGAACCGGCCGGCGAGCGAGGGCACCATGATGAGCATGGGGCCGAAGAAGCTCAGGACCAGGCTGCTGCGGGTGAGCATGCCGGAGGCAGAGAGCCAAATGACCGGGAACACCGCCAGCACGGCGAGGCCCGGGAGAAGGGGAGCAGCACCGTTGCGGAGCAGCCCGATCGCAACGAAGTCCAGGATGGGGATCAGCAGGTAGGGGCGGTGTGCCAGGCGCTCCCACGGTACGAGGAGACAGCCGAGCAAGAGCAGGACGGTCAGGACGATCCCGCCCATATACAGCGGATTGTGCAGCAACGCCGGCCAGGCAAAGGGAGTGGCAACGAAAAGGGCCGCCACGATCAAGGTCAGGGGCAGCTGGCACAGGGCAACCTGGGAACGCGGACCGAGCGTCTGGAAGAAGCGGGCGGGCCCCCGCGGGAAAAGGCGCTCAGCCATGGGACCTGCCAGGGCCGAGGAGCGAGCAATGGTTTCCCCGCAGATGCGCGCCTGTGTATCTATAAAGCAACCTGGCACGCATCCTTTCTATGCTCGATTCACTGTCCTTGTCATAATAATTGACTTTTCAAATGCATAGTTGAAAGAGATGTCATCAGCAGCCCTTGTCTGTAGCGTATAAAGGGTTGGAGCGGTTATGGCATCAGCGCTGGGCTGATGGGGGGTCGTAACTGCCTGGCGCAGGGATATCAATGGACGATCTTGGTGTGGCTGTAGTAATTGAAGACGACGCCGACGTGCGGAACCTCCTCGAGGGAGTGTTGAGCCAGGCAGGCTTTGAGGTGCATACAGCAGTTGACGGCAGGGCCGGCGTGGAAGTGGTCCGGGACAAGCAGGCCAACGTGGTGACGCTGGATATTGGGCTGCCGGATATCGACGGGTTTGAGGTGCTGCGGCGGATCCGTAACTTCAGCAACGCCTACGTGGTGATGCTGACCGGCAGGACCGAGGAGCCTGATCTGCTGTCCGCCCTTAACGCCGGTGCTGACGACTACATCGCCAAGCCCTTTCGGCCGCGCGAGCTCAGGGCACGCGTTGCAGCCATGATGCGCAGGCCGCGCCACGAGGTCAACGGGCAGAACTCTGCGGCCACTGTGTGGGGAGCGGCGCCTGTGGCGGCAGCTCCGGCCGCCCGCGCCCAGGACTCAGCCGTACTCCACCACAACGGACTCACACTGAACCACCGGACACGCACAGTGGAAATCAAGGGGGAGCCCCTGGGCCTGACCCGGAGCGAATTCGATTTACTCCACGTGCTCCTGCGCGGCGGCGGGGCGGTGTGCACCCGGGCTGATCTCGTCAAGGCAGTACGCGGGGACCTCTACGGCGAGGACGCTTACATCAGCGAGGCCGACGAACGCGCCGTCGAGGTTCACGTGGGCAACCTGCGGCGGAAGCTGAAAGAAGACCCTGTTGCGCCGCGGTGGCTGCAGACGGTGAGAGGTGTTGGATACCGCTTGGCGCCCACCCGGCCGGACGCCGGATAGCGCCGGGAACTACCCGTTTTTGAGAATGATAGTGGCCCGCAGTTCTGAAACGGTCTGGCCGCCGTCGCGAGTCAGCCGCTCCATGAGGACCCGGCCCTGGCCAAAGTCACCGCGGCGGATCAGTGCTTCCAGCAACTCTGCCAGTTTAGCCAGGCGCATCCCGCCCACCATGGCCGAGCTGATCTTCAGGCTGATGGCGGCATCCAGCGCTGAATCGGTA
The DNA here is from genome assembly GCF_059089645.1 of Arthrobacter sp. K41. Classification (NCBI taxonomy): domain Bacteria; kingdom Bacillati; phylum Actinomycetota; class Actinomycetes; order Micrococcales; family Micrococcaceae; genus Arthrobacter; species Arthrobacter sp. K41. Next base: position 252,561 of record NZ_JBNHEW010000005.1, on the reverse strand, counting down.
TCTTGGCTGTCCACCGCGGCGGCCAGCCGTGAGCGGCGCTGGTCCCACATTGTTGCGTAGTCGCGGGCGAAGCGCTGGGCAAGTCCAGAGCCGGCAAGCTCGTCTTCCAACTCCTCCAGCACTGCCGCGTCAATGAGCGGCAAAAGCCCGGCGGCTTCCTGCGAGATGTCCGACCCGGTTGCCAGTGAGATTCCGGACTCCGCTGGAGGCGCCGCTGCGCTCCTGTCGCTGGAGCCGGAATCTGGATTTCGCATACTTCAAGGCTACTTCCTGGGATTAGTCGGTTGTCCTAATTACGGTGATCCTGTGCAAAACTTGAGGCATTTTAACAGCAAGCCTGTGGCGTCTATTGCCCGCTGAACGTCTCGATAGTGTTGATGACTGCCGGCCCGAGGATTGCAATGAAAAGCACGGGAAAAATGAAGAACAACAGCGGAAACAGGATCATCACAGGTAGCTTCATCGCCTTTTCCTCCGCGCGTTGGCGGCGCTTCACACGCATGACCTTCGCCTGGACGCGGAGCACCCGGCTGATGGCAATCCCGTAGGTGTCTGCCTGAACCACGGCCTGCACAAAGCTGCGCAGCTCGGGAACGTTGGTCCGCTCAGCCAGCGCCATGTAGGACTCCCGGCGGCTGCGGCCAACCTGCATGTCCTGCAGGGTGCGCACCAGCTCCTCAGCCAGGGGGCCCTTGCCGTTTTCACCCGCACGTGCCATCGCGCCTTCAAAGCCGAGTCCTGCCTCCACGGAGATCAACATCTGGTCCAGGGTGTTGGCCAGCTCCAGCTGCATCACTTTCTGGCGTTCCTGCCCTTTGCTGTAGAGCAGGAGGTCAGGGATGAAGTACCCCAGGACCAGGACGAACAGCCCAACGAGCTTGATGATCGGCGTCGTTCCCACTGAACTCAGCCACAGCCCAATCAAGCCGCCGAGCAAGCCGAGCGCAGGCTTGGCCGCCAGCACCCGGCCCAGGGGAAGGTTCGCCGGGCGGCCAGCCAGGGAAAGAAGATGGTCCAGCTTGTGCACGTAGCCGGCAGGGGTGAGGCGGCGGCCGATTTTTTCGAGCAGGCCCGTGCTGGTTCGTTTCTCCACCTCGGTGTGGTGGGCGCCACGGGACAGTATGTCGCGGGCAATCGCCTGGCCCTTTTTGTCGATGGACAGCAGGGACCAGGTCAGATATGCGAGCGGCGGGCAAATGAAGAGGAGCGCGAGGGCTATCAGGGGGCTCATGTTGTGCTCAGAACTTCAGGTCAATGATCTTGCGCATCCACAGTCCGCCGATGGTCATCATAATGATCGAGGCAACGATCATTACCCACCCGAGAACTGTGGAAACCATCTTGTCCATGTAGCCCGGACTTACCAGCATGAGCATTGCCACGATGCCGATGGGAAGCGCCATGAGGATGTACGCCGAGAACTTGCCTTCAGCGGCCAGGGATTTGATGTGACCCTTGATCTCGTTGCGCTCGCGGATCGTCTCATTGACCTGGTCCAGTACCTCGGCCAAATTTCCACCCACTTCCCGGTTGATCTGGATGGCCTGACTGATCCAGACGAAGTCCTCGCTCTTCATGCGCTCGGCAGTGTCGTTCAGCGAAGTGAGGAGGTCCCGGCCCAGGCTGGTCTCCGAAACGATCCTGCGCATTTCCTCGGATGTTGGCGCCTGTGATTCATTTGCTGCAGCGTCAATGGCCCGCATGATGCTGTGGCCGGCGCGGAGGCTGCCGGAGAGGAGCTGGAGGGTGTCACCCAGCTGCTCACCGAATGCTGTTCGTCTTTTGCCCGCGAGGAAGCCCAGTACCAGGTGGGCTGCGAAGGGTGCCGCGATTACCAGGAGGATGGCCAGCAATGGCCCCGCGACGACTAAGCCCACCAGGGCACCTACAAAGGCTCCAATAAGGACCAGCAGCAGGAAGTCCGCCTGGCTGAGCCGGAGCCCTGCGTTCTCCAGCGTCTCCCGGTTAAAGTAGCGCACGTTCCGGGTGGTAAGGATCCGATCGATCCCCTGGACCGCTGACCCGGCAAAGCGCGTCAGCTGGGATGTCGAGTCAGTTTGAAAGGGCCGGCGGCGGTCAAGCGGCACGGTGGGAGTGCGGGGGATCATCACAGCAACGCCCGCAACGGCAATGCCGGCGATCACCAGGAGGATGCCAATCGTCAGGACCATGTCAGGACCTTCCGGCGGGAGCCAAAGCGGCGCCGAACACACCCGCTGAAACGTGGATTCCCATGTCTTCGAACCGGTCTATGAAGCGCGGACGAATGCCCGTTGGAATGGGTGACCCGAGGAAGCGGCCGTGCTGATCCACTCCCGCCGAGTAATCAAACACGAAAGCGTCCTGGAGAGTGACGATGTCGCCTTCCATGCCCTGCACCTCAGTGACGTGCGTGATGCGGCGTGTGCCATCCCTCAAACGGGATATCTGGATGATCAGGTTAACGGCGGAGGCGATTTGTTCGCGGATGGCCCGCAGCGGCAGGTCCATGCCAGCCATCAGCACGAGGGTTTCCAGGCGGGCGACGGCGTCGCGGGGCGAGTTTGAGTGCACCGTTGACAGGGACCCGTCGTGGCCGGTGTTCATCGCCTGGAGCATGTCCAGCGACTCACCGCCACGGACTTCGCCCACCACGATGCGGTCAGGGCGCATACGGAGTGAGTTGCGGAGCAGTTCACGGATGGTCACTTCGCCTTTGCCTTCCGTGTTCGGCGGCCGGCTCTCAAGGCGGACCACGTGCTCCTGCTGCATTTGGAGTTCCACAGCGTCCTCGATGGTAACGATGCGTTCGTTGGCCGGAAGGAAGGATGAGAGAACGTTGAGCAAGGTGGTTTTTCCGGTGCCGGTACCGCCCGAGACGATGATATTCAGCTTGGCCTTAACGCAGGCGTCGAGCAGTTCAGCCATCGCCGGGGTGAGCGTTCCGAAGTCGATGAGGTTCTGCACTGTCAGGGGCACTTTGCTGAACTTACGGATGGTCAACGAGGATCCGCCGACAGCCAGTGGCGGAATCACGGCGTTAACGCGGGAGCCGTCCTCCAGGCGTGCATCAACCAGGGGAGAGGACTCATCAATGCGCCGGCCCACCTTGGACACGATGCGCTCGATGACTTTGCGCAGGTGTTCTTCCGAACTGAACCTGGATTCTGTCAAGGTCAGCTTGCCCTTACGTTCCACGTAGATCTGGTCCATTCGGTTCACCATGATTTCGGTGACCGCCGGATCATCCAGGAGCCGCTGCAGCGGACCGTAGCCGAGCACGTCGTCGGCTACGTCTGCCACAAGACGGGACCGTTCTTCCGCCGTTAACGGAACCTGTTCCTCATCGATGATGCGGCTGAGCTCTTCCCGCGCCGTGCTGCGCAGATCCTTCTCAGTAATGGTGGAGTCGTTGAAACGGGCTCCCATGCGTTCGAACAGAGCGGTGGCTGCTCTTTGCTTGAGAGCTGCAAAAACATCCACTGGCTGTTGTGCCTTGGGCCTCGGGACCTCCTGCTGCGCAGCTGACTGCTGCAGGGGCTTCACCATAGACTCCCTACGCCCCGGAACCGATGGGGTTTCTCCCCTGCCGCCGGCCAAAGAATTGGTTGCCGCTGGCTCGGTTGCACTCGTTGTGGCCTTATTAGTCTCCTGGCGGGGGGCTGCCCCGGTAGGGGCAGGGGACGAAGCAGTAACCGAGGCTGCGGCTACGGCCGGTGCATCGCCCGGCTGGGACTTCGACTGGGCCGCCTGAAGACGTTCGGACAACTTCACCTAGACCACCACCCGGCGGTGGTTTTGCCGCTGGCTCTTGGCAGAGGAGCTGAAGCGCTCCACAAGTTGCGTGAGTCCCTTCACGGCGGGATCCCTTTTGGCTTCCTGTAGCACGGGAACACCCCGGTTGGTGGAAAACGCCACGGCCCGGGACCGGGGTACGCTCACGTCAACAGGAGCACCGATGGTCGATTCAATATCCTGGACGGAAAGTCCGCACTTGTTGTCAGCCATGTTCAGGACCACGTGCCTTCCCTCGGGCAGGATTTCAAGCTGGCGAAGAATGTCCAGGCCTGACCGCAGGCCGCGGACGCTGGGAATGTCCATGGCACTGACCCACACCACGTCTGTGCAGGCTTCCATTGCTGCCAACCCGATTTCCGGCAGTCCAGGGGCAGTATCAACCACAACGTACTGGAATTCTTCCGCCAGCTGCTCCAGCAGCCGGGTGACCTGTTGGGGGGCGATGTGGTCGGCTTCGACCGGGTTATCAGGAGCACACAGCGCATAGATGCTCGAAGGGTGCACGGTAAGGAACGCCTTGAGCACCAGCGTGTCCTGGCTCGCGGCGGGGGAGACTGCGTCCGTGACAGTGTGCTCGGGGTTGAGGTAGAGCCCGGAGGCAACGTCGCCGAACTGCAGATCCAGGTCCACGAGTACCACGCTCATCGGCGCAACCTTGCCCAAACCTACCGCGAGGTTGGTGGCGATGGTCGTCTTGCCGACGCCGCCCTTCGGTGAAAAGACACCGATCACGCGCCCCTTGCCGTTTTGGGCCTGCTGAGGCTGGTCTGCGCGGTGGCGGTTGGCGAAGGACTGGCAAGCGCGCTCCAGCAGCACCCGCAGCTGGGCGGGGTCAGCGGATGGACTGAGGATGTCGCGGACTCCCGCGCGCATAGCCTGCAGGATGAGCTCCGAATCCGGTTCGCTGACCAGGAGGACTGTAAGGTCCGGCACCTGGACGTCGAGGACGGTGGCCAGGCGGAGCGCCTCGTCTACGGGCACATCCGGTCCCAAAATGAGGACCTCCGGCTGTTCCTGGTTGAGCTGCGCGAACAAGTCATAGGGGCCTGCCGGCAGGACGTTCGTGAAGAACGTCTGGACGCCGCCCTGCAGCCCGCCCGCAATGGCCTGTCGTAAACGGCCGTCAAAATCAGTGCTGGGTGTGATGAGGACGAAGCGGCTCACTTGTAAACCACTTCCTTGCGTTCGATGCGGGGCCCGTTGTCCTGGGCGTCGAGGGGTTCCTTGGTTAGCCAGAGGCTGCCGTTGATCGAAGCGAATATGATTTTGCCGGCTTCGATGTCGCTAACGGCGACGGTAAGCATGAGTGAGCCTTCCGGCAGCGTGGTGTCCTTCGGGTCAGGTGCGTTGGGGTTGGCGCTCGCCGTTGGTGTGGCAGCAGCCTCCGGTGCGGCCTCGGGTGCCCGCTGGACGGCTGTCACAAGAGCCTTGCGCACAGTGAGCTGGGTGGTGGGATCACCGGGGGCGGGCTTGTAGGCGCCATCCTCAAAGTTCAGCGAGATGCCGACGTGGTCACCGACGTTGATCCGGCCACCCACCACGCGCTGCGGTTCAAGCTGGAAGGAGACTTCCTGGAGGCCGGCAGGAACCTCCACAGATCCAGAAGTTTTGATCTCCGCAGGAGCGACCAGTCGCTCGCTAAGAAGCTGTTCCCCAGGCACAAGGTCGACGGCGGCTACCTTGCCTGTTGTGCCCTCAAGGGACTTGACGGACGATTCCATCACTGCGGTTGCCGGCAGCTGCCGGGTAACCAGCGACGCCGTCATGGATTCCACAGGAGTGCCTGCGGGAATTGCCGTCTTTACCACCAGGACAGCCACGGGTTCGAGATTCTTAACAGCCCGCTGGTCCGCGCCTTGGGCGTAGGAAACAATCAAGAACGCGCCGACGATTGCAAGGACCGCCGCTGCCGCTCCTGCCAACAATCGAGACTTCACGAACTGCTCCTGGGGATTATCGAATTTGGACGGGCATTGAATTAGCTGGTTAGTTCTACAACGGTCGCCCCGTAAGGACTGACGGGCCCCAGCTTGTAGCCGTCAGCCAAGGAAACATACTCAACAAAGCTGCCAATGATGCCTCTGCAGTTGCCTGTACACCGCAGGTCTATATTGGATGACGTCGCGTTGTTGTAGACCATGGGAAGCTTGTCGGCGCCGCTGAACGCCCAACCCTGTACGTTAAAAGAAGCGAAAGCTAAGAGATCGTAGGTTGCCCCAGTACCTGTTCCGCTTACGTCCTCGTAAACGGGGAGCAGGACGGTGACAGCTTTTCCAGAGCTGATGTCGCCTGCCCACTTGTTGAGGATGGCGTCGCAGTTTGAGGGGCCATCGTTTCCCGTGTCGCTACCGCTCTGGTTTATGGCCAGGTTAACAAACCCACCACACTGGCCAGGGCTCTGGACAATCCACCCGAACCCGCCCGGAACCGTCTTTCCGGCCGGCCCTAGAGGACAGTCTGCGTTTTTGTCAGCGGAATGATTTTGGAGCAGTTGCGTCGATCCGCCCACCATGCCCGACACCTGGCATACCGAAATTGCCAGTGGAAAGGGCGTTGTGCCTTCCGAAGGACTACCCCAACGCACGCTCGACGATGCTGCTACTTCGGCGTTAGGGATACCGATAATTCCTGCGAAGAACGTGGAAACGCTGTTAGCGGGGGCACCTGCTTCTTTTGCCCCTGCTGTCACTTGGACGGTACGGGCAGATTTATCAAGGGCGATGGCCTTCACGTTGCTGACACTGTCCAGGGCGTTCTTGTTAGCAAGTTCTGTGGCCATGGATGACGTCGCCGAGCAGTTCGCATCTGCTACATTCTTAGCGCACTTTTGGGCGACCATTACAGCCGCTGCATCCGCTCCGTTCTGCAGTTGCGCACGCTCCGAGTAGAGCTTTGCAACGTCGATTGAAATAGCAGCGAATCCGAGTAGCCCCACCATGACTAAGGCAACGAGCACGGCTACTGCTCCGCGTTCGCGGTCGGCAGTCTCTGCTATCCGCCGCACAGCATGGTTCCTTTACCAGTCATCGCGAACGGTCCCGCGATCCCCGTCATCGCGCTAAGACCGTAACTGATGGTCACCGTGGTCTGCGCGTCGACGGGGCATCCCGAAGTTCCAGCCGTAAGACTGAAGGTGATATTGCCGTTTTGAAGGGCCGGGCTGAGATTTAAAGCTGCATTCTTTGCCGCTGTACGGGCGGAGTCTTCGTTTTTCGTGACTGCCATGCTGCGGGCAGCCTCGCGGGCAGCGTTCGTAAGTGTCACCTGGACGTTGTATGCCCTGCCAAGTTCCATGATGCCTAGAAGGAGCATAATGAGGATCGGCACCAGTAGAGCAAATTCGACTGCGGCGGCACCACGTTCGGATGTTCGCGACATGGCGCCACCTTCCTCAAAATGCATTAGGCCACAAAACCTGGGGTGGCGGCGGTTGAGGCCTCCGCCACCCGTCCATCAGTTAATAAGTCCTATAAACCGGACCAGTCAGTTAGGGGGCGCATTTGGCGTCGACCGCAGTGACAGCTGAAGTTGTAGACGTGGCGGGGGCTGCAGCCACAGCGGGGACAAATGCCTTACCCGAAATGGAGCATTGAGCCTTCACGAAAGTTTCTTTCAGTCCGCCACCAAGCAGCGTGACAGCGGCAATAATTACTACAGCGATGAGCGCGACCATGATGCCGTACTCAACCGCGGTGGCACCTTTTTCGTCACGGCGGATGCGGGCGGCGGTGTTAGAGAAGAAAGCAAGCATTTTGAAACTCCTGAGCGAGTGAAGGAAGCTGGTCCGTCACCAGCTATGTAAATAGGATGCACGGCAGTTCCTGCCCGGAATAGGGACTTTGCCACTTCCTGAGCCAAGCTTTCCTAAGCTCTGAATTTCCTGCGTTTGTGGTGCGGAAACCTTGATCTTCAGGCATCGCAAAGACCGGACGGGCCAAAGGCTAATGTTGCATCCAGAAGGTTCTGCCGTCTAAGCAGCCGCTCAAGACGCGAAAAAAATGGTGCCCAGAAGCGCAGCAAGCATTGAAGGGCCAAAGGCAACTTCAGCTTTTTTCCTTGCTCTCTTCGCTGTAACCAAGGCGAGCGAGACAATGCCACCGAGAACGAACCCTAGCGCGGCACCATAAAACAATTCCCTCCACCCCAGATAGCCCAGATATAGGCCCACTGGGGCGGCGAGCTTCACGTCACCCATACCGATGCCACCTGGGGATATAAGTGCGAGTGCCAGGTAGGCGAGGAAAAGCAGCACTGCACCGGCTGCGGAACGCAGTAGCGGGGTCCACTCGGCAGTAACGGCGCTGCTGATGCTGAGAAGCGCCAGACCGGCAATGAGCAGGGTCAGTACCAGGGGATTTGGCAGAAGGTGGTGGGCCAGGTCTATCCGTGCCAGCTGCACGGCAAGCACAGCGCATACGAGGAAAGCCGGCAGCACCGAGTCCATTCCAATCCGCAGCGCAAGGGCAGCAAGAAGGACTCCGGTAACGGCCGCCGTCGTAATTCTTGTCTTGAGTCCTGGAAGACCGCCCAGGCGAGGAAGGAACCTAGCGATGAGAAACTCAGTGGCTGGCGAGAGGCTGCACCCGAGCAGTGCTGCTCCCAGGACAAGGCCCCATCCTCCGGACGCCTCAATAGCACCTGCAAACACCGCGACCCCCTCCGCCCGTCGGACCGTGCAACTGCTGAGTCAGCCGCCGGCTACCTCATTTTGACCCTGAACCCCTTGACGCGCTAATCTTGGTAGTCGTTGTGCGTGTCCTATTCCGATGGTGCGTGCCCGCTTGAGAATCCGGTTGCAGGATAACTACTCAACGTGCACATTCGGAACCTCAGGATGACTGGTTACATAGAGCCCTCACCTCTGTTCCGGTAGCGCGCAGACAGTAGGTGCACGAGCTAGTGACACCTAAACAAGAACGCCAGAACAAGAACGAGGCAAACACCGTGCGTACGTACACCCCGAAGCCCGGCGATATCAACCGCCAGTGGCACGTCATTGACGCCACAGACGTTGTCCTTGGTCGTCTTGCAAGCCAGACCGCAATCCTGCTGCGCGGCAAGCACAAGGCCACCTATGCATCCCACATGGACATGGGCGACTTCGTCATCATCATCAACGCTGAAAAGGTTGCCCTCACCGGCGCCAAGCTGGAGCAGAAGCGCGCATACCGCCACTCCGGCTACCCGGGCGGCCTGACCTCCGTCAACTACGCGGAACTGCTGGAATCCAACCCGGTCCGCGCCGTTGAAAAGGCCATCAAGGGCATGCTCCCTAAGAACTCCCTCGCTGCCCAGCAGCTGGGCAAGCTGAAGGTGTACCGCGGTGCTGAGCACCCCCACGCCGCCCAGCAGCCCAAGACTTTCGAAATCACCCAGGTCGCCCAGTAGTCCTGGCCACCAAACAACTTATCTATACAAGGAGAATCGTGGCTCAGAACGAAGAGACCACCGAAGCCGTAGAGGCTGAGGAAACCCTTACCAGCTACACCTCTGAAAGCTCAGCTGCTGACGCCGCTGCGCCGAAGAAGGAGCGCCCGGCCCTGACCGTTGCCGGCGCAGCTGTTGGCCGCCGCAAGGAAGCCGTTGCCCGCGTCCGCGTTGTTCCCGGCTCCGGCAAGTGGACCATCAACGGCCGCGCGCTGGACAACTACTTCCCGAACAAGCTGCACCAGCAGGACGTCAACGAGCCCTTCAAGATCCTTGATCTCGAAGGCGCCTACGACGTCATCGCCCGTATCCACGGCGGCGGCATCTCCGGCCAGGCCGGTGCGCTGCGCCTCGGCATCGCCCGTTCGCTGAACGAGATCGACGTCGAAAACAACCGCGCCACCCTGAAGAAGGCCGGTTACCTGTCCCGCGACGCCCGTGTCATCGAGCGTAAGAAGGCCGGTCTCAAGAAGGCCCGCAAGGCTCAGCAGTACTCCAAGCGCTAAATTCGCTTGGTCAAGCGCTAAACCCGCTTGCACAGAAGCCCGTCCCGCCATCTGGCGGGGCGGGCTTCTGCCGTTTAGCGCGGGTGCCTGCGTGACGGCGAATGCAACAGAAGTGCGTCTGGCCAGCCGTTTCAAGCTGAAGCAAAGCCATCCTCTACACTTGACCGGTGTCTAGATTATTTGGAACTGATGGTGTCCGGGGGCTGGCCAACGGCCTGCTGACAGCAGAGCTGGCCATGCAGCTGGCCCAGGCAGCCGCCGTCGTACTCGGCCATGACCGCAACTCCAACGGCTCCCGGCCGCGCGCCGTGGTGGCCCGCGACCCGCGCGCCAGCGGAGAGTTCATCGCCGCCGCCGTGGAGGCAGGGCTTTCCAGCTCCGGCGTTGACGTCTACGACGCCGGAGTCCTCCCCACCCCTGCCGCTGCCTACCTGGTGGCCGATCTGGACGCGGACTTCGGTGTCATGATCTCCGCCTCGCACAACCCGGCGCCGGACAACGGCATCAAGTTCTTCGCCCGCGGCGGCCAGAAACTCCCCGACGAGGTGGAGGACGCCATCGAGGCGCAGATGGCCAAGGAAGCAGTCCGCCCGGTCGGTGCCGACGTCGGACGCATCCAGCGCTTCTCCGACGCGGAGGACCGCTACATCGTCCACCTCCTGCAGACCCTCCCGCACCGCCTGGACGGCCTCACCGTTGTCCTGGACTGCGCCCACGGTGCCGCCAGCGGATGCTCACCCCAGGTCTTCAAGGACGCCGGCGCCAACGTCGTGGTCATCGGCGCTGACCCCGACGGGCACAACATCAACGACGGCGTCGGCTCCACCCACCTGGAGCCCCTCAAGGAAGCCGTGGTGAAGTACGGCGCGGACCTGGGCATCGCCCACGACGGCGACGCCGACCGCTGCCTCGCCGTGGACCACGAGGGCAACGAGGTGGACGGCGACCAGATCATGGCCATCCTCGCCTTTGCACTCAAAGCCTCGGGCAAGCTAAAGGACGATGTCCTGGTGGCCACGGTCATGAGCAACCTCGGCCTGAAGATTGCCCTCCGCGATGCCGGCATCAGCATCCGTGAAACCGCAGTGGGCGACCGGTACGTCCTGGAGGAAATGCGCGACGGCGGCTACAACCTCGGCGGGGAACAGTCCGGCCACGTCATCTTCGCCGACCACGCCACCACCGGCGACGGCGTGCTCACCGGGCTGCAGCTCGCCGCCCAGATTGCCCTGACCGGAAAGGCCCTCAAGGAACTGGCCACGGTCATGACCAAGCTCCCGCAGGTACTTATCAACGTCAAGGGCGTGGATCGTGCCGGAGTCCGCAGCAACGAGGTCCTTGCGCAGGCCGTGGCTGCGGCGGAAGCCGCCCTGGGCGATACCGGCCGGGTCCTGCTCCGCCCTTCGGGCACCGAACCCGTTGTGCGGGTCATGGTGGAGGCCGGCGACGAGGAGACTGCGCAGTCCATCGCCGAACACCTTGCCCAGGTGGTCCGGACTGAACTTGCCCTGGAGCTCGTTTCCGAATAAGCCGCAAACAGCAAAAAGCGGCCCGCCTCCTGCAGGAGGCGGGCCGCTTTACGTTTTTCGGCGAGGAGTTAGGGAGTGCGGCTCTTGAGCGCGTCACGGATTTCGGTCAGCAGCGCGATCTGCGGGTCCTCGGCCGCGACCGCTTTCACGCCCTCATCGATATCCAGCTTCCGGTTACGGCGCTCGATCATCAAATTCATCGGCAAAACCACAATGAAGTAGATGGCCGCGGAGATCAGCAGGAAGTTGACGATTGCGGTCAGCAGGACACCGAACTCGATGAAATTCCCGTTCAGGTCCACCCTCGCGAAGCTGTCGAAGTTGGGGGAGCCCACCAGTCCGGCAACAAAGGGCATCAGCACCTTGTTCACCAGCGCCGTGACCACCGAGCCGAAGGCAGTGCCGATAACAACGGCGACGGCAAGGTCAACCACATTGCCCTTCATGATGAAATTCTTAAATCCAGTCAGCATGGGAATCACGCTAGCCCATCTCCTTACAGATACCCCGGCGCAGCCCCCACGCCGAAGTACTCCTCCAAGGTGTTGATGCCCCGGGTCGTCATGTCCGTCGCAGCCTCCACGCCGATGTACCGCAGGTGCCAGGGCTCGTAGTAGTAGCCGGTAATCGGGTGGAACATCCACGGGTACCGCACCACGAAACCGAACTTATGTCCGTTCGCCTTCGCCCACACAGCCGCGGGCTGGTCCGCGAAGCACGGCTGGAACCCGCACACGCCGGAGCCGTCGGCGATGTCGAATGCCCAGCCCGTCTGGTGTTCGGAGTAGCCCGGCCGCGCGCTGGCCGTGTCGGCGTCAGCTTGGCCCCGGGTGGCGACGTAACCGTTGTATGTGGTCACCTGCGTGCTGTAGGAGCGGTACCCGCTCGCCAGGACCATCGCCACGCCGTCCCGCGCGGCGGCGGCGAACATGGCCTCGGCAGCGGCCGCCGTCGTATTGTTCAGCAGCGCTGATTCCCCGGAAACCGTTGTCGTCACGCTGGGCCGCACCAGGTCCGCGGGCACGTAGTCGGCCGGCGCCAGCGGCCGGTGCTTGTTGACCACCAGCCAGGGACTCGCCGGGTCGGTGAGCGAGAACTGCCGCGGCAATGCGGAGGAGGGCGACGGCGTGGGGGACGGCTCCGAAGGCGGGGGAGCCGCTGTCGTGGCCTCCGCCGTCGGGGTTGCGGATGCCGGGGAAGAGAGCGACGGTGAGGCAGCAGGGGAACCGGACGACGGCGTCGCCGCCCCGGGTGCCTCGGGTGTGCACGCTGCCAAAACAGTCAGCCCGGCCCCCGCGGCGAGGAAGCGGGCGAAGCTGCGGCGAGTCGTCGCCGTCGGCAGGTCATCAGGACCAGCAGCGCAGTTGTAGCACACCTGTGCTAGACCTTTCTCAGCAGCATCCGGCGGATGGAGTGGTCCGCCTCTTTGGTGAGCACCAGCTGGGCCCGGCCGCGCGTCGGCAGGACGTTCTCCTCCAGGTTGGGCTCGTTGATCCGCTTCCAAATGTCCCGGGCCGTGCTTTCGGCTTCCTCGTCGGAAAGCGCTGCGTACCGGTGGAAATAGGACTCCGGCTGTGCGAACGCGGTGCTCCGGAGCTTGCGGAACCTGTCCACGTACCACTCCTCTATGTAGGAAGTTTTGGCGTCCACATAGATGGAGAAGTCGAAGAAGTCGCTCAGCGCCAGCCCCTGCCGGCCGTCATGCCTGGGCCTCGCCGGCGCCAGGACGTTGAGACCTTCGACGATCAGCACGTCGGGGCGGCGGACCACCACTTCCTTGCCGGGCACGATGTCGTACGTGACGTGGGAGTACCAGGGCGCCCGCACTTCCTCAGCGCCGCTTTTGATTTCGCTCACAAAGCGCAGCAGCGCACGCCGGTCATAGGACTCCGGGAAGCCCTTGCGCTCCAGCAGCTGCCGGCGCTTCAGCTCAGCCAGCGGATACAGGAAACCGTCGGTGGTGATGAGTTCAACATTCGGGGTGCCCGGCCAGCGGCGCAGCATCTCCCGGAGCACGCGGGCAATGGTGGACTTCCCGACGGCGACCGAACCCGCCACGCCGATCACAAAGGGAGTGCGCTGGGTCTGCTCGCCCAGGAAGGTGGTGGTGGCGGCGTGCAGCTGGCCAGCGGCCTCAACATACAGGTGCAGCAGCCTGGAGAGCGGAAGGTAGACCTCCCGGACTTCCTTCATATCCAGGGGGTCGCCAAGGCCGCGCAAACGGACGATGTCTTCCTGGTTAAGGGGCTGTTCCATCTCGTCTGCAAGCCGGGACCAGGTCTGCCGGTCCAGCTCAACGAACGGGGAGACGCCTTCGCCGTTCGCGTCATTGCGTTGCACAGTCACTATAGAGATTCTGCCCCCAGCCCGGCTCAGAGCGAAATGCGCGCAAGCACACACACGCGGGGAACAATGAAACAGAAGCGGCTCCGCGCCGACGCAGGGTTTAGATCTGGGGCACCCCTGCCGATAGTCTTGTGCCTATGTGTGGAATCGTGGGATATGTGGGCCGTTCTAATAACGGCGGAAGTCACAGTGCGCTGGACGTTGTCATCGAGGGGCTGCGCCGCCTGGAGTACCGGGGCTACGACTCCGCAGGGGTCGCCGTGGTGTCCCAGGGTTTGATTGAGTCGCGGAAGAAGTCCGGGAAGCTGAGCAACCTGATTGCTGAGCTGGAGGACCGTCCGCTGCCGGAGACCGTAACCGGGATCGGCCATACCCGCTGGGCTACCCATGGCGGGCCGACGGACCGGAACGCGCACCCGCACCTGGCCGATGACGGCAAGCTCGCCGTGATCCACAACGGGATCATTGAGAACTTCGCCGAGCTCAAGCTGGAACTGCTGGAAAAGGGCGTCACCTTCCTGTCCGAGACGGACACCGAGGTAGCCGCCGCGCTGCTGGGTGATATTTTCCGGAACAAGCTTGGCGGGGACGTTTCCGACGGCGGCCTGACCCGTGCCATGGAGCTTGCCTGCCAGCGCCTCGAGGGGGCCTTCACCCTCCTTGCCGTGCACGCGGACCAGCCCGACGTCGTCGTGGCCGCCCGCCGCAACTCACCCCTGGTGGTGGGCCTGGGCGAGGGCGAGAACTTCCTGGGCTCTGACGTCTCCGGCTTCATCGACTACACCCGCCGGGCCGTGGAACTGGGCCAGGACCAGATCGTTACCATCACCGCGGACACCGTGGACATCACCGACTTTTACGGCAACCCGGCCGCGGGCAAGGAATACCACGTGGACTGGGACCCGGCCTCGGCCGAAAAGGGCGGCTTCAGCTCGTTTATGGAGAAGGAAATCCATGACCAGCCCGACGCCGTGGCCCAGACCCTGCTGGGACGTTCTGACCTGAACGGCATGCTGACCCTCGATGAGCTTCGGATCGACCCGGAGCTGCTGAAGCAGGTCAACAAGATCATCGTCCTGGCCTGCGGCACCGCCGCGTACGCCGGCACGGTGGCCAAGTACGCGATCGAGAACTGGTGCCGGATCCCCACCGAGGTGGAGCTCGCGCACGAGTTCCGCTACCGCGACCCGATCCTGGACGAGAAGACCCTGGTGGTGTCCATCAGCCAGTCCGGCGAAACCATGGACACCCTGATGGCCGTCCGTTACGCCCGGGAACAGGGCGCGAAGACCATCTCGATCTGCAACACTAACGGCTCCACCATCCCGCGCGAATCCGACGCCGTGCTCTACACGCACGCCGGCCCGGAAATCGCCGTGGCCTCCACCAAGGCCTTCCTGGCCCAGATCACCGCCGCGTACCTGCTGGGCCTGTACCTGGCGCAGCTGCGCGGAAACATCTTCTCCGGCCAGATCAAGGACGTCCTCGCGGACCTGTCCAAGATCCCCGCGAAGATCCAGACCATCCTGGACGGTGCCGGCCCGCTCCGTAAGCTCGCCCGGAGCATGGCCAGCGAGACCTCCGTGCTGTTCCTGGGCCGCCACGTCGGCTACCCGGTAGCCCTCGAGGGTGCACTGAAGCTCAAGGAAATCGCGTACATCCACGCCGAAGGCTTCGCCGCCGGCGAGCTGAAGCACGGCCCCATCGCCCTGATCGACGAAGGCAAGCCCGTGTTCGTCGTGGTCCCGTCCCCCCGCGGCCGCGATTCACTGCACGCCAAGGTGGTCTCGAACATCCAGGAAGTCCGCGCCCGCGGTGCCCGCACCCTGGTTATCGCCGAGGAAGGCGACGAAGCCGTCAAGGCCTACGCCGAGCACGTCTTCTACGTCCCCGAAACCCCCACCCTGCTCATGCCGCTGCTGACCACCGTCCCGCTGCAGATCTTCGCCGCGGAACTCGCCGCAGCCAAGGGCTACGACGTGGACCAGCCCCGCAACCTCGCCAAGAGCGTCACCGTCGAGTAACTGGGGGCCGGCAGCGTGCTGCCCCACCTCTGAACGCCCCGGGCCATTCGCCCGGGGCGTTCTTTGTTTCCGGCACGGGGCACGGCGGACGGCAAGGCCGGGAGCGCCACCGTAGAGTAGTGCCATGATCGTTGGCATAGGCGTAGACGTTGTAGACATCGAGCGGTTCGGCCGTCAGCTTGAGCGCACCCCGGGCCTGAAGGACCGGCTGTTCGTGCCCGCTGAGCGGGAGCTGAACACCCGGTCGCTGGCCGCGCGGTTCGCCGCGAAGGAAGCAGTGGCCAAGGTCCTCGGCGCGCCGGCCGGCATGAACTGGCAGGACTGCTGGATCGGCCTTGACCACAACGGACCCACCGTCCTGGTCAAGGGAACCGTGCTGGCCGTTGCCGAGTCCAAGGGCGTCAAGCGCTGGCACCTCTCCATCAGCCACGACGGCGGCATCGCCACAGCAACGGTCCTGGCCGAAGGCTGAACGGGCTGCCCACAGTTACCTAACACCGTGATCAGCGCCTACACCGGATCCCAGGTCCGCGAAGCCGAGAAACCACTCCTTGCGGCGGGCCTGGGCGATGTCCTCATGCAGTGCGCAGCCCACGGGCTGGCCAATTCGGTGGTCCGGGAACTCAAGTCCCGCGGCCGCCGGGTCTACGGCGCCACGCTTGTGGTGCTCACCGGCAAGGGCAACAACGGCGGGGACGGCCTCTACGCCGCCGCGTTCCTCGCAGCCCGGGGGATACGCACGACGGCGGTGCTCACCGCTGATTCAGCGCATCCCCAGGCGCTGGCTGCTTTTGAGCGGGCCGGCGGCAGGATCCTGCACCTCGCCACTGCGGCACTGAGCGAGCTGGCAGCAGAAGCGGCCCATTCCGACGTCGTCATTGATGCCGTGCTGGGAACAGGCGCAAAAGGCGGGCTGCGGGGGAGTGCGGCCGAGCTTGTCAGTGCCATTGCCGATGGCCGGGCCGGCCAGGCTGCCCGTTTTGTGGTGGCGTGCGACCTGCCCAGCGGCGTCGACGCCGATACGGGGGAAGTATCAGAACCGGTGCTTCCCGCGGATGTAACGGTGACATTCGGCGCAGCAAAAGCCGGCCTGCTGGTTGACCCCGGCGCCGACTACGCCGGCAGGGTGGACGTGGTGCCCATCGGCATCGAGGACAATCTCGAAGGTCCCGCCCTGCGCCGGCTTGAAGCTGCAGACATCGCGGGCCGTTTACCCAACCCCGCCCGGCGCGCGCACAAGTACTCCCGCGGGGTCCTGGGAGTGGTGGCTGGCTCCGCCGACTATCCCGGCGCGGCCGTCCTGGCCTGCCGGGGCGCCCTGGCCGCCGGAGTGGGGATGGTGCGCTACCTCGGGCCGCCCGAGGTCGGGGACCTGGTCCGCCAATCGTGCCCTGAGGTGGTCTGCAGTACAGGCGCGGTTGCCGGGAACCGGGTCCAGGCGTGGCTGGTGGGTTCGGGCATGGGCCCGGACGACCACGAGCAGCTGCAGCGCGCCCGCGACGCCGTCGGATCCGGCCTTCCTGTGGTGGCCGATGCCGGTGCCTTGCCCGCCCTTCCCGATGTCCTCGCCCCGCATGTGGTGCTGACTCCGCACGCAGGCGAGCTCGCCGCACTCCTCAAACGCCTGGGCGGTCACCAGGACCGCGCAGCAGTTGAGGCAGGGACACTCGATGCAGTCCGCCAGGCCGCCGCACTGACCGGAGCGACCGTCCTGCTGAAGGGGGCCACCACCCTGGTGGCCGCACCCTCAGGGGATGTATACAGCCAGGCGGACGGCACGCCCTGGCTCGCCACTGCCGGCAGCGGCGACGTCCTCGCGGGCATCATTGGGGCGCTGCTCGCCCAGTCTTCTCCCGACGTCGGACCCTCGGGAAAGTCGAACACGGAAGCGGACGCCCGCTGGGCTGAGCTGGCCGCGCTGGGAGCAGCGCTGCACGGCCTGGCCGGGAGGGCGGCGTCGGACGCCTGCTTCGGCGGGTCTATCGCTGCTGGCGGAATCGCCGACTCCTTACCTCACGTTTGGGGTAAAGTAAGCACGCTTAGTAACTCTGGGGCCCCGCAACGTAATAGTCACACCCAGCCGTTACGGTAGCAGTAGTTCGCACCGGCAGCAGGAGCCCCTGCTCTTCTGCTGCTAAATATCAATGAGGAGCATTAATGGAAGTCTGGCCTGGATCGGCTTATCCCCTTGGCGCCACCTACAACGGCACCGGCACCAACTTTGCCCTGTTCAGCGAACGCGCCGAAAAAGTTGAGCTTTGCCTTTTTGACGATGATGGCAAGGAAACCCGCATACCGGTAGACGAAGTGGACGGGTACGTCTGGCACTGCTACATCCCGCAGGTACAGCCCGGCCAAAAGTACGGCTACCGTGTACACGGCCCATACGATCCCGCTTCCGGCAACCGCTTCAACCCCAACAAGCTCCTGCTGGACCCCTACGCCAAGGCCGTTCACGGGCAGGTGGACTGGGACCCTTCGCTGTTCACCTACAACCTGGGTGAGCCGGACACCATCAACAACGAGGACTCCGCCAGCCACATGATGATGGGCGTGGTCATCAACCCGTTCTTCGACTGGGACGGCGACCAGACCCTGCGGATTCCTTACCACCAGTCAGTCATCTACGAAGCCCACGTCAAGGGCCTCACGCAGTTGCACCCGGAAATTCCCGAGGAGCAGCGCGGAACGTACGCAGGCGTGGCCCACCCCGCCGTCATCTCCCACCTCCAGAAGCTGGGTGTCACCGCCATCGAACTGATGCCCGTGCACCAGTTCGTCAATGACGGGACCCTGGAGGACAAGGGCCTGAGCAACTATTGGGGCTACAACACCATCGGTTTCTTCGCGCCGCAGAACACGTACAGCTCCACGGGCGATACCGGCCAGCAGGTCCAGGACTTCAAAGCCATGGTCCGCTCGCTCCACAAGGCGGGTATCGAGGTCATCCTCGACGTCGTCTACAACCACACCGCCGAGGGCAACCACCTGGGCCCCACGTTGTCCTTCAAGGGCATCGACAACGCCTCCTACTACCGGTTGATGGAGGGCGACGAAAAGCACTACATGGACTACACCGGTACCGGCAACACGCTGAACGTCCGCCAGCCCCATTCACTCCAGCTGTTGATGGATTCCCTGCGCTACTGGGTCACCGAGATGCACGTGGACGGTTTCCGCTTTGACCTTGCCTCCACCCTGGCCCGCGAGTTCTACGATGTTGACAAGCTGTCCACCTTCTTCGAGCTCATCCAGCAGGACCCGGTTGTTTCCCAGGTCAAGCTCATTGCCGAGCCGTGGGACGTTGGGCCCGGCGGCTACCAGGTAGGAAACTTCCCGCCGCAATGGACGGAATGGAACGGCAAGTACCGCGACACCGTGCGCGACTTCTGGCGCGGCGAGCACGCCACACTGGGCGAGTTTGCCTCCCGCATCACCGGTTCGGCGGACCTGTACGAGCACTCCGGGCGCCGGCCTGTGGCATCCATCAACTTCGTCACTGCCCATGATGGTTTTACCCTCGCGGACCTGGTGTCCTACAACGAGAAGCACAACGACGCCAACGGCGAGGGCAACAACGACGGCGAATCCCACAACCGGTCCTGGAACTGCGGCGTTGAGGGTCCCACGGATGATCCCGAGGTCCTTTCCCTGCGGGCCCGCCAGCAGCGGAACTTCATTGCCTCGCTGCTGCTCTCCCAGGGCGTGCCCATGCTCCTGCACGGCGACGAGATGGGACGCACCCAGCAGGGCAACAACAACGGGTACTGCCAGGACTCCGAGCTGACCTGGATCAACTGGGACAGCGTTGACCAGCCATTGATCGAGTTCACCGCAGCCGTCAACGCGCTCCGCGCCAAGCACCCCACCTTCCGGCGCAGCCGGTTCTTCGACGGACGGCCCGTCCTGAGGGGCGAAGGCGAACGCCTGCCGGACATCGTATGGCTTGATCCGAGCGGCGAAACCATGAAGCCGGAGGCTTGGGACAGCGGATTCGGGCGGTCCGTGGGCGTCTTCCTGAATGGAAATGGCATCCAAGGCAAGGACACCCGCGGACGGCGGATCACGGACGTGAACTTCCTGATGTTCTTCAACGCCCACGATGACACCGTCAAGTTCACCCTTCCGGCGGATGAGTATGCCCCGGCCTGGGACGTCATCATCGACACTGCCGGGCAGAACGCCGACACGGAGCCGGTCTCCGCAGGGCAGCCGCTGCCTGTGGAAGCCAAGTCCCTGGTGGTCCTGCGTGCCCACACCATTGAAGAAGTAGAACCGGACCACTCGGTTGCGGCATCCCTCGCGGCACTGACGCAGACCTCCACCAGCGAGACCGAGTCCCTCACCGCCCCCATGGTGGCGGAGCCTGGGAAGACCACGAAGATCGGGGAGCGGAAGGACGCGGGCAAGTGAGAGTACCTGCATCCACCTACCGCCTGCAGATCCGCAGCAGCTTCACCTTGTTCGACGCTGCTGAAAAGGTCCCGTACCTCAAGGACCTGGGAGCGGACTGGATCTACCTTTCTCCCATCCTGACGGCGGAGCAGGGCTCGGACCACGGCTATGACGTGACTGACCCCTCCGCCGTGGACCCGGAGCGCGGCGGCCCGGAAGGGCTGCTGGCCCTCTCCAGGGCTGCCCGCGAGCACGGCATGGGTGTCCTCGTGGACATCGTGCCCAACCACGTGGGCGTCGCAACGCCTGCACAGAACCCCTGGTGGTGGTCCCTGCTGAAGGAAGGCCAGGGCTCACCCTACGCCGAAGCCTTCGACGTCGAGTGGGAACTGGCCGGCGGAAAGGTCCGGCTGCCCATGCTGGGTTCCGGCGAGGACCTGGACAAGCTGGAGGTCAAGGACGGTGAACTCCGCTACTACGACCACCGCTTCCCGCTGGCCGAGGGCACGTATTCCGACGGTGACACGCCGCAGGAAGTCCACAGCCGCCAGCACTACGAGCTGATCGACTGGCGCCGCGCAGACGCCGAGTTGAACTACCGGCGCTTCTTCGCGGTCACCACCCTGGCCGGAATCCGCGTGGAAACCCCTCGTGTCTTCGAGGAAGCCCATGCCGAGGTGGGCCGCTGGTTCAATGAGGGGCTTGTGGACGGGCTCCGCGTGGACCATCCCGATGGCCTGGCGGATCCCGCAGGCTACCTGCGGTGGCTGAAGGAACTCAGCGGCGGAGCCTACATCCTGGTGGAAAAAATCCTGGAGCCGGGCGAAGCCCTGCCCCAGGACTTCGCCACCGAGGGCACCACCGGGTATGACGCCCTGGCTGACGTGGACCGGGTCTTCGTTGATCCCGCCGGTGAGCAGCCGCTCAACGACCTGGATGCAAAGGTCCGGGAATCAGCAGCCCCCGCGGACTACGCCGAGATGATCCGCGGAACCAAGCGCATGATCGCCGACGGCATCCTCCGCTCCGAGGTTCTGCGGCTGGCCCGCCTGGTTCCGGAGTCCTACGGGCTTCCGGTGGAACAGGCTGCCGACGCGATCGCCGAGATCATTTCCGCTTTCCCGGTCTACCGGACGTACCTGCCCACCGGCGCCGAGATCCTCAAGGAAGCCTGCGAGTCCGCGGCGGCCCGACGCCCCGAGCTGGAAGTTGCCGTCGGCACACTACTGCCCCTGCTCCTGGACCCGGCCAACCCCATTGCGGTCCGGTTCCAGCAGACCTCTGGCATGGTGATGGCCAAGGGTGTTGAAGACACGGCGTTCTACCGCTACACCCGGCTTGGCACCCTGACGGAGGTTGGAGCCGAACCAACGGAGTTCGCTGTCTCTCCCGAGGAGTTCCATCACCGGATGACCCGGCGGCAGCAGGAACTTCCGCTGTCCATGACCACCATGTCCACGCACGACACCAAGCGCAGCGAAGATGCACGGGCCCGGATTTCGGTGATCGCCGAGCTGCCGCAGGAATGGGCAACCACGCTGAACAGCCTCCGCGAGCTTGCCCCGATTCCGGACGGTCCGTACGAGAACCTGCTGTGGCAGGCCATCGTCGGCGCGTGGCCTGCGAGCAGGGAACGGCTCCAGGGCTACGCGGAGAAGGCTGCCCGGGAGGCCGGCAACTCCACAAAGTGGACCGACCCCGACGAGGAGTTCGAGTCCGCGGTCAAGGCCGCGGTTGACGCCGCGTTTGACGACCATCGGGTCACCGAACTGGTGGAAGGCTTCGTGGCACGGATCGACTCCTTCGCTGCGTCCAACTCCGTGTCCGCCAAGCTGATCCAGCTGACCATGCCCGGTGTGCCGGATGTGTACCAGGGCAGTGAATTTTGGGAACGGTCCCTGACTGATCCGGACAACCGGCGGCCGGTGGACTTCGCGGCCCGCCAGGAGGAGCTCGCAAAGCTCGACGCCGGCACGTTGCCCGCGGCGGGGACCGAAACCAGCAAGCTCCTGGTCACCTCCCGGGCGCTCCGGACACGCCGCGACCGGCCCGAACTGTTCCAGGGTTACAGCCCGGTGACGGCAACAGGGGCTGCGGCAGAGCACCTGCTCGCCTTCCACCGCGGTGCGGATGGAACCACCGGCGCCCTGACTCTCGCCACCCGGCTGCCCGCAGGACTGGCGGCTGACGGCGGCTGGCGGGACACCGCCGTTGAACTCCCCGCCACCATGCGTGACGAGCTCACCGGCGCCGGGTACGGACCAGGCACCGTTTCGGTGGCTGACGTCCTGGGTACCTTCCCTGTGGCTTTGCTCGTACCCGTGGATGGAGAAAAGGCATGACCCTCGTCAATGTTGGGCCCGAGCGTTTCGACGTCTGGGCTCCCGACGCCCATTCGGTAATCCTCGTGGCCGGCGGCCGGCAGTACCCGATGCTGAAGAAGGAGACGGCGCCAGGTTCGGAAGGGTGGTGGACTGCCCCGGACGCTCCGGCGGACGGGGACGTGGACTACGGCTACCTGCTGGACGGGGACGGCCAACCCGTGCCCGATCCGCGGTCGCGGCGGCTGCCCGAGGGCGTCCACAAGCTGTCCAGGACCTTCGATCCCGCCGCCTACGCGTGGCAGGACGGCGCCTGGAAGGGCAGGGAACTGCAGGGGTCGGTCATCTACGAACTCCATGTGGGGACCTTCACCCCAGAGGGAACCCTGGACGCCGCCGCCGGAAAGCTCGGCTACCTCGCGGACCTGGGCGTGGACTTCGTGGAACTGCTGCCCGTCAACGGCTTCAACGGAACCCACAACTGGGGCTACGACGGCGTGCAGTGGTACGCCGTCCACGAAGGATACGGCGGGCCTGCGGCCTACCAGCGCTTCGTCGACGCAGCCCATGCGGCAGGCATCGGGGTCATCCAGGACGTGGTGTACAACCACCTCGGCCCGAGCGGCAACTACCTGCCCAAGTTCGGTCCCTACCTGAAACAGGGCGATGCCAACACCTGGGGTGACTCCGTCAACCTGGACGGTCCGGGCTCGGACGTGGTGCGCGAGTACATCCTGGACAACCTCGCGCTCTGGCTCCGGGACTACCACGTGGATGGTCTGCGGCTTGACGCCGTGCACGCGCTCCGCGATGAGCGCGCCGTGCACATCCTCGAGGAGTTCGGCGCCCTGGGCGACGCCGTTTCAGCCGAAACGGGGCTGCCGAAGACGCTGATCGCGGAGTCGGACCTGAACAACCCGCGCCTGCTCTACCCGCGGGCCGCCAACGGCTACGGGCTGGCGGGGCAGTGGAGCGATGACTTCCACCACGCGGTGCACGTGAGCGTCAGCGGGGAGACCACAGGGTATTACGAGGACTTCCAGTCCCTGGGTGTGCTGGCAAAGGTCCTGAAGGACGGCTTCCTGCACGACGGCAGCTACTCCAGCTTCCGCGGGCGCCACCACGGCCGGCCCATCAACCCGGCCCTGGCCCACCCGGCAGCGCTGGTGGTGTGCAACCAGAACCACGACCAAATCGGCAACCGCGCCACCGGGGACCGGCTGTCGCAGTCGCTGTCCTACGGGCAGCTGGCCGTGGCCGCCGTGCTCACGCTGACCTCGCCGTTTACGCCCATGCTGTTCATGGGCGAGGAGTTCGCCGCCAGCACCCCCTGGCAGTTCTTCACCTCGCACCCTGAACCCGAGCTGGGCAAGGCAACTGCGGAGGGCAGGATCAAGGAGTTCGAGCGCATGGGGTGGGATCCCGCCGTCGTGCCCGACCCCCAGGACCCCGAGACCTTCCGCCGTTCCAAGCTGAACTGGGACGAAGCTGCCGGCGGTGACCACGCCCGGCTGCTGGAGCTCTACCGCTCCCTGACGGAACTCCGCCGGGAACACGCCGAGCTTGCCGGGCTGGACTTCAGCGAGACAGACGTGAGGTTCGACGACGACGAGGGCTGGCTGCGTTTCCGCCGCGGCAGCGTTGAAGTGCTCCTCAACTTCTCGGACGCCAAGGTCCGGCTGGACGGCGTATCCGGCTCGGTCCTGCTGGCAACGGATGAGGGTACCGGTCTTGACGGCGACGCCCTCGCGCTGGCTCCCTGGAGCGCTGCGATCCTGAAGTCCTGAACACTGCTTGGCTAAGTTACGCCGCGGGCTGCTGCTGTCAGCCCGCGGCGTAACTTTTCTCCCCGGCACTGTAGCGCGGGTCACAGCTGGCAGGATGGAACGCATGACTTATTCCGCGGCGGAAGACCGCTACGAATCCATGCCCTACCGCCGGGTCGGCCGCAGCGGGCTGAAACTTCCGGCCATCTCGCTCGGCCTGTGGCACAACTTCGGCGACGACAAGCGCTTTGACGAACAGCGCGCCATCCTCCGCCGCGCCTTCGACCTGGGCGTCAACCACTTCGACCTCGCCAACAACTACGGCCCGCCTGACGGTTCCGCCGAGACCAACTTCGGCCGGCACCTCCAGGACGACTTCAAGCCCTACCGCGACGAACTGGTCATCTCCACAAAAGCCGGCTACTACATGTGGCCCGGCCCCTACGGCGAATGGGGCTCCAGGAAGTACCTCATTTCCAGCCTCGACCAGTCGCTGCAGCGGATGGGCCTGGACTACGTGGACATCTTCTACAGCCACCGGCCGGACCCGGAGACTCCCCTGGAAGAAACCATGGGTGCCCTGGATTACGCCGTGCGCTCGGGCAAAGCGCTGTACGCCGGCATCTCCTCCTACACCCCGGAGCAGACCCTCGAGGCGGCCCGCATCTTGAAGGACCTCGGGACGCCGCTGCTGATCCACCAGCCCAGCTACTCCATGCTCAACCGCTGGACCGAGAACGGCAGCCCCAACCTGTACGAGGCACTTGACCAGGTGGGAGCCGGTTCCATCGCCTTCTCGCCGCTGGCCCAGGGCATGCTTACCGACCGCTACCTGAACGGTGTTCCTGCCGATTCGCGCGCCGCCAAGGCCCGGTTCCTCTCAGAGGACTCCATCACTGATGAAAAGCTGGACCGGATTCGCGGGCTGCACGGGATTGCCGAAAACCGCGGGCAGTCGCTGGCGCAGATGGCCGTCGCCTGGATCCTGCGCGACCAGCCCAAGGGCTCGCCCGTTACGTCCGCGCTGGTGGGCGCCTCGAGCGTCCGCCAGTTGGAGGACACGCTGGCCGCGATCAACAACCTGGAGTTCTCCGAGGACGAGCTGACTGACATCGACGAGTTCGCCGTCGAGTCGGACATCAACCTCTGGAAGCAGCCCGCCTAGGTTACCGCCGCCCATCAACGGAGTGGGACCGGGGAACAAAGCCCGGTCTCACTCTGTTGGGTACAATGAATAGGCGCCACGTGGCGCCGCCCCGCCGGCCGCCGTCGTACCTTCGTCGCAGCGCAACCTGGCTGGCCGACGTTTGTCCCCCAAAGGAGTTCCGTGTCTTCACATCCGATTCGTGTTGCAATCGTCGGCGTAGGAAACTGCGCCGCTTCCCTGGTCCAAGGTGTCCACTACTACAAGGACGCTGACCCCGAGGCCACGATTCCGGGCCTGATGCACGTTGAGTTTGGCCAGTACCACGTGGGTGACGTTGAGTTCGTCGCAGCGTTTGACGTGGATGGCAAAAAAGTTGGTGTTGACCTTGCCGATGCCATCCTGGCCAGCGAAAACAACACCATCAAGATTGCAGACGTGCCGCCCACCGGTGTCACCGTCCAGCGCGGCCAGACCCTCGACGGTCTGGGCAAGTACTACCTCGAAACCATCGAGCAGTCCACCGAAGAGCCCGTTGACGTTGTGCAGGCGCTCAAGGACGCCAAGGTGGATGTCATGGTTTGCTACCTGCCGGTTGGTTCGCAGGAAGCGGCCGAGTTCTACGCCCAGTGCGCCATCGACGCCGGCGTGGGCTTCGTCAACGCCCTGCCCGTGTTCATCGCAGGCACCAAGGAGTGGGCGGACAAGTTCACCGCCGCCGGTGTGCCGATCGTTGGTGACGACATCAAGAGCCAGATCGGTGCCACCATTACGCACCGTGTTATGGCAAAGCTCTTCGAAGACCGCGGTGTCACCCTTGACCGCACGTACCAGCTGAACGTCGGCGGCAACATGGACTTCAAGAACATGCTGGAGCGCGACCGCCTCGAGTCCAAGAAGATCTCGAAGACCCAGGCCGTAACGTCCAACGTTGAGGCCGAACTGGCCGCAAAGGACGTGCACATCGGCCCGTCGGACTATGTCCAGTGGCTCGATGACCGCAAGTGGGCCTTCGTCCGCCTTGAGGGCCGCAACTTCGGTGACGCCCCCGTTTCGCTGGAGTACAAGCTGGAGGTTTGGGATTCGCCGAACTCCGCCGGTGTGATCATCGACGCCATACGCGCCGCCAAGATCGGGCTGGACCGCGGCATCGGCGGCCCCCTGCTCTCCGCATCGAGCTACTTCATGAAGTCCCCGCCGGAGCAGTTCAACGACGACCTCGCCCGCGAAAAGGTCGAAGCCTTCATCCGCGGAGACCTCGAACGCTAACCCGTTCGTCCGGCTGACCCCTGAGACCCTCTCTCACTTGACGTCAGTTTTTGGGCAATCCTCTATCACTCAACGTCTGTTTCACGCGGCGCTCTCTCACTTTTAGTGGGGGAGCGCCGCGCGTTTAACCCCGGTAGCGGCGGGTGGCGTTGCTGGCCGGGGAAGGGCACATCGAGTGAGAGAGGATCGCCGGAAAGCGCACATCAGGTGAGAGAGGGTCTGTGGAAAGCGCACATCAGGTGAGAGAGGGTCTGTGGAAAGCGCACATCAGGTGAGAGAGGGTCTGTGGAAAGCGCACATCAAGTGAGAGAGGGTGCGGTGGGGGACAGCGCAACGGGGGAGGGTCAGGTGAGGCCTACCGGGTTGCCGGCGCCGTCCACGTCCATCCGCAGTGCGGCCGGGGCGGCGGGCAGGCCGGGCATGGTCATCACGGCACCGGTCAGCGCCACGATAAACCCGGCTCCGGTTTTGGGCAGAAGATCACGCACATGGATGGTGAAACCTTTCGGCGCACCCAGGCGGGAGGCATCGTCGGTGAACGAGTACTGGGTTTTGGCCATGCATACCGGCATGCCGCCCCAGCCGTTCCGTTCTATGTCGGCCAGCCGCTTCAAGGCCGGCACGGAAAAGTCGACGCCGTCCGCGCCGTAGATTTCCTGCGCTATGGTCCGGATCTTGTCCTCCACCGGCAGCTCCAGGGGATACAGGTGCCGGAAGCTGTTCGGGCCGGCCACGACGCCGGCGACGAGGGCTGCGAGTTCATCGCCGCCGTCGCCCCCGCCGCCGCGTGCCCAGACATCGGTGACGGCGGCCTGGACTCCCTCGGCAGCACACCAGGCGAGCAGCCAGTCGAGTTCCTCGGGGGAATCCGACGAGAACCTGTTGATGGCAACCACTGGCGTCACACCGAACTTCTCAATGTTGCGTACGTGCCGGCGGAGGTTGGCCACCCCTGCTTCCAGGGCCGGCAGGTCCGGCAGGGTGAGCCGGTCCTTCGGCACCCCGCCCTGCATTTTCAGCGCCCGCACGGTGGCCACCACCACGACGGCGGAAGGGATTAGACCGCCGCACCGTGCCTTGATGTCCATGAACTTCTCGGCACCAAGATCGGCGCCGAAACCGGCCTCAGTAACAACGATGTCCGCCAGCCGCCGGGCCGTCTGGGTGGCGATGAGCGAGTTGCAGCCATGGGCGATGTTGGCGAACGGACCGCCATGGACCAGCGCCGGGGTGCCCGCGATGGTCTGCACCAGGTTCGGCTTAATGGCTTCTTTCAAGAGCAGGGTCAAAGCGCCCTGGACACCGAGGTGGGCCACGGTGACAGGGGAGCGGTCAAAGGTATAGCCGAAGGTGATCCTGCCCAGGCGCTCCCGGAGGTCCGCCAAATCAGTAGCCAGGCAGAAAACGGCCATGACCTCCGATGCCACGGTGATATCGAATCCGTCCTGGCGGGGGACTCCCTGCGCCGGCCCGCCGAGGCCGATCACCACCTCCCGCAGGGCGCGGTCGTTCATGTCCAGCACCCGCTTGAATGTCATGCGCCGGGGATCGATGTTCAGTTCGTTGCCCTGGTAGATGTGGTTGTCCACCAGGGCCATGAGCGCATTGTTGGCCGAGGTGATGGCGTGGAAGTCGCCGGTGAAATGCAGGTTGATCTCGTCCATGGGCAAAACCTGCGAGTACCCGCCGCCGGTGGCTCCGCCCTTCATACCCAGGACAGGACCCAGTGACGGCTCCCGCAGGGCGATCATCACCCGGTGTCCGGCCCGGGCCAGCGAATCGGCGAGCCCCACTGTGGTGGTGGACTTGCCCTCACCTGCCGGGGTAGGGGACATGGCCGAGACCAGCACCACCTTCCCGTGGGGCGGAGGCGCCGAAAGCTGCGCGGGATCAACCTTCGCCTTGTACCGCCCGTACAGCTCCACCGCCGCCGCATTGATCCCCGCCGCAGCCGCAATCTCCTCGATGGGCCGGATCCGTGCCGCACGTGCAATCTCGAGGTCACTTGGGGAAGCAGACATCATTGTCCTTTTCTTGGGCGGATGCGGCAGGTGGGGGCGTTAGGGGGCAGGAACGGTGGTCAGGTGCTGGCCCACGAAATCGTCGACGGCGGCGTGGTAGCTTTCGAGCGTGATGGCGGCAGTGCGCTGCCACCCCGAGCTCTGGGCCCGGATGGCGGCTGCCCGTCCCATGTCTTCCCGGGTGGCGGGGTCGTCATACAGGGCCTCCAGCGCATCCGCCCAGTCAGAGGCGTGATGGCCGTCCACCAACAGCCCCGTCCTGCCGTCGAAAATTGCCCGGGAAAGCCCGCCGACGCGCGTCGCCACGACGGGAGTGCCGCAGGCCTGGGCTTCCAGGGCCACCAGCCCGAACGATTCGCTGTAAGAGGGCATCACCACAACGTCGGCCGCGCGGAACCAGGCCGCCAGCTCGGGCGCCTTCACCGGCGGAAGCTGCGTGACGACGTCGTCCATTCCCGCCTCCGCGACCAGCCGCCGGAGATTGAACTCCTTGTTCCCGCTCAGCGAGCCGAGGATGGTGAGCCGGAGGTTGATGTCCGGCCGCCGGCGCCGCAGCAGGGCCGCTGCCTTCACCAGGATCTGCGGACCCTTCAGTCGCTGGATCCGGCCCGCGAAGACGAGGTGGAAGGTTTCCGGGCCGATGCCCCGCCCGGTCCTCGCCCTGGCGCGGAAGGCAGGAGTGAAAGTGCTGAGATCGACGCCGGGCGGGGCGATGTCTATCCGGTCATAAGAGGCGCCGTAATGCGACACCAGCTCAGCGGCCTCGGCGCTGGTGTTGGCGATCAGCCGCGCGGCCCCGTCCACGATCCGGTGCTCACCCAGCTCCCGGCGCCGCGGCTCAGGCTGTTCCCCGGACTCGAGCAGGAGGTTTTTGACCTTGGCCATGGTGTGCATGGTGTGGACCAGCGGCACGCCCCACAGTTCGGACAGCTCCAGCCCGGCGATGCCGGATACCCAATAGTGCGAATGGATGACGTCGTAGCGGCCATGCGGCTGCCGCTGACGGATCTGCTCGATTTCTTCCACCATGTGGTGGAGAAGTCCGGGAAGCTCTTCCTTGGGGATCTTCCTGGCAGGTCCGGCCAGGACGTTATGGACGCACACGCCGGGATCCGGGTGTTCGATGGCGGGCTGGCCGGCGGAGGTGGATCGCGTGAAGATCTCCACTTCCACGCCCGCTTCGGCCAGCGCGGAGGCCAGTTCGCGGATGTAGACGTTCATCCCGCCGGCATCACCGGAGCCGGGCTGCTCCATGGGGGAGGTGTGGAGGGACAGTAAAGCCACCCTGCGGACCGCTGCCACTGGACCTCCTTCCGGCCACCGGCGCAGATTAACGCGCCGGGTCAGTGCTGGGCATTCGATAAAACACTACTCCTGTGTCAACGCGTACCACTGCGCCACGTCTTCCTCAAGCTTGGAAACGCCTGCTCGTAGCCGCTCAGCAGTGCTGCGGCGAGCTCCTCGGAGGCCACCAGCGAATGCCGGGCGAACGCCTGCAGTGCCGCCCCGCGGTCACCTTCCGTCGCTGCCCGCACTGTCAGCCGTTCCACGTCCTTGACCTGCTGCAGCAGCCCGAGCTGCTCCGGCGGAGGAGCCGCCTGTGCCAGCGGCAGCGCGCCGTCGGCCGTCACCGTACAGGGAAGTTCGACGACGGCGTCCGCCGGCAGGCCCGGAATGGCGGCTGCGAGGGTGGCCGCCTCCGTGCCGGCCGGGGGTAGCGCGAATGCCCCGGTAGTGCCGGCTGGGGGTAGCGGAGACGTCCCGGTGGCGCCGGCCGGCACGGTGTTGCGCGTGTTCAAAATCAGCTGGACCTCGCCGGAACCTGAAAGGGCGCGCATGGCCGCCAGTGCGACGCGTTCATAGCCGCCACCGGCAAGGTCGGCTTCGTCGCGGTGTTCGTCCTTCCCCCGGGCCTCGGCCAGGTATCCCTCCTCCCGCGACCGGCGCGCAGCCTCCCACATGGTGAACGCCTCACCGCCCGCCGCAGCCAGCCGCGGATACAACTCCTGCTGCTGGCTGTGAATGGATTCCCCGCGGGTAGCCGGCAGGGCACGCATCGCTTCCCGGGCTGCGTCCTGCTGGTAGTAGTAATACAGGTACTCGTTGGGGAGCGCGCCAAGGCGGGCCAGGAACGGTTGCGGAAAGAGCCTGCCTTCTTCGAAGGACTGGAGGGCCTGCGGATCGGACAACAGCGCGGGAAGGACGTCCCGTCCGCCGGACTCCAGCCGGTACAGCCAGCCCAGGTGGTTCAGGCCGTAGTAGCCCACGCCGTCGAGCCTTCCTTCCGGGAGTGCGACGCCTGCGGCCCGGGCGGCCCGGTGTACCAGGCCGCCCGCGGAGTCGCAGATCCCGATGACGCGCCTGCCGAGCACCGGCAGGAGTGCTTCGGTGACCATGCCGGCAGGGTTGGTGAAGTTGATCAGCCACGCGTCGGGGCAGTGTTCCTTCATCAGGTGCGCGAGCTCCAGCATGCGCGGGATGGTCCGGAGGGCATAGGAGATGCCGCCGGCGCCCGTGGTTTCCTGTCCCAGCAGCCCCAGGTCCTGCGCCACTCTTTCGTCGGCGACCCTTCCGGCCGTGCCGCCGGGACGGATTGCGGCAAACACCATCTGTGTCCGCGCCAACGCCTGCGCCAAATCGGTGGTGGGGTGCACCGGCAGGCGCCGACCAGGGCCGGGCATGCTGCGCAGGACAGCTGTCACGGCGGCCAGGCGGGAGAGGTCGACGTCGAACAGCACCAGTTCGCTGACTACGCCGGTGAAGGGGCCGGAGGCCAGGGCCCGGTAGATCAGCGGAACCCGGAAACCCCCGCCGCCCACAATCAAAAGCCGCATAATCAGCAGTCTAGGGGCGGGTGTCCGCAGCACCTACAGCAGCCCCTACCGGATGTCGGTGGCAGGGCGTAGTGTGCGGCACATGAACGCGATCCCGGCACGCCAATTCGACCCCCTGGCCGCCGTCCGCTCGCCCTCGGACCCCGGATTCGACGTGCTGCTGGCCGGCACGGTGTTCCAGGACATCATCTTCACCGGATTGCCCCACGCACCCGAGCCGGGCACCGAAATCTGGAGCGACGGCATGGGCAGCTGCCCGGGCGGGGTGGCCAACCAAGCCATCGCTGCCGCGCGTCTGGGCCTGCGGACCGGCCTCGCCGCGGCCTTCGGCGATGACGGGTACGGGGACTTCAACTGGAAGATCCTCTCTGCCCAGGAGCACGTGGACCTGAGCCTGTCACGGAAGGTTCCGGGCTGGCATTCGCCGGTCACTGTCTCGCTGTGTGTGGACAAGGACCGGTCCCTGGTGACCCACGGCCATGCCGCGCCGGTAACGGCGTCGGAGCTTATCGGGGACCCGCCTCCAGCGCTCGCAGGCATCGCGGAAGTGGGGCTGGAGGTTGAACCATGGGCCAAGGAGGCGCACCAGGCGGGAGTAAAGCTGTTTGGCGACGTCGGGTGGGACCCCAGCGGCGTCTGGGCGCCGGTGCGGCTGAACAACCT
This sequence comes from Arthrobacter sp. K41, assembly GCF_059089645.1. Classification (NCBI taxonomy): domain Bacteria; kingdom Bacillati; phylum Actinomycetota; class Actinomycetes; order Micrococcales; family Micrococcaceae; genus Arthrobacter; species Arthrobacter sp. K41. Next base: position 220,539 of record NZ_JBNHEW010000005.1, on the reverse strand, counting down.
GCAGTACTTCCACGCGTTCCTGCCCAACCAGCGCGAGGCCATGGCGTTCACAGGCAAGGACGATCCGTGGACGGCCCTCTACGCGCTGGCGGACCGGGTGCCGGTTGCCGTGGTGACACTGGGGCCACAGGGGGCCATGGCGGTGGACTCCGAAACCGGGGAGGAGGAGTGGGTGCCTTCCCTGCCCGTCAAGGCGTTTGATCCCACCGGCGCCGGTGACTGCTTTGACGCCGCTTTCATCGTTGGCAGCCTGGCCGGCTGGCCGCTGGGGAACAGGCTGCGTTTCGCAAACCTCTGTGCCTCCCTGGCAGTGCAGGAGGTGGGAGGATCGCTGGCCGCCCCGGGCTGGGGGGACATCGCCGACTGGTGGAAGCGCGCCAATGCCCGGCCAGAACGGCAGACCAGCCAGTGGCTCCGGCGCTTCTCCTTCCTGGCCGACATCGTCCAGGACGTTCCGCTCGCGGCCCAGCGCAGGGCATCGGCCACCATCGCACACCTCTCAGACGCCTGATTATTCGGCCCGAAGCGCCAGCACTAGAATCACTAGGGTGACTTACCCCGCAACGACCGGTGATTTTGACGCTGCCCCGGGACAGGACCCCCGCAACGAGCGGTCCGCCGTGATCGACCTTGATGCCATCCGGCACAACGTCCGGCGGCTGGCCGCTGCAGCCTCCCCGGCGAAGGTCATGGCCGTAGTGAAGGCGGACGCGTACGGGCACGGCGCCGTCCCGGTGGCGCGTGCGGCCCTGGAAGCCGGCGCCGCCTGGCTGGGGGTTGCCCACATTTCAGAGGCGCTGGCGCTGCGTGCCGCCGGGATCGACGCTCCGCTGCTGGCCTGGCTGCACACCACGGAAAGCAACTTTGGCGCAGCGGTGGCAGCCGGCGTCGACATCGGTTGCTCCGGCTGGGAACTTGACCGCATTGTCGCCGCGGCCCGCGAGCAGGAACGCCCCGCCCGCATCCATCTGAAGGTGGACACCGGCCTGGGACGCAACGGTGCAACCCTCGATACCTGGGACCACCTGGTGGGCGAGGCCATGGAATACCAGGACCAGGGACTGCTGCGGGTGGTGGGGATCTTCTCGCACCTGGCCGTCGCCGACGAACCCGAACGGCCGGAAACCGACCAGCAGCTCGCCGCCTTCCGCGAAGCCCTGGCTGTGGCCGAGGACGCCGGCGTGGACCCCGAAGTCCGGCACCTTGCCAACACTCCGGCCACGCTGTCCCGTCCGGACACCCACTTTGACCTGGTCCGGACGGGCCTGGGGATTTACGGGTTGTCGCCCTTTGCCGGGCAGACGTCCGCCGAGCTGGGCCTCCGCCCCGCCATGACCCTCCGGACCCTGGTGTCCCAGTGCAAGGAGGTCCCGGACGGGCAGGGCGTCTCCTATGGCCTGCGCTACCGCACCAGCGGCCGCAGCACTTTGGGCCTGATCCCGGTGGGCTACGCCGACGGCGTGCCGCGCATCGCCACCGGCGGGCCCGTCCGCGTGGCCGGCAAAACCTACCCGGTAGTAGGACGGATCGCCATGGACCAGATGGTCATCGACCTTGGCGGCATCGGCCATGCCGGGGCGGGCCTGCTGGGTGCCGAAGCTGAGCTGTTCGGCGACGGCGCCGACGGCGGCCCCACTGCTGATGACTGGGCGCGTGCCGCCGGCACCATCAACTACGAAATCGTCACCCGGATCAGCCCACGCGTACCCCGCCGCTTCATCAACGAAGAGGCGCCGGCCGCCGTCGGGCAGCGTGCGGAGGGGGCAGCGTGAACGCGCCGGAGCCTCTGACCAACGGCCAGGCCGCTCCCAACTGGGAAAAGACGTTCACCGCGACGACGGCGGACCAGACCCACGCGCTCGCCGTGCGTCTTGCGGAGGTCCTGGAGGCCGGGGACCTGTTGGTACTCTCCGGCGAGCTGGGTGCCGGGAAAACCACCTTCACGCAAGGTTTGGGGGAGGGCCTGGGCGTGCGCGCAGGCATTATCTCGCCCACCTTTGTCCTGGTGCGCATCCACCCCAACCTGCCGGACGGTCCGCGGCCCGGCGGGCCGGACCTGGTGCACGTGGACGCCTACCGGCTGGGATCGGCCGCCGAGGTAGACGACATCGACCTCGAGAACACCCTCGACTCCTCCGTGACGGTTGTGGAATGGGGCCACGACCGGGTGGAGCACCTGAGCGAGAGCCGCCTGGAAATTGACCTGCACCGTGCGATCGGCTTGAGCGGCACTACGGTCAATGGCACGGCACCAGGGGCTGTGGGCGGGGGAGCCGGAGCGTCCCCCGGGTTCACCCGGTCCGACGGCGGGACCCTGGATTTCGACAACGAGGACACGGACGAGCCCCGCACCATCGTGATGCGCGGGTACGGTCCGCGCTGGCCGGCGCTTCCGGGTCCGGTTGCCGCCTCTGAAGGGAACGCCTGATGCTTATCCTCGCCATCGATACCTCCGCCGTGGCGAGCGCTGCCCTGGTTTCCGGCGACGCCCTCGAAGGCGTGGTGGCCAGCTTCTCCACGGAGGACACCCGAAGCCATGCGGAAGTGCTCGCGCCGGGAATCGAACGGTTGCTCGTTGACGCCGGTGTCAGCGGAGACGATATCGACGCCCTCGTGGTGGGCGTGGGTCCCGGACCGTTCACCGGGCTGCGGTCCGGCATCGCCACCGCTCGCACCCTGTCCTTCGTGTGGGGTAAACCCCTGTACGGGCTGATGAGCCTGGATGCCGTGGCACTGGAAGTGGCGGAATCCACCGCCGCGGCCCCGGACTTCCTGGTGGTCACCGATGCCCGGCGCAAAGAGGTGTACTGGGCCCGCTACAGCCTTGCCGATGGCCAGCTTCCCGTGCTGGAGGACGGGCCGCACGTTGGCTCTGCCACGGATCTGCCGGACCTCCCCGCCTACGGTGCCGGTGCCGGGCTCTACGGAGAAACCCTGAAGGCGAACCCGGAATTCGCGCTGGAACAGCCGGACGCCCTGTACCTGGGCCAGTTCGCACTGGCCCGGCTTGCCGCCGGAGATTCCCTCCTCGACTCCACCCCCTTGTACCTGCGCGAATCCGATGCGCAGGTTCCCGGGCCCAGGAAGAGGGCCCTGTGAACGCCGCCGCGGATCCGGCCAGCCACGGCGTCTCCATCCGGCAGATGACCCCCGAGGACGTTATCGCCGTCAGCGTCCTGGAGCAGCGGCTTTTCCCGGTGGATGCCTGGCCACTGCACATGTTTTACGACGAGCTGGCCCAGCCGGATACCCGCTGGTACCTGGTGGCCGAGGGCAGCGAAGGCATCGTGGGCTACGCCGGGCTGATGTGCATAGAACCCATCGCGGACGTGCAGACCATCGCCGTCGTGCCCGAATACGAAGGGCGCGGCATCGGCACCACGCTGCTGACCTCGCTCATAGAGGAGGCGCGCCGCAGGTACGCAGCGGACCTCTTGCTGGAGGTGCGCGCGGACAACCCCCGCGCGCAGCAGCTTTACCGGCGCTTCGGCTTCGAACAAATCCACGTCCGCCCCCGCTACTATCGCGACGGCGTTGACGCCCTCATCATGCGCCTCCAGCTTCCCGGGCCTGAAAGCGAAGGACCGGGAGACGGCACATCAACGGAAGCAGGCCAGCCATGAACCGCTCGCAGCCCCTGGTGCTCGGCATCGAATCCTCCTGCGACGAAACCGGAGTGGGCATCGTCCGGGGCACCACCCTCCTGACCAACACCGTGTCCTCGTCCATGGACGAACACGTCCGGTTCGGCGGGGTCATTCCCGAGATCGCTTCCCGGGCCCACCTTGATGCCTTCGTGCCCACGCTCGAGCAGTCGCTGTCCGACGCCGGAGTCACCCTGGAGGACGTTGACGCCATTGCGGTCACCTCCGGCCCCGGCCTGGCCGGCGCCCTCATGGTGGGGGTCTGCGCCGCAAAGGCCCTGGCCGTAGCCACCGGCAAGCCGCTCTACGCCATCAACCACCTCGTGGCGCACGTGGGCGTGGGACTGCTGGACAGGCAACAGGGCACAGCCGCTCCCCGGCTGCCGGAGAATCTCGGCGCACTGCTGGTCTCCGGCGGGCACACCGAGATCCTGAAAATCAACAGCATCACGGACGATGTGCAACTGCTTGGTTCCACCATCGATGACGCCGCCGGCGAAGCGTACGACAAAGTGGCCCGCATCCTGGGGCTCGGCTATCCGGGCGGGCCTGCCATCGACAAGGTGGCACGGACCGGCAACGCCAAATCCATCCGCTTCCCCCGCGGCCTCAGCCAGCCCAAGTACATGGGGACGGCCGGGAAACCCGGCCCGCACCGCTACGACTGGTCCTTCAGCGGGTTGAAGACCGCTGTGGCCAGGTGCGTCGAGCAGTTCGAGGCCCGCGGCGAGGAGGTCCCGGTTGCCGATATCGCAGCCGCATTCCAGGAAGCCGTGGTGGACATCATCTCCTCCAAGGCCGTCCTGGCCTGCCGGGAAAACGGCATCAGGGACGTGCTGCTCGGCGGCGGCGTGGCGGCGAACTCGCGCCTGCGGGAGCTGACCGGCCAGCGCTGCGCCTCGGCCGGGATCACGCTGCACGTTCCGCCCCTGGACCTCTGCACCGACAACGGCGCCATGGTGGCCGCCCTTGGAGCGCAGCTGGTGATGGCCGGAGTGGAACCCAGCGGGATCAGGTTCGCCCCGGATTCCTCCATGCCGGTCACCTCGGTCTCACTCCCGGCCTGACCACGACCGACAAGGCGCCGGAGGAAGAATTCAGGCGGTGGGGCCGTTCCGCATCTGCTTGACCAGGTCCAGGACGACGGCCTGGAGGTCCCCGCCGTGCTCCTCGGCCACCCGGCGCTGCCGCTGGTAGCCGGCGCCGCGGCGGATGATCTTCTCGACGTCGGCAAGCTCATCCGGACAGCCGAGCTTGGCGGCCACGGGCTCCAGCCGGTTCAGGGTTTCCAGCAGGTGGTCTGTAACCAGCTGCTCCTTGCCCGCGGCATCAAGGATGATGATCGCGTCCATGCCGTAGCGGGCGGCCCGCCACTTGTTCTCCTGGATGTGCCACGGCGGCATGGTGGGAATGGTTCCGCCGTTGTCCAGGGTGGTGGAGAACTCATCCACCAGACACTGGGTGAGGGCGGCGATGGCGCCCACTTCCTCAAGGGTGGCCAGGCCGTCGCAGATGCGCATCTCGATGGTGCCCAGGTTGGGCACCGGCCGGATGTCCCAGCGGATCTCCGAGAGGGTATCGATCACGCCGGTGGTGAACATGTCCTGTACGTAGGACTCGTATTCCTCCCACGAGCTGAACTGGAAGGGGAGGCCGGCTGTGGGCAGCTGCTGGAACATCAGGGCGCGCTGGGACGCGTAGCCGGTGTCCTCGCCGCCCCAGAAGGGGCTCGACGCCGAGAGCGCCTGGAAGTGCGGGAAGTAGTTAACCAGGCCGTCCAGCACCGGAAGCGCCTTCTCGCGGCGGTCCAGGCCGACGTGTACATGCACGCCGTAGATGACCATCTGGCGGCCCCACCACTGGGTGCGGTCAATGAGCTTCGCGTACCGGGCCTTGTCCGTCACCGGCTGCAGCTGGGGCGGGCTGAAAGGGTGGCTTCCGGCGCAGAACAGCTCCACGCCCATCGGATCGGTGATCTCCCGTACCGCTGCAAGGGACCTGCTGAGGTCCTCCTTGGCTTCGGCGGCCGTCTCGCAGATGCCGGTGACCAGCTCCACCGTATTCAGCAGCAGTTCCTGCTTGATGTGCGGGTGCTCGTCATCGTCGCTAAGCTCCGGGTGGCGGGAGGCCACGCCGCGGAGCACCTCATTGGCAACCGAGGCCAGCTCGCCCGTCCTGCCGTCCACCAGCGCGAGTTCCCATTCGACACCAAGTGTTGATTGCCTCGATGAAGCGAACTCGATTTCCACGCGTTTCCTAACTGTCCTGTTTGCCGCTGGCTTCCGCCGTCACTGGGGGCTGCTGCGGCTCCTGCCGGCAGGCGAACGGGTGGTTCAAGTCTAGTGCAGGGGTAGCATCGTATTGATGGCCTTGTTCCAACACCTGCGTGACAGTCTTCACAAAACCTTCCCCGTTCTGGCTGCAGCCTCTGCTGCGGTGGCGCTCGCATCCTGTACCGCGGCTCCCGGCCCTGCCCCGTCGCAGGCACCTTCCACCCCGGCCGCACCTTCGGCACCACGCACGACGCCGGCACCCGCCACAGCTTCCCCCTCACCTTCGCCAACACCCGACCCTGCCTTGCGCCCGCTGGGGTGGGGCCCGCAGCAGCGGGACCAGGACGCCGCCGCCGCGGCCCTGGCGCGGATGTCGCCGGAGCAGAAGGCGGGGCAGGTCCTGCTTCCCTTCTTCACGGGCACGGACGCCGGTGCCCATGCCGCCGTCGTCGAACGCCTGCACCTTGCCGGGGCCATCATCATGGGCGACAACGTGCCGCTGGACCCGCAGGGGATTGTGGACGTCGCGGCCATGGGCGCCGCCAACCAGAAAATAGCGAGGGCGGCCACAGCTGACGGCAGGCCATGGCCGGGGATGATCGGCGTTGACCAGGAGGGCGGCATCGTGGCACGCCTCGGAGCGCCCCTGACGGAATGGCCGGCGCCCATGAGCTACGGCGCCGCCGGCAGCTTGCCCTTGGCGCAGGAGGCCGGGCAGGGGCTGGCAAGCGAGCTGGTGCCGTTGGGCTTCAACACGGACTTCGCCCCGGACACTGACGTGACCATTGGATCTGCGGATCCCACCATCGGTGCCCGGTCCATGTCCGCTGACCCGGCCGCGGCTGCCAGCTTGGGGGTGGCCTACTCCCAAGGGATGCTGGCCGCAGGCGTCCTTCCCGCCGTCAAGCATTTCCCCGGCCACGGGTCGGTGACCACCGATTCACACCTGAACCTTCCCGTACAGCCTGCCGGTGTGGCCGATCTGAGTGCCCGCGACTGGAAGCCCTTCCAGGCCGCCATCGCCGCCGGCGCCCCGATGGTGATGACCGGCCACATCGCGGTGCCTGCCTTGGAGCCCGGCGTACCGGCGTCGCTCTCCGCGCCGACCTACAAGGCGTTGCGGGGGCTCGGGTTCAACGGGGTGGCCGTGACCGATGCCCTGAACATGGGGGCGGTGCACAAGACGTACCCCGCCGGCTCAGCCGCCGTCATGGCCCTGGCTGCGGGAGCGGACCTCCTGCTGATGCCTGCCGACGTCGGGCAGGCCCATGCCGCGATTGTCTCTGCCGTGGCCACCGGCAGCCTGCCGGCGTCAAGGCTGGATGAAGCCGCCCTGCGGGTGGCAACCATGATGACGTGGCACGCCCGGGCCGCTGCGGGAACGGGCAAACCTACAGGTACTGCAGCCGGCAGCAGCGCCCCGCTTTCAGCCAAGGTCTCCACCGCTGCCGTCACGGTCCTTTCCGGCCACTGCGGCGGCCCCCTCGCACCGGGCGCGGTCCGCGTGGCCGGTGGCAGCCCGGTGGACAGGGCGCGGTTCGCGGACGCCGCGGCGCGCCACGGCCTCGCGTTGGGCTCCGGCCCCCTGGTCACCCTCATCCCGTACGGCGGACGGCCCGCGGGAGGGGACATTGCCGTTGCCCTCGATGCGCCCTGGCCGCTGGAGAGCTCCGCGGCGCCGGTCAAGGTGGCCCTGTACGGCCGCAGCCAGGGCGCCTTCGATGCCCTCGCCGCCGTGCTGGCAGGTACGGCGGCGGCTCCGGGAAAGCTGCCCGCCGACGTCGGAAGGTATCCTGCCGGAACCGGCTGCCCCTAACACAAGAAAGGCGCCAAGTGCCGTTGGGTGCGTTGAAAACGGCACTTAGCGCTGCCTCCTTGGGCAGTAACGGGTTAAATAGTGGGGTGCCCATCCTGAATAAAGACATGACCCTCTGCATCTCGCTCTCCGCCCGGCCCAGCAACAACGGGACCCGCTTCCACAACCACCTGTACGGACAGCTGGACCTGAACTGGATCTACAAGGCGTTCGCCCCCACCAACCTGGAACAGGCCATCGCCGGAGTCCGGGGGCTGGGAATCCGCGGTTGCGCCATCTCCATGCCGTACAAAGAGGACGTCATCGCCCTCGTGGACGAGATGGATGCCTCCGCGAAGGCCATCGACTCCGTGAACACCATCGTGAACACCGATGGGCACCTGAAGGCCTACAACACCGACTACACCGCGATTGAACAGTTGCTGGCCACCAACGCCGTTCCCACCAGCTATTCAGTGCTGGTCCAGGGGGCAGGAGGCATGGCCAAGGCCACCGTTGCCGCGCTCCGGGACGCCGCATTCACCAACGTCACAGTCCTCGCGCGGAACGAAACCACCGGCCGGGCGCTCGCCGAACAGTACGGGTTCCAGTGGCGTCCGGCGCTCGACGGCGGGACGGCGGACCTCATCATCAACGTGACACCCCTCGGCATGGCCGGCGGACCCGGAGCGGACACCCTGGCTTTCCCGCCCGAAGCCATCGACGCCGCACAGGTTGTGTTCGACGTGGTTGCCCTCCCTGCCGAAACCCCGTTGATCATTGCGGCCCGCGCCGCCGGAAAGCCGGTGATCACAGGAGCCGAGGTAGCCACGATCCAGGCGCTGGAGCAGTTCGTGCTCTACACCGGCGTCCGGCCGACGGCCGAACAGGTGCGGGCGGCCGAGGAATTCACCCGCGCCCAGTAGCGGCTTTCAGGCGGGTTCCACCACGATGACCACCCGGTCCTCGCCAATGCGGGTCAGGACCAGGGTGGCCGTTTTGGTACCGGCTTTCCTGCCGCCTGCGCTTTTCCCTGTGTTTTTCCCGCCGGGAAGGAGCTGTTTGCGCAGTTCCTCCGGCGTGACGGCGGTGCCGCGCTTCTTGATGTCCAGCACTCCGATGCCCTCCGTTTTCACCCACGCCTTGAGGGCCTTGACGTTGTACGGCATGACCTGGAGGACTTTGTAGGCGCGGGCGAAGGGCGTGTCCACCAGCTGCGGCGCGCAGATGTAGGCGATGTGTTCATCCACCAGGTGGCCGCCGAGCTGCAACGCGACGTCGGCCACCAGTCCCGCGCGGATCACGGCACCGTCGGGCTCGTACAGGTAGCCCTCCACAGGCCCCACCGGGGCGGCGGGACCAGCCCCGAAATCCTCGCCGCTGGTGAGCTCGGCCGCACCTTGGGGACCCAGGACCAGCGCCGCCCGGCGGATGCCGGGGCGCCGGACGGCGTTGAACCACAGCGCCACCTCGGTTACATCGCCGGAGACGGAGACCCACTGCGCCTCGCACTCCGCCGGCACCGAGTCATGGGGCATTCCCGGTCCCATTTTGACGCCGACCGCCCGGCCGGACGCAGCCAGGGACTCAACAAAGGACAGCGGCGGCGAAAAGGCCTCGGGGTCCCAGATGCGCTTGGTCCCGGAAGTGGAAGTGACCCGGCGCGCAGGGTCCAGCCAGACGCCGTCGATCCCTTCCAGCGGAACGGCAGTGGCATCCGCGTGGACCACGGAAGCGTTGGCGAAAGGGATGAGGTTTACGGTTGCGCAGGCGGCGGTGGTCTCGTCCATTTCCACAGCTGTGACCTTGATGTCCATCGACGCCAGTGCCAGGGAGTCAGCGGCCAGGCCGCAGCCGAGGTCCGCCACGTGGCCGATGCCCGCCTCGGCAAACCGCTGCGCATGGCGCGCGGCCACGTTGAGCCTGGTGGCCTGTTCCAGGCCCGCCTGGGTGAACAGCATGCTGCGGGCAAACTCACCGAACTTCGCCTCTGCCTTGGTGCGGAGCCGGGACTGGGTCAGGACCGCGGACACCAGGGCGGGGGAGTGGCCGGCCTTCCGCAATGCTGAGTTCAGCTCGAAGGACTTGTCCTCCTGGTAGGGGCCCAAGGACGCCAAAAGCTCCCAGCCTTCCGGGGTCAGCAAGGGCGCGATCTGGTCCTGGGGAGCTGGAGACATGCCTTCCAGCCTAGTGGAGGAGCGTCCGCCGGGATGCGGATAGTGTTGAAAGCATGGATGAGAGCGCAGGCCCCCGGCAGTCCGAAAAACCAGCCAGGGACAGGGGCCCTGCCAGATTCGCCCGGCCTGCACTGATCGCCGGCTCCCTGGTGGCCGTGGTTTGCATCGGACTCCTGGTGGTCATCTTTTTCCTTGATACGTTCAACGCCACCGTTTACTCAGTGGGCGGCAATGACATTGCCGGCGACACCCAGGAGGCGCGGGACATCCGCGGGCTGTACGACGGCGCCCGGGCCGGCAGCATCGCCGTTCTGGTTTTCGCACTGCTGACGGCCGCTGCCGCGGGCGCTGTTCTTTACCGGGCCCGGAAGTCGGCTGCCGGCGACGGCGAGGGCGGGGAAGACGTCGGCTTTGATGACCTGGGACGTTGAGGCGGCCTGCCGCCTGCACTGGTCAGCAGCACCCCGGAAATAACCAAAACGCCGCCGAGGACCTGCGGAACAGTGATGGGCTGGCCCAGGATCACGGTGATGATGGCGGTGAACACGGCAATGAGGTTCAGGTAGTTGCCGGCGTTGGCCGCTGTGGTGCGCTTGAGGGCGAGGTTCCACAGCAGGTAGGAACCCAGCGAGGGGAACAGGGCGATAAACGCCAGGGACCAGCCCTCTGCAGGGGTTTCGGGGAGGCCGGCGCCCGCCACCACCGCGAAGGGGCTGAGGACAGCGGCCGCCATGGCCACCTGCACCGCCGTGGAGGTGACCGCGGGGATGCTCAGCCGGCGGGCGATGATGGTGTAGAGGCCCCAGACGGTGATGGCACCGACGATCAGGAGCTCGCCCTTGTTGATCGAGAAGGTCAACAGGCGCTGCAGTTCTCCGCCGGTGAGCACCAGCAGGACGCCCAGGAGGCCCAGGCCGATGCCCACCCAGCTCAGCGGGCGGGGCCTGTCCCGAAGCAGGATTACCGCCAGCACCATGATCAGGGCCGGATTCGCAGCCGTGACCAGGGAGGCGTTCAGGGCGGACGTGTTCTGCAGGGCACTGTAGAGCAGCAGCGTGTAGCCGCTCATGCCCAGGGCGCTCAGGAGCAGCAGGACCGGCCAACGGCGCAGGACCGCCCGCCAGTCCGGCCGCTCCACGAAGTGGGCGAGCACCAGCAGCGGCACCGCGGCCAGCACCCAGCGCCAGAACGTCAGCTGCAGCGGCTCCATGGTCCGCATGGCGGCCTGGCCCACCACAAAATTTCCGGCCCAGAAAAGGTTGGCAAGGATGAGGTAAACGGCGGCGCGCACCGCTCAAATCTACACGCAGACAAGTACTCCATGACGAAACGCTGGCACTCGCCTTGACCGAGTGCTAACCCTTACATAGAGTCTTCATTAGCACTCTCCCTAGGAGGGTGCTAACACATGAAGAGCTGCCAGCCAGGCTGCTGCCGGCACCGCGACGACGGTTGCCAGCCAGGGCCGAAAGCTTTCCAGTCCACGAATTTGCTGACGAAAAGGAGAGGTCCGAGTGTCGGTCTCTATTAAGCCTCTTGAGGATCGTATTGTTGTCCGCCCGCTCGAAGCCGAGCAGACCACGGCTTCCGGCCTGGTCATCCCGGACTCCGCGCAGGAGAAGCCCCAGGAAGGCGAAGTTGTTGCAGTAGGCCCCGGCCGCTTCGAAGACGGCAACCGCGTCCCGGTGGACGTAGCAGTCGGTGACGTCGTCATCTACTCCAAGTACGGCGGAACCGAAGTCAAGACCGGCGGCACCGAATACCTCGTGCTGTCCGCCCGCGACGTCCTGGCGATCGTCGTAAAGTAACTCTCCGGATCCCCGTGCCGCTGGTCCTGCATTCTGCTGGCCGGCTGCGCGGGGTTCTGTCTTGAAAGGACAAAACCATGGCAAAGCAGCTTGCGTTTAATGACGCTGCACGCCGGTCTCTTGAAGCCGGTATCGATAAGCTCGCCAACACCGTCAAGGTGACGCTCGGCCCGCGCGGCCGCAACGTCGTCCTGGACAAGAAGTGGGGCGCTCCCACCATCACGAACGACGGCGTCACCATCGCCCGTGAAGTTGAGCTGGACGACCCGTACGAGAACCTTGGCGCACAGCTGGCCAAGGAAGTCGCCACCAAGACCAATGATGTTGCCGGCGACGGCACCACCACGGCAACGGTCCTGGCCCAGGCCCTGGTCAAGGAAGGCCTGCGCAACGTAGCGGCAGGCGCTGCTCCCGGCCAGATCAAGCGCGGCATCGAGGTTTCCGTTGAAGCCGTTGCCGCCCGCCTGCTGGAAAACGCCCGCCCCGTCGAGGGCACCCAGGTGGCCAGCGTTGCAGCAATCTCCGCCCAGAGCGAAGAGGTTGGTGAGCTCCTCGCCGAGGCATTTGGCAAGGTTGGCAAGGATGGTGTGATCACCATCGAGGAGTCCTCCACTACCCAGACCGAACTGGTCCTCACCGAGGGCATGCAGTTCGACAAGGGCTACCTGTCCCCGTACTTCGTCACTGACGCAGAACGCCAGGAAGCTGTCCTCGAGGATGCCCTCATCCTGATCAACCAGGGCAAGATCTCCTCGGTGCAGGAATTCCTGCCGCTGCTGGAAAAGGCGCTGCAGAGCTCCAAGCCGCTGTTCATCATTGCTGAGGACGTCGACGGCGAGGCCCTGTCCACGCTGATCGTCAACCGCATCCGCGGCACCCTCAACGTGGTAGCCGTCAAGGCCCCCGGCTTCGGCGACCGCCGCAAGGCAATGCTGCAGGACATCGCCACCCTTACCGGCGCACAGGTTGTGTCCCCGGAACTGGGCCTGAGCCTGGATACGGTTGGCCTTGAGGTGCTGGGTACCGCCCGCCGCATCACGGTCACCAAGGACAACACCACCATTGTTGACGGCGCAGGTTCGGCCGAAGACGTGGCAGCACGCGTTGCCCAGCTCCGTGCCGAGCTGACCCGCACCGACTCCGACTGGGACAAGGAAAAGCTGCAGGAACGCCTGGCCAAGCTGGCCGGCGGCATCGGTGTCATCAAGGTCGGCGCAGCCACCGAGGTTGAGCTGAAGGAAAAGAAGCACCGCATCGAAGATGCAGTGTCCTCCACCCGCGCTGCCCTCGAAGAAGGCATCGTGGCCGGTGGCGGTTCCGCACTGATCCACGCACTGAAGGCCCTGGACGAGGACCCCGCCGTCAAGGCCCTCGAAGGTGACGCCGCCGCTGCTGTGGGCATTGTCCGCCGCGCCCTGGTCCAGCCGCTGCGCTGGATCGCCCAGAACGCCGGCTTCGACGGCTACGTCATCACCGCCAAGGTTGCCGAACTCGAAACCAACAACGGCTTCAATGCCAAGTCGGGCGAGTACGAAGACCTGATCGCCGCAGGAGTCATTGACCCCGTCAAGGTCACCCGTGCGGCCCTCCGCAACGCAGCCTCCATCGCTGCACTGGTTCTCACCACCGAGACCCTCGTTGTGGAGAAGCCTGCCGAGGAAGACGAGCACGCGGGCCACAGCCACTAGTTCCCACCGTCTTACTGACGGCGGGGCCCAGGCCTGGAAAACCGGCCCAGCGATTGCTGGGCCGGTTTTTCGTCTCCCTACTTCCCGACCCTGTACCGCACGTGCGTGGCGAACGGTGAAGCGACAGGCTTGACAATTTCCAGGTCAACGTCCTGGTCAAAGCCGTCGAACAGACGCTTGCCGGCACCCAGGATTACCGGAGCTGTCGAGAGCACCAACTCGTCCACCCTGCCGGCGGCCAGTGCCTGCCGAATCACGTCCGCGCCGCCGCTTATGGACACGTCCCTGCCGCCGGCCGCCGCGGCAGCCTGCGCCAGGGCGTCGTCAAGTCCGGAGACAAAGGTGAACCCTGACGAGGCCGCCGGCTGGTCCTGGGTGCGGTGGGTCAGGACGAACAGCGGGCCGGGAAACGGGTTGGTCCCTCCCCATGCCCCTGCAGCGTCATACATCCCGCGGCCTACAATGCCGGCCCCAAAACGGGCTGCGAGTTCGTCGTAAAAATCCTTGTCCGGCCCCCGCATGGCGAAGTCATGGCCGCCCTCGTAGGTCCACGGTCCTCCCATCACCCAGTAATGCAGGCGTTCGCCGCCCTTGCCCAAGCCGTACCTCGGTCCGTCCCCAGGGCCGGTGATGAATCCGTCAACCGACGTGGTGATGGCTGCGATGACGCCCAATGGTCCTCCTCAAGGCAGGATGGAAGGCAAGTCGGCCGGCTGCCGCACAGAGCTAGGTGCCGGCCATGTCCCGCGTCTCGACGTCGCCGGCGCGCTCGTACACCAGTGACACTGCCCCCTTCGGGAAGCTGCGCGCCGGCTCTGCCAGGCGGAACGTGGCCGGGACCGTCCCGGCGTCGAACAGCCGTTTGCCCTGGCCGAGGGTTACTGGATAAAGCCAAAAGTGGAGGCGGTCAATCACGTTTGCCGCGAGCAGTGAACGGATAAGCACGCCGCTGCCGAACATGTGCACCTGGCCGTACTCCGCACGGAGCCGGCCCGCGGCCGTGGCATCCTGCAGGACAGTGGTTCCCGCCCAGGCGGGATCAGCCAGCGTGCTGGAGACGACGAACTTGGGCACCTTGTTGAAGGTGGCCCCGATGTCGTCGGATTGGTGCGGCCAGAAGGAGGCGAAGATATCGTAGGTTTTCCGACCCAGCAGCAGTGCATCGATCTTGCTGATCTCGGACTCTATGGTGGCCTCGGCCTCGTCGTCCGACACCGGTGCCTGCCAGCCGCCGAAGGCGAAGCCGCCCGCGGTGTCCTCCTCGCGGCCGCCGGGCGCCTGATAGACGCCGTCAAGGGTGAGGAACAGGTTTGCGACGATGATTCCCACGCGTCCATTGTGAAACTGGACTTCGGCGCTGTCCAGCCTCCGCAGGGGTGCGTGGCAGACTGGTGCCATGCTGCTCGACGAGCTTGTGAAGACCGCGGATACCGTCGCGTCTACCCGCTCCCGGCTCGCGAAGGTGGATGCGCTCGCGGACCTGCTGCGTCGCCTCGAGCCCGCGGAGATCGCGACGGCGGTCGGCCTGCTGGTCGCCAAGCCGCGCCAGGGCAGGGTGGGGGTCGGCTGGCGCGGAATGTCCGCGGCCATGGGGGAGCCGGCCGCCGTGCCGGGCCTGACTGTGGCAGACCTTGACGCTGCGCTGGACCGGTTGCTGGTGGCGGCAGGTGCCGGGTCGGCAGCGGAGCGCGCCGCCACCCTCCGGACGCTGACGGCGGCAGCGACGGAACGCGAGCAGGCCTTCATTTCCGGGGTGCTGCTGGGCGAACTGCGGACCGGCGCGCTGGAGGGGGTGCTGACCGATGCCATTGCCCGCGCCGCAAATCGCTCTCTGGACGCCGTGCGCCGTGCGGCAATGTTGACCGGCGATCTGGGCGGCACCGCCCTGTTGGCCATCACTGGCACGGAAGCGGAGCTCGACGCCGTCGGCCTCGTCGTCGGACGTCCCGTGCAGCCGATGCTCGCATCCACCGCGTCCAGTGCAGCTGCAGCGCTGGAGACCACGGGGGAGGCCTCCGTGGAGTACAAGCTCGACGGCGCCCGCATCCAGGTGCACCGCTCCGGTGACGAGGTGCACATCTACACCCGCACGCTGGCGGAGGTAACCCACAGGCTGCCCGAGGTGGTGGAGGTGGTGCGCGGACTGCCGGTGCGCGATGTGATCCTCGACGGCGAGACCCTCGCCCTTGACGAGGACGGCGGTCCGCGGCCGTTCCAGGAGACCATGTCCCGGTTCGGTGCTGATGCGGCGCGCAGCATGTTGCTGCATCCCTGGTTTTTCGATGTACTGCACATGGACGGCCGCGACCTGCTGGATGAGCCGCTGGTGACGCGCATCGGCGTGCTCGACCGCATCGCCCCCGGGCACCGCATCCCGGGCGAGGTCACGGCGGATGCGGCTACAGCTGAAAGGGTGTCCCGGGACGCGCTGG
This sequence comes from Arthrobacter sp. K41, assembly GCF_059089645.1. NCBI lineage: Bacteria > Bacillati > Actinomycetota > Actinomycetes > Micrococcales > Micrococcaceae > Arthrobacter > Arthrobacter sp. K41. Next base: position 204,722 of record NZ_JBNHEW010000005.1, on the reverse strand, counting down.
CCGCGGGCCATGAAGGTGTGGTGGTTAAGGCCGTCGGCTCCACCTACGCGGCCGGCCGCCGTGGCTCGAACTGGGTCAAGGTCAAACCGGTGCTCACCTATGACCTGGTGGTCCTCGCCTGCGAGTGGGGGTCAGGACGGCGCACGGGGCTGTTGTCGAACCTGCATCTCGGAGCGCTCGACCCCACCGGTGAGTTCGGTGAACCCGGCAGCTACGTGATGGTGGGTAAAACCTTCAAAGGCCTCACGGATGCCCTGCTCCGCTGGCAGACTGAGAGGTTCCAGGAGCTCGAGGTACGGCGGACGGCGGGCACTGTCTGGATGGAGCCGGTCACCGTGGTGGAGATCGCCATCGATGGAGTACAGCAATCCCCGCGCTACCCCGGCGGAATCGCGCTGCGCTTCGCCCGTGTGAAGCGCTACCGGGACGATAAGACAGCTGCGGAAGCGGACACCATCCAGACCCTGCGCGGGCTGCTGCGTTCGTAGGTTGTGCCGGTTCTCCAGTGGGCGTACGGTGACGCTTAAGTACCGGCGCCGCCTGCGTGGCGCCGGGTAAGAAACGCGACTGCGGCACGTCGGCTGGGTGGGTACCGGAAGGAGGCCACGGTGCCGGCTGGGACAGGAATTGATGCGGGCCGGTCACCTGAAGGAACAACAGCGGAACTTCGTCATCCTGGATGCGAATCCGCGCACCGGCGACGCCTGGCGGCAGCGCTGGGACTCACTGCGGGTGTTCACCCCCGCGAAATACGACGGACTGCCCGGCGAACCCTTCCCTGCCGATCCCCTGTCCTTTCCCACGAAGGATGAGATGGCCGCCTACCTGGAAGGTTACGCCGCCAGGAACAGCCTGCCTGTGCTCCACGGCACCCGCGTGGAGCGGCTGTGGAAGGAAGGGAACCTGTTCATCGCGGCAGCCAACGGCAGCCGCTGGGTGGCCCGGAACGCCGTCGTCGCCAGTGGGGCAGAACAAGTCCCCAAGGTTCCCGGCTTTGCGCAGCAATTGGCACCTTCCACAGTCCAATTCCATTCCAGCGCCTACCGGAATCCCTCCCAACTGCAGGAGGGGCCGGTCCTGGTGGTGGGGCTGGGGAACTCCGGAGCCGAAATCGCCCTGGAGGTAAGCCGGACGCATCCCACGTTCGTCGCTGGAAAGCCCGGCGGGCAGATTCCGGTAAAGCATGGCCGGGCAGCGGCACGGTACTTCCTGCCCTTGGTGCGCTTCCTGGGGCTGCACGTGCTCACGCTGGATTCGCCTGTCGGACGCAAGGCAGCGCCCAGCTTCAAGGCACACGCCGCGCCCCTGATCAGGACCAAAACCAAGGACCTGGCCGCTGCAGGAGTGCAGCTGATGCCGCGGGTGGCCGCGGTGCAGGACGGAAAGCCCGTCCTGTCCGACGGAACAGCACTCAGCGTAGCCAACGTGATCTGGTGCACCGGGTTCCGCCCGGACTTCAGCTGGATCGACCCGGACCTGCTCGACGCCGGATCGATGCCGCGGCAGCACCGCGGCGTTGCGCTTGATATCCCCGGGCTGTTCTTCCTGGGACAGGAATTTCAGTACGCCGCGGCATCCGCCACCCTTCCCGGGACCAGCCGCGACGCCCGCTACCTTGCGGGCAAAATCCCTGCGTTGGGTAAGATTGATGTTTTGCCTATGCGCGTGTGAGGTCTTTTTGTGTCGATAGCGGGAACAGATGCTGCAGCCGGCACGCCTCCAGGTGCCGCTGCCAAGGGCCGGAAACCGGCTTTCCGGCCCGAGGTGCAGGGGCTCCGCGCCCTCGCCGTCCTGATGGTGGTTGTTTACCACGTGTGGCTGGGCAGGGTTTCCGGCGGCGTGGACATCTTCCTGCTGATCTCGGCGTTCCTGCTCACGCTTTCCTTCGTCCGGAAAGCCGAAGCAGGGCGGCCGTTCGGGCTCCTGGCGCACTGGCTGCACCTGTTCAAACGGATGCTTCCAGCGGCCGTGGTGGTGATCCTCGGTGTTCTGGCCGGGACCTGGCTGATCCTTCCGCAGAGCCGCTGGCCGCAGGTGCTGGACCAGGCGTGGGCGTCGCTGCTCTACACCCAGAACTGGCTGCTCGCAGACACAGCAGTTGACTATTACGCCCAGGACCACGCCGGCGCCAGCCCGCTGCAGCACTTCTGGTCGTTGTCCATCCAGGGGCAGGTGTTTATCCTGTGGCCTTTGATCTTCGCCGGCAGCGCAGCGCTGCTGGTGCTGCTGCACCGTGTCCCGGCACTCAGCAGCGTGAACTACCGGGGACTGCTGGCGCTGGTCTTTGGCGCCGTCTTCGCTGTCTCGCTGGCCTACTCCATGGAGCAAACCGCCACCAACCAGGCGTATGCCTACTTCGACACCAGGGCACGGCTCTGGGAGTTCGCGCTGGGTTCCCTCCTGGCCCTGGCGCTGCCCTACCTCAAACCTGCCCGGGCACTGCGTGTGGTCCTTGGCTGGGCGGGACTGGCAGCGATGATTTCCTGCGGCCTGCTGCTGACCGTGGACCGGCAGTTCCCCGGATATGTCGCGCTGTGGCCCACCCTTGCCGCGGCCGCGATTATCATCGCCGGGCACACCGGCAGCCGCTACGGTGTGGACCAATTCCTGGGCAGCAGACCCCTGGTGGCGCTCGGTGACAATTCGTACGCCCTGTACCTCTGGCATTGGCCCGTGCTGGTGCTCGCGCTCGCGGCAACCGGCGTGGAGGCACCCAACCTGGCCCAGGGACTGGGTATTGTCGGTTCTGCTGTGGTCCTCGCCGTGCTCACCACCCGTTTCGTTGAAAAGCCGCTCCGTGACTGGCGCTGGCCTGAGCGCCGGGCCTGGCGCACCGCCGTCGTTATTGCGGCCTGCGGGGCAGTCCTCGCCGGTCCGGTCGCCGTCTGGCAGACCACGCTCACGGCAGAGGAAAGCGCGACGGCGGCCCAGCCGCGCGAGCTCACGCCCGGGGCGGCAGCCCTCAGCCCGGACAACGCGCCGGTGCCGGTTCCCGACGCCAAAATCATTCCAGGTCCGGCCGCCCTGGACCACGACTGGGCCGGAATCCACGCCCCCTGCACCGGCGCCAACGCCACCACCAACCCCATCCTCGAGGGTTGCCGCCAGGAAGTCCCGGAGCGGGAAGTGACGAAACGCATCGTCGTCCTGGGCGACTCGCACTCCCAGCAGTACCTGGGTGCGCTGGCGCCTGTTGCGGCTGCGCGTGGCTGGGAACTGGTGACGCTGCTGATGCCGGCGTGCCGCTTCGGGGCTGAATCGCTGGAGAGAAACGCGGAGTGCAATGCCTACAACCGGGCAAGCGCTGCCTACGTTCTGGAGCATAAGCCCGACGCCGTTTTCACGGTGGCAACGTTGACCCACGAGGAAGCCCCGTTCGAGACTGACGTTCCGGGTTACCTCGCGGGCATCAGGCCATTTGCTGATGCCGGGATCGAGATCATCGGAATCCGGGACAACCCCCGCTTCACCTTCAACATGCCGGAGTGCATCCAGCGGAACGGACCTGACGCGCCGGAATGCAGCGTGTCACTGGAACAGTCCCTGGTGAACCCCTCGCCGCTGGACAGCTATTCGGGCCAAATCGAGGGGCTGCACCTGATGGATCTGAGCGATTTCATCTGTGCACGCGGCATCTGCCCCGGCGTGGTCGGAAACGTTTACGTCTACAAGGACGACAACCACCTCACCAGGACCTATGTGGAGAGCATGATGCCCATGTTCGAGCAACGGCTGCTGGCCGCAACGGGCTGGAGCTGACTCCCCCTGAGGCGGGGCCACACGCGCAGGATTCCCGGGCGCCGCGGGGCTGGGGTGCGGTGGGGCGCGTGCAGTTGCTCACATTGCCGGTATGGAATAGGGGGATCGGCGCCGAGGTTCTAATATTTACTCAACACTTTCTGACCCCGGAACGCCGCCTCTAGTGGTGGTTTCGACCTTCTGCACAGGCCAGTCCCGTAATGACGGGCTGGTCATCGGCTGCAACCCCTACCCCCACAGCAACCAAGGTAAGAGGCGCACTCATGACCGAGCCCGAACACAACCCCTTTGGCTTCATCGGCCTGACCTACGACGACGTCCTGCTCCTTCCCGGCCACACCGAAGTCATCCCTTCCGAGGCGGATACGTCCTCCCGGATCTCCAAGCGCATCACGGTGCAAACGCCCCTGCTGTCCGCAGCCATGGACACCGTGACCGAATCCCGGATGGCCATCGCCATGGCCCGCCAAGGGGGCCTGGGCGTGGTGCACCGCAACCTGTCCATCGCGGACCAGGCGGACCAGGTGGACCGCGTCAAGCGCAGCGAGTCCGGGATGATCACCAACCCGCTGACTATCAGGCCCGAGGCGACCCTGCGCGAACTGGATGACCTCTGCGCCCAGTATCGAGTCTCCGGCCTGCCCGTCGTGGACGAGGACAACCGCCTGCTGGGCATCGTCACCAACCGCGACACCCGCTTCGTGCCCGAGTCTGACTTTCCGCTGCGGCTCGTCAGTGATGTCATGACCAAAATGCCCCTGGTGACCGGGCATGTGGGCATCAGCCGCGAGGAAGCCTCGCACAAGCTGGCCACCAACAAGATCGAAAAGCTGCCGCTGGTGGACGAGCAGGGCCGGCTCAAGGGCCTCATCACTACCAAGGACTTCACCAAAGCCGAGCAGTACCCGCTGGCCACCAAGGACGACGAAGGCCGCCTCCGCGTCGGAGCGGCCATCGGCTTCTTCGGGGACGGCTGGGAGCGCGCCATGGCACTGGTTGATGCCGGCGTCGACGCCCTCTTTGTGGACACCGCCAACGGCCACTCGCAGGGCGTGCTGGACATGATCCGCCGCCTGAAGTCCGATCCCGTGGCAGCGCACGTGGACGTCATTGGCGGCCAGGCCGCCACCCGCGAAGGCGCCCAGGCCCTGATCGACGCCGGCGCCGACGGCATCAAAGTGGGCGTGGGCCCCGGCTCCATTTGCACCACCCGCGTGGTGGCCGGTGTGGGTGTCCCACAGATCACCGCGATTTACGAATCCGCCAAGGCTGCCATCCCCGCCGGCGTTCCCCTCATTGCCGACGGCGGCCTGCAGTACTCGGGCGACATCGGCAAGGCGCTGGTTGCCGGAGCCGACACCGTAATGCTCGGCTCCCTCCTGGCCGGCTGCGACGAGTCCCCGGGCGAGCTGATCTTCGTCAACGGCAAGCAGTTCAAGTCCTACCGCGGCATGGGGTCCCTGGGTGCCATGCAGTCCCGGGGAAAGAACACGTCCTACTCCAAGGACCGTTACTTCCAGGCCGACGTCTCCGGCGACGACAAGCTCATCCCCGAGGGCATCGAAGGCCGGGTGGCCTACCGCGGACCGCTGGCTTCCGTGGCCTACCAGCTGGTGGGCGGCCTGCGGCAGACCATGTTCTACACCGGCGCCCCCACCGTTGCCGAACTGAAGGCCCGCGGCAAGTTCGTCCGGATCACCCCGGCCGGCCTGAAGGAATCGCACCCGCACGATATCCAGATGACCGTCGAGGCGCCGAACTACGGATCGCGCTGACAACGGCAGGGGACAGGACGAAGGGCCAGCCGCAACGCCGGCTGGCCCTTCGTCCATATGCCCGGGCCGTGGCCCAGGTTCTGCGGGTCAGTTTCCGGGCCTCACCCGGCGCTGTGGCCATGAAGGTGCTCGGCTCACTGATCTCCGCCGTGCTGCCGCTGGTCACCACCTACTTTGCTGCGCTCACCACCACCGCGCTGGCTGCTGCCTATGCCGGTGACGCCGGAGCCGGGCAGCTTGCCATCGTCTACGTGATCATCACCGCCGCCCTGGGCCTTTTCTGGGGTGCGTTCAACAGCGTGGACCGGTACATCCAGCAGTTGATGAGCTTCAAGGTCGGCGCCATCGTCGGCGACCAGATGTACGAGCGCTTCCTCGCCCTCGAGTTCTGGCGTTACGACGACAAAGAAACCGTTGACCTGTACGACCGCGCCAAGAGATTCTCCGACTCCTACGCAAGGGTGCTGGACCGGATTGCCGCGATCTTCACCCAGCTCGTCTCGGTCGTCCTCGCCGTGGGGGCTTTGCTCCTGGTCAGCTGGTGGATCGCGGTGATCGTCCTGGTGGCCATCGTGCCCAGCGTCTACCTGCAGTTCAAGCTGTCCCGGGAACAGATAGCGCACTGGAACACACAGGTCGATTCCCGGCGGCAGCGCCGGATGATCGAGCAGAACCTGCTCCGGCCGCAGCACATCGCCGAGATGCGCCTTTACGGCATCGTGCACTTCCTGATGAACTTCCGGTCCCGCCTCCGTGACGCCGACGAGCGCCGGCGTATTGATTTCCAGCGCCGCTACATCCCCAAACAGCTCGCCGCCGACGCCCTCCAATACGGTGCGGAAGTGGTGTCCCTGATCTGGGTGGTGGGGCAGATCATCGCCCGCGCCCAGCCGGTGGGCCAGTTCCTTTACGTGCAGCAGATCGTCAGCCGGGCACTGTCCACGGCCAACAGCCTGGTATCGTCCCTCAGCTCCATCGACGAGGACCTGGCAAACCTCAAGGACTACGAACTGTTCATGGCCCTGCCGGTCCACTCCGAACACGCGCCGCCGCTGCTGCAGTCCCCGAAGACCGTGGAGCTCAAGGACATCCGCTTCACGTACACCGGAAGCGACATCGAGGTGATCCGCGGGATCAGCATGACTATCCGCGAAGGCCAGCACATCGCCATCGTGGGGGAGAACGGCGCCGGAAAGTCCACGCTGATCCGCATCCTTGCCGGCCTCTACCGTCCGGACTCAGGGCAGGTAATGCTCGACGGCGTGGACCTCGCCGCCGTCGACGTCACCTCCTGGCACCGCCACCTGGCGGTGCTGAGCCAGGAGTTCCTCAAGTACGAGTTCGCCACGGCGGCGGAAAACATCTATTTCGGCGACGTCGACTCACCCCGGGAAGATGACCGCATCCGGCGGGCGGCGGCGGACGCCGAGGCCCTGGATTTCATCAACAAACTCCCCAATGGACTGGACAACCACGTCAGCAACTGGATGGAGGATCCCCGGGGCCGCAAGGGCAGCGGACTGTCCGGCGGCCAGTGGCAACGCCTGGCGATGGCCCGCAACTTCTACCGGGACGCCTCCTTCATGGTGATGGACGAGCCGACGTCCGCCATCGACGCCCTCGCCGAACACCGGATCTTTACCCGCCTGTTCGCGGACCGCAGCAGCACCATCATCGCCATCAGCCACCGCCTCGCCACCATCGAAAAGGCCGACATCGTCTACATGCTGGAGGACGGGCAGATCGTGGAGCAGGGCACGCACCGGGAACTGGTGGCTCTGCGCGGCCGCTACTTCCGGATGTTCGAGTCCCAGCTGAGCGCCCCCACCAGCCCCCTTGCCTAGCGGCCGCCGGAGCCAGGAAACCTGCCGGGCGCGGGCGCAGCAGATGAACTCCAGCTTTCCACCACCGTGGTGCGGACCCGGGCCAGGCTGGGCCTTGAGGGGACGCTGCTGAAGCCGAACGTCACGGGAGGCAGGATGGGAGCCAGCGCGCCGGCGTCGTTCCCGTCCCAGCTGACGACGGCGGAACTGATGCCGCGGAGGTCAGTCACCCCGTAATACTCGTGCCGGCCGCTTCCGGCACTTCCGGAGGTCCGTGATCCGCCGCTGAGAAGGGCGGCGACCGGGCTGATCGCGCCCAGCCAGCGGGGATGGACGGCGAGCGGCCGGGGCAGTGCCAGCAGCGCGCCGCCCAGGAGGGTCCTGCGGCCCAGCCGGGCGCGCACAGCCAGGGGGCCGGCGTCGACCGTTATGAGGTCCCGGGCCAGGGTGGTGGCTACCTCCAGCACCCGGACCTCGTCGAAGCTGTAGGTATCGGAGATGAAGCCGGCCACCTCGGCCGTGGGCGCCAGCAGCAAGCGGTGCCCGGAGGGCTGCTGGACCATGACATCCGAGAACGGGCCGAAAGGTGAGGTCTGCCAGATGCCCACGACCGCGCGCAGACCCGATCCGGTGCCGACGCCGGCAATGTGACCGTCAAACACCCACCGCGAAGCCATCCCACCACTGTAGCCAAGGACAACACCGCTGCTGGGATAACCTAGAGCAGTGACTTACGAGATCGAGATCGGCCGTGGCAAGCGTGGGCGTCGTGCCTACTCCCTGGATGACATTGCGATTGTCCCCAACCGTCGTACCCGCGACCCCAAGGACGTTTCCGTCTCCTGGCAGATCGACGCCTACCAGTTCAGCATGCCGGTGATCGCAGCGCCCATGGATTCCGCGATGTCCCCGGCCACTGCCATCGCGCTCGGCCGGCTCGGCGGCCTCGGTGTTCTCGACCTTGAAGGCCTCTGGACCCGGTACGAGGACCCGCAGCCCATCCTCGACGAGATCGGGGCGCTGGAGGACGAGACCAACAGCCCGGCCGTGACGGGGCGGATGCAGGAGCTGTACAAGGCCCCCATCCAGCCCGAACTGATCACTTCCCGCCTCGCTGAAATGCGCGCCGCCGGCGTCACCGTGGCCGGCTCGCTGACCCCGCAGCGCACCCAGGAGCACTACAAGACAGTGGTGGCCGCCGGCGTCGACATCTTCGTTATCCGCGGCACCACGGTGTCCGCGGAGCACGTCTCGAAGGACCACGAGCCGCTGAACCTCAAGCAGTTCATCTATGAACTGGACGTCCCCGTGATCGTGGGGGGTGCGGCGGGCTACACTCCCGCGCTGCACCTGATGCGCACCGGCGCCGCCGGTGTCCTGGTGGGCTTCGGTGGCGGCGCCACCACCACCACCCGCCGTGCCCTGGGCATCCACTCGCCCATGGCGTCCGCCATTTCCGACGTCGCCGCCGCGCGCCGCGACTACATGGACGAGTCCGGCGGCCGCTACGTGCACGTTATTGCCGACGGCGGCATGGGCAGCTCGGGCGATATCGTCAAGGCCATCGCCATGGGCGCCGATGCCGTGATGCTGGGCAGCGCCCTCGCCAGGGCCGAGGAGGCGCCGGGCAAGGGCTGGCACTGGGGCCAGGAAGCACACCACCTTGAACTGCCCCGCGGGGACCGGGCAAACGTGGGAACCGTCGGTCCGCTCGAGGAAGTCCTTTTCGGACCGGGGCACCACACCAACGGAACCTCCAACCTCATCGGCGCGCTCCGCCGCTCCATGGCGACCACCGGCTATTCGGACCTGAAGGAATTCCAGCGGGTCGACGTCGTGGTTTCCCCCTACGCCGGGAACTGACGCGGGGGCGGCAGGATCCCATCGCTTCCTGCGCCCTGCCCAAAGCGTGCCGCAACGAAGTAGGGTGGTTGCACTACCGGGACTAGCGGCACTGGAGGCGTTCGATGAAGAGTGTTCCTGCTAACGGCGGGGCCCTGGGCCCCGCAGCCAGGGAAGCAGCCATCCAAAGGCTGCGCGCAACCGCGGAGCCGGGCCAGGAACTGGACATCCTGATTGTCGGCGGCGGCATCGTGGGTACCGGTGCAGCCCTTGACGCGGTCACCCGTGGACTGGACGTGGGGATAGTCGAGGCGAACGACTGGGCCGCCGGCACGTCTTCCCGGTCCTCTAAGCTGATCCACGGCGGCCTGCGCTACCTGGAAATGCTCGACTTTGGCCTGGTCAAGGAGGCGTTGCAGGAGCGCGGGCTGCTGCTCTCCGAATTGGCGCCCCACCTGGCCCGGCCCGTGCCATTCCTGTACCCGCTGACCAAACCCTTCCTCGAGCGGCCCTACGTGGGCGCCGGCATCGCCCTCTACGACGCCATGTCCATCTCCAGCGGACACAGCAGGGGAGTGCCCTTCCACAAACACCTCACCAGGCGCGGCACGCTGCGCGCTGCGCCGAGCCTGAAGAACGATGCCTTTGTAGGCTCCATCCGCTACTACGACGGCCAGGTGGACGACGCAAAGTACTGCGCCAACCTCATCCGCACAGCCGCCTACTACGGCGCCCACGCCGTGAACCAAATGGCAGTGGTGGACTTCCTGCGTGAAGGCGAACGGGTGGTTGGCGCCAAAGTGGTCAACCACGAGGACGGGACCCAATTCAACATCCGGGCGAAGCAGGTCATCAACGCCACAGGGGTCTGGACCGATGAAACCCAGGCCATGGTCACCGACCGCGGCCAGCTGAAAGTCCGGGCCTCCAAGGGCATCCACTTGGTGGTTCCACGGGACCGTTTCCAGTCCACCGTTGGCCTGATCCTCCGTACCGAGAAGTCGGTGCTGTTCGTCATCCCGTGGGGCCGGCACTGGATCATCGGCACCACGGACACGGACTGGCACCTGGACAAAGCCCACCCGGCCGCATCAAGCAAAGACATCGACTACATCCTCGAACACGTCAACAAGGTCCTGAAGCGCCCGCTGACCCGCGAAGACGTCGAAGGGGTCTACGCGGGCCTGCGCCCGCTGCTGGCGGGTGAGAACGACTCCACCGCCAAGCTGTCACGGGAACACGTGGTGGCGCACCCCGTTCCTGGTCTGGTGGTGGTGGCCGGCGGAAAGTGGACCACATACCGGGTCATGGCCAAGGACGCCGTGGACGAGGCTACGCGCACCATGGACGAGCGGGTGCCGCCCAGCTGCACGGAGACCATCCCCCTGCTGGGGGCGAGCGGCTACAAGGCTGCGTGGAACCGCCGGAACCGCACAGCCGAGGAATCCGGTGTGCACGTTGCCCGCATCGAGCATTTGCTCAACCGGTACGGGTCCCTGACCCCGGAAGTGCTGGCCATTATCGAAGAGAACCCCGCGCTGGCCGAACCGATTCCCGGGGCCGATGACTATCTGCAGGCCGAAGCCGTGTACGCGGCAAGCCACGAGGGAGCGCGCCATGTCAATGACGTCCTGACCCGGCGGACCAGGATTTCCATCGAGGCCTGGGACCGCGGCGTGTCTGCCGTGCCCGTAGTCGCTAAACTGATGGGTGACGTCCTTGGCTGGAGCGACGCCCAACGTGAAAACGAGGTCAGGCACTACATTGCACGGGTGGAGGCGGAGCGCCTCAGCCAGCAACAGCCGGACGACGAATCCGCAGACGCCGCCCGCCTGGGTGTGGAAGATATCGTGCCCTTGCGCTGAGGGGCCGGCCGCACCAGCATGCCTGACTGAAGGGATACGCCTTGGCGGAACCACTTGACCGGTACGACGCCGGCCTCACCACGCCCGAAATGGTGATTCTGGAGCTTGAAGCATCGGACAAGGTGGACGCCGCCACCCAACTCGCGGAACGGCTCTTCGCCGCCGGACGCGTATCGGACCTGCCCGGATTCCTTCAGCACGTCAACGCGCGTGAGCACCAGCTGGCAACCGGGCTGCCCGGCGGTATCGGACTGCCCCACGCCCGCAGCGAATTTGTGTCGCGCACGTCCATAGCCGTCGGCATTGCCAAGTACGGCCACGCCCTGGACTTCGGGGCCGCGGACGGTCCGGCCACGGTGATCCTGCTGATCGCCACACCGGCCAGTTCCTTCTCCGACCACCTTGAGGTCCTGGCCACGCTGGCCCGCTCCTTGTCCAAGGAGTCATTCCGCGAATCGCTGCGCCGCGCCTACGACGCCGAAGTGATCGCGGAGCTCATCAATTCGAGCCTGGTGTTCTTCGACCACTGAAGCCCGGGACTGCGGCTGCCCTTTCCAGCTTGGCGCGGCCGCGGACGGGGCCGTCCCGCCCCTGGCGTTTAGTTGTTCTACAGCGGAACGAAGTACGGTTAAGACGTGTGGAAAACAGCCCTCAAACCCCGATGGATCGCAGGTTTCATTTTCGCGATCGTTATCTCCGGGGTGTTCGTGCTGCTCAGCCAGTGGCAGTTCGGCCGCTCCACCCAGCCGGAAGTACCGGTCAATCCGGCCACCGAGCAGGTGCAGCCCCTGACCGACACGCTTCAGCCGGGTGACTTCTTCCACGGTACCGACGCCGACCAGATGGTCAGTGCACAGGGAACCTACGACCCGGGCAAACAGGTCCTGGTACCGGGCCGCCTGCACGGCGGCAAGACCGGCTACTGGGTGGTCTCCGCCTTCGCTGTTACCGGCGCCCCCGCCATCAGCGGTGTTGCCGCCTCACCCCAGACGTGGATTCCGGTAGCGCGGGGATGGGTGGCAGACCCTGCAGATGCTCCAGCACCGCCGTCGGGCACAGTTGAACTCACCGGACGGCTGCTGCCCTCCGAAGCGCCATTGCCAGGAACGGCGCCCTCTCCCGGACAGGCCACAGCCGTTTCAGTGGCCGAACTGATCAACTTCTGGGAAGTCAGCAGCTATCCCGGCTTTGTTGCTGCCACAGCAGAGATCGCCGACGGCACGGACGTCAGCCCCGCGGCAGTGCCCGGAGACCTCCTTCCCCTGCAGATCGGCCCGCAGCCGCCGGCCCAGCAGATCAACTGGCTCAACCTCTTCTACTCCCTTGAGTGGGTTGTCTTCGCCGGTTTCGCACTCTTTATCTGGTGGCGGCTGGTCAAGGACGACTACCACCGCGATCTCGAGGAAGGCCTGGATGACGATGATGCCGACACCCCGCTTCGCCCGCAACAGAACCAGCAACTTGATCAAAACCAGCAAAAGGTACAGCCATGATTGATCCGAAACCCGCCGCCCCGGCTGGAAGCACCAACCCAGGCAGCAGCGCCGGCGGCAGGGCAACCGGCAAGAAACGCCGCTTCGGCGGCACCGAAGCGCAGATCCGGTCCGCCCTGAAGTTTTACAAGGTGCTGGCCTACCTCACGGGCGCGATGCTTCTGTTGCTCTGCGCCGAACTGATCGCCCGGTACGGATTCGGGCAGTACCTCTTCGCCGGCGGCACCAACGCCGTCACCGGCCAGCCGTTCGGGCTCGGTTTCGCGGATGCGGAACCGCCCGGCGTCCTCGGCGGAGTCAACCTGTCCGTCACGGTCCTCATTGTGCACGGCTGGATGTACGTGGTGTACCTGATCTCGAACTTCCGGCTCTGGTCCCTCATGCGCTGGCCGTTCCTCAAGCTGATCCTGCTGGCACTGGGCGGCGTCATCCCGTTCCTGTCCTTCATCGTGGAGAAGAAGTTCCACGCCGACGTCGAGGCTGAGCTGGCGGCCAACCCGCACGCCCCGCAGAGGTACTAGGCAGCGGCTGCGGCATGCAGGAGTTCGCTCCGTCACAGCGCAGCTTCTCAAGGTGCGCCGGTGCAACGGCGGCCAGTAGGCTAGTACGGTGACTACTCCCACTGCATCCCAGACTTCCCAGAAGCCGGTGCTGGTTGTTGACTACGGTGCCCAGTACGCGCAGCTGATTGCCCGCCGCGTCCGGGAAGCAAATGTGTATTCGGAAGTGGTTCCGCATACCTACACAACCGAGCAGCTCCTGGCCAAGAACCCTGCCGCCATCATCCTTTCCGGCGGTCCCTCCAGCGTTTACGCTGACGGCGCCCCCAGCGTTGGTGCGGACCTGTTCGAAGCCGGCGTTCCCGTCTTTGGCATCTGCTACGGCTTCCAGGCCATGGCCAACGCCCTGGGCGGCAAGGTGGACAAGACCGGGCTGCGGGAGTACGGCTCCACAGAGACCACCATCCTCGGCGAGGGCCGTTCGGTCCTCGAGGGCATGCCCCAGCACCAGAACACCTGGATGAGCCACGGCGACTCCGTTCACACGGCGCCGGACGGCTTCGAAGTCCTTGCCACGACCGCCGGCGCTGAAGTGGCTGCCTTCGCCAACGAGGAAAAGGGCCTGTTCGGCGTGCAGTGGCACCCCGAAGTCAAGCACTCCGCCTACGGCCAGCAGGTCCTGGAAAACTTCCTTTTCAAGGGCGCCCGGCTGGAACCGAACTGGACCACGGGCAATATCCTCGAGGAGCAGGTGGAGCGCATCCGCAAGCAGATCGGCGACGCCCGGGTCATCTGCGGCCTGTCCGGCGGCGTTGACTCCGCCGTCGCCGCTGCCCTCGTGCAGCGCGCCGTCGGCGACCAGCTCACCTGCGTCTTTGTGGACCACGGACTGCTGCGCGAAGGCGAGGCCGAGCAGGTGGAGCGCGACTTCGTAGCTGCCACCGGCGTGAAGCTCTACGTCGCCAACGAGCAGGAACGGTTCCTGTCCGCCCTGGCCGGCGTCAGCGATCCGGAAACCAAACGCAAGATCATTGGCCGCGAGTTCATCCGCGCCTTCGAAGAGGCGGAACTGGCCATCATCGCCGAGGCAGCCGCCCACGGCGAGAAGATCAAGTTCCTGGTCCAGGGCACGCTGTACCCGGATGTCGTCGAATCCGGCGGTGGTGAAGGTGCCGCGAACATCAAGAGCCACCACAACGTGGGCGGCCTGCCTGAGGACCTGCAGTTCGAGCTCGTAGAGCCGCTGCGGGCCCTCTTCAAGGATGAGGTCCGTGCCGTTGGCGCCCAGCTGGGACTGCCGCAGGAGATCGTCGGCCGCCAGCCCTTCCCCGGGCCGGGACTCGGAATCCGGATCGTAGGCGAGGTCACCAAGGAACGGCTTGACCTGCTGCGCAAGGCGGACGCCATTGCCCGTGCCGAGCTCACGGCTGCCGGCCTGGACAACGAGGTATGGCAGATGCCGGTGGTCCTGCTGGCCGACGTCCGCAGCGTCGGCGTCATGGGTGACGGCCGCACATACGGCCACCCCATTGTCCTTCGTCCCGTTTCCTCCGAAGACGCCATGACCGCGGACTGGTCACGGCTGCCGTACGAGCTCCTCGCCCGGATCTCAAACCGCATCACCAACGAGGTGGAGGGTGTCAACCGGGTAGTCCTCGACGTCACCAGCAAGCCGCCGGGAACCATCGAGTGGGAATAGCATCATGAAGTGGCCGGCCTCCGACGAAGGAGGCCGGCCACTTCCGTTTCCGCCGCGAAAATCCCGCAATTTGGCTGCTCCAGTGTTGCGGTCTCTCAGTCCGGGCATGGAAGCGGCTACGCTCGAATCTATGCCGGTATGGTCCAGGGCGTCACGTGCAAACGCAGAAAAGAAGGCAGAAGTGTCAGTTGGTCAAGGCCACCCGGAAGGCTCCGAGGAGCTCCGCAAATGGCTCTCCGGGCTCAAGCCCGTCACCGGTGCGGATACGATGCTGCGCTTCACCAAGACCCCCGAGGGTTCTATCGACCTGACGCACGCCCACCCGTCCGGCCTCGCACAGCTTATGGCCGGCCGGAAGACCCGGCTCTCCACGCTGATTCGGGAACGCCAGCAGTACGTCGTCGCAGCCAGGGCTTCGCGCAACATCCGGTCCAAGATATTTGAGCTTGCCAACGACCGCGGAATTGATGCCGGCTATTTTTCCGCCGGTACGGTGGTATGGACTTCTGCCGTGGGCGGCAAGCCGCAGCGCATCTCAGCTCCGGTCATGCTCACGGCCATCTCCCTCACTGTCCGCCCGGGTGAGGATGACTACGAACTGCAGCTGACCGAGCAGGCACACATCAACCCGGCCCTGGTACGGCACCTGAAGAACACCCACGGTATTGTCTTCGACGTCAATGCCGTCACCCGGCTCGCCTACGGCACAGCCCGCTTCGATCCGCAGCCGGTCCTGGACAAGCTGGCAACGCTCATCCGGCCCATCCATGGCGCAGAGGCCCAGCACAACCTGCTCGTTTCAACCTTTGCCGACCTTTCCGGCAACCTGGACGACCCCTGGATCAACGACTCCAACCCCCTGGTGTCCGCCCTGGCTACTGCTGCCGGCGGTGAAGTGGTGGACTTCGATGAGCCGGACCCGTCCCGCTTTCCCTCGCTGGACAGCAGGCACCCCCGCGACGAGATGCTCCTGCTGGACGCAGATACTGACCAGCAGTACGTGATCGACGCAGCCCGTGCCGGGGATTCCCTGGTAGTCAGCAGCCCTCCGGGCACCGGCCAGACCCAGACGGCCATCAACACCATCGGGGCGCTGGTTGACGCCGGGAAGACGGTCCTGGTAGTAGGGGACCGCCGGGCAAGCCTCAACGAGATTTCGGGCCAGCTCGAAGGCCTGGGCCTTGACTCCATCCTGTTCCAGCTGTCCGGGAACGTTACCCCGCAGCAGCTCAAGGGCCAGCTGGTCCGGGCGATCGTCCGGAACGAAAAGTCCCTGGAACCCCAGCTCGGAAACCTGCACGACACCCTGACGGAGCACCGGCACGCGCTCATGGACCATGTGGCATCACTGCACAACGTCCGCCAGCGCTGGGGCTGTTCGCCGTATGAAGCCATGCAGTCGCTCGCTGAGCTGACCTCGATCCACCCTGCCCCCGCCACCACCGTACGGCTCAAGCGCAGTGTCCTGGACAACATCAGGGACCGGGAGGAGCTTGCCGGCAGGCTCCGGCGTGCCGCCGAGCTGGGCAGCTTCAGCAAGGCGTCCACCACCAGCCCCTGGCACGGCGCGCGCCTCCTGACCCGCAAGGAGACGGAGGAAGCCCAGGACCTGGTCCGGTCCGTGGAGAAAAGCCTCCCTGACCTGCGCGAACGCATGAACGCAGTGGCGGAGCATGCGGAAATCCGGCTTGGGGCCACCTTCGCCGAGTGGGGCCAACAGCTCGAACTCCTCGTAGCCGTCCGCGGAAGTTTGGACAAGTTCACCCCGGACATCTTTGACCGGCCGGTCACTGACCTTATTTCTGCCACGGCACCGTCAGCCTGGCGCCGCGAGCGGGGCATCGAAATGACGGCCATGCAGCGGTCGCGGCTGCGCAGGGTGGCCAAGGAGTACGTCCGGCCCGGCGTGCACATCGCCGATCTCCACAGTTCGCTGGTCCTGGTGCAGGAACAGCGTGTCCTCTGGGCCGGCTATGCCACCACCCAGCGCCACCCGGCTGTGCCGTCCGGCCTTGCCGAGATCAACGTGATGTACCGTGCCCTGGAGCGTGAACTCACCCAACTGGGCGAGGCGCTCAGGCACACGGAGGCGGGCGGCGCGCTGTCCACGGTCCGCTACGAAGAGCTGATGGAACGCCTGGAACGGCTGGTCGCTGACGCAGAGACCCTCAAGACGCTGCCGGAGCGCACCCTCCTGGTGGAGAACATGCGCGAGCACGGGCTGGGGGAGCTCCTGGCGGACCTGGCGGAACGCGAGGTTCCAGCAGGATCAGTCGCATCGGAACTTGACCTCGCCTGGTGGCAGTCGGCGCTCGAAGCGATGATCAGCGGGGACGACTACCTCGCGATGTCCGACGGCGACGCCCTGCGGCAGCTGGAGGCCGAGTACAGGCTGGCGGACAACGCGCATATTGCCAGCGGCGCAGCGCGGCTTCGCTGGGACCTGGCCGAAAGGTGGCGGGCCGGCATCGCCGCCCACCCCCGGCAGGCGGACCTGCTGCGCAGCCTGCTCAAGGATGGCCGGGTGTCGCTGCCCGCGCTGACGGCGCAGGCCCCGGACCTGATCGGCACCCTCGTTCCCGTCTGGTCCGTCAGCCCCTACCTGATGACCGGCCTCCTTCCCGCCGAACAGCACTTCGACGCGGTAGTCATCCTCGACTCCGAAGCCACGTCCCTCCAGGCCGTGCTGCCGTCCATTGCCCGCGCGCGCCAGGTCATTGCCTTCGGCGACGCCAAGATCGCGAGCCCGCGGACCTTCACTGTGGGCGTGGAGCGGCTGGCAGCAGGGGAGACGGCGCACCAGCGCGTGGAGAGTGCCTTCGGGGCGCTCTCGGAAGTGCTGCCGGTGTGGCGGCTCAACTTCGTCTACCGCGCGGTGGACGAGGACCTCGTCCTCCAGCTCAGCAAGAACTTTTACGACGGCGCCCTGCGCCGCCTTCCGGAGGGCCAGTCGGCTACCGGCCTGGATCGGTCACTGCTGGTGGAGTACCTGCCGGACGGCACCGGCCTGCCGAGCGCGGACCACGAGGGCGTCGAGTCCGTAGTGGCCGAGGTCAACCGTGTGGTGCAGCTGGTCTTCGAACACGCCCGCACGCGGCCGCGCACGTCCCTTGCAGTGGTCACAGCCAGCCTTCGCCATGCTGCCCGGATCGGGGAGTCCATCCGGCTTCAGCTGCCCAACCATCCGGGCCTTGCAAGCTTCTTTGGTGCCGGACCCGAATCCTTCCGCGTGGTTGACCTGGAACGTGCCCAGGGCCTGGTCCGGGACCATGTCATTTTCTCGCCCGGCTTCGGACGGACCCCGCACGGCCGCGCCCTGCACAACTTCGGTCCGCTTTCCGCTGAAGGCGGCCGGGAGAAATTCGCCCTCGCGATGACACGGGCCCGCCGGTCCATACACGTCCTGACGTGCTTCCGGCCGGAGGACCTGGACCAGACCCGGCTGACACACGGCGCGGTGGACCTGTACTCCCTGCTGGACCGCGAGATCTCGGGGAACACGGATCTGGGAACCCCTGCTTCCCGCGCTGCGGCCAGCGAACAGGCACTTGGCGCGGATCCCCTGGTCGCTGACCTGGGGGACCGGCTGCGGGCACGTGGTGCGCGGGTCTGGCACCAGTATGACGGTGCCATCGACGTTGTGGCGGCAGCGGATCCATTGAGCACCATGGGCCGGGACGAGACCGACTTGCCGTGGCCGGTTGCCATCGAGTCCGACGGTACCGAGCAGTACCGCACCATGAGTGTGCGCGAACGGAGCCGGCTGCGGCCGCAACTCCTGGAGCGGCTGGGATGGCGGTACATGCCGCTGTGGACCATCGAGGTTTTCACTGATCCGTCAGCCTGTGCCGACCGGATTGCCGGCTACCTGGGACTTGAGCGGGTGGTGCTTCCCGGGCGGACGGCACCCTCAACAGGATTCCTTGACGACGATGTGGACCAGGCGCTGAATGGTATCGATGCCGGGGAACAGGCACGCCCCCGGCCGCAGGACAAAGAATTGGACAGCAAGGAGGCGGTCTCCATGGCCCCTGAAGAGAACAACAACGCAGCTGGGGACGCGCAGTCCGTCCCCGTTGACCCGGCTCCGGAAGACGAACAGGATCAAGAGCAGGGCAAGGACCACGTTCAGGGCGCGACGCAAGGCATTCTGCCGACGAAGGCCTCGGAAGATGACCCGAGGCGCTGGGGCGATGCCGACGACGATCACGATGCCTGGCTGAAGGAACAGAAGCCGCCGCACTGGGGCTGATAAACCGGGGCCGGCCACGCTTCCGCGGTGTCTAGGGCCCAACGAGGACGAAAAACAGCTTGCCCTGGGTGGAAGCGCCGGCCAGCCGTGCAGCTTGCTCGCCGCTGGCGGCCACCACGATGAGCCCGTCCGTCTCCGCCGTGCCCAGCCACTGCCCGCTCCCGCCGCCCTTGCCGGAGGTCCACAAAACCGGCACAGCCGTAGCCAGGACTTCGGACGGTGCCTGCTGGTCGAAGCCGTTGCCCGCCGTCAGCACCACGTTCACCAGCTGGCCCGGCGAGACGAGCTGGATGGACGACGGATCAGCCATGCGCAGCGGAACTGCTGCTGAGCCCGGCGGCGTGCCTGCCAAAAGCCCGGGACCCAGCAGCTGGGCGTCCGTCAGCAGCTGTCCTTTGCGCAGCGGAGCCGCCAGCTGCTTACCGGCCAACCCGCTCTCGTTGTCCAGGAAACCTGCGGCCATCATGGCCGGCGGCACCTGAACCCTTGCTAGATCTGCCGGTGCCATTGTTGAACCGGCGGGGAGATCCCTGGCAGCGGCCAGGGCAGTGACAGTGTGGACGGGCGCGGGGGTGAGCTGGTCGACGGTGATGGAAGCCGCTCCACACAGCAGCAACGCCGCAGCAAGCCGCCGGTTCCGGCTCAGCCACCTGCCGAACCAGGCCGCGACCGATCTGCGGCCGGAGCTGACAGGACGCCGAGGGGTGCGCGGATGGCGTGAAGCAGCGCGGCCGGGGCCAAGAAGGTTAAGAGGCATGCGCCTACGCTATGGCTGCGGGAATGACCGCACCAGGAGCGCGGCGCGCTATGTGGACAAGCCGGACCGGCCGGCGTCCAATGGCCTTGCTTAGCTGGCTGCGGCCGCCGGAGCGGACGCGGCAGGCGCCGCAGCGGGAGCGGGCGTTGCAGCCGCCGGGGCAGGCGAGACCGTGCTTCCCTTCGAGTCCCGGGAATCAGTGCGGTAGAAGCCGGAGCCCTTGAACACAACACCCACGCTGTTGAACTTCTTGCGCAGCGTCCCCTGGCATTCGGGGCACGAGGTCAGCGTGCTGTCCGAAAACGACTGGACGATATCGAAGGCATGGCCGCAATCCTTGCAGGCGTACGCATACGTTGGCACTGGTGCTCCTCCTCTTGGGCAAACGAGAGGTCCCGTGCTGCGCGGTCGTACCGTTAGCAGTCGCAGGGCCTGAGTGCTAATTCTATCATCTCCGCAACACCGCGCCGCGGGACCTAGTGGTGCCCGTTGAGCTGCCGGAACCCGGAAGGTGCCAGGACGGCAGGGACGGGGCGGTCGAACTCCTCCTCCGGAATTTCACCGACGGGGAGCAGTTCTTCGTCATAGATAACCGCCGCGAGCGGAATATCCTTCCCCGCTGTTGCCAGATGCCCCAGAAACTTGTCGTAGTACCCCCCGCCTTGCCCGACCCGGTTGCCGGCAAGGTCGACGGCGGTGGCCGGGATGAAAAGTGCGGCGGCGGTTCCTGCCACATCGGGTCCATGCCGGTCGCCGATCGGTTCCAGGATGGGCGCGTACCGGCTCTGCTCAAAACCGGCGTCCGGGTTCCAGAAGACCCACGCCAGTTCCCGCCCGGGTTCGCACACCGGGAGCAGGACCCGGTGGCCGTTGTTGTGGAGTGCGTCGATCAACGGAAGGGTGGGCGGTTCGACGCCGACCCCAAAGTAAACGCAGAACGTGGCAGGAGCTCCACCGGCCAGGGAGGCGGCCCAATCCACGCCATGGCGGGCGATTCCTGTCCCTGCGGCTTCCAATTGCTGCGGGGTCAAGGCTGCCCGCCGCAGACGGTGTGCGGTACGGATCCTGGTCTTGGTTGCCTTCGCATCCTCAAGCACGCTGTACTCCTCCATCGGTCGCCGTTCGGCGGTAGGTCTGTGCCGCAGGGGCTGCCCCCGGCCGTTCAATGATTACTGAATGCTTGACGCTGACGTTAGATTAGTCGGGTGACTACCAGTAACCCGAGAGTTCGCAAAGCCGTTATCCCCGCTGCCGGACTCGGCACCAGGTTCCTGCCTGCCACCAAGGCCATGCCCAAGGAAATGCTTCCGGTCGTGGACAAGCCTGCCATCCAGTACGTCGTTGAGGAAGCCGTGAACGTGGGCCTGAACGATGTCCTGATGATTACCGGGCGGAACAAGCGGGCCCTGGAAGACCACTTTGACAGGGTGCCGGCGCTGGAATCCACCCTGGAGGACAAGGGCGACACCGCGAAGCTGGCGTCCATCCAGGCCGCCAGCAACCTGGGCGACATCCACTACGTCCGCCAGGGCGACCCGAACGGCCTGGGCCATGCCGTGCTGCGTGCAAGGCAGCACGTGGGCAACGAAGCCTTCGCCGTCCTGCTGGGCGACGACCTCATCGACGCCCGCGACGAACTCCTCAGCACCATGATCGAGGTGCAGGCGAAAACGGGAGGGTCCGTCGTCGCGCTCATCGAGGTGGACCCGTCCCAGATCAGCGCCTATGGCTGTGCCGATATTGCAGAGATCGACGGCGAGGGCTTTGTCCGCGTCAACCGCCTCGTGGAGAAACCCTCCGCCGAGGAAGCCCCTTCCAACCTTGCAGTCATTGGCCGCTACGTGCTGCACCCCGCCGTCTTTGACGTCCTCGAACGCACCGGACCTGGCCGTGGCGGCGAAATCCAGCTCACTGATGCCCTGCAGGAGCTCGCGTCCGGCGACGGCGAGGGGCAAGGCGTCTACGGCGTTGTCTTCCGGGGACGCCGCTATGATACGGGCGACAAGCTGAGCTACCTCAAGGCCTGCGTCCAGCTCGCCATCGACAGCGAAGACCTCGGTCCGGGCCTGCGGGAGTGGCTGCCGGGCTTCACCGCCGGCCTGTCCAAGTAGCACCGTGCGGCCCGGCCCCATCTGGCCCGTGACCCTGGAGTGCGGCGACCTGGTCCTGAGGCCCATCAGGTACCGCGACAAAAAGGAGTGGACGGAAGTCCGGGCCCGGAACAGTGAATGGCTGGCGCCGTGGGAAGCTTCCAACCCGGACCCGGCTGGAGGCCTCCCTGATTACCGGCAAATGGTCCGTTCGCTGAACTCGCAGGCGGCCCAGTCGACGGCCCTTCCCTTTGTCATCACGGAGAGGGGTCCCGCCAGCAGGAACCCTGCGATCGTGGGTCAGTTGACTGTTTCCTCAATAGTCTGGGGATCGGCCATGATGGCGACACTCGGGTACTGGGTGGACCAGTCGCGGGCGGGGCGGGGGATAGCGCCCACTTCCGTGGCTCTGGTGACCGACCACTGCTTCCGCGCCCTGGGGCTGCACCGAATGGAAATCAACATCCGGCCGGAGAACGGACCCAGTCTGCGGGTAGTTGAGAAGCTTGGTTTCCGGGATGAGGGTTACCGGCCGCGCTATCTGCACATCAACGGCCAGTGGGCGGACCACCGGTCTTTTGCCTTGACCTCAGAGGAAGTTCCGGAGGGACTGCTGCACCGCTGGCTTGCCTCCAGGCCGTCATAAATCCAATGATTTGTCGGCCGCTCCACGACACACCGCGGCCAATGCGGCTGCAGCCGACATGATGCTCATACGGTTTTGAGTGTGGACTTCCCCCTTAGCAGCTCAGTGATCCTTGTGGTTGCCGTTGTGCTCTGGATTGTATGGGTTGCCCCCTACGTCCTCCAGAACCGCCGGCACCAGTTCCAGGCCGCCGGCGACTTCCTGGCAGATGCCCCCGCCGATGAAGTACCGGACCCGCGAGCCGGGCTGGTTCTGAAGGTCGCCGCCCAGCAGGAGAAAGCCATGGACACCAGGAAGAGCACCGGATCCGCGACGCCCGCAGCCACAGCTGCGCCAACGCGCCAGTTCCGCATCCGATACGGCCGCACCGCTCTTGCCCTGACAGGACTGGTTTCCCTGCTGACCGCGTTCATTTCTGCGGTACTGCTGGCGTTCGGACTTGGTGCTCCAGCTCTTCCTCTCGCCTGCACGGCCCTGGCCGCGGCGTCCGTGGCCCTTCTTCGCTGGCTCGCTGTCCGGGACCGCAAGGCCAAAGTGGACGCGGCTTTCCGCTCCGCCATGAGCGCACCTGCCCCGGTGCCGGCTGCAGCACACGTCCCGCCGAAGCCGGAAGCTGCGCCGGTACGCACCGAAAGTCCGCTGTTCGACGCTGAGGCAGACAAGCCCAAGGCGAAGCCCCTGACAGCTGTGGAACTCCGTGAGGCGGCCCTTGCCGTTGCCGTGGCTGCCGGTGACACCAGTGCAGTGCAGGCTGCGCCGGCCAGCACCTGGGAGCCCGTGGAGGTACCCAAGCCGGTTTACGTCGAGGCCGCCAAGGCTGAACGGCCCGCACCCGAGCCGCTTGAGTTGCCGGAGGCGCCGAAGGCCACAGGGAAGCCCTCCCTGAAGCAGGGCTCCGCAGCCGCTCCTGCCGTCGCCGTCCCGGACGCCCAGCAGGTCAGTAAGGCCCAGAGCGCGCTCAGCAATCTCGACGACGTCCTGCAGCGCCGCCGCGCCTGACCATCTGGTTCCACGCCCGTTGCCGCAGGGGCGCCGGTTGGCGTTGGGCCGGGAAAATTTGTAGCCTAGGTTCACCGGTGCCGCACCTGAAGAAAAGCGGCTGGTTCCCGGGGTTATAGCTCAGTTGGTAGAGCGCTTCGTTCGCATCGAAGAGGTCAGGGGTTCGAATCCCCTTAGCTCCACAAAGTCTCCGCCGGGCGCGTGCCCTGCTGCCTTCCCCTACAGCCAGCCCTTCTTCTTGAAGATGGCGTACATTACGGCGGCCGTCGCTGCCATCAGGCCGATTGCCATTGGGTAGCCCAGTTGCCAGTGAAGTTCGGGCATGTGGTCGAAGTTCATGCCGTAGACGCCGGCCACAAAGGACGGAGCGAAGAAGATCGCCGCCCAGGACGAGATCTTCTTGACCTGTTCGTTCTGTTCGGCGCTTGCCTCGTTCTGACGGTTGGCGGTGAGGGTGCCGTCCAGGGTCAGGGCGTTCTGCAGCAGGTCACGGAAGGAGTCCGCCCTGGAGATCACCCGCTCCACGTGGTCCTCCACGTCGCGCAGGCTATGCCGGAGGTTGCTTTCCACGCCGTACTTTTCGAACCCCCGCTCGAGCTGGTGCAGCATGTCCGGCAGGGGGTGGATAGCCCGCTGGAACTGGATCACCTCGCGGGCGAGTTCGTAGATGCGGCGCGATACGGTGGTGTCGCCGCTGAACAGCTGGTCTTCAATCTCGTCGATGTCATTTTCAAGCCCGGCCACCACCGGCCCGTAGTCATCCACTACCCGGTCCAGCAGGGCGTAGAGAACGGCCTCCGGCCCGTGCCGCAGGAGGTCCGGCCTGCTTTCCAGCCGCTGCCTGACCCGCGCCACGCCGGCTGTTTCAGCATGCCGCACTGTTACGACAAAGTTCTTACCCGTGAAGATATGGAGTTCACCGAACTCCACCGTCTCCGTCGCATCCAGGTAACGGGCAGGCCGAAGCACAGTGAACAAATTGTCTTCGTAGCGCTCGAGCTTGGGACGCTGGTGGGCGGAGATGGCGTCTTCCACAGCCAGCGCATGCAGTCCGAACTCAGCAGCCACCGCCGCCATTTCCTCGGCGGTGGGGCGGTAGAGGCCGATCCAGGCCATCCCGCCGTGGTGCGCGAGGGTCTCGAAGGTCTGCTCCAGGTTCTCGGGCTCAGCGTGGCGTATGCCGTCCACGTAAACGGCGTTATCGATGATGGTCATGGCCGGCTGTTCTCCGCCGTTGGGATGCCCGGCATCAGGACCCCGCCCCGATGATTGCTCCGGAGGCGATCATGGCCAGCGTGGCGATGAACGCTGGCAGTACGGCGGGCCAGTTGATCTGCGAAACGTTTGAGAGCCAATCCATTCTGAAAATCCTAGCTGTCCGCCCCTGGCCCGCCGGCCCTCGGGGGTTTTGCAGGGCTGTGTTGCCCGGCACCGGTGGCTTTGGTGCCCGCGGCTTTGGTAAGGCCACTGATCAGTGGCTCGGTCCGGTAGGGGATGTGCGTGTGCAGTGCCAGCACGGTTTCGGTACGGATGACGCCCTTGATCTTCAGGACCTGCCGCAGGGCCGCCTGGAGGTTGTGGGTATCCGTGGCCACTACCCGGCACCAGACGTCGCCCCGGCCGGAGATCTCGTGCACTTCCAGAACCTGCGGAATCAGCCGGAGTGCCCCCACCACTCCATCCAGCCCGCGGTGCGAAACTTCGATGGTCACGAACGCCACCACGTCGTAGCCCACCGCCTCAAGATCCACCTCGCGGCCCCCGGTCCGCAGGACCCCGGCGCGGAGCAGCCGGCGTACGCGCGATTGCGCTGTGTTCCGGGCAACCCCGAGCGCATCGCTGAGCTCACCTATCTGGATCCTGGGGTCCCGGATGAGCTCCAGGAGAATCCGGAGGTCCGTGGGGTCCAAACTGTTCAAATGGTCACTCTCCATCACTGCGGCACCGGATACTTGATGATTCTGCTCAATTCTGGCATCACTTTTCGATCGGAAGCGCAGGGATGCTGCATTGTAGAGCCATCAGGTGTTCACCCGCGGCGGGCTCCCACAAGGACCACCTGCTGCGGCAGCAGCAAAGGCGGCACAATGACGGTTTTCAGCGAACTACGCATGCGTCCGGTTCCAGCCACAACGGCAGGGTGGGATGCGTCGGTCACTGCCCGGCTGATGCTCGCCGGTGCCGTCATTTTCACCCTCCTGGTGGGCGCCAACCTGGCCACGCCCCTGTACCCGCTGCTGCAGGCGGAACTTGCTCTGTCGCCGCTCGACGTCACTGCTGCCTTCACGAGTTATGTTGTGGCCCTGGTGGCCACGCTGATGCTGGCGGGGCACTGGTCGGACCACATCGGGCGCCGGGCTGCCCTCATCCTTGCCGTTATTGCCGGCCTGGCCGGCGGCTGGCTCTTTGCAGAGGCACAGAACCTGGCAGGGCTGTGCGCCGGCAGGGCGCTGCAGGGTATCGCCGTTGCCCTCGCCACCGGCGCCAGCGCCGCTGCCCTGCGTGAACTGCTGCCCTCCCGCCCGGAGTGGGCATCCCGCTTCACGCTGCTGGCCTCTGCGGGGGGAGTGGCTGCCGGTCCGGTCATCGGCGGGCTCCTGTCCCTGCTGCCCGGGGCCACGTCGGCACCGTACTACGTCCACGCCGCAGTTCTGGCCGCCCTGCTGTTCCCGCTGTACCTCCTCCGGGCACGGCCTGCCATCCAGCCGCCGGCAGGCCCCAGACCGCTGCACCTGCTCGCGCCGCGGCGGCCTTCCGTCACGCGGGAGGCGAGGGGCGCATTCTGGCTTGCGGCCGCCGTCGGCTTCCTGAGCTTCGCGGTGTTCGGCTTCTGCCTCTCGCTGGCCCCCGGCTACTTTGCCCAAATCCTGGCGGTGGAGAGCCGCCCGCTGATCGGCGTGCTGGCCGGCCTGACTCTCGCGGCGTCAGCGCTGACCCAGCTGGTGACCCTGCGGGGCCGCTACGTTGTTCCAGGCGGGCTTGCCGTCCTGGGCGTCTCGGTTCTCCTGCTCGGCGGGGCGGGCGCCTGGAACAGCCCCGCGCTGCTGGTGGCGGCGAGCCTTGCCGCCGGCGCCGGACAGGGCCCCGCCTTCCGCACCGTCTTCAACGACGTGGCCGCCCGGGTAGAGCCCGCCCGCCAGGCCCAGACCATCAGCACGGTGTACGTCATCACCTACCTGGGCAGCGCCGTCCCGGTCCTGGGGCTCGGCTGGGCCTCGGGCGTGTTCGGCCTGGCGGCTTCCGTCACCGGATTCGTAGTGCTGTGCGGCTCGGCAGCGCTCGTCATGGCTGCCGTCACGCTCGGCCAGGCAGTACGCGCCCGGAACTAGCCGCCGGATCCCTGCTACTCCGGGAGCGGCCCGTGGTTGCCCTGGATGTGTTCGAACACCAGCGTGGTCTCGGTGTGGCCCACCACCGGATCGGTGGCGAGGTTATCAAGCACCCAGTCCCGCAGGTCCTCGGTGGTGGCGACGGCGATGTGCAGCAGGTAATCCACTGAGCCGGAGGTATGGAAGGTGGACAGGACTGCCGGCAGATGCGGGACGCGTGCGGTAAAACGGTCGATCTGGTCCCGGTCATGCGCACGCAGCCGGACCGCTACGAGGGCCTGCACCGACCTGCCAATGGAGGACAAATTGAGCTTTGCCTCGAACCCCTGGACGATGCCCCGCTCCGTCAGTGCACGGGTACGCATCAGCGCTGTGGACGGAGCAATGCCCACCAGTTCGGCAAGCTGCTTGTTGGAGATCCTCGCATCCTCCACCAGCGCAGCAAGGAGCCGTTCGTCGATGGCATCAAGAGGCTCCAGGTGCACTCCCGGCCTGACGTTCCTGGCATTCGTGCTCACGGCAGCTCCTCTAAAAGTTCCTGCGTTCATCCTAGACGCAGGCGGCCGCATTCAGGCTGAGCCCCCGGCTTGCCCGGGCTGGACAACGGCCTGGGCGCGCGGATGGACGACGGCGACAGTCACCGCTGTGAGGCACGCGAGGATCATGACAGTGGCCGCCAGGGCGTTCCAGCCATGGGACTGGAAGAGCAGGCCCCCGGCCCAGCCGATAAAACTCGACCCCAGATAGTAGGCAAGGTTGTACAGCGAGGCCGCCTGTGCCCGTCCGGTGCTGGCGATGGCGCCCGTCCAGCCCGCGCCGATGCTGTGGGCGGCAAAGAAGCCACCGGTGAAGACCACGAGCCCCGCGAGGATCAGTCCCAGCGACGGCGCCAGCGTGAGGGCGAGGCCCGCCGTCGAGAGGGCAAGACCGGCGAGCAGCACATTGCGGCGCCCAAAGCGCATAGTGAGCCCTGCTGCCCAGCGGGAGGTGACGGTCCCGGAAAGGTAGGCCAGGAAGATAAAGCTGATGATGGTGGTTGGCAGGCCGAAAGGCTCACCCGAGAGCCGGAACCCCAGGTAGTTGTACACAGCCACGAAGCCGCCCATCATCAGGAAAGCCTGGACATAAAGTGCGGCCAGCCGGATGTTGCGCAGGTGCCCGCCGAGGGTCCGCGCAGCCCCGCGAAAGCCGGCAGCCCGGGAGGCAGTGAACCCCCGGGCCTGCGGCACCAGCAGCAGGAAGGCAACTGCAGCAAGCGTCGCCAGGACGGAGACAGCAAGGGCGGCGGCACGCCACCCCCATAACTCCCCTGCGGGTCCGGCCACCAGCCGGCCGGCCAGGCCGCCAAGCGTGGTGCCTGCAACATAACTTCCCGCAGCTACGGCGGCGTGGGCCTTCGTGACCTCCTCGTTGAGGTAGGCGATGGCTATGGCGGGGATGCCGCCGAGGGCCATCCCTTCGAGGAGCCGCAGGCTCAAGAGCACGGTGAAGTTGGGTGACAGGGGAACCAGCAGTCCGAGCACGGTAGCCACGGAGATTCCCCACGTCATGGCCTTGACCCTGCCGATCCGGTCCGCCAGGAAGGACCAGGGGATCACTGTTACCGCCAGCCCCACGGTTGCAAGGGAGATGGTAAGCGCGGCCTCTGCGGCAGTGATTTCCAGGTCCGCTGCGAGGATCGGCAGGACGGCCTGGGTGGAATACAGCTGGGCGAAAGTTGCCACCCCGGCGAAGGCAAGGCCCGCGATGATCCGGCCGTACGCCGTCGAGCCTTTGGCATGACCCTCCCACCTGGCCGGGGAGGTCGGTCGGCCTGGGTTCGGACGGCTATGGGGCATTCCGCAAGCGTAGAACGGCTGGAGGCGTGCCTCCAACGCATCTTTTATGCCAAACTCATATCAAATTTGGAACGATGGCCCGTTTGGGTCCGGAGCAGGAGGAGCCTTGGGGCCCGACCATAAACAGCTGGTACAGCTCCTGCCGCTCCTGCCGCTGCTGGCCGAACTTGGCCGGACCGAGCATGTCACCGAGACGGCCGAACTCCTCGGGGTGCCCCAGTCCACAGTGAGCCGGGCACTGGCACGGGCCAGCGCCGTCGTCGGTACCGAACTGCTGATCAGGGACGGCAGGGGAGTGCGCCTCACCCCAGCGGCCCGGTCCCTGCTGCCCTACATTGAGCGGGCGCTGGGCGAGTTCCGGGCCGGGCTGGACGTGGTCCGCAACGAGTCCGATGTTGTCCGCGGCAGGATCTCCGTCTCTTTCCAGCACACCTTTGGTGAATCCACCCTCCCGCTCCTTATCAGCGCTTTCCGCAGCCGACACCCCGGCGCCGTCTTCACCCTCAGCCAGGGAGCACGTGACTCCTGCCTGGCGGAACTGGCAGCCGGCGAGGCCGACCTTGCCCTGACGGCACCGGTTGCTGCGGCAGGACGGAACCTCTTGTCCGCCCTGCTGTACCGGGAGCCCCTGCGCCTGGTCGTCCACCACACCCACCCGCTTGCGGGACGCCCGGTTGCCTCTGTCGCAGACATCCGCGCCGACCCCTTTGTGGCGCTCGGTCCGGGCTACGGCATGCGCTCGCTGACTGATGCCTTGTTCCGGGAGGCCGGGTACCGGCCCCGCATTGCCTTCGAAAGCCAGGACTCGCACACCGTCCGGGGCCTCGTCTCCGCCGGACTGGGCGTCAGCATCCTGCCACCCGGAGGTGACGCTCCCGGCCGTAACGTAAGGGCGGAAACGGGCAACCTTGGCTGGGTGGAGGTGCCCCTGGACTCTGAACTGGCCTTCCGCGACGTGGGCCTGAGCTGGCGGCAGCGAAAAGCGGAGGCGGAACCGGCCGCTGTCCGCTTGTTCCGGGGGCTGGTCCTCACGGAGGGGCCCGAACTCCTGTCCGGTCTGGTGTAGCGGCAGCCCCTCCGGCCCGAGCCGGAGGGACAGAGCGCGGACCTCCGCCGTCCATGTGCCCAGTACCCTTGTGACGTGACGAACATCGAAAACCCCGCCTCACGGCCTGCCGACCCGCTCTCACCTCCGCCCGGCGCACCGCACGGTGTGATCATCGGCCTCGATATCGGCGGAACCAAGACGCGCGGAATCCGCTTCGAGAACGGCGTTCCGGTCCTGGATGAATCCGTTGGCAGTTCAAACGTCCAGAACGTCACCCGTGAAGAGGCAGCCGGCAACCTTGCGGGTCTTTTCGGGCTGATCGGCGGCGGGGGTGTGTCCCACGTGTACGCCGGGTCCGGCGGCATTGATACGGAGGAAGACGCCGCGGCCCTCGCAGCGCTGATTGAACCGCACGTCCCGGGGGCGCAGATTACTGTGGTGCATGATTCGCGCCTGCTGCTCGCCGCCGGCCACGCCAGCACCGGTGTTGCTGTGATCGCGGGAACCGGCTCGGCGGCCTGGGGGAAAAATGCCGACGGCGGCGAGGCCCGGGCAGGCGGCTGGGGTTACCTTCTGGGCGATGAGGGCAGCGGCTACTGGCTGGGCCGCGAAGCCGTGCGCCACAGCCTGCGGCGGATGAACCAGGGCCTTCCGGTTGACCAGCTCACCGCCGCCCTCCTGCAGTCCTGCGGCGTGGACCATCCCAACAAGCTGATTGCGCTGTTCCACTCCCCGGACACCGGCCGCCGGTTCTGGGCGCAGCAGGCGAGGCACGTGGTGGACGCCGCGGCTGCCGGCCATGCCGCAAGCCAGGAACTGCTGGAGCAGTCAGGCAAGGACCTGGCTGCGCTGGCGGTGCAGGTGTTGCAGCAGCTGGGGATTTCCGGCCCGGTAATCCTGGGCAGCGGCCTGGGCATGAACGTGGTGCCCCTGCAGGAGGCATTCCGGCGGCATCTGGCGGAAGCCGGCGTGACGGATATCCGGGTCCTGGACCAGGACCCGGTGTTCGGTGTCCTGCAGCTGCTGGCAGAACAGGCCTGAACCGCACGGAACGTCCCTAAGGCACGGCCCTTTTCCGTGGCGTGAGCCTCACGGCAGGCAGCGGAGGAGCGGGAATGCGGCCGGCCTCCGGGCCCTCGTCGGGACCGTGGCCGTGGACCAGGCCATAACGGGCTGCGGCCATCTCCCGGTCGGGCAGGGCAGCCTGGGCTTCCCACTCATTACGGGCCTGCTCCACTTCATCATGCGTGCGCCCCACGAAGTTCCACCACATCAGCAGCTCCTCCTGGAACGGCTCGCCGCCAATCAGGAGGAAACGGGTATCTGGCAGCGCCTCGATCTTCAGTTCCCGCCGGCCGGTACCGAGGTAGCCCAGCGGTCCCGGCGGAACTTCCTGCCCGTCCAGCGTCAGCCCGCCGTCGAGCACCAGGATGCCGTGCTCGAAGTGCTCATTGAGGGGGAGCGCCGCCCTCCCCCCGCACGAGACGTCCGCTCCCACAATCGGCGAGTACATGGTGGCCGGGGAGGCAACGCCGCCGAGTTCGCCCACCATGACGGTGGCGCTGAAGCCGTCGCCCTCGAGTTTGGGCAGGTCGCGGTGCTGTTCAAAAGCAGGCTGCCGGTGCCGTTGCCCGTCCGGAAGCGCTACCCACAGTTGCAGGCCGCGCTGCAGCGGCAGCCCGCCCTCCGGCGGAAGAACGGCAAATTCAGAATGGGAGACGCCGTGCCCCGCCGTCATGATGTTCAGTTCGCCCGGCCGCACCACCACGTCACTGCCCACGCTGTCCCGGTGCCTGATGGTCCCGGCCATCGGCCAGGTTACCGTCTGCAGCCCGATGTGCGGGTGCGGAAGAACGGACATGGCAGTCCTGTCGGGGCCGAAACTGTCCAGGAAGCACCAGGCACCGATAGTGGGAAGCCCGCGCTGGGGCAGCGTCCGCTGGACATTCATCGCCCGAACTCCGCCCAGCGGTACTTCACGCTCGGGCCACAGCTGCAGGCACGGGCCGGAGCTTCCTTCGGGCTGCGCCGGCGGACAGACTTCCTGCTGCGGAGAAACTTCCAAGTTGGTCACCTCCCCACTTTAGGCCGGGCGGCTGCTCCGCGGTATGTCCCGTTCACCCAGCTCCGGGCCAAGCACCCATCCGGCAGATGACCGGCCCCGAATGGTTACAGTAGGGATTCCTTTGCCCGGATTCGGGTGCGCTGGAGGTGTTGCAGCGTCCGGTTTGGGTTACCGTAACTATCAGCGTGCTGTGACAAATTGCGTTGCTTTCCGAAGCCGCCCAACAGAACAGGTAAGTCCACACCATGGACCAGGCCATGATCGAGTTTCAGAGCGTCACCAAGCAGTACCAGGGCGGGCAACCGGCCGTGGACGAGCTCACCATGTCCATCAGCCCGGGTTCCATCACCGTCTTTGTTGGGCCCTCCGGCTGCGGCAAAACCACCTCGCTGCGCATGATCAACCGCATGGTGGAGCCTACGTCCGGTGTCATCACCGTGGGGGGCAAGGATGTCACGTCGGTCCCGGCGCCGGAGCTGCGGCGTTCCATGGGATATGTGATGCAGTCCTCCGGACTCTTGCCGCACCGCTCGGTGCTGGACAACATTGCCACGGTGCCAAGGCTCAACGGCGTGGCCAAGTCCGCCGCAAGGAAACGTGCCGAGGAACTGCTTGACGTCGTTGGCCTTGCCCCCTCCCTGGGCAAGCGCTACCCTTCACAGCTCTCCGGCGGCCAGCAGCAGCGCGTGGGCGTGGCCCGGGCGCTTGCCGCCGATCCTCCTGTCCTCCTGATGGATGAACCCTTCAGCGCCGTGGATCCGGTGGTCCGCGATGAACTTCAGCAGGAACTCCTGCGGCTTCAGAAGGACCTCGCCAAAACCATCGTCTTTGTCACCCACGACATCGACGAAGCCACAACACTGGGCGACAAGGTGGCCGTCTTTGCCACCGGCGGGAAGCTTGCGCAGTACGCCACTCCGGAAGAGATCCTGCGGGCGCCGGCAAATGACTTCGTGGCCTCCTTCGTGGGGCGGGACCGCGGCTTCCGCCACCTGGGGTTCACCCCGTCCGACGGCGTGAGTGTCCACCCGGTGCCAACCCTGGTCCGGGGCGCCAATGGCAGCTTCGACACTGGTTCCTCGGCCGCCGGGTGGCAGCTTGTGGTGGATCCTGACGGGCGTCCGCTTGGCTGGGCCGGCCCCGGGAACGGCAACGCCCTCATCCCCGGCGGATCACTGTTCCGTCCGGGGGAGAGCCTGCGCCGGGCCCTTGATGCCGCGTTGTCCTCACCGGCAGGACTGGGTGTAGCTGTGGATGCCGACGGCCGGGTTCTCGGCGTCGTCAGGGGCGGTGAAGTCCTGGCCCTCATCGAAGAAGCGCGCCAGGTCCGGCAGGCTGCGCTCTGATGGAGTGGTTCCTTGCCAACAGCGGCATGGTCCTGGAGCGGGCGGGGCAGCACATGGTGCTGGCCCTGGTGCCCATGGTCCTGGGGCTGGTGATTTCGATTCCGCTGGCGCAGCTGGCGCGGCAGCACCCCGTGCTCCGCTCGGTGGTGCTCACGGCGTCGTCGCTGCTTTACACGATTCCCTCGCTGGCATTGTTCATCATCCTGCCCACCGTCCTGGGAACCAGGATCCTTGATCCGCTCAACGTGGTGGTGGCCCTGACAATCTACGCCGTGGCCCTGCTGGTCCGGGCTGCGCTGGACGCCTTCGACTCGGTGGATAAGGATGTCAGCCAGGCCGCCGTCGCCATGGGGTACAAGCCGTTTGCGCGGTTCCTGCACGTGGACCTTCCGCTGTCCCTGCCGGTCCTCTTCGCCGGCCTCAGGGTGGTTTCCGTCAGCAATATTTCGCTGGTCAGCGTGGCCGCCCTGCTGGGCATCGGAAATCTGGGGATGCTCTTCACCTCGGGGCTGCAGCGCGGTTTCGTGACTGAAATTGTGGTGGGCATTGTTGCCATCCTGGTCCTCGCGCTGCTGATGGACGCCATCCTGGTCCTCCTTGAACGGCTGCTGACCCCCTGGGAACGGGCCGGGAAGGGCCGCAAAGCGCAACCGGCAGCCGGCAGCGCGGGAGAAGCGGTTGCCGGGGCACGCCGTCTTTCGGAACCGAAAACCGGAGGCGGAAACGCATGAGCAACGTCTTCACGGATACCTTTGCCTGGCTCGCCGATCCGCTGCACTGGACCGGGAGCGCCGGCATTCCGGCGCGGCTGGCCGAGCACCTGCAATACACGGGCCTGGTAATGCTCATTGCGGCTGCCATTGCCGTCCCTGTGGGCCTCTACGTGGGCCATACAGGCAGGGGCAGGGTGGCCATCGTGGCGCTTGCCGGTGCCCTGCGGGCCCTTCCCACCCTCGGCCTGCTGACGCTTTTTGTCCTGCTCGCCGGAATCGGACTGATGCCGCCCATCTGGGCACTCGTGATCCTCACCGTGCCGCCACTCCTGGCCGGAACCTATGCAGGAATAGCCAGTGTGGACCGCAACGTGGTGGACGCCGCCCGCGCCATGGGAATGACCGAACTGCAGGTCCTGTTCCGTGCCGAGCTGCCCAATGCCCTCACAGTGATGTTCGGCGGCTTCCGGACCGGTGTGCTGCAGGTGATCGCCACCGTCTCCGTGGTGGCCTACATCAATCTGGGCGGCCTGGGACGGTACCTGTTTGACGGACTCGTCCTCAGCGACTTCCCGCAGATGCTGGGAGGATCGCTGCTGATCGCCGTGCTGGCCATCGGCGTCGATCTTGTCCTGGCCCTAATCCAGAGGCTGTTCCTGACATCAGGGGCCTCGAAGCAGTCCCACCGCAGCCAGCAGGCTGCGGTCGATCTCAGAGACCCCGTTGTCGCGGAGTCTGTGGCACAAGGAGGTAAGTCATGAAAGAAAGCCGACCACAAGCCTTTGGCAGGCGGGCATTCGGCGGGATGGCCGCTGGCGTTGGCCTGGCATTGGCGCTGTCCGCCTGCGGCGGATCGTCCGATCCGCTCAGCCAGGCCCCGGCCACCACCGGCACGGCCTCCGGGGGAGCCACCTCGCTGG
The DNA here is from genome assembly GCF_059089645.1 of Arthrobacter sp. K41. Classification (NCBI taxonomy): domain Bacteria; kingdom Bacillati; phylum Actinomycetota; class Actinomycetes; order Micrococcales; family Micrococcaceae; genus Arthrobacter; species Arthrobacter sp. K41. Next base: position 169,963 of record NZ_JBNHEW010000005.1, on the reverse strand, counting down.
TGATTGGCTCGGCGGACTTCCCCGAGAGCCAGATCATCGCCGAACTCTACGCAGGGGCGCTGAACGCCGCCGGCGTCACGGCCAGCACCAAGCCGAATATCGGCTCCCGCGAGGTCTATTTCAAGGCGGTACAGGACGGGTCAGTGGACGTCATCCCGGACTACACAGGGAACCTGCTGCTGCATGTGGACAAGGAAGCCAAGGAGGTTTCGGCGGACGAGGTCGCCAAGGCCCTGCCGGACAAGCTGCCGGGCGGCCTTGCTGTGCTGGAAGCTGCCAAGGCCGAGAACAAGGACGCCATGGTGGTCACCAAGGCAACCGCGGAAAAGTACCAGCTTAAATCCATCGAGGACCTGGCCAAGGTCTGCAGCGAGATCGTGGTTGGGGCACCGGCCACCTTCGCAGAGCGCGCCTACGGGCTGCCGGGCCTGAAGAGCAACTACAACTGTGAGCCCAAAAAGCTGGAGCCCTTCAGCGACGGCGGTGGCCCCGTGACGCTCAAGGCGCTGCTTGAAGACCAGGTGCAGGTGGCGGACATCTACACCACCACCCCGTCCATCGCCGACAACGACCTCGTGGTCCTGGAGGATCCAAAGAACAACTTCATCGCCCAGCAGGTCATCCCGCTCTACAACGAAGCCAAGATGACGGACAAGGCGAAGGAAGCGCTCAATTCGGTGTCGAGGACCCTCACCACCGAGGACCTCACTAACCTCAACCGTGCAGTCAGCGGCAGCCAAAAACAGGGCGCCAAGGAAGCGGCTGATGCCTGGCTCAAGGACAAGGGCATCGTGAAGTAGGAGCGAACTTAACTGCTTTGCCGCAACGACGGCGGCTGCGGGACTTCGCGGGTCTCCGGACTCCCTGTCCGGCAGCCGCCGTCGTTGTATTTGGCCAGCGGGCGTGCGCGGCGCGGCAAGGCGTGTGGTTGACGTCTCAGTGGAAGCCATCCCTCCTGTGGCATATTTGATGGATGGCAGAATACAAGCAGTCCACGAAGCTCAACAACGTCCTTTACGACATCCGTGGACCGATTCTTCAGGCCGCCCAGCAGATGGAGGCGGAGGGTCACCGGATCCTCAAGCTGAACATCGGCAACCCGGCGCCGTTCGGCTTCGAAGCGCCGGACGCCATCCTGGTGGACATGATCCGCCACCTGCCTCACGCCCAGGGATACAGCGATTCCCGGGGAATCTTCTCCGCCCGCACCGCCGTCTCGCAGTACTACCAGACCCGCGGCATCCAGAACATCCATGTCGACGATATCTACCTGGGCAACGGCGTCAGCGAGCTCATCACCATGTCCCTGATGGCCCTGCTCGATGACGGGGACGAGGTACTGATCCCCACGCCCGACTACCCGCTGTGGACCGCGTCCGTGGCGCTCGCGAGTGGAAAACCGGTCCACTATCTCTGCGACGAGGAATCCGGCTGGCAGCCCGACCTCGAGGACATGGAAGCCAAGATCACGCCCCGGACCAAGGGCATCGTGGTGATCAACCCGAACAACCCCACCGGTGCCGTCTACCCCGAAGAGACGCTGAAGAAAATTGTGGCGTTGGCGGAGAAGCACGGGCTGGTGATTTTCGCCGACGAAATTTACGAAAAGATCCTGTACGAGGACGCCGTCCATGTAAACCTGGCGAAGCTTACGGGCGACCACGTTCTCTGCCTCACCTTCAGCGGACTGTCCAAGGCCTACCGCGTTTGCGGCTACCGGGCCGGGTGGATGGCCATTTCCGGCCCCAAAAAGGATGCCGCGGACTACCTTGAGGGCATCAGCCTGCTGGCGAACATGCGGCTCTGCGCCAACGTTCCGGCCCAGCACGCCATCCAAACGGCGCTCGGCGGTTACCAAAGCATCAACGACCTGATCCTGCCCGGCGGCCGTCTGCTGGAACAGCGCAACAAAGCCTATGAGCTGCTGAACGCCATACCCGGCGTGAGTACCCAGCAGGCCAGGGGTGCCCTCTACCTCTTTCCCCGGCTCGACCCGGAGGTTTACCACATCAGGGATGACGAAAAGTTCGTCCTCGACCTCCTGCGCGAGCAAAAGATCCTGGTGTCCCACGGCCGCGCCTTCAACTGGGTACGCCCAGACCACTTCCGCATGGTCACGCTGCCCAACGTGAAGGACATCGAAGAAGCCGTTGGCCGGATGGGGGACTTCCTAAGCAGGTACCAGGGGAACTAGCCTGTGGTCACGGGTGCCACGGGCCCCCTGTACCTTCGCGGAAAGGACCCCTCATGGCCGGCATCGTTCAGTTCGAACAGCATCCCTCCGAAACCCTCCGGGCAGGGGAGGGGTTTTCGCTGGAAAGCGTGGATCCCGACTCCACTCCCGGCTACACCGGCCGCAAGCAGGACGGGCAGGTGCTGCTTGCGGAACTTGACGATGACCTGGGCGAACTGCAGGAGAAGCTTTTTGCCGAGTCCCGCTTTGGCGGTAATAAGCGGATCCTGCTGATCCTGCAGGCCATGGATACCGCCGGCAAGGGTGGAATCGTCAATCACGTCATGGCGGCCATGAATCCGCAGGGTGTCCAGTTCAAGGCCTTCAAGGCGCCTACGGAGGAGGAGAAATCGTACGACTTCCTGTGGCGCATCGAGAAGGAAGTGCCGGCAGCAGGAATGGTGGGTGTTTTTGACCGCTCACATTACGAGGACGTGCTCATCCACCGGGTCCACGGCTGGGCAAGCCCCGACGAACTCAAGCGGCGCTATGGAGCCATCAACGAATTCGAGGCCCGGCTGACGGGCTCGGGGACCAAAGTGATCAAGGTCATGCTCTACATCAGCGGGGAAGAACAGAAAAAAAGGCTTTTGGCCAGGCTTGATGACCCGGCGAAGCACTGGAAGTACAGCCGCGGTGACCTCGAGGAGCGGGCCTTTTGGGATGACTACATGAAGGCCTACCAGGTAGCCATCGAAGAAACCAGCACCCCTGAGGCGCCGTGGCACGTAGTGCCTGCCAACAAGAAGTGGTACGCCCGGATCGCCGTGCAGCAATTGCTGCTGGGGGCGCTGTCCGAACTGAACCTTGAGTGGCCCAAGGCGGACTTTGATGTCGCCGTGGAACGGGAAAACGTCGCCCGGTCCTGACTCCGCTTATACCCGGCACTGATGACCTACAGCGGCTGGTCGCGGGCAGCGGCCAGCCGCTTCCTCGCTCCCTCCAGCCATTCCTCGCAGCGCGAAGCCAGCGCCTCGCCCCGTTCCCACAGCGCCAGCGATTCCTCGAGGCTGGCCCCGCCCGCCTCCAGCCTGCCCACCACCGCTACGAGCTGCTCCCGTGCTTCTTCATAGCTCAGCGCAGCGACGTCGTTTCCTGGCTCTTGTTCAGTCATTGGGTTCTCCTTGGTGCGTGCCCGGCTTGTGCGGGGCTAAGTCTGATGAAGGTGGGCCGGTGGAGGTGGCGCCGAAGCGTCCTTCTGCAACCCTGACCGAGAGCAGCGTGCCCGCCGGTGCCTCGGCCGGGCGGCGCACCACCGCATGCCCGGAGGTGCCGCGGCCTGCTGCCAGTGCGCCTGTGAGTTCGACGACGGCGTACCCCCTGTCGAGGGTCTTCTGCGGCGACAGCGCACGTACCTGTGCTTTCAGGTGCCCGAGCTGGTCAGCTGCACGGACCACTGTGGAGCTCACCGCCGCGGAAGACCTTCGGAGCAGCCGCTCAATTTCTTCCGCGCGCGTGGTCACCAGGCCCTCAGGCGCAGCCATGACCGGCCTTGAATGAAGGGATGCCAAGCGGTCCGATTCCCGGTCCACGAGGCGCTCCAGGCACCGGCGCAGCTGCTCCCGTGCCTGGCGCACGCCCGCCAGTTCCTCCGACACTTCGGGCACGATCCTCTTGGCCGCGTCCGTAGGGGTGGAGGCACGAAGATCAGCGACGTCGTCGAGCAGCGGCCTGTCCGCCTCGTGGCCGATGGCACTGACCACCGGCGTGGCAGCGGCTGCCACAGCGCGAACCAGTTCCTCGCTGTTGAAGGGCAGCAAGTCTTCCAGCGCACCGCCCCCGCGGGCGATGACAATGACGTCCACCTCGGTGCGGGAATCCAACTCCCGCAGGGCCCGGACAATCTGGGACACGGCAGTGTTGCCCTGGACGGCCACTTCGCGGATTTCGAACTCGACGGCGGGCCATCGCAGGGCGGCGTTGCGGAGGATGTCCTTTTTGGCATCGGAGTCGCGTCCGGTGATGAGGCCAATGCGGTGGGGCAGTAGGGGCAGAGCCTTCTTGCGGGAGTCCGCAAAAAGCCCCTCGGCGGAGAGGGCCTGGCGGAGGCGCTCGATCCTGGCAAGGAGATCACCCAGACCCACCGGCCTGATATCCCGGACCAGCATGTTCAGCCGGCCCGTCTTGATCCAGAACTCTGGCTTCAGCAGGGCAACCACCCGGGAACCGCGTTCCAGCGGCAGGTTCTGGCGCTCCAGCACTTTGGTCCACACTGAGGCCGGCAGCGAAACTTCCGCGTCAACGTCCCTCAGTGTGAGGTAGGCGTTGGTGCTGCGCCGGTTCAGTTCGATGACCTGGCCTTCAACCCATGCCGAGGGCGTGCGGTCGATGTGGGCTTTCAGCTTCTGGGAGAGGAGCTGCAAGGGCCAGGGGTTGTCCGGCGTGGTTTCTGCCGCCGTCGCAGGCAGGGTAGTGGGCGCGGTCAGCTGCTGGTCCGGGAGCGGAAGTGAGGCCTGTTCAGACATGCGAACTCCCTTGCGGGGCTGGAGTTGCGGGCATGGGGTCCTTCGTCTGTTGAGCGGCGGTCATTCAACCTTATCCATAAGCAGTAGCACGCGGGGCTGACGGTGGCCGGCAGGAATGCCCGCCTAGGATGGGTTGACCGCCATCGACCTGAAGGATCTGCTGTGCGCACTTTTGTTTCCGCTGCTGCCACCGTGCTGGCCGTCGTGCTCGCTGCCGTGGCAGTTCCGGCCATCTGGCTGGACCGCAGCATCGTCCAGGAGCAGGGCTTCGTGGAACTGGCCGCGCCGCTGGGAAGGAATCCTGAGTTCCAGCAAGGACTGGCGGCGGCTGCAATCGGAACAATCGACACCAGCTCGGTCCCGAATTTCCTCTCAGGCCTGGTCCGGCCGGTACTGGAGAACGCCGCGGCGTCCCTGACCAGCCTCCCCGGCTATCCCGCTGCCTGGGAAGAAACACTGCGGAAAAGCCACCGGCTCAGTTTCGCAGGCACTGTGGCTGGCAGCAGCACGGAAGCGTCGGCTGCTTCCTCGTCCTTGACCCTCGACGTCGCTCCTCTGGTGGCGTTGGGTGCCGGGGAAATCTCCCGTGCAACCAGGCTTCCCCTGGATCCGCCCGGGCAGACGTTGATCAACGTGGGCCAGCCCGAGCAGAAAGCGTGGATCGAGCGCCTGAGCACGTACGCGCCCGCGGGCTACCTGCTTGCAGGGGGATCGGCGGTAGCGCTGCTCCTGGCCCTTGTTGCCGCCCGGCGCCGCTGGACAGTGCTTGTAGGTGCGGGAGCAGGTGCTTTGCTGCTGGCGGTTTTGTGGGGAGTGGGCGCGCAGGTGGGATCCGCTGCGGCGCTGGCAACCGACAGCGGGAACGAGGTGGCCAACATGTTCAGGAACGAGTTCGTCGCCGTTTCGTCGGGCCACTTCCAGTCGTGGATCTGGGCGGCCGCCCTTACCGGCGGCGCATTGCTGCTGGTGGGGACTGTGGCCGGCCTCATACCGCGAAAACCGGCCCTTGCAACCCGGTAGAATTAAGCAATGACCCCCTCAGCTGTTTCTCTTTCGATGCCCACAATTCCCCGTAGGCGCCGCTCTCCTGAGGAAGTAGCTGCTGCAGCCCCGGTAACCGGGACCAAAAAGGTGTTGCTTGCCGCCCCTCGCGGGTACTGTGCCGGAGTTGACCGTGCTGTCATCGCCGTCGAAAAGGCGCTGGAGCACTACGGCCCGCCGGTGTACGTCCGCAAGCAGATCGTGCACAACGTCCACGTGGTCAGCTCCCTGGAGGAAAAGGGTGCCATCTTCGTTGATGAAACGGACGAGGTGCCCGAAGGTGCTTTGGTGATTTTTTCTGCCCATGGGGTATCGCCGGCTGTGGTTCAGTCCGCGGAGGACCGGGGCCTGCGGACCATTGATGCCACCTGTCCTCTGGTAACCAAGGTCCACAAGGAAGCCGTGCGGTTCGCCAAGGACGACTTCGACATTCTGCTGATCGGCCACGATGGCCACGAGGAAGTTGAGGGTACCGCGGGAGAAGCTCCCGAACACATCCAGATCATCAATGGCCCCCACGAAGTGGACAAGGTGACGGTGCGGGATCCGGAAAAGGTCATCTGGCTTTCCCAAACCACCCTCAGCGTTGACGAGACCATGGAAACGGTGCGTTTGTTGAAGGATCGGTTCCCCACCCTCCAGGACCCGCCCAGCGACGACATCTGCTACGCCACCACCAACCGCCAGGTGGCCATCAAGAAGATTTCCCCGCAGGCCGACCTTGTCATCGTCGTTGGTTCGGCCAACTCCTCAAACTCCGTGAGGCTGGTGGAGGTGGCGCTCGAGTACGGGGCGAAGGCGTCGTACCGTGTGGACTTTGCCAACGAAGTGGACGAAGCCTGGTTTGAAGGCGTCGCAACTGTTGGCGTGACGTCCGGGGCCTCCGTGCCCGAGGTGCTGGTGCAAGACGTCCTGCGCCTGTTGGCCGATTACGGTTACGGCACGGTGGAGGAAGTAGTCACGGCCGAAGAGGATCTCCTTTTCTCCTTGCCCAAGGAGCTGCGGGCAACCCTGAAGCAGGCCGGCGATGTCAGCCGTGCCCTTGGCGGACGCCGCCCGCGCAGCTGACGACAACTGGAAAGTGCCTGGCAGCTGGAAGCTGCCAGGCACTTTTGTTTCTTTGCTCCTTTTCCGGGAAGGATCTATTCGGGCGGGCCCCTTCAGGCAGCCTCGTCCTCGCTTTGGAGCTCGGGGGCGGCCAAAGCGCGCGGTGTGACCTCCACAACCGGAGGAGTAACCAGGCCGGATTCCTCCAGCGTATTCAGCTTCCGGGCAGTGGGGAGGACACGCGCTTCCAGGGTGCCCACCATGGAGTTGTAGCGGTCCACGGACGTCTTCAGGGAGGACCCCAACTTGGTGACGTTTTCGCCCAGGGTTCCCATCCGGTCGTACAACTGCCTTGCGAGGTCGAACAGTTCCCGGGCGCTGTCCGTCAGGACGTCCTGGCGCCAGGTGAACGCAACGGATTTCAGTACAGCCAGCAGCGTGCTGGGGGACGCCAGAACCACGTTCCGGGACAGTGCATGGTCGAGGAGCTCGGCGTCGGCCATGAGTGCTGCGGCCAGGATCGACTCGGCCGGGATGAAGCAGATCACCAGCTCGGGGGAGTTGCCGGGGATATCCCAGTACTTCTTGTTGCTGAGTGAGTCCACGTGCGCCCGCAGGGCTTTGGCGTGGGCAGCCAGGAGCGCCTGCTGGGAGCGGCGGTTTGCGCCGGGGACCGGTCCGGCCTGCACTGTCCGCGATTCCATGGACGCGCCAAGCTCCTGGGCTTCGAGGTAGGCCGACAAGGGGACCTTGGCATCCACCACCAGTTGCTTTTCGCCGGGCAACTGGACCACCAGGTCAGGGCGGACCGCCGACTCTCCGCCGGAGCTGTGGACCTGCTCGACGAAGTCAACGTGCCGCAGCATTCCTGAGGCCTCCACCACGCGCCGCAACTGGACTTCCCCCCACTGGCCGCGCGCACTGTTGGACCGCAGGGCAGACTCCAGGGCGTGCGTGGACCGGATCAGCTGTTCATCCGAGAGCCGTGCCTCCTGCAGCTGCTGGGCGAGCTGGCCGTACTGTTCCAGCCGGTCACGCTCCAGGAGCGCCACCTGCTGCTGCACCGCCGTCAGTTTCTCGGCCACGGGCGCCAGCGCGCGCAGCACGCTGCCGTCCTGGGACCGTGATTCGCCCAGCTCCCGGTTCTGTGCAGCCAACAGCCGGCGTTCGGCGTCGGCCGCGGCGAACTGCGCGCTCACCTCGGAAAGCCGGGACGAGACGGCGTCGAAGTCCTCTTCCAGGGCGCGGCTGTTTTTCCGCAGCACAAAGTAGGCCGCTGCGGCGCCCGCGAGGGCCCCCAGTAACAGCATGAACAGAGCCAGTATCAGCGCGAAAGCATCCATCTGCCCACTGTCGCATGGGGCTGTGACATTTTCCCGAAGCGACATCTCGGCCGGGCCCCGGACGGCCTTAACGCCTGCTGCGGGTAGAATCAATGCTCGTGGCTCTTACTATTGGCATCGTCGGACTGCCCAACGTCGGCAAATCAACTCTCTTTAACGCACTGACCCGCAACCAGGTGCTGGCAGCGAACTACCCGTTCGCTACCATTGAGCCCAACGTTGGAGTTGTCAGCCTGCCGGATCCCCGGCTCAAGCAGCTTGGCGAGCTCTTCAACTCCCAGCGCCTGCTGCCCGCCGCGGTTTCCTTCGTGGACATCGCCGGCATCGTCAAGGGCGCCAGCGAAGGCGAAGGCCTCGGAAACCAGTTCCTGGCCAACATCCGGGAGGCGGAAGCGATCGCGCAGGTGGTGCGCGTCTTCGACGATCCCGACGTGATCCATGTCGACGGCAAGGTTGATCCCCGCTCGGACATGGAGACCATCAACACCGAGCTGATCCTCGCGGACCTGCAAACCATTGAAAAAGCCATCCCGCGCATTGAAAAAGAAGTGAAGATCAAAAAGCGTGAGGCTGCGGAGCTGAACGCGATTCTCGCCGCCCAGAAGGTGCTTGAGCGCGGCGACACCATTTTCTCCTCCATCAAGAGCGACAAGCTGGAGATGAACCACCTCAAGGAGCTCAGCCTCCTGACCGCCAAGCCCTTCATCTATGTCTTCAACGCGGATGAGGGGATTCTCGGCAGCCCGGAGAAACAGGAGGAACTGCGTGCCCTGGTGGCTCCGGCCGACTGCATCTTCCTTGACGCCAAGCTTGAGGCCGACCTCGTGGAACTTGACGAGGAGGAAGCCCGGGAAATGCTGGAAATGAACGGCCAGGACGAATCCGGGCTGGACCAGCTGGCCCGGGTCGGTTTCCACACCCTGGGCCTGCAGACCTACCTCACCGCCGGTCCCAAGGAAGCACGCGCCTGGACCATCCACCGTGGCGATACGGCTCCACAGGCCGCCGGTGTGATCCACACCGACTTCCAGCGGGGCTTCATCAAGGCCGAGGTGGTCTCCTTCGACGACCTCATGGAAGCGGGATCAATGGCCGAGGCCAAGTCCCGGGGCAAGGTCAGGATCGAAGGCAAGGAATATGTCATGGCCGACGGCGACGTGGTGGAGTTCCGCTTCAACGTCTGATTGGGCCCCTTTTCCCTCTTAGTGAAAAGGATTAGGCGCTGTCAGTCCGCACAGAGTCAGCAGGAATTTTGAGAGCTTGGTTCATCATGGCTCCCGCTGCGGACCTTGTAAGGTCTTCTGCTGTCGGCCACAGGTGCGAATACGTGTCCAGTGTGGTTGTTGCCTTGGAATGTCCTAGCGCTCTTTGGACCGTCACGACGTCACAGCCGGACGCATTAGTCCGGAGGCGTAGAAGTGCCTGAGATCATGCAAGCGGACGCCTGCGAGCCCCGCAGCCTTAACCGTCTTCCGCCACCAGTAGCCCGTTGTGTTCTGGTGCGGAGGCAGTCCGCCGTCACCGATAAAGAGCCATTGGTGAACGCTGTGAACCCCGATGTGTTCGACGTGTTGGGCAAGCATCTGCACAAGGGCGTCAGGGATATGCACAAGGCGCTCTGACCCGTACTTCGGGGGAGTGATAGACACTGCGCCTTTACCCGCCCGCTGCACCTGCCTTTGAACCTTCAGGGTGCGCCGTAGGAAGTCGATGTCAGTGAGCTGCACCGCGGCAGCTTCCCCCAGGCGGAGGCCCGCAAAAGCGCACATAGCCACGAATGGCCGGAATTGAATCTCAGCGGCCTCCAGGAGCTTGCCCACTTCTTCGGGGGAGGGGATCACCATTGCATGCTCTGCCTTACGGGCGCGGGGCAGCCTTACCCCTTCAGCAGGATCCGCGGCCAGCATCTTGTCATTCCGGGCACCACGGAGCACAGACCGGACATTGTTGTACCGTGTCTTGATCGTTCCCACGGCCAGACCGTCAACTGTCATCTTCTTCACCCACGCCTCAACATGGGACCGCTTTAGGTTCCGAAACTCCACGTCACCAAACGTGCAAGATCGAACCGCCAGACTCATGGCCTTGGCCGTACCGGCCGCCCATATTTGCCGGTGTGACCACTCCGCGTAGAACGAGTTAAGCGTGACCTTGCCCGACTTCGGATCCACATAAGCGCCAGTCACCACCGATGTGGTGACCTCGTCAAGGAACCGCTGAGCGTCTATCTTTCGCGGGAAGTGCCTAGCGTGTTCCTTCCCCGAGTCGTCACGATACCTGGCACGGCACCGGCCGTCAGGCCTCGTCTGGATGCTCGCCTCTTTCAGCCCCTTCTGATGCTTCAAGCGTCCAAGAATCTCCGCGAGCGCCAGCCGAAAATTCCTCGGTGATCATCGATTCAAACCGTGCCGTCCAAGCCTCGATCAGTTCCTTGCGCTCAAGCAGCGCCGCAGCTTCGCGCAAGGTCGCCCGCACCTCATCAACATGCTCCGGCAGGATCTTCCCTTCAGCCAGGGCGGTTTCGGCGTCACGGACAACGTCCTCAAGCTCTCGCCGCTGTGTCGATACTCCGTGCATCCAGCGCGCAGCCATCATGCTTGCGTGATTCAGATACTCCATGTGCTCGCGGATTTCCTCATCGCCGGTCAGCGGCTCAATAACGACATTGTCCAGCGTATCTCCGAGTACGTGCGCGATTATTACAGCCTCGCTAAGCCGGACTGGACGTTGGCCGCTTTCCATTCGGCTCACGGTTGTGGGGTGGAAATTTTCGAGTCCAGCCTGCTTGAGCAAACCGGCGAATTCGGTCATCGACCACTTCTGTTCCTCACGACGAGCCTTTACTTCAAGCCCGAACATCTCATCTGGCGTCCTTGTCATGACCTAACACTCTCAACACAAATAGGCAGGGGTAAACAGACGAATTTCCAGGCCCTTAGATGGCCTTTTTAGCTGATCGAAAGGTATAAAAATGGCAGTACCGAGAGGTTTAAATGCGCCGGGCAGGAAGCTTTGGGAGGCGTCAACCGAAAAATTTGAGTGGGCCGACCACGAGCTAGCCCTATTGGAGGAAGCTTGCAGGGTCCGGGATCGGTTGTGGAGCTTGACGCAGCGGTGAAGACGGACGGCCTGATGCCTCCCAGTTCCCAGGGTGCCAGAGTCCACCCCGCCGTAAGTGAGTGCCGGCAGCAGCGCCTAGTCCTGGCCCGCTTGCTGGCTACTTTGCAGATTCCCGGCTTGGATGATGATTTGCCTGCGGCTCGTGGCGTCCGAGGCGTTTACGGTGGCCGGCGTGGTTAGGCGCCGCCGCCCGCCGGAGCGTGGTGGTATGTCGGCTGAGTTGCTGGAGTTTGTTCCGGGCGACTGGCCCGGCGGCTCGGAGTATCAGCAGTGGATGGCCTGGAACGCTGCGGCTCTTGAATGGGCGGCGCGGAACCTCCCGAACGGTGCCCAAGATTTGCCGGACCGGCTCACCCGTGCGGCATCGACACCGGATCAGCCGTGGAGTGAGGTGGTGTTCTGATGCCTAGGCGTAAGCGGGCCTTTGATGATGGCTTGAGCTTGCCCCGTCATCTACTGCCAGAGGCGGCTATTTTGGGCCCCGACGGTTGGAAAGCGGCGATGTTTGTGTGGTCCCGAAACCATGACTGGGGACCGCAGAAACTCGGCCTCCTGGCTTTCTTTGATGAGACGGTTTGCCTGCACAGGACGGCACTGGGTTTGGAGCCGCCTATTGGTTCGGCTCAGCGGTACGCGCAGAAGTTGGCGGGCGGTTTGTGAAGGCGTACCGGAATGACCGGCGTTATGTGAGCCAGCGGGCCCTTTTTATGGGAGTTCGAGGACCGGAAGCTATTCCCGGACTTTTGGAAGGACGCCCGGAGTTTCACGGCGGATCATATCGAGGCTGTGAACGTGGGCGGGCGGATGGCACCGGGCTTAGCAGGGCTCCAGGGGATGCATGGCGCTTGTAATGCCTCGAAAGGGGATGGTAGCCGGAGCCGTCCCCTGAAGCCGCCGCAGGACCGTCCACCACTTAGGACGAGCCGCAATTGGTAGGGGAGCATTGGACAGTATGTCGTTATGCCTTCTGGCTTTAGTTATCCCCGGTATGCCGTCGGTTACACTCTTTCCACCAGCGGCAGCATAGGGGATCGATATGGCAAAGGTTCAAGAGGAAGTCGGGGACAAGGACCGCAATCGCTTCGTGGCAATCATGCGTGATGGCCATTGGTTCGTGGGAATTTGCACCCTTTTGACGGGGATTCTGGCGCTTGGGGGAGCAATTGCCGCTGCTTTAATAGGTAAATACGGATGGCCTGCATTTGAGGCGCTGATGTCTTCTCAAGGTGCGGACGCGTCCCGGGTGTTAGAACTACCAGGTCCTATCGACCCCCTTCCGGCCATGGACAACAGGACAAACTTATCCGGAAAGCTCAAAAGTCCACTTCCCTATGGACGTCACATATATGTCGCGACACAAGGCCCTATCACGGCGGACACGCCGCCAAGACTTGCAAGTGGGAAGTTGACGTTCTCCCCGCCGTGCACTGTCAATGAGGAAGCTCTGACTTTCTCGTGCGGCGAAGTACAACTCGGCCGGGAAAAAGAGGGGGGAACTTTCAAGATCTATGTAGGCTTGGCTGACTCCACGGCAGCAAATCGCATTGGTCATAATCTCTTTGCTCAAGGAGATAAGTCGGCTAAAGGCGATTCCCATACCGACGTATCACCTGCCGGATTTGATGTCGTTGGTGACGGCCTCACAGTGCACAGGGACGGACCATTAGTGAGTGGCGGTTGATTGGGGATTGTCCGTTCTTGCAGCTGCCTCGCCAGCATCTATCCGCTCAGCAGTTCGCAGTGAAAGTTTCCACGTTAGAAGTTGCAATGCTCCACCAAGGCCAATCGGTAGTGCAGGAAGCGCCTCGTCAGACATGAATGCTGACGGGGCGCTTTCGTGCGGTAGGACTCGTGGCTACTTCCAAGTAACCGAGCAGTCCAGGGTAAGGGTCGTAGGCGTTGTCGGGCTGCCAGGCAACAGTCCGATGCCTTCAACTATTGCGGTTCCAAGCTTATCTGGGAGGCGGCCCAGCTGTATCTCAGTGCCCACAGGCAATGCGACTACGCCTCTAAGCCACATGACCTGCGTCTGGTTGGCCTTGTCGAATACGAGGGTCCGGTTTTCTACGTCGTAGGTAGGAATGCTCTGTTCGCTCAATTCATTCTCCAGATCGTCGGTGACTTTCGCCGGCAGATATAGCGACTGACTGGCTAATTCTATGGCGGGCTGTCGCACCCCGAAGATACGTTGAGTGCTACATGTCCGTGGTGGCCTAATCTGTTCTCATGCCTGATAACAAAGAAGCCGTAAATCAACTTATTCTGGAAACTCGATGACGCTGGCGGAGATATCTTCCGGCGTCATCGCAGCGCTGTCCCTAGTCGTTGCTGGCCTTTCCTGGAGGAGTTCGCGGAAGGCTAACACGATCGCTTGGGGCGCGAATGACCGTGCAGATCACGCTAATGCCATAGCGGAAGAGGCATTGGACGACGCCCGACAAGCCCGGCTTGATGCCGTGTGGGATGAGGTGGTACGAGCGCTGAACAACTTGTTGACGTTCGATTTTGCGGGATCATCTGAGAATGTGGGGCCAAGGCTTGTGTCGGCTCGTAACAGCTTGCAAATGCTTTCGGACAAGGTGGACGAGGACGCGTTGGGAGAGTGGCTGCAATCGGAATGGGTTACGGCGACGCTACTTATGCGAGAGGCCGGCGAAAAAAGAATTGACAGGCGACACCCTGATTATGCTGGTGCCGCTGTACAAGCAAACTCAGCTGCCGCTGCGTGGTTCGCAGCCATGATTAACAACATCAGGTTCGCCAGACTCGGCGGAATGACTGACGACGATGCTGAAAGCCTGAGACAGAACGCTGTCGAACATGCCAAGGCGATAAGAAACAGCAATAACTGGGCTGAGGACACATGGCTTCGTGAGACCATGCAACCTTTGCAGGACGACAACGCCTGAATCTTAGGAGACGCCTTACGGTCACTGTAAGAAAGCAGATCTAACAGGGAACGTGTTCATTGTTGAGGCTGAGCGCGGGGGAGGACCCGTTCAATTAGCCTTTTCGCCGGCGTGGTCGTTTTCGAGCTTTCCGAGGTACTCCGAGTGTGTCATTCCCTGCGCTGAGGCCTGTTCTGCGGCTTCCCGTACGGTGAGTCGTTCAAGGCTTTCGACTTGGCGGGCATGGTGTTATCGGTGGCGTTAATGGCGAGACCTTTTTTGTTTGTTGTTCCCGTCCCCCAGCGGGACGAGGTTAGCCTAGCCTTTTGGGTGTGACAGCGGGGCAAAGATGAATCGGACCTGAAGGGCTGCTTGTCATAGTCCCTCACCCCGTCATGAAACCCGCCGCCGCCAACCCTGATGCACGAAGTTCGCGAGTCTTCAGCAGACAAGGGCGGGAGCATCGTCTATCCGCCTGTGCTTTTGCAGAGAGCATTAATCCGCGGAACACGGCTCCTTTGCATACTTGTCCCACATCGTGCCTATACCTATGCCGCCGTACTCTTCAATGTCCTTAACCAAAGTGCGGCACAAAACTGGGGAGTCCGCAAAGCTCTCCCTCATGTAGGCCTCCCAGCCGTCTCTTTCCTCATCAAAGGCGTTGGAGTCCAGTTGAAACATGAGATGCTCGAAGTGATCCAAAAGGCGACTGGCTACCGCAGCAGCAACCGATACGTCACTTTCGGGGGCATGATGATTGTGCCAAAAATAAGGCTGCAGTTCCTCGTACTCCACAAAAAGATGGTTAATTTCCTGCTGCTGGGCGTAGATGGATGCTGCGGTACTACTGATCAAAGATTCGTCGACTTTCATCAGTTGATACACGCCGACCGTGCCCGCTGCTACAATCCCGAGGGCAATAATGGAAATCTCGGCAACCTTAAGCGACTCATCAAGCGTTCTCTTCCGCTTGTCCCACTTCTGCTTCATACCCATGGCCACACCGACAAGAAGCAAACCAATTCCACCGACAGCAAAGCTCATGGAAAAAACAGTCGGCAATGCCAGCGCATTGGAGCATACATCTACAATCGGCCCCCTAGTCCAAACGGAGCCACACTCAGGCACCGGCATGCCCCGGACGATTGCAGGAATATTTCCCCCGATGATCCCTATACCAAGAAGCACAATGCCCAGCAACATTAGGAGCCTGGTTCGGATTCTCATCGCGCCCTCATCACTAGCGGTCGTGCTTATGTGCTTGGTAGGCCTGATGATATATGAGCACCCGCCAGTAAAGGGTGCCGGTGCTCTCGTGTCTAAGGACGCTAGAAAACGGATTTTGGACAGGAAAAGTTATGTCTTGGAGAGTGACCCCTGCCCCAAAAAAGCCCGCCGCCCCCGCCTCCGTTTGACCAGTCAAAGACGATCAAGCCCACGCACGGCGCTTGCAGACCTGCCACTTAGGGCTTAGACGTGGTGGAACTTGCTGCTGACGTCGGAACCAAACAACGAGTATTTGCCCTGATTGAGATGGCATAGCAGGCGCGCCAGTCCGCAAGAGGTCCGCAAAGGGGCTGCTTCACGCGACATGCCCCAACTTCCGAAAACGCTAGAATTCAAGGGAAACGGATAGCCCCAACATATGTCGTGTATATAAGGTAAGTTCCGCTTCAACGTCTGATTGGGCCCCTTTTCCCTCGTAGTGAAAAGGATTAGGCGCTGTCAGTCCGTAAAGAGGCCGCATGAGTGCCAAGAGTTTCGCTCATCATGGCTCCGGCTGCGGACCGGTGCGGTCCTCATCGTGGGCAACAGGTGGGAAAAGCTCGGGACGCCCGGCGCTCGATCCATGAACTCCATGGTCGGGGCGGAAGCGTCGTAGCTCGCCGCGTAAGGTGGGGAGTGTGACAGCCGTGGATATCTACCGTCCCCGGCTGCGGGTAGCGGATTGGCAGCCATTCCGCTACCTTGCCTATGCGATGACGGCCGTCCTTGCGTTCCGCGGGGACAGAGCGGTGCCATGGATCAGCTGTTGCCAGCTGTGGTCAAGTCGCGTCGGCGGCGCAGCAAGTGTGGGAGAGCATCAGTGACGGCATTCAGTCGAACCGGTGATGCTGCATCGTTAACGCCGGCCGGATGTTGCCTTTAGGTGTGCAGTGGGGCATGGGGGTAGTCCAGTTTCCTTTGCTGGAACTGAAGCACGTCCTCGTTCAAGATCACGCCGTCGCGGATCTCGATCGCACGGCGGATGGTTTCGTTTCCCGTCCATGCAGTAGGGCCGGTGATCACGGTTTCCAGGAAGGGCAGCAGGGCTTCGCTGATCTCCCAGCTGGAGGACTTCCAAAGGTAGGAGGGGCTGTGGTCCACAGCGTAGTAATCGATGTGGTCACCTACCGTAAAAATAGGCTCGGCGAAATCGGTCGTTCTCGCCCAGCTAAAGCCCATACCCTGATCGCAGGAAACATCCACGATCAGGCTGCCGGGCCGGAAAGCGTCCAGGTCCCCGGTCCGCAGGTAGGTCAAAGGTGCGTTGGGATTTTGCAGGGTGCAGTTGACCACGATGTCACTTTCGGCCAGGAACGGTGCCAGCGGGACCCGTCCGCGCTCGGTGATGACCTCGCTGAGAAACGGTGCTTTGGGGTCGTGATCGAACTGGACAATCCGCACCGAATGGATGGGCGAACCCACGGCGGCCACCCCACGGTTGGTCAGGACCTGGACGTCATGGATGCCATGGGCGTTGAGTGCGGTGACGGCTCCTCGAGCGGTCGCGCCAAAACCGATGACGACGGCACTGAGCCTCCGGCCGTAGTCTCCGGTGGACCCCGTCAGGGCTAGGGAGTGCAGCACCGAGCAGTAGCCGGCCAGTTCGTTGTTCTTGTGGAACACGTGCAGCCCGAACCCGCCGTCGCTCGCCCAGTGGTTCATCGCCTCGAAAGCGATCAGCGTGAGTTTCTTGTCGATTGCCAGCTGGGTGATAGCCCGGTCCTGGACGCAGTGCGGCCAACCCCATAGGACCTGCCCGTCACGAAGATCGGCGAGGTCTTCGGGCTGCGGTTTGGGCAGGAGTACGATGTCGGCTTCGGCCAGCAGTTGCGCTCGTGGGGCGATGCGCCCCACGAGTGGTGCCATATGGCAGTCCGAAACGCCGAAACGCTCACCATAGCCTTCCTCAAAAATCAGGTGCTGCCGGATTTCGGGAGCGATGCGCTGAAGATGCAGCGGGTGTATCGGCAGGCGCCGCTCGTCGGGTTTGCGGGTGCTGGAAAGCACTCCGAGGGTGAGGTGACCAGTCATACCCGTCACTTCTTCTTAGGGCCTGCCGACTTGGCGGCGGTGGCCTTCTCCCCGGCCGGGGAGGGTGGTGACACGGCCTTCTTGTCGGCGCGTTTTTCCTTGATGGTCTTGGCGGATTTCTTGGATGCTGTTTGGCGCGGGGATTTGTCAGCCATGATTGCTCCTGTAGCGGAACCGAAAGGTTCCTGACTTCGAACCATACAGGTACCGGCCTAAACCTCCTTCGCAGCCGTCGTGCAAATCCTTTGAGGCAACGGTCTTGGCAGACTCAGGTGTTGATCATTCGCGCGACCTGCCGCAAAAACCAGCACAGTTCGAATGAAGCGGCCGCAGCTGGCCAATCCTGACCACCCGCCGTCGTTGGCGAGTCCTATCGATCCATCAAGTCGTCCGCTACGCGGTGAAGGTCCTGGGCCCACCCGGTTGAACGGTTGGGCGCTCCTGAACCAGCTTCAAAATTCGCAAGAGCTTCCGCTATGCGCTCCAGTGCTTGGGAGATATTGGCCTTCACCGCCAAGTAGCCTTCCTCCGAGCGGGGGTCAGAAGAAGCCGAAGACAGGAGCTCCGCTCCGGACCTGATGACCAATGAGGCCTCGTACTCGTTCACACTCACACCTCGCAGCTTCCTCGCATCTGACGTGCAGCAGAGCACAACCATACATCCCAGGTACCCGCCCGGGCCGGCGCAGAATGAACCAGCGGCGGCTGGCTCCCAAGGGGATCCTGTACCGGATCTGGTGTGGGCGGACCGAAAAGCCCATCAGGGCCGCTGGCTGCATAACGGATGACAGAGTTTCGATCGACCGAACTGATCGGCGCTTGAGTTCACAAATCCAGGAATTAAGTATCCCGAGTATTCGGTGCCTCACTGCCCAGCATGCGCGTCTTACCAGTCATAAGCGAATCCGGGCGTCAGAGCAGGATGAGCATGCTAGGGAAACTAACCCTGGTAATACCGGTGCAAAGCAGTTCAACGGGTCTAGTGTGGGCTGGGTCGGCAATCGCCGCGATTACCCTCAGGGAGGGTGCATGAACTCCAAACAGTCCAGCTCCGAGCAATTTCTCAAGTACTTGAAAAGCGTTGGCGGTTCAGAAGCTGATCTCAACGCTGCCGCCTACACGGTCAGCGATGACGACACCGTAGAGAGCGTGGTTTCACGCCTGCGGATGGAACAGCAGGAGCATGGGGGCAATGCCAAGGACCCCTCGATACTCCATGCCTCGGCGCAGGTGATGATTAGCCGGCGGGATGAACGTGACCCAGTCCACCACGAGGGGGCTTCCCAGGCAGGGGAATACCAGCTGGACATCCATCACACCGCGGGAAGCACCATACGGGAAAGCATCCCGGCGAGGGACATGGAAGCCGCCAAGGTCTGGGCACAAAAACAAATCGAAGTTCAGGGCGCAGAGTTCGGAGCCATCTACTTTCCGACGGGTGGGGGCGACTCACCAGGGACGGGAGCCCTCGTAGCCAGCTTCGACCGATCGGTGGGCTGGTACCGCTAGCCGAAGTTGCGCTTCCGGGTGTCGACCCGGGCGGGCACGGGGCTCGCAGGCATTGAAGTCAGGGAAAGGCTGGTGTCCGCAATAGCGGTCGCCGAGTTTGCCCGGCGGCGGAACGGGTCAGCTGCCCCACTCCCGACCGAGCACTAAGGATTCAGGCGGTGTCTAAGGCGCGTTTGCGTGTGTAGGAGCGTGCGGCGCGGACCCGGTCTCCGCAGCGGGTTGAGCACCATTGCCGCCGGGCGTGGGTGCGGAGGAAGAAACGCCCGCACGAGTCTGCTTCGCAGGATGCGAGCTGGGATGCCCGCTCGCCGGCCAGCAGCGAGGCAGCGTCTTCGGCTATGACGGCCATGACATGCTCCACCACCTGTGTCACGGGATGGTCGGCGCCACGGGTGAACCCGGCCTCCAAGTCGAACCGTAGCAGCAGGGCGCCGGGGGAGCGGTTCAGCGCACGATTAACAGCATGCACGGCGGTCTCCGGGGGAACGTCTCCGCTGACGTGGGCGGTGAAGAGGGCACGCAGATCTGCGCGCAGCCCCACAAGCCTGCCCTGACAGTAGCCCTCCAGGACCGACTTCGGGGCGATGAGGTCGCGTTCCCTCAGCCAGGTTGACGCCGCTTCGGGGGTGTTCAGTTCGTCGTAGCGTCTGCCGCCGGGCAGTTCATTTGAGCTGTTGACCAGGGCGAGGGAGGCGTGCTCCTCGGTCCCCGGCGCGGCTCCAGACTGTGTCTCAACCATAGTTCTCATGGTATCAGTTTCGTTTAAGCGTGAGATGCCTGCTAGTCTCCAATCACGGTAAAACCTGTCTTTTTCCATGAGGAGCTGTCATGCACTTCGACCAACCAGCCGGCGCGCCCCCGTTCGCGCTGTCCGTGCTTTCCGCGGGCGGCACCGGAGTGGGGATGACTGCCGAGGCCGGCCTGGAGGCGACGAGATCGCTGGCGCGGACGGCGGACCAGAACGGGTACCACCGGTTTTGGATGTCGGAGCATCATGCGATGGGCGCAACTTCGGTGTCCTCACCGGCGCTGATGGCAGCACGGCTCATCGCCGACACCACGCGCATCCGGCTCGGCGCGGGAGGAGTCATGCTGCCAAACCATGCCCCACTGTTGATCGCCGAGCAGTTCGGGATGCTGGATGCCCTGGCCCCGGGCCGGATTGACCTCGGGCTGGGACGCGCGCCAGGCACTGATGCGGCCACCGCTGCGGCATTGCACCGGGGTGCGGATGCCAACGATGGATTCCCGCAGCAGGTGCTTGAGCTGCTCGGGTTCCTAAATGACGATTTCCCAGCCGGACACCCCTATCGGCGGGTCCACGCTGTGCCCGGCCCCTGGCAGGCAATGGAGAACCGGGTGCCGCCTGCTTCCACCGCCCCGGAAGTGTGGCTGCTCGGCTCCTCCCCGTACTCGGCACTGCTTGCCGCGCAACTTGGTCGGCCGTATGCCTTCGCGCTGCAATTCGGCGATGCCGACATCGATACGGCACTCCGCCTCTACCGCGAGAACTTTCAGCCCTCCGCAGTGCTCGCCGAGCCCCACACCCTGGTCAGCGTGCCCGTTGCAATCAGTGATGACGCGGCGGAGGCGCAGCGGCAGGCGGAAACGTCGGCGATGGCGATGCTGCGCATGTTTAAAGGCGAGGGCTACCTGCTTCTGCCACCGGACGAAGTCGCGGCCTACCCGGCCACGGCCCAGGAGCGGCAGGTCATCGACGCATACACCTGCCGCACTTTTCACGGAACCACGGCTACTGTCGCGGGCCGTCTCGAGGCCCTGCATGAGCGCACCGGCGTAGACGAGGTGATGCTCGTCGTCGGCGGCCACTCGGCAAGCCTCGACGAGCGCGGCATCACCCTGCTCGCCGATCGATACGCACTGCCCGCCGTGGAGGCTCCGCTTTCAGCAGCCGCGCATTAGCACCCCCAGCCAACGTTCCACGCCTTCACATCCCCCATAAAGGAGAAACCCATGACCGCACCACGCCGCGCCCTGATCGTTATCGACGCCCAGCAGGAATACTTCGACGGACTGCTCCCGATCCAATACCCGGCCCGCGAGGAATCCATTGACCGCACCCAGTCGGCTATTGAAGCCGCCCACCGGGCCGGAGTGCCGGTTGTGCTCGTCCAGCACGAACTCCCGACTGAAGCTCCGGTGTTCGCCACCGGATCTGCCACTTGGCAGAACCACCCCGGTGTTGCGGCCCACGAGGACGCAGCGGCCAAGCGCATCAGCAAGCAGTTCTCCAGCATTTTCGCGGACACCGGCCTCGATGCCTGGTTGCGCGGACAGGGTATCGACACGATCACGCTTGCCGGCTACATGACCAACAACTGCGTGATTGCCTCCGCCGCGGCCGCGGAGCCCCTCGGCTTCGCCGTCGAGGTCCTATCCGATGCGACCGGTGCAATTGACCTCGCCAACGCCGCCGGCACAGCACCGGCACGCCAGGTCCACGAGACCCTCATGGCGCTGCTGCATTCTAACTGGGCCGCCGTCACCGACACCGAGACCTGGTCCGAAGCCCTGACCGCCGGCGCGCCAGTGACAAGAGCGACCTCGTCACCTCCGCCGCACAAGGCCGCACCGCCGGGTAGAAACAAAACCCGAGCGATCGACCCCGCAGCACCAACCCGGGGTTCGAGGTGGTGCTCCTCAATTGTTGAAGGCGTCTTTGGCGGTCTTCCAGGATGGCCTGTTTGGACCTCTGTAGCAGAACGGATGCCATCCAGGTCGGTGTTGCGGCTAAAGGGCTCAACCGGACGATGCACTCCCGGCAGTAGACCTTGCCGGATACGGGGGAACCGCCCCTATTGTTAGGGAATGAGTCCCGGCTCGCATATGCGTCTGGTTCTGCCGCATCAGTTGTTCTCCCAGCAGCTCGACGTGCCAAACGGCACCATGTTTGTGCTCATCGAACACGACCTGCTTTTTCGCCAGTACTCGTTCCACTCCCACAAGCTGGTCCTGCACCGCGCGTCAATGAGCCGGTTTGCGCGCCGCCTTAGCGGGAAAGGCCACGAGGTGGTTGTCCTCCACAGCGCGGCCGGCCGCAGTTCCCGCCACAAGCTTGCAGAACTCGTGCGCCACCGCCGCCCCGGACAGGTGACCTGGTTCGACGTTGTGGATGACTGGCTTGAGCAGGACCTGTTTGCCGGCCTGGCCGACGGCGGTTACCGGATGCGCGAAGAAGACGTACTGGAGACACCAAACTTCCTGACCGGCCGCGCACAGATTGATGGCTGGTTTGCCCACAATGCGTCCCGGATGCACGACTTTTACGTGTGGCAGCGCCGCAGGCTCGACGTTCTTATTGACGGCGGGGAACCGGCAGGCGGGAAATGGTCCTTCGACGCCGATAACCGCAAGAAGCTTCCCCGCGGGTACAGGCCCCGAACGGTGGGCCGTTTCGCGCGCCATCCCGTCCTGCGGCAGGAGGGAACCCTCGACCTTGAAGGGCTCACCGAACAGCCCGCCGATGCCGGAGACGAGGTGGACGACGTCGCGCGGGCGGTGGCATGGGTGGCGGCGGAATTCCCCGAGGCTCCCGGTGACCCCCACATCTTCGCCTGGCCCACCAGCGAAGACGAGGCACGCCGGCACTTGCAGGAGTTCGTCCGTGAACGCCTTCAGGACTTCGGTCCCTATGAGGATGCCATCTCCACTGAGCATCCCTTCATCTCCCACGGACTGCTCACACCGGCCCTGAACATCGGACTGCTGGACCCCCGGGAGGTACTGCAGGAGGTGCTTGAGGGTGCAGCGCCGGGCATTCCGCTTTCCTCTCTTGAGGGTTTCGTGCGCCAAATCATCGGTTGGCGGGAATACATGCGTGCCACGTACCGGACCCGCGGCCGGCACATGCGAACCGCAAACCGGTTGAACCACAGGAACGAACTGGGGGACGGCTGGTGGGATGCGAGCACAGGGCTTGCGCCGGTGGATATGGTGATTTCGCGTGTCCTGGCCACCGGGTATGCCCACCACATCGAGCGCTTGATGGTCCTGGGCAACGCAATGACCCTGCTGAGGATCCATCCCGACGACGTCTACGAATGGTTCATGGAACTCTTCATCGACGCCTACGACTGGGTGATGGTCCCCAACGTGTATGCAATGAGCCAGTTTGCCGCCGGGGAGGTGATCACCACGAAACCCTATATTTCCGGCAGCAACTACCTGCGGAAGATGTCGGACCTGCCGGCAGGGGAATGGAGCAACGACTGGGACGGGCTGTACTGGACTTTTGTGGATGACCACCGGGAGGTCTTCGAAGCGAATTCACGCTCGCGGATGGTGGTTTCCCTGCTCGACAGGATGGACCCGGACAAGCGGCGGGAACACCGGCGCCGCGCTGAGGCGCTGCTCGGCGTGGGGCAGGAGACAACACGGCTGGTGCGGGCGGCGCCGGAGATCCCGCCGTCGGACGCCTTATCCTGAGTACAGGGCGTGATCCTGCCAATGTCGGGAGCCCCTCCCGCAAAGGACAACAAGGAGGCGGCATGCCGGTCAGGCGTCTGATGCAAGTCATCACTACAGCGGCAGCGGCCGCCGTGGTGCTTTCGGGCTGCTCCGGCGGGGGAGGCGCCACCCCCGTGGTGGCGGGGGAAGCCAAGCGCGGCGGCAGCGCCACCGTTGCCGAGGTCAACGCGTTTTCGTCCTTCAATCCGTACAGCACCGACGGCAACACGGACATTAACTCGAAAATCGGGCACATCACCCACTCGGGGTTCTACTACCTCGACGATTCCTCCACCGTGGTGCGCAACGACAAGTTCGGCCGCTTCGAAAAGGTTTCCGACGATCCGCTCAAGGTCAGATACACCGTCAACGAGGGCGTCACCTGGTCCGACGGCGAAGCCATCGACGCCGGCGACCTCCTGCTGAGCTGGGCTGCCGGATCAGGTTATTTCGATGACGCCGATCCGGTGGCCGGAACCGGAACCAAGTATTTCTCCACGGCCGCCGACACCAGCGGGCTGGCGGGAACTGTGCTTCCCGAGATCGGTGCGGACGGGCGCTCCATAACCCTGGAGTACACGGTGCCGTATGCCGACTGGGAAGTGGCGTTCGACGTCGGCCTTCCTGCGCACGTGGTGGCCGCCAAGACCGGCCTTGTCGATGAGGAAGACCTCGTCGACCTGATTAGGAACTCACCCCGGGGAGACGCCGAAGAGCCTGCAGTCAATACGACGCTGAAGCAGGTCAGCGACTTTTGGAACTCCGGATTCGATACCAAGAGTCTTCCGGACGATCCTTCGATCTACCTCTCCAGCGGGCCGTACATCGTCCGGGACATTGTCCCCGAAGTCTCCATGAGGCTGGTCCGCAACCGGGACTACGTATGGGGCCAGGAACCGTGGCTCGATGAAATCAACATCCGCTTCACCGGCGCGTTGCCGGCGGCCGTCGATGCCCTGCGGAACGGCCAGGCCGACATCATTTCGCCGCAGCCCTCTGCCGGTACCGATGATCTGTTCGAGGGATTGGCCGGCCAGGGCAACACGGTGGAGCGGTACAACCAGTCCGGCTATGACCACCTGGACCTGAACTTTTCCGGGCCTTTTGCCCGGGACGATGTCAGGGAGGCCTTCCTTAAGACGGTGCCGCGCCAGGCAATCGTTGATGCCGTTGTGGGGGATCTTATTCCGGACGCCAAGCCGCTTGACTCCCATGTGTTCCTTCCGGGGCAGCCAAAATACGAAGATACTGCCAGGAACAACGGGTCCGCCGACTACGCCGAGGTGGACATCAACGCCGCAAAGGCGCTCCTGGATGGCGAAACGCCCACCATCCGGATCCTCTACAACCGCGATAACCCCAACCGCGCAGAAGCCTTCGCCCTGATCAGGGACTCGGCAGCACTGGCAGGCTTCACTGTGGTGGACGCCGGGCAAGAAAGCGCGGACTGGGCCAGGGCCCTGGGCGGCGACGGGTATGACGCCGCGCTGCTCGGTTGGATCGGCACGGGAGTGGGCGTCAGCCGTGTCCCGCAGATCTTCCGCACCGGGGCCGGCAGCAACTTCAACGGATTCTCCGACGTCGACGCCGACAGGGCCATGGCAGAACTCGCCGGAACAACCGACCTGGCCAAACAGGACGAACTCCTGGCTGACATTGATCGGCAGGTCTGGGAAAACGCCTACGGCCTGCCGCTGTACCAGACCGTTGGCACCACAGCTTTCAGCGCCCGGATCGCAGGCGTAAAACCAAGCTCCGGCCCCTTGGGCGTCTGGTGGAACGTTTGGGACTGGCGGCTGGTCTAGGAGCCTGCAAAGCCTCCATCTCCTGGACGTGGCGCGATTCACACTTTCGATTCGCCGTTCTTCCTACCGGCGAGTAGCATGTGACTTGCACAACTTCCGTTGACCGACTAAGCGTTCAGTTTTACCCGGTCACGGTTTGGCAACGGAGTACCAGTATCTGGACTTCGTGCGGTTAGGCTACTCGTACATGTAGGACGCGTCACAGTTGATAGCTGGGTCTCGCCTGCGGGGAAGCACAAGATTCCCCAAGTTTTCTCCCACAACTCATAGGAGGCGGAATGCGTTTTGCGCGCACTTCCAAAGCACTGGGCATCGTGGCAATCGCCGCACTCGCCCTCACCGGCTGCGGCGCTGGAGGCGGCAGCAATGACGGTGCCAGCCAGTCTGCCGGCGAACCCAATAAGGTCATCACCGCTTACAGCAACGAGCCACAGAACCCCTTGCTGCCGGCCAACACCAATGAAGTCTACGGCGGCCGCGTGGTCGAACTTCTCTTTGAGGGCCTGACCAGCTACGACCCCAGCGGTCAGTCCGTCAACGCCTTGGCCGAATCCATCGAATCCCCGGATGGCCAGAACTACATCATCAAGGTCAAGAGCGGCACCAAGTTCACCAACGGCGAGGAAGTAACTGCCAAGAGCTTTGTTGACGCCTGGAACTTTGCTGCCCTGAGCACCAATGCCCAGGCCAACAGCAGCTTCTTTGAGTCGATTGAGGGCTACGACGCCGTCAGCGCAACGAAGAAGGAAGGCGAGACCGAGGTCCCCGCTCCCACATCCCAGACCCTTTCGGGCCTGGTCCTTAAGGACGACACCACCATTGAGGTCAAGCTCACCCAGCCGGAGGCCGACTGGCCCCTGCGCCTGGGCTACAGCGCCTTCATGCCGCTGCCGTCCCAGGCAATCGCCGACCCCAAGGCCTACGGCGAGAACCCGATCGGCAACGGCCCCTACAAGATGGCCAAGGAAGGCGCCTGGCAGCACGACAGCCAGATTGAACTCGTCAAGAACGAGGACTACGCCGGCCCGCGTGTTGCAAAGAACGGCGGCGTAACCTTCAAGTTCTACACCGATCCGGCTCCTGCCTACACTGACATCCAGGCCAACAACCTGGACGTCACGGACGTCCTTCCGACGAACGCCCTGAAGACCTACACCACGGACTTTCCGGAGAACCACCTGAACAAGCCGTACGCCGGCAACTCCACCCTGAACATCCCGGGCTACCTGCCTGAGTTCCAGGGCGAGGCAGGCAAGCTGCGCCGCCAGGCCATCTCCATGGCTATCAACCGCGAAGAGATCACCAAGGTGATCTTCAGCGGCACCCGCATCCCGGCCAAGGACTTTACCTCCCCGGCAGTGGACGGCTACAACGACAGCGTTGAGGGTTCCGAGGTCCTGAAGTTCGACGCCGCCAAGGCAAAGGAAGCCTGGGAAAAGGCCAACGCCATCAGCCCCTGGCCCGCGGACAAGACCCTGCAGCTCGCCTACAACACCGATGGCGGCAACAAGGAATGGATTGACGCCGTTGCCAACAACCTGAAGAACAACCTGGGCATCCAGGCAGAGGGCCAGCCGTTCGCCAAGTTCGCCGAAGTCCTTGACCTCCGTAAGGCAAAGACGCTGCCGGGCTTCACCCGCGCAGGCTGGCAGGCGGACTACCCATCGCTGTACAACTTCCTCGGCCCGCTTCTGCGCACCGGTGCCAGCGCCAACTACGAGGGCTACTCGAACCCCGAGTTCGACAAGCTCCTCGACGAAGGACTGGGCGCCAAGTCCACGGACGACGCCAACGCGAAGTTCACCGAGGCACAGGAAATCCTGTTCAAGGACCTGCCCAACCTCCCGCTGTGGTACTCCGCACGGCAGGTCGTATGGAGCCAGAACGTCACCAACGTGGACAGTGGCTGGAACGGTGTCATCCAGTACCACAACATCACTGCGAAGTAGTTCTGAGACCGTCCAACTCAAATAGCTAGTGGGGGTCCGGCAACAGCCGGGCCCCCATAGCCTTGATACCGGCAGGAAGCTGTCCCACATGAATTTCCCAACATCTCCAAAATCTTCGGAGGGTGTGCTGTGATCCGGTTCATTCTCCGGCGGTTGCTTCAAGTCATCCCTGTTTTTTTGGGCACCACCCTGCTGGTCTATTTCATGGTGTTTGCCCTTCCCGGAGACCCCATCAGGGCACTCTTCGGGGACCGCCCGCCGAGCGAAGCCGTCATCGCGGCCCTTCGGCGGCAGTACAACCTCGACCAGCCGTTCTGGGTCCAATACGGCCTGTTCCTCAAAAACCTCTTCACGTTCAACCTCGGCGTCGACTTCACCGGCCAGCCCATCGCGGCCACCCTGGGCCGCGTCTTCCCCGTCACCGTCATGCTCGCCATCGAAGCACTCGTCATCCAGGCTGTGTTCGGCATCGGCTTCGGCCTGATCGCGGGCCTGCGCAAGGGCAAGATCTTCGACTCGTCCGTGCTGCTTGCCTCGCTCGTTGTCATCGCCATTCCCATCTTCGTGCTCGGCTTTGTCCTGCAGCTCGTCTTCGGTGTCTACCTTGGCTGGGCGAAACCTACGGTCGGCACGGACGTCAGCTGGGGCACGCTGCTGCTTCCGGCCTTCGCGCTGGCGCTTGTGTCCTTCGCCTACGTGCTTCGCCTGACGCGGGCGTCAGTGATCGAAAATTCGACGGCCGACTACGTCCGCACCGCGACTGCCAAGGGGCTGTCCCGGCCGCGCGTGGTGATGGCGCACATCCTCCGCAACTCGATGATTCCCGTGGTCACCTACCTGGGCGCCAGCCTCGGCGGGCTGATGGGCGGGGCCATTGTTACCGAAGGCATCTTCAACGTTCCCGGCGTGGGGCAGAAGCTCTACCAGGCGATCCTGCGCAGCGAAGGACCCACGGTCGTTGCCATCGTGAGTGTGCTGGTGCTGGTCTTCGTTATCGCCAACCTGCTGGTTGATTTGCTGTACGCCTGGCTTGATCCGAGGATTCGCTATGAAAAGTAACCAAGACACCACCCATTACGTTGCCCCCATCGAGGAGACCCCTCTGCTGGCGACGGATGCGGTCAAGACTGACCAGGCTCCGCTGAGCCTGTGGGCTGACGCCTGGCGGAAGCTCCGCCGTCGTCCCCTGTTCATCGTCTCGGCAGTGATGATCCTGATCATCCTGATCGTGGCATTCTTCCCGGGCTTGTTCACGCAGACGGCGCCCAACGACAACTGCCAGCTGGCAAACTCCGACGGCGCACCCTCGGCCGGCCACCCGTTCGGGTTCACCTTCCAGGGCTGCGACGTCTACGCCCGCGTTATCTACGGCACGCAGGCTTCCGTCATGGTGGGTGTTTTCGCCGTCATCGGCGTGCTCATCATTGGTGTGACCCTCGGCGCGCTTGCCGGCTTCTACGGCGGCTGGGTTGACGCCGTCATTGCCCGCCTCGGGGATATCTTCTTCGCACTCCCGCTGGTGCTTGGTGCATTGGTGGTGACCCAGCTCCCGTTCTTCCGGGAAAACAAGAGTGTGTGGACAGTCATCATGATCATCGTGTTGCTGGCCTGGCCAACTATGGCACGGTTGACCCGCGGCGCGGTGATCGAAGTCCGGAATGCCGACTTCATCACGGCCGCCCGTTCGCTTGGCGTGTCCAGGATCCAAAGCCTGATCCGGCACGTGCTGCCCAACGCCCTTGCTCCCATCATCGTGCTGGCCACGATGGAGCTTGGTGTGTTCATCGTGCTGGAGGCCACGTTGTCCTTCCTCGGCATTGGGCTCCCCGGCAGCATCATGTCCTGGGGCAACGACATTTCTGCGGCGCAGGCGTCCATCCGCACTAACCCCGCCGTGCTGCTCTACCCGGCTGCCGCCCTGTCCATCACCGTCCTGAGCTTTATCATGCTGGGCGATGCCCTGCGCGACGCTCTTGACCCGAAGAGCCGCCAGCGATGAAGGAGGCACACGTGACCACGTCCGATGTCACTATTACTGAAGCCGGAACACCCGCGGACCGTCCCCTGCTGGAAATCCGGGACCTGGCCATCACGTTCGAGACCAGCAACGGTGAAGTTAATGCTGTCCGGAACGCGCACCTGACCATCATGCCGGGTGAGACCGTTGCCATCGTGGGCGAATCGGGGTCGGGAAAGTCAACCACCGCTCTGGCTGCCATCGGCCTCCTGCCCGGCAACGGCAGGGTTTCCGGAGGGCAGATCCTGCTGGACGGCGAAGACATCTCGCACGCACCCGAAAAGCGGATGATCGAACTGCGCGGCAACACCATCGGCATGGTGCCCCAGGACCCCATGTCCAACCTCAACCCGGTATGGAAGATCGGCTACCAGGTCAAGGAAACGCTCCAGGCCAACGGCCGTCCGAGTGGCCCTGAGGACATCGCCAAGGTCCTGTCGCAGGCCGGGTTGCCGGACTCCCACCGTCGCGCCAAGCAGTACCCGCACGAGTTTTCCGGCGGAATGCGGCAGCGGGCCCTGATCGCCATCGGCCTGTCCTGCCAGCCGAGGCTGCTGATCGCCGACGAACCTACGTCGGCCCTGGACGTCACGGTGCAGCGGCAGATCCTTGACCACCTTGAGGGCATGACCTCCGAGCTGGGAACGGCTGTCCTGCTGATCACGCACGATCTTGGCCTCGCAGCTGAACGCGCGGACAAAGTAGTGGTGATGTACCGCGGGCAGGTGGTGGAGTCAGGGCCGTCCCTGGAGCTGCTGCAAAACCCGCAGCACCCTTACACCAAGCGGCTCGTCGAGTCTGCACCTTCCCTGGCCAGCCGAAGGATCCAGGTTGCCAAGGAACAGGGCGTGGAGGCAGCGGATCTTCTGGCCCCGGCTGCAGAGGCCCTCACTGCCGACAACGTGCTGCAGATCCAGGACCTGCGGAAGGTGTACAAACTTCGGCAGGGCCTGGGGAGATCGTCGGACTTTGCGGCGGTCGACGGCGTGAGCTTCGATGTGCTTCGCGGAACCACGACGGCGATCGTGGGGGAGTCGGGCTCCGGCAAGTCCACTGTGGCCAAGATGGTGCTCCAGCTTGAGAAGCCCACCGACGGCAGGATCCTTTTCGACGGCGTCGACACTTCGGGCCTGAAGCCCTCGGAACTCTTCAAGTTCCGGCGCCGGGTGCAGCCCATCTTCCAGGATCCGTACGGCTCCCTTGACCCGATGTACAACATCTTCCGGACCATTGAGGAACCATTGCGGGTCCACAAGATCGGGAACAGGGCCAGCCGGGAAAAGAAGATCCGCGAACTGCTGGACCAGGTGGCGCTGCCCCAATCCACCATGCAGCGGTACCCGAACGAGCTCTCGGGCGGGCAGCGGCAGCGTGTCGCCATCGCCCGTGCCCTGGCCCTGGATCCTGAAGTCATCATCTGCGATGAAGCAGTATCCGCACTGGACGTCCTGGTTCAGGCCCAGGTGCTGAACCTGCTGGCCGACCTTCAGTCCAACCTGGGGTTGACCTACCTCTTCATCACGCACGACCTTGCGGTGGTGCGGCAGATCGCGGACCACGTATGTGTGATGGAAAAGGGCCGCCTGGTAGAGACCGGATCCACTGACAACGTCTTCGAAGCGCCGCAGCAGGAGTACACGAAGGCACTGCTGAACGCCATCCCCGGCGCGAAGCTGATGCTTCCGCCCGAAGTGGCGTAGCAGCCTTATCTATCCACCGGCTGGAGCCGGAGCCTGCCGGCTCCGGCTCCAGCTGCTTTCGGCCTTCCCGCCTGCCGGGTTCCGCTCCAGGCCAAGTTCGCGCAGGCTGCGTTCCAGGAGCAGTCCGAGTGCCCGCCGGCCGTTGGCGTTCATGTGCACGGCGTCGGCGAGGTCCTTGGCCAGGCCGTATCGGGTGAGCCAGTCACCCACGGATATAAAGGGCAGGTTGTGCGCTGCGGCCACCGAGCCCAGCAGGGCATCCACTTCGGTGCGGCGACCGCCCCCGTTCTTTTCACCCCTTGCCAGGGTGCCAATTATTGCTATCCGGGTACCCGGATAGCGGTTTTGCAGCTCTGCGATCAAACGCCCGGCGTTGCCCGCGATTCGCTTGTCAGACGCCCCGCTGGCAGCATCGTTTCCCCCGCCCTGGATGACAATCAGCGCGGGAGTACCCGCAGGGAGCAACCAGTCACTCTCCAGGAGGGCATCGATGTAGTTGCCTGTCCTGCCGTTGCCAGAAGCGAACCCGGTGCCGCCCCGCCCGCCGAAATACACCTTGTACCCCGCAGCTTCAAGACCCTGCCGGGGCCAGCCGTCCAGTGGTTCCGACTGGGAGTCCCCGATCAGGAGGGCCATCTTGCTGGCATCGGAGACAACTGCCTCAAGCCGCCCGTTCGCCGGGTTGAGCACGGGTGCCCCGGCAGCCATGCCGCCGTGGCTCGCGATGGCCGCTTCCGGCTGCCCCGCGGCGGTAACAGCCTGCAAGGAAGGACCGGCGGGGGAGGGGGCCGGTACTCCGCAACCGGATAGGGCGATCACGCTGCACATTGCGAAAACGGCGGCGGCTCCGGATGGGGCGAAGCGGGACCGGGCCAAGGCTTTTCGCATCTGGTGTCTTTCGGGCGTGCATCGGGTGTCAGAGCCATCATGTGGCATGGCGACAGGAATGGCCAGTGATTTTCCTCACTGATTCTGGCCCAGGTGCGGGCGTTGGGCTGCGGCCTGGCGCGGCCCGCCCGGAAAAATTTAGGCCAATAAACGGCACTGCGGCTAGAATTGGGGAAGGCGCCCTGTGCAAAGGGCCTGATCCGTCGTGCGTTCCAGTTGGAAATGTCGCGATACAACAGCTGACTTTCACCACTGAATCGAGCCATTACGCATGTCTGAAACCACCACCAACACTGCGGTAGCCACTGCATCACGCAGTGACCTCCGCAACGTCGCGATTGTGGCCCACGTTGACCACGGCAAGACCACCCTGGTCGACGCCATGCTCAAGCAGACCAACTCCTTTGCCGAGCACAACCACCTCGAAGACCGCGTGATGGACTCCGGTGACCTCGAGCGCGAAAAGGGCATCACCATCCTGGCCAAGAACACCACGGTGGCCTACAACGGTCCGTCCTCCAACGGCGAGACCATCACTATCAACGTCATCGACACCCCCGGCCACGCCGACTTCGGCGGCGAGGTTGAGCGCGGCCTGTCCATGGTTGACGGCGTCGTCCTCCTCGTTGACGCTTCCGAAGGTCCGCTGCCGCAGACCCGCTTTGTGCTCCGCAAGGCCCTGGCCGCACACCTTCCCGTCATCCTGCTGGTCAACAAGACCGACCGCCCCGATGCCCGCATCGAGGAAGTTGTCCACGAGTCCATGGACCTTCTCCTCGGCCTGGCCTCTGACTTGGCCGACGAAGTTCCGGACCTGGACCTGGACAAGATCCTCGAAGTTCCCGTGGTTTACGCTGCCGCCAAGGTTGGCCGCGCCTCCCTGGAGCAGCCCACCGACGGCACCGCCCCCGAGAACGAGGACCTCGAGCCGCTGTTCAAGACCATCATTGAGCACATCCCGGCACCCACCTACAACCCGGAAGGTGTCCTGCAGGCGCATGTCACCAACCTGGACGCTTCCCCGTTCCTGGGCCGCCTGGCACTGCTGCGCATCTACAACGGCACCCTGCGCAAGGGCCAGACCGTTGCCTGGGCACGCGCAAACGGTGAGCTGAAAAACGTCAAGATCACCGAACTGCTGGCCACCAAGGCACTGGACCGCGTCCCGGCCGAATCCGCCGGCCCCGGTGAGATTGTCGCCGTCGCCGGCATCGAGGAAATCACCATCGGTGAGACCTTGACGGATGCGGAAAACCCGCAGCCGCTGCCGCTGATCACCGTGGACGATCCCGCGATCTCCATGACCATCGGTATCAACACCTCGCCGCTGGCCGGCAAGGTCAAGGGCGCCAAAGTCACCGCCCGCCAGGTGAAGGACCGCCTGGACAAGGAACTGATCGGTAACGTCTCCATCAAGGTTCTCCCCACCGAGCGTCCCGACGCCTGGGAAGTTCAGGGCCGTGGCGAGCTGGCCCTGGCCATCCTCGTTGAGCAGATGCGCCGCGAAGGCTTCGAGCTGACCGTGGGCAAGCCGCAGGTGGTTACCAAGACCATCGACGGCAAGATCCATGAGCCCATGGAGCACATGACCATCGACGTGCCGGAAGAGTACCTCGGCGCCGTCACGCAGCTCATGGCAGCCCGCAAGGGCCGCATGACCAACATGGCCAACCACGGTACCGGCTGGTGCCGCATGGAGTTCATCGTTCCGGCCCGCGGCCTAATCGGTTTCCGGACCAAGTTCCTCACGGACACCCGTGGCGCCGGCATCGCCGCCTCAATTTCTGAAGGCTACGAGCCCTGGGCCGGCCCGATCGAGTACCGCACCAATGGTTCGATGATCGCTGACCGCGCCGGCGTTGTGACGCCGTTCGCCATGATCAACCTGCAGGAACGCGGCTCCTTCTTCGTGAAGCCCACGTCTGAGGTCTACGAGGGCATGATCGTGGGCGAGAACTCCCGCGCCGACGACATGGACGTCAACATCACCAAGGAAAAGAAGCTCACCAACATGCGTGCAGCTTCTTCGGACACTTTCGAGAACCTCACCCCGCCGCGCGATCTCACGCTGGAAGAGTCACTCGAATTCGCCCGCGAGGACGAGTGCGTCGAGGTGACCCCGGAAGCCATCCGCATCCGCAAGGTCATCCTGGACACCAACGAGCGTGCCAAGGCCAACCGCGCCCGCGCGAAGGTCTAATAAGCACCACCGCCAAAAGCTGCCGGTTCAACGGAGGGGCATCCCGCCGTCGAACCGGCAGCTTTTGCCGTTAACGGGCTCTAAGCCTTTGCAACGTACAGCTCTGCGCAATGACACCCGGGTTCGGTGCTCAGCGGCAGCACCTGCGTCACGAGGGTTGTCTCAGCCGCGTGGCCGGCGCCGCTCCGGCGCCGGGGGGACTTCCTTGGCTGCCACAACCAGGTCCAGGGGAATGACGACGTCGGCCTGCCGGGTGCGGACGGTGCAGGCACCGGCGGCGCACGAGATTAGATGGCCGAGGGCATCCGTGAGGCCGCCCTCGATGCGGTAGCGCACCACCACCCGCGTGCCGGCCTCGGCGGCGGAGAGAAACCGGGCGGGCGAAGGTGGGGCGTGACTCACCAGTTCATACTAGGCGGCCCGGCTAGGTTCGCGGGAATGGGCCGGGAGATAATAGGCTCAGATGTCAGGGTCCGGCCAGCTGCCGGATGCAAGTGCCGGCGGGATGCCGGAACCAACGTGGAGAGGCCAGGGACGTGACGTACGTAATCGCGCAGCCGTGTGTAGATGTCAAGGACAAGGCTTGTATTGAAGAGTGCCCGGTCGACTGCATCTATGAGGGTGAGCGTTCGCTGTACATCCATCCGGACGAATGCGTGGACTGCGGCGCCTGCGAGCCGGTCTGCCCGGTTGAGGCGATCTACTACGAGGACGACACCCCGGATGAGTGGGCTGACTACTACAAGGCCAATGTGGAGTTCTTCGATGACCTGGGATCGCCGGGCGGTGCCGCCAAGATCGGCAACACCGGCAAGGACCACCCCATGATTGCCGCGCTGCCCCCGCAGAACCAAGACCACTGACGCCGGCAGGAACGGTGACCGCAGCAGTGAATACGTTCGGCCTTGACCTGCCCGACTACCCGTGGGAGGCGATGGCGCCGTATCTTGCCAAGGCCTCGGAGCATCCCGGCGGAGCGGTCAACCTGTCCATCGGAACGCCGGTGGACCCTACTCCCGCCCTGATCCAGGATGCCCTAAAGGCCGCCGCGGATGCCCCTGGATACCCCACGGTCCACGGCACCCCGGCCCTTAGGGAGGCCATCGCCGGATGGTTTGAACGGCGCCGCGGCGTGGCGGGGGTTGACCCGCGCAACATCATGCCCACAGTGGGGTCCAAAGAACTGGTGGCGTGGCTGCCGCTGCTTCTGGGGCTGAAGCCGGGCGACGTCGTCGTACGTCCCAAGGTTGCCTACCCGACGTACGACATGGGCGCCACCCTCGCCGGCGCCACTTCCGTGGCAACTGACAACCTGGATGAGCTCGACGACGCCACCCGCTCGCGTGTCCGGCTGATCTGGGTCAATTCCCCCGGAAACCCCACCGGCAGTGTCAGGGGTGTTGAATCCCTGAGGGCGCTCGTGGTGCAGGCCCGCGAGCTCGGTGCCGTGGTGGCGTCGGACGAATGCTATGCGGAACTTGGCTGGGGAAGCTGGGACGTGCAGCGCGGCGGGCAGCCGGTCCCCAGCATCCTGGACCCAAGGGTGGCGGGAGGCTCGCACCAGGGCCTGCTCGCCGTTTACTCGCTGAGCAAGCAGTCCAACCTTGCCGGCTACCGTGCGGCCTTCGTTGCCGGTGATCCCGACCTGATGCCCAACCTCGTGAACAGCCGAAAGCACGCCGGAATGATCGTTCCATACCCGGTACAGGAAGCCATGCGGGTGGCGCTGGGGGACGACGCCCA
Organism: Arthrobacter sp. K41; assembly: GCF_059089645.1. Lineage (NCBI taxonomy): Bacteria > Bacillati > Actinomycetota > Actinomycetes > Micrococcales > Micrococcaceae > Arthrobacter > Arthrobacter sp. K41. Next base: position 134,251 of record NZ_JBNHEW010000005.1, on the reverse strand, counting down.
CGTGGAGGCGCAGAAGGACCTGTACCGGGGACGCCGCGGGCGGCTGGTCCCGGCGCTGCTGGATTTTGGGCTGGAAATCAAGGAGTCCGACGCCGGGCTTTACCTATGGTCCACGGCCGGAGAGAGTACCTGGGACACTGTGGCGCGGCTGGCGGAACGCGGCATCGTGGTTGGCCCCGGAGTCTTCTACGGGGAGGCGGGCAACGGCTACGTCCGGGTTGCCCTGACCGGAACGGACGAACGGATTGACGCTGCAGTGGCCCGGCTGGCCGACGCCCCGTAACAAACCTGTGACTCGCGCCACATAGGCGGCGTTTTCGGGCTTTTTTGATCGTCGCGGATTAGTGGCACCCGCCAAGGAGCGGTAGCTTTTAACTGACTATCAATGGTGGCTTTCTACAAGAAGGCAGCCCGGGTGTTGGAACCTGTGTTCTCAGGCTTCGTGCGCGGCTCACCTGATGTTGGATCAAGCTTTCGACAGAGGCCCAGAAGCCTCATGAAGGGGACTCCATGACTGAGACCAACAATGCTGCGACCCTGCACCACGCAGGAGGCGAGCTTAAGCTGCCGCGTATCCAGGTTGTTGAAGGGAACGAAGGCTACGACGTTTCCAAACTGCTGAAGCAGACGGGCGCAGTCACCTTTGACCCCGGCTTCATGAACACAGCAGCCACAACCTCGGCTATCACCTACATTGATGGCGATGCGGGCATCCTGCGCTACCGCGGATACCCCATCGAGCAGCTGGCCCAGCACTCCAGCTTCCTTGAGGTGTCCTACCTGCTGATTTACGGCAACCTGCCCTCGCCCACGGAACTGGACGAATTCGACCAGAAGATCCGCCGGCACACGCTGCTGCACGAGGAGCTCAAGGGCTTCTTCGGCGGCTTCCCGCGCGACGCGCACCCCATGCCGGTCCTGTCCTCGGCCGTATCCGCGCTGTCCACGTTCTACCAGGACTCGCTGGACCCGTTCAACGCTGAGCAGGTGGAGGTTTCCACCATCCGCCTGATGGCCAAGCTCCCGGTGATCGCTGCCTACGCGCACAAGAAGTCCATCGGCCAGCCCATGCTGTACCCGGACAACTCCCACAACCTCGTGGAGAACTTCCTGCGGCTCAGCTTCGGGCTTCCGGCCGAGCAGTACGAGGTGGACCCGGTGGTTGCGAAGGCCCTGGACCTCCTGCTCATCCTGCACGCGGACCACGAGCAGAACTGCTCCACCTCCACGGTGCGCCTGGTGGGCTCGTCCAACGCGAACCTCTTTGCGTCCGTCTCGGCCGGCATCAACGCCTTGTTCGGGCCTGCCCACGGCGGCGCCAACGAGGCAGTGCTGAAGATGCTCCGCCAGATCCAGGCCGACGGCACCAAGCCCGAGGACTACATGGAGAAGGTCAAGAACAAGGAAGACGGCGTCCGCCTCATGGGCTTTGGGCACCGCGTCTACAAGAACTATGATCCCCGCGCCAAGATCGTCAAGGCCACAGCCCACGAGATCCTCACCAAGCTCGGCGGCAACGACGAACTGCTGGACATCGCACTGCGCCTGGAAGAGAAGGCGCTGAACGATGACTACTTCATCCAGCGCAAGCTCTACCCGAACGTCGACTTCTACACCGGCCTGATCTACAAGGCCATGGGCTTCCCGGAGAAGATGTTCACCGTGCTCTTCGCCATCGGCCGCCTGCCCGGCTGGATCGCCCAGTGGCGTGAAATGATCACCGACCCGAACACCAAGATCGGCCGCCCCCGGCAGCTCTACATCGGTGAGCCCGAGCGGGACTACCCTGCCCGCTGACGGAACGCCCTGAAGTACGACGACGGCCGCCTACCTCGCAGAGGTGGGCGGCCGTTCGCATCACTTGGGCCTGCCGTTATCAGGCCGAGTAGCCCTGCGGGTTGTTTTTCTGCCAGCGCCAGTGGTCCTCACACATCTCGTCCACGGTCTTGGTGGTGGACCAACTGAGGTCCGCCAGGGCGGAAGTGGCATCGGCCCAGAAGGCCGGCAGGTCGCCGGCGCGGCGGCCCGTGATCTCGTAGGGGATGGGCTTGCCCACAGCCTTCTCAAAGGAGCGCAAAACCTCCAGGACCGAAGAGCCCTTGCCCGAACCAAGGTTCCAGCGGAAGACACCGGCGCGGTCGGCAACATGGTTGAGGGCGGCCACGTGGCCTTCGGCAAGATCGACAACGTGGATGTAGTCGCGCAGGCAGGTACCGTCCGGGGTGTCATAGTCGCCACCGAACACCATCAGTTTTTCGCGCCGGCCCACTGCCACCTGGGCGATGAAGGGTACCAGGTTGTTCGGGATGCCCTGCGGGTCCTCGCCAATCCGGCCGGAAGGATGGGCCCCCACAGGGTTGAAGTAGCGCAGCAGGGCGATGTGCCAGCGGCTGTCTGCCGATCCCAGGTCCGAAAGGATGTCCTCAATCTGTTCCTTCGTGCGACCGTAAGGGTTGTTGGCTCCAATCTCCATTTTTTCCACATAGGGGATGGGGTTGTGCTCGCCGTAGACGGTGGCTGAGGAGCTGAATACAATGGAGCGGACGTTGTGCCGGTCCATCACCCGGATGAGGTTAAGGGTCCCCACCAAATTGTTGTAGTAGTACTTGAGCGGCTCACGAACGGACTCGCCCACGGCTTTCAGTCCGGCGAAGTGGATGACCGCGTCAATCGTGCTGGCCGCAAAAACCTGCTCTACGGCGGCTTCGTCCACCAAATCAACATCGTGGAACTGGGCGGTCTTGCCGGTCAGTTCCGCTACCCGCCGAAGCGACTCTTCGCTGGAATTGACCAGGTTGTCGATGACCACCACGTCATGGCCGGCTTCCTGCAGGGACAAAACAGTGTGGGAACCGATATAGCCGGTGCCCCCTGTGACCAGAATTTTCATGCCTCCAACGCTATCCCACACGGGCACTTTTCTTCCCGTTATGTCCTGGTCGTGCCCGGCAGACAAGCCGCCGAGCGCGCAGGCGGCGGGTTGGGCGGTTGAAGGAGCACGCATGTGCTAAAAAGTGGAGTGCCTAAAATCGTCAACGCCGAAGAACGGCGCCAGGATGTGGTGGGGGCGGTCTGCCGCATTATCGCCGTCGACGGGCTCGAAGGGGCATCGCTGCGCGAAGTGGCGGACGAGGCCGGGCTCGCCGTGGGGTCCGTCCGCCATTATTTTGCCGGCAGCGAGGAACTCCTCATCTATGCGTTCGCCAGGGTCATCGACACCATCGTGGCCAGGTTGAACCAGGCGATGCCCGCCCTGCAGAAGTACCCGCCGGCAAGCGCGGAACACCGCAGTGCGGTTTTAACACTCCTGGGCGAACTTCTGCCGCTGGATGAACAACGGGCCGTGGAAACCTGTGCGTGGATGGCCTTCCGCAACGCCGCAAGGATCAGGCCGTTCCTGTCAGCAGAGGCGGACCGCAGCCACCGGGAAGTTGCGGCGCTGATGGGACGCGCCATCACCACGCTGCTGCCGGCATATGAGCCGGAGGAATCGCTGGTGGTGGAGGCGGAAAGGCTCCTGGCGACAGTGGACGGGTTGTGCATGCATGCCCTGCTCCAACCTGGCTGGATGACCCCCGAAATCTGCTTCGATGTCCTGGAGCGGCACCTGGACGGGCTGGTGCCATGAGGGCCGTTAACGTCGGCAACGCGGGGGAATAGACTGATAACCGGGGGCGTGGAACCGGATCAACAGGCCCGGTAACAGCACGCCAGGGAAGGATTTCGGATGCACCAAACAGGCGGTTCCGGGTGGCAAATCACCACCGACACGTCCGGGCCCATGATGATTGCCCTGTATGTCCGCGATGCAGCCGGGCTGGACGGCGCCGGCCACCCGGCCCTCTCCCACGCTGCTCCCAAAATCCGCCAGGCGGACCACAGCCACCTCACCGCGGACGTTGGCGGTTTGAGTGTGCTCAAGACTGAGTGGGAGGCATGGTGGGCGCAGCTCCTCAAGGCCCATCCGCAAACGTCACCGGAGCTGTCACCGCCGGACTTCGAGGCCTTTGGCAATTCTCCGGCCCTGCAGCGCGTACTCAAGGCGCACTTCGGGTCCGCCCTCACCTGGGCGCGGGAGCGCAGGAGCGAATACGCGGAGCTGGAAGCGGAGCGCGCTGCCATGGGCGCGGACCAACTGCTGGAGGACATGGTGGATGACAGGCTGTTGGAGGTAGGGCGGGACGCCCGCGACTTTAAGCTCACCATCATCGAGCTGCCGTTGAATGAGCAGCGCGCGTGGTACCTGGAGCCGGACAAAATCATCATGAGCCACCAGCTGATGAGCCAGCCGGAACTGTTCCGGAGCTACGTCCAGCCCGTGGTGGAAATCCTGGCATAGCCCGGCCGCCAGCGGAATCAGTTTCTGGCGCCTGCCGGTGAAACCGTAATCCTTACCTGCCCGTCAGCAGCGGAGGACTCCTGCCAGCCGTTCCGGTCTTCACGGTCCCAGCTGCGTCCGGCCACCTCCACCTGTGTGACTTCATAGCCCTTGGCGTTGGCAACCGCCCAATGCGCCACCGACCATGCCTGGCTGCCGCTGGCTTCCACTACCAATGTCCCGCCCTCCACTGCAGTGCCCAGTGGACCGTAGGCCTGCGCCAGTTCCGTTGACACGGCACCGGGGTCCCCGGCAGCAGCGGGGGAACGGAGCGTGCATTGCACGGATTCGGGTGTCTGGCCCGACAGGCCGGAGGCAAAAAACCGTCCCATCTGTTCATGCTGGGCATAGGCGGTGGGGAAGGCGGACCGCTGGACCCGCTGCGCTGCTTCGGTGATCTCCATCGACTCATAGCCCGGAATCCGTACCAGAGCATCGTAGAAGGCGTTTGTGGCGTAGTACGGGTCCATCACCTGGGCCTCTGTTCCCCAGCCCTGCGAGGGGCGCTGCTGGAACAGCCCGCGCGAATCCGGGCCCGCCTGGTCACCGTGGGCGATGTTCCGGAGCTTGGACTCCTGCATTGCCGTGGCCAGTGCTATGCTCGCCGCCCGGGGCGGAAGCCCGCGCTGAACGGCGACGGCGGTGATCAGGGAAGCGTTCACCGCCTGGTCAGGTGCCAGCTCTGCCGTTCCGCCACCTACGACGGCGGTGCAGCGTTCCGAAACGAGGGTCTCGGAACGCTGCACAAAAAACACTGCCGCATAAGCGCCGCCTGCCACCAGTGTGAGGGCCAGCAGCAGCACCAGGAAGCGGCGCAGGCCGCGGCTTCGTGCCATAGGTATCAGTTGGCGTGCAGGGCGTCGTTCAATTCCACGGTCTGGCCTGCGCGGGGGAGGACCTCCACCGCGCCGTTGGTGGAGTTGCGGCGGAACAGCAGGTTCGGGACGCCGGAGAGTTCTGCCGCCTTTACGATCTTGGTGGTGTCTTCTCCCACCTCGTCCTTGGGACCGGGTACCCGCACCCGCGTTCCTGCCGTGACATAGAGTCCGGCTTCCACCACCGAATCATCCCCGATGCTGATGCCGACGCCGGAGTTCGCACCCAGGAGGACCCGCTCGCCGATGGTGATCTTCTCTTTGCCGCCGCCGGACAGCGTGCCCATGATGGACGCTCCGCCTCCGACGTCGCTGCCGTCGCCGGTCACCACGCCGGCGGAAATCCGGCCTTCAACCATGGAGGTGCCCAGCGTCCCGGCGTTGAAGTTGACGAAGCCTTCGTGCATCACGGTGGTGCCTTCGGCCAGGTGGGCACCCAGGCGCACACGGTCGGCGTCGGCAATCCTGACGCCCGTGGGAACAACGTAGTCCACCATGCGGGGGAACTTGTCGATGCCGTACACGGTGACTGCCCCGCGGCGGCGCAGGCGGGCGCGCGTCAGTTCGAAGTCCTCCACGGGGGCGGGCCCGAAGTTGGTCCATACGACGTTCGGGAGCTTGCCGAAGATGCCGTCCAGGTTGATGGTGTTCGGCCGGACCAGGCGGTGCGAGAGCAGGTGCAGCCGGAGGTAGGCGTCGGCGGTATCGGCCGGGGCTTCATCGAGGTTGATCTGAACAAAGACCACTTTCTGTTCGGTACCGCGGTCCTCGTCGGTGCCGGCTTCGGCGATGCGGGCGAGGGCGTCGTCTGCGTTCTCCACGGCGCGCAGGTTTTCCGCGGCAACACCAAGGGCCGGGGCCGGGAACCAGACATCCAGGACAGTGGCATCACCTGTTTCCTTGCCCCTGGCAGAGGCAACGGTGGCCACGCCAAAGCCGTAGGCGGAGCGTTCTTCGGTGGAGGCGTTCTGGGTCTCGGGCACAGCGGAGGAAGCAGTCTCAGTCATGGTCCCAGTCTATCGACGGCTACGGACCTCCTCCGAACTAGACTGGCTTCGTGACTGCCGAAACCGCCCCGGGACCCTCCACTCTTCCACTCGACCTGCGCCAGGACGTTGCGCTCCTCACGGCCGCCATCATGGACATCAACAGCGTCTCCGGAAATGAGGCCGCCCTGGCTGACGCCATCGAGGGGGCCCTGTTGGCCATTCCGGAACTGCACGTTGTCCGGGACGGCGACTCAATCATTGCCCGCACGGAGTTGGGAAGCCCTGAACGGGTCATCCTGGCAGGCCATCTCGACACGGTTCCGCTGCCGTTGACCGAAGGGTCCAGGGGTACGGTCCCGTCCAGTTGGGACTCCGGCGTCCCAGGGGAAGGAATCCTATATGGCCGCGGCGCAACGGACATGAAGGGCGGCGTTGCCGTTCAGCTGGCCCTGGCCGCCACCATGTTCGACGGCGGCGCGCTGCCAAAGCGGGATGTCACGTTTGTTTTCTACGACCACGAGGAAGTTGAAGCAGTCAAGAGCGGCCTGGGCCGGCTGGTCCGCAACCACGGCCACCTGCTCGACGGTGACTTCGCCATCCTGCTGGAACCCACTGATGGCACGGTGGAGGGCGGGTGCAACGGTACCAGCCGGTTCGAGGCAACAACGGTGGGGGAGGCCGCCCACTCCGCCCGCGCGTGGATGGGCAGCAACGCCATCCATGCCGCAGCACCGATCCTGGCCAGGTTGGCAGCCTATGAACCGGCCACCGTCATTGTGGACGGACTGGAATACCGCGAGAGCCTGAACGCGGTGAAAATCAACGGCGGCACTGCCGGCAATGTCATTCCGGACCGTTGCGTGGTGGAAATCAACTACCGCTTTGCCCCCGACAAGACCCCGGACCAGGCCGAAGCCGCGGTGCGGAAACTCCTGGCCGGCTTTGACGTCGTCCGGACTGATGCGGCCGCCGGTGCGCGCCCCGGCCTCCAGCATCCTGCAGCCGCTTCCTTCGTTGCCGCAGTGGGAGCCGAGCCCAAGCCCAAATACGGCTGGACCGACGTTGCGCGTTTCAGCGAACTGGGAATCCCGGCGGTGAACTTCGGGCCGGGTGATCCCTTGCTGGCGCACAAGGACAACGAACACGTCCACGCCGATGCCGTCCGGAAATGCCTGCAGGCTTTGCAGGACTGGCTCGCGGCCTGAAGTTAAAACGGCGATGGCCCGGACCAAACGGTCCGGGCCATCGCTGCTTGAGAAGTGGGAGCTGTCAGGGAACGGGGGCTTCGGCCTTTTCCGGCTCCGCCTTGGCCACGCCGCCGGCCGCCTTCTTGGAACCGCGGCGTTCGATCCACACCGCGATGCGTGAGACGCAGATGTTAATGGCAATGTAGATCGCCGCGGCCACGAAGAAGATGGGGAACAGGAACTGCGTGCCCAGGAAGTCGGCCATTACCTGGACGGCGCGCAGGAGTTCGCCGTACGCCACGATGTAGCCCAGCGAGGTGTCCTTCAGGAGCACCACCATTTGGGCCACCAGCGAAGGCATCATCCGCCGGATTGCCTGGGGAAGTTCGATCAGCAGGCGGGACTTGAAGCTGGTCAGGCCGATGGCCAGGCCGGCTTCACGCTGCCCCTTCGGCAGGGACTGGATACCGGCGCGGATAATTTCGGCGAACACTGCCGAGTTGTAGAGCACCAGGCCGGTGACAACGGCGATGAACGGCGAGGTGCCAAAGCCCAAAAGGACAAACAGCATCATCAGGACCACGGGCATGCCGCGCAGGAATTCCAGCACCACCCGGACCGGAATCCGGATGAAGGCAGCATCGGAAATGCGCAGCAGGCACAGCAGCAGTCCCAGCGGGAAGGCGATGACTGCCGCCAGTGCCGCTGCGCTCAGCGTTGCACCCAGGCCGTTGCCCAGGAGCGTCCAGACATCGGCGCGGGTGAAGATCTGCCAGCGGCGGCCTTCGAAAATGCCCTGTTCGGCGAAGGTCATGATGATCCAGGCCAGCAAACCCAAAATCAGCAGGGATCCCACGACCGAACCGATCAGGGAGATCCGGCGGGCCTTGGGGCCGGGAACGTCGTAGAGGACAGAGCTCATCGGGCAATCGCCACCTTTCGTTCCACCGTGCTGGCCAGGATGCCCAGCGGAACGGTGAGGAGCAGATAGAAGAACGCAACACCCAGCAGGACGGGGATCACGGCGTCACCGTTGGCGTTGGCCAGCTGCCGGCCGTAGCCGAACAGTTCCAGGACGAAGAAGGCGCCTGCCACAGAGGAGTTCTTCACCAGGGCGATCAGGATGTTGATCAGCGGCGGGACAACCGTCCGCAGGGCCTGCGGCAGGATGATGAGGTTCAGGACCTGCCCGAAGTTCATGCCGATACTGCGCGCGGCTTCGGCCTGGCCTACCGGAACACTGTTGACACCTGAGCGGACAGCTTCGGCGATGAACGCTGCGGTGTAGGTACTGAGCGCAATGATCGCTGCAATCTCGAACTGCTCGAACTTCACGCCGAGCCGGGGAAGGACGATTGCAGCGAAGAAGAAGGCGATGGTCAGCGGTGTGTTGCGGAGGACTTCCACGTAGACGGTGCTGAAGCCGCGGAGCGCAGCCACCGGGGAAACCCTGGCTGCTGCGAGCAGGGTACCGAGCACCAGTGCGATGACCCCGGAAACTGCGGAAAGGAAGAGTGTGCGGAGAAAACCGTTCCAGTACAGGGGGAGGTTTTCAAGGATGACGTCCATTGGATCCTTTGGCTGTGGGCGTGGACGGGAGTGGAAACAGTGGTTGCCGGAGCCGCTGGGCAGCCCCGGCAACCACTAAGTTACCTAGTAACGGTCAAGCTCGGGCAGCTCAGGAGCGGTCTTGATGACTGAACCCGCCGTGGCTTCCCAGGCTTCCTTGTAAGACCCGTCCTCCTGGAACGATTCCAGCTGGTCGTTGATCCAGTTGCGGAACTCGGTGTCGTCCTTCTTCAGGCCGATGCCATAGGGCTCCTTGGTGAAGGTTTCGTCGGAAGCGAGCTTGAAGGCGTCCGGTTCCTTGTCCACGAAGCCGGCGAGGATCACGTTGTCGGTGGTGACGGCTTCAACCTGCTTGTTGCGCAGCGGCTCGAGGCAGGCCGAGTATGTGGCAGCCGGGACCAGCTCTGCACCGTACTTGTCCACGATGGTTGCGGCCGGCGTCGAACCCGTCACCGAGCAGACCTTCTTGCCCTTGACGTCCTCGGGGGTCTTGATGGTGTCGTTGTCCTTGTTCACCATCAGGGCCTGGCCGGCTTCGTAGTACGGGCCGGCGAAGCTGACAACCTGCTTGCGCTTGTCGTTGATGGTGTACGTGGCGATGACCAGGTCGACCTTGCCCTGCTCGATGAACGGCTCGCGGTTGGCCGAAACAGTTTCCGACCATTCGATCTTGTCAGCGGCGATGCCCAGCTTGGCGGCGATCAGCTTGCCGATTTCGACGTCGAAGCCCACAGGCTTGCCATCAAGGCCCACCTGGCCAAAGAGCGGCTGGTCGTACTTGGTGCCGATCTTGATGGTGCCGGCCGAAGCGAGCTTCTCCATGGTGGTGCCGGCTGCGAAGCTGGGCTTTTCCGCCACTGTGGGGTCGCTGGTGGTGCCGGCGCCGCCTCCGCCGCAGGCGCTCAGGGACAGGGCGAGGGCAGCGGTAGCCGCCACGAAGAATGACTTCCGCCGGGTCATAAATGCCTTCATGACATTCCTTTCATTGATGGCCGTGGGTCACGGCCTGAGTGCGAACTGAGAGTGTTTGTTCGTTTGGTCTTCAGTGGGTGAGCAGCTTGGAGAGGAAATCCTTGGCGCGCTCGCTCTTGGGATTGGTGAAAAACTCCTCGGGGGTGGCGTCCTCGACGATCTGGCCGTCCGCCATAAAGACCACGCGGTCCGCGGCTTTGCGCGCGAACCCCATTTCGTGGGTTACCACGATCATGGTCATGCCTTCCTTGGCCAGCTGGATCATGACGTCCAGGACCTCGTTGATCATCTCGGGATCCAGCGCCGACGTGGGCTCATCAAACAGCATGACCTTGGGCTTCATGGCCAGGGCCCGGGCGATGGCAACGCGCTGCTGCTGGCCGCCGGACAGCTGGGCGGGAAGCTTCGGTGCCTGGTGGCCGACGCCCACGCGTTCAAGCAGCGCCATGGCGTCCTTGTCCGCGGTTGCCTTCGCAACGCCTTTGACCTTGACGGGGCCGAGGGTGACGTTTTCGAGGATGGTCTTGTGCGCGAAGAGATTAAAGGACTGGAAGACCATTCCGACGTCGGCACGGAGCTGCGCGAGTTCCTTGCCTTCTTCCGGAAGGACCTTTCCGTCGATGCTGATAGTGCCGCCTTCAATGGTTTCCAGACGGTTGATGGCGCGGCACAAGGTGGACTTACCGGAGCCGGACGGCCCGATGACCACAACAACCTCGCCCTTGCGGACCTGCAGATTGATGTCCTTCAAAACGTGCAGCTGGCCGTAATGCTTATTTACGGCGTTCAGGGAGACGAGGGCATCGCCGGGCACATGAGTAGTCATAGGAAGAATCTAGCGAAGAACACAAGCTTATGACGCGAATCACCCCAGGTTCCTGCGGATCGTGATTCAAGAGATACCTGCAACGGGAGGTTAGCCTAGGGGAATGAGCATCAATGCAGATCCGGCCAAGAACTCCCAGCCGCGCCGTAAAGGCCCCCTTGAACTGCGCCGCAAACAGGCCGCCGTAGAGATGTCCGACCAGCATCTGCTTGATACCAAGGGCCCGGGGCAATTCGTCCATACCGATCCGTGGCGTGTCCTGCGGATCCAGAGTGAATTCGTCGAGGGTTTCGGAGCACTTGCGGACATCGGCAAGGCGGTCAGCGTTTTCGGTTCCGCCCGGACCAAACCTGGAAGCCCGTACTACGAGATGGGTGTCGAGGTGGGACGCAAGTTGGCTGAGGCCGGGGTCGCCGTCATCACCGGAGGCGGTCCTGGGTCCATGGAGGCGGCCAACCGCGGCACCGTGGAGGGCAACGGGGTGTCCGTGGGACTCGGCATCGAGTTGCCGTTTGAGCAGGGCCTGAACCAATGGGTGGACCTTGGCATCAACTTCCGGTACTTCTTCGCCCGCAAAACAATGTTCGTCAAGTACGCCCAGGGATTCATCGTCCTGCCGGGCGGCCTTGGAACGCTCGACGAACTCTTCGAGGCCATGGTCCTGGTGCAGACGCGGAAGGTGACGTCCTTCCCGATTGTGCTGTTGGGCGTCGAGTTCTGGGGCCCGATGATCGATTGGATCAGGGGAACCCTGGTGGCTGAGGGCATGGTCTCCGAGAAGGACCTGGACCTGATCCAGGTGGTGGATGACCCCGCGGAAGCGGTGGACCGGGTGCTCCAAGGGGGCATTACCCCCTCACTGAACGGCGAACAGCGCCCGGAGTAGCGAAGGCGGCAGGGTCTGGCACGATGGGGTAGTGACTTTTTTCCTGGTCTTCCTCGCCGTGGCCCTGATCGGCGCCGTTCTATGGGCCGGCACAGGGAGCCGTTCCGGGACGCCCGGCGGCCGCACCCTGCCTGCCCTGCTTGACGGCGGATTCGAGCAGCCCCCCGCCAACCTCCCGCCGATCCTCTTGCCGGCCAATGCTGCGCCCCAGGACGTTGACCGTGTGCGGTTCTCGCTTGGGCTGAGGGGCTACCGGATGGACCAGGTGGACCAGGTACTGGATGAGCTGAGGGACCAGCTTGCGGCAAGCCGGCACGAAGTGGAAAGCCTGAAGGCCCGGCTGCAGGCATTGGAAGAAGCGGGACCCTCCACCGGGGACCACGCGAAGCCTGCCACCGCCGAAGCCGCTGGGCAGGCCGGCGCAGGATCCGGGGCCGGAGAAGATCGCGCGTGAGCACCGCTACCCGTCGGGGAACAGGAATTTCAGCGTCCGTCCAGGCGCTCGCCGTCCGCTCCCGCGAAACGCTCCGTGGCTGGCCCTGGTGGCTCCAGGTTTCGGCCATCTATGTCATGGCGCGGTTCATCAGCGCCGGTATCTTCATGGCTGCAGCCCTGCACCAGGGACCCAACCCCTGGTTCCCCGCCAAGCCCGATTACTGGAATTTCATCAACATCTGGGACGCAGGCTGGTACGCCCGAATAATTACCAGCGGCTACCCGGTGACACTTCCCACCGACGGGACCGGCAGGGTCCAGGAAAATGCCTGGGCGTTCTACCCCTTGTACCCCTCCCTGGCCGGGGGGCTCAGCAGGCTTACCGGCCTGGCACCTGCCGCTTCGCTGACCATCATCGCGATGGTGTCCGGCCTGGCGGCTGCCCTGGTGGTCTACGTCCTTTTCCGGCAGAAGGCAGCACACGGTCCGTCGTTGTGGGGGGTGGCCTTCTTTGCCGTATTCCCTGTGTCCGCCATCCTTCAGGTTCCCTACGCTGAGCCGTTGTCCATGTTGCTGCTGTCGTCAGCATTGCTGCTCGTGGTCCGGCGACGGTACCTGTGGGCCATCCCCATAGTGGTGCTGCTGTGCCTTTCCCGTCCGGTGGGTGTACCGTTCGCTGCGATGCTCGGCTTCCTCCTGCTGTACCGCACCGGGCAGCGCTTCGGACGCGGCGAAACAACCGCTGCAATGCCGCAGCCGCACTCGCTGCGCGAACTGGCGACCCTCACCGCGCTCACTGCCGTGGCAGGAGTGTCCGCCCTGGCATGGCCCGCCGCAGCATGGGCGGCCACCGGAGATATCCGGGCCTACACCAAAACCGAAACAGCGTGGCGGGGGCACGACCTGGTCCCGTTCAAGCCATGGTTCGACACCGGCGTCGACCTCTTCGGCCCGGTGCTCGGATTGCTTGCTCCCTTTGTCTTCGTGGCACTCTTCGCCGCGGTGCTGTACGTGCCCCCGGTGGTCCAACTCGGCGTCGAACTCCGCCTGTGGTGCGCCTGCTACATGGGCTACCTGATGACGTTCCTGCACCCGCAAACAAGTACTTTTCGCATGCTGCTGCCGCTATTCCCGCTGGCACTGGGCGCCGCCCTCGTGTCCCGCTCCAGGGCCTACCGGGGAACCGTCGTGGTGATGTTCCTGCTGCTGCAGATAGTGTGGATCGTGTGGCTGTGGGCATGGGCGCCACTGCCCGGCGGCGGTGATTATCCGCCATAGCAATTCCTGCTTCGTTGCAGGTCAGGACGGAAATTAGACCGGTCCGTAAATATCCATCAATTAGCTACGGACGGGTAATTCCGCGATAATGGTAAGTAAGCAAGGACAAAAAGCATTCAGAGTACGTGCAGCCGTGGCGGTGTCCAATCGCTCCGCCATGGCAGCTTGATCTACATGCGGACACAGCCCACCCGGGCTGATCAGTCCTGGGACTAATGGAGGGGAATTCCTCATGGCGGCTATGAAACCACGCACCGGCGACGGCCCAATGGAAGTCACCAAGGAGGGCCGCAGCCTGATCATGCGCGTCCCGCTCGAAGGCGGCGGGCGCCTGGTGGTCGAACTGAACCCTGCCGAAGCGGCCAACCTCAAGGAATGCCTGGTCGGCGTCACGGAATAATTGTGCAGGACAGGACCTGCAAGCCTTTGGCTTGCGGGTCCTGTCCTATTTTTTGACTGCTACCAGCAGGCCGTCGCCAGTGGGAAGCATGGCCGACGCCAGCCTGTCGTCGTCGCGAATGCTCTTTCCCACCTGGCGCAGGACCACAGTGTTGGCCTCGCGGCCGGCCGGGTTGGCCACCTTATCCTTGTCCAGCGCGTCGTTGATGATCAGCAGTCCGGCAGGCTTGAGGAGGCGGATGGCCTGCTCCACGTAACCGGGAAGTCCCGGCTTGTCAGCGTCGATGAACACCAGGTCGTAGGCCCTGTCTGTCAGGCGCGGAAGGACGTCGCCGGCGCGGCCCGAAATGGTGCGGGTCCGGTTGGCCGGGCTGCCGGCTTCCGAGAAGGCCTCCCGCGCGGCTTTGAGATGTTCAACGTCAACGTCGATGGTGGTGAGGACGGCTTGCGGACCAAGGCCGCGGAGCAGGCAGACGCCGGACACGCCGGCGCCCGTTCCAATCTCGACGGCGGTATGCGCCTTGGACGAGGCCGCCAGCACGGTCAGGACGGCACCGACGCCCGGACCGACGGGCGTGACGCCCAGTTCGAAAGACCGCTCCCGCGCCCGCAGCATGACCTCATCCTCAGCGGGCAGATCTTCTGCGTAGGACCAGCTGGTGGACTTGTCGGCGCTCATGGATGTTCGCTTTCTGGGCGGCAGGGGGAGTGGTCCTCTACAGCCTACTGGGTCGTGGGACAACAGCCGGGAAGCGGGGCTGTTGCGCCCACGGCTGAAGTTGTCCTGCAGTCAGGAAATTCCCAGACAGATTTGAAATGATTATTATCCGCTCATCCACAGGGTGGTCGGCGCCGAATCAACTATGTCAACAGTATCCGGGCGTTAGCATTCCACGAGGGGAGTGGACGATGTCATCACCAGTTGTGGCACCTGTCCCTGCAGCAAACAATCCCGAGGGCGAGTGGGTCCGCCCCACTTGGGAAGAAGTGGTCACCAACCACTCTGCCAAGGTCTACCGGCTGGCTTACCGCCTGACCGGTAACAAGTACGACGCCGAGGACCTCACCCAGGAAGTGTTTGTCCGCGTCTTCCGTTCGCTGGAGAATTTCAAGCCCGGAACGCTGGATGGCTGGCTGCACCGCATCACCACCAACCTCTTCCTGGACCAGGCTCGGCGGAAAACACGTATCCGGTTCGATGCCCTTGCAGAGGACGCCGAATCCAGGATTCCCGGGCGGGAACCGGGGCCGGAGCAGAGCTTCGAGCTCAACAACCTGGACCTCGATGTCCAGGCCGCGCTTGAGGAACTTCCGCCGGACTTCCGGGCCGCTGTTGTTCTGTGCGACCTTGAAGGTTTGTCCTACGACGAGGTTGCCGAAGCCCTCGGGGTGAAGCTCGGCACCGTGCGCTCCCGCATCCACCGTGGGCGCACCATGCTCCGCGAGAAGCTGGCCCACCGCGACCCGCGTCCGCACCAGTCCAGGCCGAAACTGTCGCTGCCGCGCATTGCCGGCATCCTCTGAACGGCGCATGAGGCCCCAGTTTCCGCTCGGCCGCAGGCATCAGCGCACCGCCAGCCATATCCGGTCCTGCGACGAGTGCGCTTCTGCCGTGCGCCGGGAGCGCCAGTACCTGGAACGGCTCCGGGATGCGCCCATACCGCCGGCAAGCGATGACCTTACTGCCCGGCTTCTGGTTAGGACCCGGGAGCTGGCTGCCGAGCCGCCGCCTGCCGCCGCGCAGCATCAGCCGCGATGGGCCGCGGCCAGGATGCTAGCCTTCGCAGCGGGAGGCACTGTTGCTGCTGCCGGTGTTCTTGCCGCCGGTGCTTTCGCCGCGGGCGGTGATCCCTCCCCGGCAGGTGCCGAAGCAGCCGCCACCTTGTCCCAGGTCTCTGCACAGACCCCGGCGGACGGCAGGGCGCTGAGCGCCGAACGGCTGTCCGGCCTGCGCTCGGAAGGCTGGGTATGCCCGGAGCTTGAGGCGATGGGATTCCATCTGGAGTCGGCGAAAGCGGTGGTGCTTGAGGGCGGTCCCGCCGTCGAGCTGAAGCTTTCCGACGGGACGCACTACGCCACCGTTACCGAACGGCACGGCCCCGAGGATAAAGCAGCAGCTGATCAAGGTGCAGGGCAGGAAGATCTTCCCTTGCGGGTCCTAAATTCTTCGCCCTGGTCGGCCACCTACCGGACCCAGGGCCGCACCTTCACTTATGTCTCCAACCTTCCCGCGGAACAGGCCGACGATGCCCTTCCCATACTGCAGCGCCTCAGCGAACAGGCCGGAAGGGGTATTACGGCGCACGTGCTGGACGGTCCGCAGACGGGGGAGCCTGAAGCGGTGGGCGCACGCCTGCAGCGCGGCATGAACAGGATCGCGGCTGCATTTACGCAGTAAAACGGACCGTTCCCGCAGCCTGCGGACGCGAATCGTCACTGGCAGCCCGGAGAGGGTAATCTTCCTAAAGTGTTTGGAATCAACGGCCCGGAGTTCTTTCTTCTGCTGATCATTGGCGTCCTCGTGATCGGTCCCCAGCGGCTGCCCGAATACACGCAGAAACTGGCCAACCTGGTCAAGGAACTCCGCCGCATGGCCTCCGGCGCGCGCGAACAGATCAAGGAAGAAGTGGGGATCGACATCGACGATGTCGACTGGAAGAAGTACGACCCCCGCCAGTACGATCCCCGGCGCATTATCAAGGAAGCCCTGCTGGACGATGACACCAAGCCTGTCAGCGCCGGGGCGCCTGCTGCTGTTGCGGCTGTCGCCGGCGCCGCCGCCGTAGCGGAGGCTGACACCGCCGCCCGGAAGCGGCCCGGGCGTGTGCTCCAAACGCTGCCCGCCGGCGAGGCGGCCCCTTTCGACACGGAAGCCACCTAGCAAGGCAGAACCATGCCGGGGGAAGGCCTTAGCGGGGCTGTAGCCCCAGCTTCATCCCGGCCAGGCCCCGCGGCTTGGACGCCAGCCTGCCGGCGATGCCCGAAAGCGCTTCCGCCGCCGGTGTTCCTGCCTGGCCCAGGACGATCGGTACCCCAGTGTCGCCGCCCTCCCTCAGCTGGATGTCCAGCGGGATCTGCCCCAGCAGCGGTACGTCGGAGCCCACGGTGGCTGTCAGCCGTTTGGCGAGGACCGCCCCACCGCCGCTGCCAAACAGTTCCATCCTGCCGCCGTCGGGCATTTCCAGGTAGGACATGTTCTCGATAACGCCGGCCACTGACTGCCCTGTCTGGGTGGCGATGGCGCCGGCCCTTTCAGCGACGTCGGCCGCGGCGGCCTGGGGCGTGGTGACTACCAGGATTTCGGCTTTCGGCAGCAGTTGGGCCACCGAGATGGCGATGTCGCCCGTGCCGGGTGGCAGATCCAGGAACAGCGCGTCCAGGTCGCCGAAGTAAACATCGGTCAGGAACTGTTCAAGGGCGCGGTGCAGCATGGGCCCGCGCCAGGCCACGGGCTGGTTGCCGCTGACGAACATCCCAATGGAAATCACCTTCACGCCGTAGGCCACCGGCGGAAGGATCATGTCGTCCACCCGGGTGGGCGCCTGGCTGATGCCCATCAGCGCCGGAACAGAGAAGCCGTAAACGTCGGCGTCCACAATTCCTACCCGAAGCCCTTGAGCCGCCAGGGCACAGGCAAGGTTAACGGTCACCGAAGACTTTCCCACCCCACCCTTGCCGCTGGCCACCGCGTAGACCTTGGTGAGCGAGTTGGGTTCGTTGAAAGGGATGCCGCGCCGGCCGCCGGGACCCCGCAGCAGCTCCTTGAGGGCATCACGCTGGTCCTGGGTCATCACCTTGAGCTCCACGTCGACGGCGGATACCCCCGGTACTGCCAACAGGGCCTTAGTGGCATCGGCGGTGATGGTGTCCCGCAGCGGGCAGCCGGAGATGGTGAGCAGGACAACCAGGTTGACCCTTCCGTCCACGGAGACGTCGACGGACTCCACCATGCCCAGCTCGATGATGGGGCGGCGGAGTTCGGGATCGATGACCGTGGCCAGGGCGGCGTGGACCGCCCCGTCCATGGAAGTGCTGTTGATGTGGTACTCCTTAGCGGTCCTGGGTGGAGTGCCCGGGCCTGACCCGGGGAATCTGCTGGGTGCGGGGGTTCCGCTGCCGGTCACGCTGTTCCTTAAGCTTTTCGCGTACCTTGTCGCGTGGGGATTCGTGTTGGCCCTGCCCGGAAGGATCGTGGGTCCGGAGCTCTTCCTGGGCTTCCAGCATGTCTTCGAGGAGAGAGCGCAGCTCCGCGCGGACGTAGTCACGGGTTGCCACTTCGCGCAGCGCGATCCGGAGTGAAGCCAGTTCACGGGTGAGGTATTCGGTGTCTGACAGGTTGCGTTCGGCGCGCTGGCGGTCCTGCTGCAGCGAGACGCGGTCGCGGTCGTCCTGGCGGTTCTGCGCCAGCAGCAGCAGGGGAGCGGCGTAGGACGCCTGCAGGGACAGCATCAGGGTCAGCAGGGTGAACCCGAGGTCGCGGGAATCGAACTGCCAGTCCAGGGGCGCGTATGTATTCCAGGCCAGCCAAATGACCACGAAGACCGTCATGTAAACCAGGAACGTTGGCGTACCCATGAAACGGGCAAAGCCTTCGGTGGCATGGCCGAAGGCGTCCGGATCCGGGGAGAACTTGGGCAGGATCCGCTGGCGCCCACTGAGCGGGGTGTCCAGGCTGCCCTTCGCCGCAGCCTTGGCAGGCAGACGCTGGTTGGGGTTCTTCGGAGCAGTGCTGTCAGCCAATGCGGCCACCGAGCCTTCTTATCGGGGCTTCGCCATCATGGGCGCGCCAGTCATCCGGCAACAGATGATCCAGAACGTCATCGACAGTCACCGCCCCCACAAGCCGGCCGGCGTCGTTAACCACCGGAAGGGAGTTCAGGTTATAGGTAGCCAGGGTCCTTGCAACCTCACTGATGTGGGCCTGGTCGGACAGCGGCTCCAGGTTCTTGTCCACCAGGTTCCCCAGCGGCTCGAACGGCGGGTACCGGAGCAGCTGCTGGATGTGGACGACGCCGAGGAAGCGCCCGGTAGGGGTCTCCAGCGGAGGCCTGGCAATAAAGATGGATGAGGCAAGCGCGGGGGAAAGTTCCTCACGCCGCACATGGGCGAGTGCCTCGGCCACCGTGGCCTCAGGCGGCAGGATGACGGGTACGGGGGTCATCAGGCCGCCGGCGGTGTCCTCGTCGTATTCCAGCAGGCGCCGGACGTCCTCCGCGCCCTCGGGCTCCATCAGCTGGAGCAGTTCCTCCGCCTGCGCGGAGGGAAGCTCGCCAAGGAGGTCGGCGGCGTCGTCGGGGTCCATCTCCTCCAGCACGTCTGCAGCACGCTGGACGTCCAGGGCGGACAGGATCTCCACCTGGTCATCCTCAGGCAGTTCCTGGAGGACGTCCGCCAGGCGTTCGTCCTGCAGCTCACTGGCCACCTCGAAGCGGCGTTTGTCGCTCATCTCCTGGAGAGCCTCGGCGAAGTCCGCGGGCTTGAGGTCTTCGTGGTTCGCCACGAACTGGGTGGCAGCCTGCGGTTCGGTCCTTGGGCCCTGCAGGGCGTCCGCCCAGTCAATGATGAGGGTTTCGTTACGGCGGAGCCGGCTCAGCGGCGAGAGGGAATGGCCCCGCCTGACAAAGAGCTTGCTGACGAACCAGTCGCGAGAGCGGTGCTGGTCCATGGCAATGTCTTCGATGGTGGCATCACCGCTGCCGTCCCGGAGCGTGACGCGGCGGTCGAACATTTCCGCGACCACCAGTGTTTCGGCGCCGCGCTGCTCGAAGCGGCGCAGGTTTACCAGGCCGGTGCAAATGATCTGGGTCTGGTCTATGGAGGTGATCCGCGTCATGGGCACAAAGACCCGCTTCTTTCCGGGTACTTCCACCACGATGCCCACCACGTGCGGGGCGCCCTGGGCGCCGCGGGAAAGCACAACAACATCACGCAGCCGGCCCAGCCGGTCGCCCAGCGGGTCAAAGACGTCCAGGCCCAGCAGGCGCGCCACAAAGACGCGGGTAGGAGTTGTGCTCACTCCTACAGGCTACCGAGTCTGCTCTCTTTTAGCTGAATTTACAGGCGGCACACATAGTCATGGGCAAGAATGGGACTATGGCAAACATTTTTGGTGCTCCCAAAGCTGGCGGGCCCAACGGCGTGGACGAAGCCCGCGCAGTTCCCACCGGCGAAACCGTGGGCTCCTACACTTCCTATCTTGACGCGCAGAAGGCCGTGGACTACCTCGCGGACCAGCAGTTTCCGGTCCACATGGTATCCATCGTGGGCAACGAACTGAAGATGGTGGAACGGGTCACGGGGCGCCTGAGCTACCCGCGCGTGGCTCTGTCCGGAGCGCTGAGCGGCATGTGGTTCGGCCTGTTCGTGGGCGTTATGCTCTCCTTCTTCGCGCCGTCACCGGGATACTTCTCCATCCTGACGTCCGTGTTGATGGGCGCTGCGTTCTTTATGCTCTTCGGCATCGTCACCTACGCCATGCAGCGCGGAAAGCGCGACTTCACCTCCACCAGCCAGGTGGTGGCCACCAGCTATGACGTCGTCGTCTCGCCCGAGGCGGCCCACGAGGCACGCCGGCTGCTGCAGCAGCTGCCCATGACCCGCTCGGACGCGGCCGCGGGCAACGGGCCCTACACCCAGCGGGACTACCAGAACCAGCCCTACCAGCAGCCGGGCCAGGGTCCTGCCCGTCCCTCGGGCTGGAACGACCCCTACGGCCAGTCTTCGGGCAACCAGCCGTCGGGGTCTTCAGTGCAGGGGAGTTCCGCGTACGGAACGCCAACCGGGCAGCAGCCCGACGCCGGCGATCAGCAGCAGCCTGCGCCGTCACCTGCGCGGGCGGTGCGGTACCCCGACCTGCCGGACGGCCGGCCCCAGTACGGCGTCCGTCTTCCGCAGGGTCCCGCGGGCGAGGCGTCCGACGCCGGGCAGTCCCCGGCGCCGCACGTACCGGCGCGGCATTCGGCAGAACAGGCCGACGCCGGGCAGCCGGCGGACCATCGTCCGGCAGACGACCAGCGCCCGGATGATCTCCGGCAGTAATTCCCAGGCAGCAAGCCAAAAACAGAAGCGGGGCCACCGGAACTTTTTCCGGTGGCCCCGCTTTTTGGTGTGCCTAGCTGGCGCCGTCGGCCTCGCGGTAGATGCCCGCCATCCAGTCCTCCACGTCGTCCGCCTTGCGCGGCAGGGCGGCGCTGAGGTTCACCGGGCCCCCGGCGGTCATCAGGATGTCATCCTCGATCCGCACACCGATGCCCCGGTATTCAGCGGGAATGGCGAGGTCCTCTTCCTTGAAGTACAGGCCGGGTTCGATGGTGAACACCATGCCTTCGGTAAGGATGCCGTCCAGGTACAGCTCGCGCTTGGCCTGGGCGCAGTCGTGCACATCGAGGCCAAGGTGGTGGCTGGTTCCGTGCGGCATCCAGCGGCGGTGCTGCTGGCCCTCGGGGCTGATCGCTTCTTCGACGGTAACGGGCAGGAGGCCCCACTCCGCGAGGCGTTCGGCCAGGACCGTCGTGGCGGCGGTGTGGATGTCACGGAACCGTGTTCCTGGCTGAGCGGCAGCAAAGCCGGCATCCGCTGCGTCGAGCACCGCTTCGTACACTTTGCGCTGGACCTCCGAGAACACCCCGGTCGCCGGCAGGGTCCGCGTGATGTCGGCGGTGTACAGCGAGTCGACTTCCACGCCGGCGTCCAGCAGCAGCAGCTCACCGGCGTTGATGTTTCCGGTGTTGCGGGTCCAGTGCAGGACGGTGGCGTTGTTGCCCGAGGCAGCAATGGTGTCGTAGCCGAGCTCGTTACCCACCTCCCGGGCGCGGGCGAAGAAGGCGCCCTCCACGACGCGTTCGCCGCGGACGTGCGTCAGTGCCCGGGGCAATGCCTTGACTACTTCCTCGAACCCCTCCACGGTGGCGGCGACTGCGAGCTTCATCTGCTCAATCTCCCACTCATCCTTGAGCAGGCGCAGCTCAGAGAGCGCTTCGCTGAGCTTTTCGTCGAGGGCGTCGAGGACGGCGAGGTCCAGGTTGTCGGGGTCCTTGGCGGTGTTGTACCGGGCGGTGTCCACAAGGGCGTCGATGTTTTCGTCCACCTTGCGGACCAGGCGGATGGAGATGCCGCCAATTTCAGGGGCGCCCACGTTCTTGGTGATGGCCGTTTCGAGCTGGTCGATATGTGCCGTGGCAAGGCCGAGGCGGGCTTCGAACTCAGCGAGCGTGGGACGTGCGCCGATCCAGAACTCGCCTGAGCGTGAGTCGGCGTAAAACTGTTCGGTGTCGCGCCCGGCGAGCGGCCGGAAGTAAAGCGCGGCGCGGTGGTTGCCGCCGTCGTCGCCCTTACCTTCTTCAACGGGTTCCAAAATCAGGACAGCGTCCGGCTCGTGGTCAAGGCCAAGCCCGGTGAGGTGCGCGAAGCCCGAGTGCGGACGGAAGCGGTAGTCGCAGTCATTCGAGCGCACCTTCAGCGGTCCGGCGGGGATGACCAGGCGTTCGCCCTTGAACTGGTCGGAGATGGCTTTGCGCCGGGTCGCGGCGTGGCCGGCGACGGCGTCACGGGCCGGAAGTTCCTGGCTGGACGGCGCCCAGTTGCTGGCCATGAAGGCCTTGAAGGCGTCGGAACTGGGCCGCTGGGAGCGGTTGTTGACGCGCTCTTCCAGAGGCTGGGCAGCAGAATTTTGGGTGTTATCGGCATCGTTCACGGCACCATCGTCTCACCAGCATGAAGGCTTGGGCGAATACCGGAATGAACGGGGGAGCCGGGGTCTACTAGGCTGGGATGGTGAGGATTGACCTGCATGCCCACTCCAATGTTTCCGACGGCACGGAAAAGCCCGCCGACGTGATGGCCTCGGCAGCCCGCGCCGGGTTGGACGTGGTGGCCCTGACCGACCACGATTCCACCGCCGGCTGGGTGGAGGCGTCCGCTGCGGCAGCGGAGCACGGCGTGGCCCTGGTGCCCGGGATGGAAGTTTCGTGCCGAACCGAGCAGGGCATCAGCGTCCACCTGTTGAGTTACCTGCATGATCCTGCACATCTGGGGCTGCTGGAGGAAATCACCAAGGCCAAGGATGCCCGGCAGACCCGCGCCGAGCGGATGGTCACGCTGCTCGCTGAGGATTACCCGCTTACCTGGGACGACGTCATCCACCATGTGGCGCCGGGCGCCACCCTGGGCCGCCCGCACATCGCGGACGCGCTCGTGGCTGCAGGTGTGGTGGAGGACCGCTCCGAGGCCTTCGCCTCCATCCTCACCTCCCGGTCCCGCTACTTCATCCAGCACTACGCGCCGGACCCGGCCACCGCCGTCGAACTGGTCCGGGCAGCAGGCGGCGTACCCGTGTTCGCCCATCCGGTGGCCTCCTCGCGCGGCCGCATCGTGGGGGAGCAGGTGTATCAGGAGATGATTGACGCCGGGCTCGCCGGCCTGGAGATCGACCACCGGGACAACTCCGAGGACGGCCGCGGGTTCCTCCGCAGGCTCGCCGCCCGGCATGACCTGCTGATCACCGGATCGTCCGACTACCACGGGACCGGCAAACCCAACCTGCTCGGCGAAAACCTGACGGCGCCCGAGGTCCTGGCCCGCATCGAGGACATGGGGACCGGGACCGCCGTCGTCCGCCCCTGACCGCTCCCGCCCACCCATCTGACTGGCATTAGATGTCGTTTTGAGCGGTCAAAACGACATCTAATGCGAGCTAGTTGGGTGGGAACGAGCTGAACTCGGCGTGCGCACCCAGGCGCTTGGCCATGATGTCGATCGCGGGCTGGTTCTGGTCCACGCACACAAACTTCCGGCCGAGCTTTGCGGCGACGGCTCCCAGCGTGCCGGAGCCCGCAAAGAAGTCCAGGCACCAGTCACCGGGCCGGCTTGAGGCCGCCACCACGCGGCGGACCAGGCCTTCCGGCTTCTGGGTGGGGTAGCCGGTTTTTTCCTTGCCGGTGGGCGAGACGATGGTGTGCCACCAGACGTCCGTGGGCAGCTTTCCCAGTTCCCGCTTGGCGGGGGTGACAAGCCCGGGAGCCATGTAGGGTTCCCGGTCCACCTCGGCACTGTCGAAGTGGTACTTGGCCGGGTTTTTCACGTACACAAGAATGTTGTCGTGCTTTGTGGGCCAGCGGTTCTTGGCACGGGCGCCGTAGTCGTAGGCCCAGATGATCTCGTTAAGAAAGCATTCCCGGCCGAAGATGGCGTCCAGCATCACCTTGGCGTAGTGCACTTCGCGGTAGTCGAGGTGC
The DNA here is from genome assembly GCF_059089645.1 of Arthrobacter sp. K41. Taxonomy (NCBI): domain Bacteria; kingdom Bacillati; phylum Actinomycetota; class Actinomycetes; order Micrococcales; family Micrococcaceae; genus Arthrobacter; species Arthrobacter sp. K41. The sequence continues at coordinate 110,225 of NZ_JBNHEW010000005.1, read as the reverse complement.
AGGTACAGGGTGCCGTCCTCAGCCAGCAGGCGCCAGGCCTCGACGAGCCGCGGTTCCAGGAACGACCAATAATCGCTGAACGCGTCGTCGTAGCGGTGCAACGCCCCTTTGACGGTGTCGTAGGAGCGCCCCTTGAAACCCACCCGGTCGCCGGTGCCGCCTGCGTTGGCCACCATGGTGGTCTGCTGGCGCTGCTGTGGGCGGCCGGTGTTGAACGGCGGATCCACGTATATCAGTGTGAAGGCGCCGTCCGGCAGCGAGGGGAGGAACTCCGCGTTGTCCGCGTGTACCACCAGGCTGCTGCCGTCCGGCGCCCAGACAGTGTCAGTCATGAAGGGGATTAGGCCTCGGTGCTGCCATGCTGTGCCGCGGTGTCGCTGCCGGCCACTACCTCGCCGTTGCGCCGGCGGGTACGTGTCCGGGAACGGCGGGCACGCGAGGGCTGCTCGCCCTCGGTTGCAGCGGGGGCAGCGGCGGGTACGTCGCCGGCGGCAGCGGGGGCTGCAGCTGCATCGGAGGTACGACGGCGGCGCTCGCCCGTGCGGGCTGGGGAGTCACCGCCGGTGCGTCCGCCGTCGCGGGTTCCGCCCCTGCTGTCACGGCCGCGGCTGGTGCGGTCCCGCCCGTCGCGCTCACGGGACGGGCCGCCGTCACGGGTGCCGCGGCTGTTGTTCTTCTTGCCGGTTTCGCCCAGGTCCTCGAGGACCTCTGCATCCACCCCGGCAAGGGTGCGCTTGTCACGGGGCAGGCGGCCCTTGGTGCCCTCGGGGATGTCCAGGTCTTCGTAGAGGTGCGGGGAGGAGGAGTAGGTTTCGACGGGCTCGGGCACGCTGAGGCCCAGGGCCTTGTTGATGAGGCCCCAGCGCGGCATGTCGTCCCAGTCGACGAAGGTCACGGCGGTGCCCTTGTTGCCCGCGCGGCCGGTGCGGCCGACGCGGTGCAGGTAGATTTTTTCGTCTTCCACGCACTGGTAGTTGATCACGTGGGTGACGTCGTCCACGTCGATGCCGCGGGCGGCGACGTCGGTGGCCACCAGGACGTCCACCTTGTTGTTGCGGAAGGCACGCAGTGCCTGTTCGCGGGCGCCCTGGCCCAGGTCGCCGTGGATGGCAGCGGCGGCAAAGCCGCGGTCCACGAGTTCCTCCGCCACCTTGGCCGCGGTCCGTTTGGTCTTCGTGAAGATAATGGTGCGGCCGCGGCCGCGGGCCTGCAGGATGCGGGCCACCACTTCGGTCTTGTCCATGCTGTGGGCACGGTAGATCAGCTGCCGGATATCGCGCTTGGTCAGGCCCTCGTCGTCCGGATCTGCGGCGCGGATGTGGGTGGGCTGGGTCATGTAGCGGCGGGCCATGGCGATGACCGGGCCGGGCATGGTGGCGGAGAAGAGCAGGGTCTGGCGGACAGCGGGGGTCCCGGCAATGAGCGTTTCGACGTCGGGCAGGAAGCCGAGGTCGAGCATCTCGTCAGCTTCGTCCAGGATGACGATCTTGACGTTCTTCAGGCTCAGGTGCTTCTGCTTGTAGAGGTCGATGAGGCGGCCGGGCGTGCCCACCACGATCTCCACGCCCTTCGTCAAGGCCTCCACCTGGGGCTCGTAGGCACGGCCGCCATAGATGGTGGCGATGCGGGCGTTGCGTTTCCGAGACGCTGTCTGCAGGTCGTTGGCCACCTGCACGGCAAGTTCACGGGTAGGCACGATCACCAGGGCCTGGGGCGCGCCGGGAACGGCCAGCTTCTCATAGCCCGGGTCGTCCTGGCCCACCACGCGCTGAAGGGCGGGGATGCCGAAACCCAGAGTCTTGCCGGTACCGGTCTTGGCTTGGCCGATGATGTCGTGGCCGGACAGGGCAACCGGCAGGGTCATGGCCTGGATGGGGAACGGGTGGGTGATTCCCGCGTCGGCCAGAGATTCAACGATGTCAGCGCGGACGTTGTAGTCCGCGAAGGACTTTTCCTCGATCTCGTGGGGCAACTCGTCCGAGATGATGGTTTCTTCGGGCTCGATAACTTCGGTGCCGGTCTCGTCGGTCAGAAGCTGGTGGGTATGCAATTCACTCACTGGGGAGTTTCCTTATTCATTTGGGCAATGGCGCTGCCTGCTCAACGGGCCGGCCGCAAGGCTGTTCCGGAGCACGCTCGGGCGCACACGCAATTCCAGTGGAAGCCGATCGCGGGCTATCTAATTGCTGGCACTGGTGACCAACGGGTGTATCTCAAGATCGCGTAGGGGCGGGCTTGTTGGTTTCAAATCAAGGAAATCAACGACCGGGCATCCATTTCTACTTCTTCAGTCTAGCCGCAACAGCCCGATTCCCGGCTTTGGCCGCCAGGGGCCGTAGTTGCGGGCCGTGCCGCCGCTACTCGACGAGCTCGAAATGGACTTCCCGCGTGGCGATATCGGAGGAGACCAGGCGGACCCGGACCTTGGTGCCGGACTCCAGTTCGCCGGCGCAGCGGGCAGTCACCGCCGGATCTGCGATCTGGACGATCCCCGAACCGCCGTTGCCATTGCCGTTCTTCCCGTTGCCGTTGCCGTTCCTGCCGTTCTCTTTTTGCGGTTTGGACCCGGAGATGACAATGGCATCAAACTCCTGCCCCACGTGGTTGACCAGCAGGGCCGCCTCCACGGTATCCAGGGCCGTGCGCTCCATCCGGGATGCCAGCTGGTCGGAGCCGGCCATGATCTCGGGCAGGGACGGAAGGGCCTCCCTCGCCCATCCCGGCACTTCGCCGCCGCTGCTCAAAGCCTCGCAAATCACCAGCACAAAGCGGTCCACCAGCCGGCGCAGCGGGGCGGTGGTGTGCGCATAGGCGGCGCCGATGGCCGATTGCACCGCGTCCTCCGGGACGGACCCGTCAAAGGCCGTGTAGGCGGCGCCCCGGAACAGCATGCCGGCGGAGTGCATGATGGCCAGCTGGCGGGGTTCCGTCGGGTCCAGGCTCCGCAGGTATTCGCCGTAGCTGACTTCACCGTCCCAAGGCTTGCCCAAGGCCTCGGTCTGCAGCCGGAAGTGATTCAGGGAGCGCTCGTCCGGGGATGGCATGGTGCGCAGGATGCCCACCTTCCCCGCCAGCATGAGCTGGGCCGCAGCCATTCCGGTCATGAGGGATATCTGTGCGTTCCAGTCCTCCACCGGAAGCTGGGGAGCGGCGGCAATCCGGTAGCCGCCGTCGGGAAGCTGGACGATCTCCTGTTCCGGCATGTTCAGGCTGGCGCCGCCGCGGGCCCGCTCCAGCTCCACGCGCTTGAGCCCCACCTCCCTAAGGAGCAGCAGCACCGGGGCCGCGGTGCCGGCGTCGAGCTCGGCCTGCACGCCCTTGTAGCTGAGCTTCGCGCGGCTGCGCATCCGGGCCCGCTTTACCGCTACGGACTGCACCCCGGCGGCGCTGTCCAGGCGGAAGTCCCAGACGAACGCGGAGCAGTCCTGGCCGGGGAGGAGGCTTCCGGCCTGTTCGCTGATGACCTCCGGATGCAAGGGGATCCGCCCGTCGGGGGCATAGAACGTCTGGCCGCGCCGGCGCGTTTCCGCGTCCAGGGGCCCGCCGGGGGCCACGAAGGCGGGCACATCCGCAATGGCATACAGCACGTGGTAGCCGTCGCCGTCCGGCTCGATGAACAGGGCCTGGTCCAGGTCCGTCGACGACGCCGGATCGATGGTGATGAATTCGATGCCGGTGAGGTCATGGCTGGGGAGCTGCAGGGACTCGACGGCCGCCTTTGCGTCAGCCACCGCGTCCTCCGGGTAGGCGCCCGGCAACTCCAGCTCGGTCCGCAGGGCGCTCAGGGCCGCCTCGAGCGCGTTGTTGTGCTCGTGGACGTTGGGAGCCAGCCGATGGTGTGACACGAAAATCAGCCTAGTCCGAATTCCGGCCATAATGCAGGCGCCGTGCCCGGATCGCCGCACTTGGCTGATCCCGCCGCGGACGCCGCCGCTCTGGCGCCCGAAGTCAGGGCTTCCGGGCGTCCAGCGCCGCGAGCAGCGCAGCGGCGGCCGCTGCCGGATCGGAAGCTTCCGTAATGGCGCGGACCACCACGATCCTGCGCGCGCCTGCAGCCACCACCTGCTCCACGTTGCCATGGTCAATGCCCCCAATCGCGAACCAGGGGAGGCCGTCGTCGGACTGCCCTTCCAGGCCGGCCGTCCGCGCAGCTTCTGCGGCGTACTTCACCAGGTCGAGCCCTACCGCGGCCCGTCCCGGTTTGGTGGGGGTGGCCCAAACCGGGCCTACACAGAAGTAATCCAAGCCCGCCGGAGCCGAGGCTGCAGCCAGGGCGGCGTCCACCTGCGCCGGGCTGTGGCTGGAGAGGCCAATGGCGGCATTGCCGTTGAGCAGGGTCCGCGCAGCCTCGAGGGGCAGGTCCTTTTGGCCGATATGGAACACCGGGGCACCGGACAATACGGCGATATCCGCCCTGTCATTGACGGCCCAAAGCCGGCCGTGCCGCTCTGCCGCTTCCTTGAGGACGGCCAGCAGTTCGAGCTCCTCGGATGCCTCGATGTTCTTGTCCCTGAGCTGGATGATGTCCACGCCACCGGAAAAAGCGGCATCAACGAAATCCCCGAAATCCCCGCGGTCCGTGCGCGCATCGGTGCAGAGATAAAGGCGGGCAGCGTGAAGGCCGTTGCTGATCTTCGCGCTGCCAAGGACGTCAGTGCCGGCGGCAGGGGTGTGGGACACATTCATGGAGGAAAGCCTAGTTCCTCTACACTGGCCTCGTACTGCGGGAGCCCGCGGCAGCTGTCACAAAGCGCCGGGCTGAGAGGGCGTCAGAGCCGACCGCTTGACCTGATCCGGTTAATGCCGGCGTAGGGAAGGAGACACATGGGCGCACCTTCAGGCGCCCGCCCGGACGCGCCGTCCGGGCGGGCGGACAACATCGTCCACGCCGACGTCGCCGTCATCGGCGGCGGAGTCATCGGCCACAGCATCGCGTGGGAGGCGCAGCGCTCCGGCCGCGCAGTGGTGGTCATCGACGACGCGCCGGGGTCGGGGGCGAGCTGGGCTGCCGCAGGAATGCTGGCTCCGGTGAGCGAGCTGCACTACCAGGAGGAGGACCTCCTGGAATTCATGCTGGAGGCCTCCGTACGCTGGCCGGCTTTCGCCGCCGGCCTCGCTGCAGCTTCAGGGACAGATCCGGGATACATTACGACGCCGACCCTCGCCGTGGGAGCCGACGCCGGGGACCGCCGCGCCCTGATGGACCTGCGCACAGTCCAGCAGGCGAACGGCCTCTCCGTTGAACCGCTCACCGTCCGGGCAGCGCGGCAGCGGGAGCCGCTGCTCAGTCCCGGGATTTCCTGTGCACTGGACACCCCGGCGGACCACCAGGTGGATCCGCGGCTGCTGGTGGCCTGCCTGCAGGCCGCCCTGGCCGGCGGGCGTGCGGGTAACGGAGGCGGGAGCAGGGGCCGCGCCGCAGGGCACGGCACCGCAGCAGCCGGCGCCGTCGACGGTTATGCAGTCCCTGCCCGCGCGGCCGGGCTGCTGTGGCAGAACGGAAGGGTCGCCGGGGTACGCCTGGCAGGCGGGGGTGCCGTGTTGGCCGCCGAAACGGTGGTGGCGAACGGGCTGCACGCGGCAGCGCTGGAAGCACTGCCCGGCAATCTGCATCTGCCGCTGCGGCCCGTCTACGGGGACATCCTGCGCCTTGCCGTTCCCAAGCATGTGCAACCCCTGGTCACGTCCACCGTCCGCGGGCTGGTGCACGGCGTCCCGGTCTACATCGTCCCGCGCCGGGACGGCACAGTGGTGGTCGGGGCAACCCAGCGCGAGGATGCCCCCTCGGCCGCTGATGCCGTTTCCGCCGGCGGCGTATACCAGCTGCTCCGGGACGCGCTGGTGCTGGTCCCCGCCGTCGCCGAACTTGAACTGCTGGAAGCCACCGCCCGGGCCCGCCCCGGAACGCCGGACAACGCACCGCTGCTCGGGCGGGTACCCGCGGCGTCCGGGCCGGCCGGCCGGGACGCCCGTTATGTCGCCGGGCTCATCATTGCCACCGGCTTCTTCCGCCACGGAGTCCTGCTGGCTCCGGCGGCTGCCGCCGTCTGCCGGGACCTCCTGGACGGCGGGCCGGACCCGCGGTGGGCGGCCTTCAACCCTGGCCGTTTCTCCCGCTCCGGCTACCCGTCCACCAACCGCTTACGCCAAAAGGAAACAGCATGAACATCACCTTGAACGGAACCCGGCACCTTGTACCCGAGGGCGCCTCCATCAGCGCGCTCGTCAGCGAGGTCACCGGACGCCCCCTCGCTGCCACCGGCCAGGCCACCGACGGCCGGAAGCTTGGCGTGGCTGTCGCGCACAACTCCGAGGTAGTGCCGCGCAGCCAGTGGTCCGCCACCGCGCTCGCGGACGGCGACGAAGTCGAGCTCGTCACGGCCGTGCAGGGAGGCTGACACCATGACCGAAACCATCACCACCTCAAGCTCAACCGGCCAGGACGATCCGCTGGTGATCGACGGCGTCGCGCTGACCTCCCGGCTCATCATGGGCACCGGCGGTGCCCCCAGTCTTGACGGCCTGGGGGCGGCCCTCCTGGCCTCCGGAACCGCCCTGACCACCGTGGCCATGCGGCGGTACTCCACCGCGGAAACGGGCTCACTTTTCCAGCTGCTCGTGAACCACGGCATCCGCGTATTGCCCAACACGGCCGGCTGCTTTACTGCCCGGGACGCCGTGCTGACCGCCGAACTGGCCCGTGAGGCGCTGGAAACAGATTGGGTGAAGCTGGAAGTCATTGCCGACGAACAGACCCTGCTGCCGGACGCCGTCGAACTGGTGGACGCCACGGAGCAGCTCGTCAACAGGGGATTCAAGGTTTTTGCGTACACCAACGACGACCCTGTCCTTGCCCTGCGGCTCGAGAACCTCGGGGCCACTGCCGTGATGCCGCTGGGGGCACCGATCGGCACGGGACTGGGCATCCTTAACCCGCACAATATCGAGCTGATCGTCGCCCGCGCCTCAGTGCCGGTGGTTCTGGACGCCGGCATCGGCACTGCCTCGGACGCGGCCCTGGCCATGGAACTGGGCTGCGACGCCGTCCTGCTGGCCACGGCCGTGACCCGGGCACAGAATCCTGCCCTGATGGGGGAAGCCTTCAAACACGCGGTGATCGCCGGTAGGCTGGCACAAGCGGCCGGCAGGATACCGCGCCGCGAACATGCACTGGCGTCCTCGGCCATGGAGGGCCGGGCCGAGTTCCTCTAGGCCTCCCCCTGGTGCTGCGGGCGCCGGCCACCAGGCAAGGAGCAGCTATGGCCGGCAAGGACGTTCTTTCTCCCGAGCGGCTCGAGGACGCCTTGGCGGTCCTGCCGGACTGGCAGTACAGCGGGGGTGCGCTGGTGACCGCATACAAACTGCCGACGGCGGCTGCAGCGCTTGAGCTGATTGCCGCCGTCGGGCGCCTCTCCGAGGAGCAAAACCACCACCCTGACCTGGAGTGGCGGTACAACCTGGTGTACCTCCGGTATACCTCCCACGACGCCGGGGGAGAGGTCACGGCCCGCGACGTGCGCGCGGCCGAGGCAGTACGTGAAGCTGCAGCCGCGCTGCAGGCGGTTGCCGAGCCTAAGAAGCATCCCGCCGGCTCTTAACCGCCTGTGGCCACTGCCCCGGGCAGTGGCCACAGTATTGCGGTCCGGTTAGAGCTTTAGGGCGGCAGTAAGCCGTTCCAGGTCCTGCCTGGCCCTTGTGCGTCCCAGATAGAGGACAACGGCCACCGCCGCCGCAGTACCCAAAATAATGGGGAGGACCCACGGCAGCCACGTCATTCCCGGCCGGTAACCGAAGCCCGCAGCCATCAAAATGATCCAGGTAACAGCCCCCACACCCACGCTGACGGCGGCGGGAAGGACTGCCCCGTATTTTGTGTGCCGTTTGTCATTGGCCCAGACGATGAAACCTGCAGCTGCTGTTACCAGCACCACGATGGTCAGCGAAAGCATGCCTCTCCTTGGAATGCCGGCCCCGGGCCGGGGCTCGGGACTAGAACTGGCCGAAACCTACGCGGCGGACTTCTTCGGCTCCGATCTCGACGTAGGCGAGGGCCTTGCCGGGAACAATGATCAGGCGTCCCTTGTCATCCTTGAGCCGCAGTTCGCCGCCGCTGGTGATGGCTTCCTCCACAACTTTGGCTACGGAGTCTGCGTCCTGGACAGATTCCAGCACAATCTCGCGGCCAACATTCTGCACGCCGATCTTAATTTCCACAGGGGCCTCCCAGCCGTTCACGTTTCTCGGTTTATGTCTTATTTGTAGTCTAGGACTCTTTGGGGAAGCGAGAGATTCCGCGCCAAGCTAAACGGTAAATGAGGTCACTGGCCACATCCAGGTCCAGGTTCCCGTCTGTTTCGAGCCAGTACCGGGCACTGACCTGCGCCATCCCGGCAAGCCCGCGTCCCAGCAGCTCTGCCTCCAGGTGGGGGAGCTTTGTGTCCTCCGCGATGACGTGGGCAATGGCATCGGCAAACGTCCGGTTGAAGGTTTCCAGCCGCGAGCTGACGTCCGGATCGTTAATGAGGTCTGATTCGAAAACCAGCCGGTGGGCCTGGTCATCGTTGGCGATGAACTGGAAATAGGCGCGCATCACGGCCTGAACACGTTCGTCGTTGTCCGTGGTGGAGTTCAGCGCTCCCAGCATCAGTTCCGTGAGGGACGCCAGGTGGCTCTCGAGCAGGGCAAGGTACAGTTCCCGCTTCGAGGGGAAGTGCTGGTACAGGACAGGTTTGCTGACATGGGCGGTTTCGGCGATTTCGTCCATGGCGGCGCCGTGATAACCGTTGGCAACAAAGACTTCCTGTGCTGCGGTAAGAAGTTGTGCTCGCCGTTCGTCCCTTGGAAGCCGGGCGGACCGTTGCCCCGCGGGGCGCGAAGCGGTTTGGGGTTCGGCTGCGGACGGGCGGTCAGCCCGTGCTTCGTGGACCACAGTTGTCCTTCTTTCCCTTGCAGTTACCCCCACTCTACTTCGGGGTAATATGACCCGGCGGTATCCCGGGGCATACATTGAAGTATGGCTTCGTCATTCACGGCAAATGTTTCGGCTGTCTCACTGGATCCCCTGGTTGAACCGGCGGGTGCGCTCACTCCTGGCGAGGTGGAGCGCTACTCGCGGCACCTCATCATTCCCGAGATCGGCGCGCTGGGGCAGCGGCGGCTGAAAAACGCAAAAGTACTGGTGATCGGCGCCGGCGGGCTCGGATCACCCGCGCTGCTCTACCTGGCGGCCGCCGGGGTGGGAACAATCGGAATCATCGACGACGACGCCGTTGACCTCAGCAACCTGCAGCGCCAGGTCATCCACGGCGTGGCGGACGTGGGCCGGCCGAAGATTGAATCGGCGCGGGACGCCATCGCCGCCCTCAATCCGCTGGTGGACGTCCGGCTGCATAACGTCAGGCTCGATGCCTCCAACGCCCTGGAGCTGTTCGCCGGCTACGACCTCATCATGGACGGTGCCGACAACTTTGCCACCCGCTACCTGGTGAATGACGCCGCCGCCATCCTTGGCAAGCCATACGTGTGGGGCTCCATCTTCCGGTTTGACGGGCAGGTGAGTGTCTTTTGGGAAAAGCACGGGCCCACCTACCGTGACCTCTATCCTGAAGCGCCGCCGGCGGGCTCCGTTCCGTCCTGCGGCGAGGGCGGCGTGTTCGGGATGCTCTGCGCAGCCGTGGGGTCGCTGATGGTGACTGAGGCAGTGAAGCTGATTACCGGCGTCGGACGTTCATTGCTGGGCAGGGTGGCCCTGTTCGACGCCCTGGGCGGCAGCTGGCGGGAGATCCGCGTGTCCAAGGACCCGGCAGCAGAGCCCATCACTGAGCTGACCGACTACGAGGCGTTCTGCGGCATCACCCCGGCAGCGCAGGCGGACACGGAACACACGGTCACCGCAACGCAGCTGGCCACCATGCTGGCGTCCAGGAACGCGGGCCTGAAGGACTTCGAGCTGGTGGATGTGCGGGAGCCCGGCGAGTACGACATTGTGCGCATCGACGGCGCCGTGCTCATCCCGCAGGGACGGATCCTCGCCGGTGAGGCGTGGCAGGAGCTTCCGCAGGACCGGGACATTGTGTTCCTGTGCAAGGCCGGTACCCGCTCTGCGAACGTGCTGGCGGCGGCCCAAAAGGCGGGTTATCAGCGGGTCAGCCATCTCGACGGCGGAATCCTGGCCTGGGTGCGCGAGGTGGAGCCCAGCAAGCCGGTCTACTGACCCGCACCCCCTGCCACGCTCTCTCACTTACTGCACCTTTTTGCGGAACCTTCTCTCACTTCCGTGTGAATAGTGAGAGAGGGTTGCCGGAAAGTCTGCAGGATCTGAGAGAGGGTTGCCTGGGCGGTGGGTGGTCAGGCGCTTTCGAGGCCGCTGTGGTCCACCGGGCACTCGGCCTGTGGAGCTGCACGTGCTGCCGGCTGCTCCACGGTGATCCCGTAGAGGGCTTCCAGCGCTGCCACGTACTCGTCCTGCTGTCCGTTGGCGGCAAGTTCCCGGGCGCGCACCGTGGGGACGTGAAGAAGCTGTTTGACCATGCGCCGAAGTGCGAACTCCACTTCCTCGGCCGCGGCGGTGCAGCCGTGCCGGGCGCGGACTTTTTCCATCTCGGCGTCCAGGACGTCCATGGTGTGCCGCCGCAGCGCGACAATCGCGGAATCCACGGAACGGGCCTCCCGTTCCTGTTCAAAGGCCTTGGCGGCGCCGCTGACAATGCCGCTGGCCTGGGTGAGTGATTCAGCCTGTTCCTGCGGTGCGGCGAGGCGTACGGACTCCAGCGTCAGCAGCTCAACGCCGTCCAGTTCGCCCACGCCGGGGTCGAAGTCGTGTGTCAGGGCGAGGTCGATGGCAATCAACGGCTGCGGCGAATCCACACGTACCAGGGCAAGTTCGTCAGCTTCCACCCGGGTGTCGGAACCGCTGCAGCCGATCATCACGTCGGCTGCGGCAACGGCGGAATGGAGCGATTCGGCGTCGAGCGCAGTGCCGCCGCGAGTAGCGACAAACCCTTCAGCGCGGCCCGAAGAGGAGAAAACGGAGATGTCGGTGCAGCCGCGCTCACGCAGCAGAGCCATTGTGGCACCTGCGTAGGCTCCGGTGCCGAAGACCACTACCTTCTTGTTGGACCAGTCCGGGTTCTCGGACAGATCCGTAGCCAGGTCCAACGCCACGGAAACGATGGACAGGCCCCTGGAACCGAGGGCGGTCTGCGCGCCGACGTCCTTGGCGGTCTTGGAGGCGGCCTGGAAAAGGCGGACAAGCCCGGAACTTGCGGTTCCTTCATGCTGTGCGGTGATCAGTGCACGGCGTACCTGGCCGGCGATTTCACGCTCTCCAACCACCGCTGAATCCAGTCCGGCGCTGACGGCGAAGAGGTGCTGGCTTACTTCGGGTCCGGTGCGGGTGCTGAAGGAGCGGGAGACGAGCGGCTCGCTCAGTCCGCTGACTTCGCTGATCTGTGCGACGAGGGCGGCCCGGGCGGCCTCAACATCGTCCGGGTGGGGTGCTTCGCCGTAGATTTCGTACCGGTTGCAGGTGGCAAGGACCACTGCACCCGTCACTGCCGGCGATCCGGAGAGAGCGGATGTGGCGATCCCCGAAGCACCGCTGCTCAACTGAGCAACGGTCTCAAGATCGATGTCGGCGTGTGTAGCCACCAATGAGAAAAGAACCACAGCAGGTCAATCATAGCTTTTTCGTTCCTCGGTAGAACAACTGCCCGGCACCGAAGCGGGCGGCCGGGGCTGTGATTCCTGCCACGACGCGGGCGGGGCGCTCTGCCATGACAGCCTGTCGTTATCTTTTACTGCCGTTTTTGGGCACAATCAAAGGCATGACTTCGACCCCTGCCACGTCCGCTGCCGGCGCCCTTGCTGCAGACCATCCACTGGTGGATGGCCGCACCGCAGACTCGCCGCTGATCACGGCCTACCGGGGTGGAAAGCCGTCCCGCCGTCCTGTCTGGTTCATGCGGCAGGCCGGACGCTCCCTGCCGGAGTACCTCAAGGTCCGGGAAGGCATCGCCATGCTGGACTCCTGCCTGCGGCCGGAGCTTGCCTCGGAGATCACGCTCCAGCCGGTCCGCCGTCACGACGTGGACGCCGGCATCTTCTTTTCCGACATCGTTATCCCCCTGAAGCTCGCAGGGGTGGGCGTGGATATCGTCCCCGGAGTAGGTCCGGTCCTGGACAGGCCCGTGCGGACCGCCGCCGACGTCGCAGCCCTGCCGCAGCTGACCTGGGAGGCGCTTGAGCCCATCCGGGAAGCGGTTCGCCTTACCGTGGCAGAACTCGGCAGCACCCCCCTGATAGGTTTCGCCGGGGCGCCTTTCACCTTGGCGGCCTACATGGTGGAGGGCAAGCCGTCCCGCGACCACCTCGGACCGCGCACCATGATGCACGCGGACCCGGAGACTTGGCAGGCCCTCGCCAGCTGGGCCGCCGATGCGTCCGGCCTGTTCCTGCAGGCCCAGCTGGAAGCCGGCGCCTCCGCCGGGCAGCTGTTCGACTCCTGGGCGGGCTCACTGGGCCTGGCCGACTACTCAAAGTTTGTGGCGCCGGCATCCACCCGGGCCCTCGACCACGTGCGGCACCTGGGCGCGCCGCTCATCCACTTCGGGACCGGCACCTCCGAGCTGCTCGTGGCCATGCGGGACGTCGGCGTGGACGTGGTGGGCGTTGACTACCGCCTGCCGCTGGACGAGGCCAACCGCCGGCTGGGCGGGTCCGTCCCGCTCCAGGGCAACATCGACCCTGCCCTCCTCCCGGCCCCCTGGGAAATCCTCGAAGCCCACGTCCGCTCTGTTATCGCCGCCGGAGCGGCGGCACCCGGCCATGTCCTCAACCTGGGCCACGGCGTTCCTCCCGAGACCGACCCGGCCGTCCTGACCCGGGTCGTGGAACTCATTCACTCCATCTCGCCGGAGTAAACCGTGACGGGTCACCCGGCTGGTGCCCGGTCCGCGCTGGTGCTGGGCGGCGGGATAGCAGGCCTCCTGTCTGCCCGGGAGCTCGCTGCTGCCGGACACCGCGTCACAGTCCTCGAGGCCGGCGGGGAGTGGGGCGGCTGCGTAGGCAGCCACGTCGTAGCGGGCCTGACATTGGACAGCGGCGCAGAGTCCTTCGCCACCCGGTCCGACGCCGTCGCGGACCTGGCCGCCCAGTTGGGCCTTGCGGACAGGATCGTTGCGCCCCGGCCTGGCGGCGCCTGGGTACAGCTCCCGGACGGCCCCCGCGAACTTCCCAAGACCGGCGTTTTGGGAATTCCCGCCAACCCCTGGGATCCCGAAGTCCGCCGGTCCCTGGGCCTGCCGGGCTCGCTCCGGGCCTCCCTCGACAGGATCCTGCCGGCGTCCATCGGAACGAGTGCGGACGTTGTCAGCGTGTCCGCGCTCGTCCGAGCCCGTATGGGACGGCGTGTTCTTGAGCGGCTGGTAGAGCCCGTAGTGGGCGGCGTCCACTCTGCAGATCCGGGACTGCTCGACGTCGACATGGTGGCCCCCGGGCTTCGCGCCGGACTGCGGAAGCACGGCTCCCTGGCCGACGCGGTGGCTGCGCAGCGGCGCAACCGCAGCGGACCGGCCAAGGCAGGATCCGCCGTCGCGGGCCTCGAAGGCGGCATGCACACCCTGGTCAGCGCCCTCGTTCGTGACCTCCGTGGCCGGGGCATCACGCTCCTCGCCAATGTCCGCGCAACCTCGGTGGTGCGGACAGCGGATGGGTGGCGCGTTGGCGCCGCCGGGGAAACGTTCGACGCCGGTTTGCTGGCTGTGGCAGTGGACGGACCGGCCGCCGTCGGGCTGCTGCAGCACGAGGTCCCGGCCATAGCGGGAAAGCAACCCGGTTCTGGGCCCGACGTGCAGCTCGTCACCCTGGTCCTGGACAAGCCCGAACTGGACCGCCGACCCCGCGGCACCGGCATCCTCGTTGCGCCCCAAACTTCCGGCGTCCAGGCAAAGGCCCTGACCCATGCCACCGGCAAGTGGGATTGGCTGGCGGCCGCCGCAGGCCCCGGGCGGCACGTCCTCCGGCTTTCCTACGGACGGGTTGACGGCGGCGGCAACCAATTGGGCAGGCCGGATACGGACGATGGGCTCCTGGCAGCAGCACTTTCCGACGCATCGGCACTGCTGGGCGTGGGCATCAGCCGGCAGGACGTCGTGGACTGGGACGTTGTCAGGTGGGGCGGCTCCCTGCCCTTTGCCGCCGTCGGGCACCGTGCCAAGGTGATGGCAATTCGGGAAGCATGCAACGCCGTCGGCGGCCTGGCCGTGGTGGGCGGCTGGGCAGCCGGGAACGGACTGGCCGCAGTGGTGTCCGACACGGTGACGCAGATCCGGAGCCTGGCCGGCTGAACGTTGGTGCTGGTCAGCGGGACTACTGCGCCAAACACGCCGGCCTGGAAGCGTTGTTCGGCGCCCCACCGGTTTTTAGATCGGGCGACCCCGTAGTTAGGGTCGATGACTATGGTTTACAACAGGTCCGAGCTTTCCATGTCCCGGACCGGTACCAACGGGGGAGTCCGGCGCGGCGCAGCAGCCGCGGCAATCGGAGCGGTACTGGTTCTAGCCACAGGCGTCCCGGCGTCCCAGGCGGCTGAGGGATCCCCGAGCACTGGTGACCCGGCGGTTCCTGCCGTGGACACTCAATCCCTCCCGGTGGTAGCCCAGTTCCGGGGCAGTTCGGAGGATGCGCGCGAGGACGCGCCCGGGCAGAACCGCGGGAAGGACGCCAACGGTAAGGCTCCGGGAGGGAACGGGCATGGCCCTGGTTCTAAGCAGCACGCCGGTCCCAGCCCCGCTGCCACTCCTTCCGCGGTCCCGTCAGTACTTCGGCCAGCCGTAACGGCTAACCCGAAGCCCGACTCAACGCCCGCGCCCACTGCCCCTGCCGCAGTGTCACCGGCGCCGACATCCAGCGCCGCCGCATCCGGTACTCCGGCCGCCAGCCGCCCTGCGGCGCCCACCCCTGCCGGTTCCGCACCCGCATCGTCGGGGAAGGCGCCCGGCGTCGCGCCCACGGTTCCTGCCGCCGCTCCCGAGCTGCCCGCCGGCAGCGCCCCCGCGCCGGCCGCTCCGGCTGTTCCGGAAACGCCTGCAGCGGCGGGCGGGATCACGCCGGCAAAGCCGGCTTCGCCTGGATCGGACGCAGCCGGGAATTTCCCATCGGCAGAAAAAGACGGTGCCGTGACGGGCGCCGTGCCGGATGCAGCCCCGGCGGCCCGCGCCGCGGAAGGTGACCTCTCAGCGACCGGCGGGCAGGGGGCATATGTGCCGGTCTACTCGATGCCGCAGGCCCTGCCGGCGTGGACGCCCTACACCGCAGCGGTACCTGGCAACAGTGCCCGGACCAGTGCCAGCCTCACTGCCCAGCCGGAACCTAAGAGTGCCCTGGTATGGCTTGGCTCAGGGCTGGTAGGGGTTGCCGGCGCCGCGGGAATGGTTTTCTTCCGGCTGCGGAATCCCTAGGCCCGGCTGCCGGGAGCGCCGGAACAGCTGCCGATACTGTGACCTTAGTCACTTCTACGCACTGTAGAACTCGCTGGTTTCGACTTGACGGGTACGAGGGGGCAAACTTGTAACCATGAGCCACACTTCTGCCGAATCTGTCACTAAAACCGAAGAATCAGCCGAGCAGTTCTTTACCCTTTGGACGGTCTTCAAGCGCTCCGAAGCCCTGATCCGCAGCGCTGATGCTGCCGCCGACTTCGAAGCCCTGCTGGAACGGCTCGCCGAGGCGGGCGTGACGCATCGCGGCAGCTACGACGTTTCCGCAATGCGCGCAGATGCCGACGTGATGGTGTGGCTCCACGGCCCCAAGCCGGAAGCGCTTCAGCAGGCAATCCGCGATATCCGCCGGAGTACCCTTTTTGCCGGAACCGAGATCGTCTGGTCCGCGATGGGCGTGCACCGTGAGGCCGAGTTCGCGAAGAACCACACTCCCGCGTACTCCCGGGGGGTGGCACCTGCCGAGTGGCTGTGCGTTTACCCGTTTGTCCGCTCCTACGAGTGGTACATCCTGCCGGACGCTGAGCGCGGGAAGATGCTTCGCGACCACGGGCTGCTGGGCCGCGACTTCCCGCAGGTCATCTCCAACACCGTCTCTTCCTTCGCGCTGGGCGACTGGGAATGGATCCTGGGCCTGGAGGCGCCCGAGCTCGTGGACCTGGTGGACCTCATGCGCCACCTGCGCGCCACGGAAGCACGCAACCACGTCCGCGAGGAGATACCCTTCTACACCGGACGCCGGATTTCTCCCGCGGAAGTTGCAGAGGTGCTGGCATGAGCCCCCTTGACGCCCGGGATCCCGCGGGAGTTACCGCTCTCAATCCCGTAACCGAGGCGGGCCGGATGGCCCCCAAGGATTACGACGCCGTCCTGCTCGCGTCCTTCGGTGGCCCCGAAGGGCAGGAGGACGTGATTCCGTTCCTCCGCAACGTCACCCGCGGCCGGGGCATCCCGGACGAACGGCTCGAAGAAGTCTCGCACCACTACCGTGCCAACGGCGGCATCAGCCCCATCAACCAGCAGAACCGTGAGCTGAAGGCGGCCCTTGAGGCAGAGCTTGCCGCCCGGGGCATCGACCTTCCGGTGCTCTGGGGCAACCGCAACTGGGCCCCGTACATTCCGGAGACCCTGCAGGACGCCTACGACGCCGGGCACCGCCGCCTGCTCATGATCACCACCAGTGCCTACTCCTGTTACTCCAGTTGCCGCCAGTACCGCGAGGACATCGGCATGGCACTGACCGAGACCGGCCTGGACGGCCGGCTCGAGGTGGACAAGGTGCGCCAGTACTTCGACCACCCCGGCTTCGTGGAGCCTTTCGTCGAAGGCACCGCCGCGGGCCTGGCGGACGTGCAGGCAAAGCTTGCCGCCGCCGGCACGCCCGACGCTCCGGTTCAGATCCTGTTCGCCACCCACTCCATCCCCACGCGTGACGCAGACGCCGCAGGCCGGTCCGAGGGCGAACCCCGCGAATTCGAAGAGGGCTCGGCGTATGTTGCCCAGCACCTTGCCACCGCTGCCGTTGTAATCCAGCGTGTGGAAGAGGAATCAGGCCTCACCGCCCCCTGGAGCCTTGTCTACCAGTCCCGGTCGGGCGCCCCGCACGTGCCGTGGCTCGAGCCGGACATCAACGACGCCATCGAGGAGCTGGCAGGCCAGGGCGTCAAAGGCATCGTCATTGTGCCGCTCGGTTTTGTCAGCGACCACATGGAAGTTGTCTGGGACCTGGACACGGAAGCCCTGGAGACCTGCGCAAACCTCGGTCTCGCCGCGACACGCGTTCCAACACCCGGCACGCACCGCAAGTTCGTCAATGGCATGGTGGACCTGATTTCAGAGCGTACCGCCACCAACAACATCAGCGAACGCCCGGCCGTGACCGCCCTGGGGCCCTGGTACGACGTCTGCCGTCCGGGATGCTGCGCGAACTTCCGGGGTGAAAAGCCGACCATCGCAGGAGCGGACACCACTATCGGGACCGGCCACGATCCCTACCCCGGTGAAGCCGCCGGGGACCAGTCCGCCGCAGGCCAGTCCAGCCCGGCCGGGGGAGCGCCGCACCAGTGACGGTCCGTATCGGAACCCGTGCCAGCAAGCTGGCACTGACCCAGACGCAGCAGACTGCCGACCAGCTCGCCGCCGTCGGAGGCTTCCCCGTGGAGCTCGTCCACATCCGGACCGACGGCGACGTCCTCACCGGTTCCTTGTCGCAGATGGGCGGCACAGGCGTTTTCGTCGCTGCCCTGCGGGATGCGCTGCTGCGCAACGAGTGCGACGTGGCGATTCATTCGCTCAAGGATTTGCCCACCGGCCCGGCAGTAGGGCTGAGCCTGGCGGCGACGCCCAAGCGGGTGGATGTGCGGGATGTCCTCTGCGCGCGGGACGGCCTGAAACTGGCCGACCTTCCGCACGGCGCCACTGTGGGCACGGGCTCGCCCCGCCGTGCGGCGCAGCTCCGCACAGCCCGGCCCGATCTCGACATCATGGACATCCGCGGCAACGTGGACACCCGGCTGGGCAGGGTACCCGGGCTGCCCGGCAACGCAACGGATGAGGTGGCTGCGGGCAAGTCCTGCGACCTCGATGCCGTGGTTCTTGCTGCCGCAGGTCTGGAGCGCATCGGCCGGCTGGACGCCGTCAGCGAATTCCTCGAAACGGACGTTATGCTGCCCGCTGCCGGCCAGGGCTCGCTCGCCATTGAATGCCGCACCGCCGACGCCCCGCCCCGGCCGGGTTCCACCGACGGCTCGAGGGAAGTCCTGGCACAGGCACTTGGCGCGCTGGACGATCCGGATACCCGGCTCGCCGTCACCGCTGAGCGTGCCCTGCTGGCCCGGCTGGAAGCCGGCTGTGCAGCACCGGTGGGCGCCTATGCCTTCCGTAAGGGCAGCATGCTTCACCTTGAAGCCGTGGTCTGTGCCGTGGACGGCACCGCTTCGGTCAGGGACAAGCGGGCAACTGACGGGCTCACGGAAGTAGGGGCCACCCTGCTGGGCATCGAACTCGCAGAAATCCTCCTGGCCGCCGGTGCCGCCGATATCGCGGACCTGCAGGCCTCCTGAGCCGGCCGTGGAAGTGCCTGCCCGTGGTGTCCAGTACCCGCCAGACGGGGAGACCTGACCATGACGGACAGCAGCACGGCCGGCGCCGCTGCGGAGCTAGGGAGCGGGAAGCCGCTGGGCGGTGCCAAGGTACTGATAACCCGCAGCCCGGAACGGTCACTGCAATTTTTGGCGGCGCTTGCGGAGGCCGGCGCGGAGCCGCTCCTGCTTCCACTGATCGACTTCGAACGCGCCGCGGACCAGCACTCCCTGGATGTCGCCTGCGATGCGCTCGGCGCTGGCGCTTTCGACTGGCTGGTGGTGAGCAGTGCAACCACAGTCCACGTACTCAACGCCAAGGCAAGTGAACGGGGAGTGACGCTTCAGCAGTGGATTCCTGCGCGCACGCGGGTCGCTGCAATAGGACCGGCCTGCCGACGGCTCCTCGAAGCCGCCGGCCTTCCGGTGGCGCTGACGCCCAGTAACGAACAGTCCGCCGCCGGACTCCTGGAGGTCTGGCCTGCCGGCGCCGGGAAGGTACTGCTGCCCCAGGCGGACATCGCCCCGCCACGCCTCGCCGAAGGTTTGACGGCGGCGGGCAGCACCGTCACCGCAATCACCGCGTACCGTACGGTTGACTACCCGGCGGCAGCGGAGCGCAGGCTGGCAATACCGTCTGAGGATGCGGGACCGGGGCAGCCGACGCCGTCTTACTCCCTCCTGGCACCGGAGGCAGCCGCCGCAGACATCGCAGCCGGGAGGATCCACGCAGTGGTGGCGGCTTCGCCCAGCGCCGTGAGGCGCATCTTCGCGCTCCCGCTGTTGCGCCGATGCCGCCTGGTGGTGATCGGGCGGTCGACGGCGGAACAGGCCGCTGCTTTGGGCCTCCCCGTGGCAGCAGTCGCCGAAGAACCAACGCCCCGGGGGCTGGTTGCCGCCGTCGAAACGGCGCTCGGTGCAGGACAGCCCGCAGGTGAGCCGCCGTAAGGGGCAGCAAACGCCAGTTGGAACTTTCCCGCTTTACCCTCACCGTGAAGGACACCGAATGACTTTTCCGAGCCAACGCCCCCGCCGCCTGCGCACCACCCCCGCCATGCGCCGATTGACCGCTGAAACCCGGCTGGCCCCGGCAGAGCTGATTTTGCCGGCTTTCATCCGGGAAGGCCTCAGCGAGCCGAACCCCATCAGTTCGATGCCCGGCGTCGTCCAGCACACCACGGAGACGCTCAGGCGGGCAGCGGCAGAAGCCGTGCAGCTGGGCCTGGGCGGGATCATGCTGTTCGGCATCCCGGAGACCCGCGACGCAGAGGGCACTGCCTCCCTTGACCCTGAGGGAGTCCTGAACAAGGCCATCCGGGACGTCCGGGCAGAGGTGGGCGACGACCTGGTGATCATGAGCGATGTTTGCCTGGACGAGTTCACAGACCACGGGCACTGCGGCGTACTGGATGCCGGGGGGTACGTGGACAACGACCGTACCGTTGGGATCTACGCGCAGATGGCGGTAGCGCAGGCGGAGGCCGGAGCCCACATGCTAGGTCCCTCCGGCATGATGGACGGGCAGGTCGCGGCGATCCGCACCGCCCTGGACCAGGCAGGCCACACCAACACGTCCGTCATTGCCTATGCTGCAAAGTACGCATCGGCCTTCTACGGACCGTTCCGGGAAGCCGTGGACTCCCAGCTCAAGGGGGACCGCCGGACCTACCAGATGGACGCGGGCAACCGCACCGAAGCCCTCCGCGAGGTGGAACTCGACCTCGCCGAGGGTGCAGACGTAGTGATGGTGAAACCGGCCATGAGCTACCTTGACATCGTTGCCGACGTGGCGGCCATGAGCCCTGTCCCGGTGGCGGCCTACCAAATCTCGGGGGAGTACGCCATGATCGAGGCTGCGGCCGCGAACGGCTGGATCGACAGGCGGGCGGCCATCACCGAATCCGTGCTCGGTATCCGCCGCGCGGGTGCCCACATGGTGCTGACCTACTGGGCAGCGGAACTGGCCGGCTGGCTGAAGGAGTCGTCATGAGTGAAACAAGCACCGGCGGGGGAGCCGGTCTGGATCCGGCATCCTCGGGCCGCCTGCCGCAGCCCGCGGCGGGTCCCACCGTTTTGGGGCCCACGGAACCGGTGGGCGAAGGCCGCATCCTGATCGGGCTGAATACCTTTGGCGACGTGGGGGAGCATCGGGACGGCAGCTCCCAGTCGCATGCGCAAGTTCTGCGCCAGCTGCTGGAGCAGGCGGAGCTGGCGGACGCCGTCGGACTTCACGCCTTTGATGTTGGGGAGCACCACCGCAAGGACTACGCCGTGTCTGCGCCCGAGGTCTTCCTCGCCGCGGCTGCCGCCCGCACCACCCGGATCCGCCTCGGTTCGGCCGTTACGGTCCTCAGCTCCGACGATCCCATCCGGGTGTTCCAGCGCTTTTCCACCGTTGACGCGCTCTCCAACGGCCGCGCCGAAGTGATGCTGGGCCGCGGATCATTCGTTGAGTCCTTCCCCTTGTTCGGGCTGGATCTGGCGGACTACGAGGTGCTGTTTGAAGAGAAGCTTGAGCTCTTCGACAAGGTGCGTGCCCAGAAGCCGGTGCATTGGGAAGGCCGGACCCGGCCAGCAATTGCCGGGCTGAGCGTGTACCCGCCCCTGGAACGGCACCTGCTGCCCACCTGGATCGGCGTCGGCGGAACACCCGAATCGGTGCTCCGGTGCGCGCAGTACGGCTACCCCATTATTTTCGCGATCATCGGCGGGCAGCCGCGCGCGTTCCGCCCGCTGGTGGACCTGTACCGGGAGGCCATGTCCAAGTACGGCCACCCAATGCAGCAGGTTGCCACGCATTCGCCCGGCCACGTGGCAGATACGGACGAGCAGGCCCGGGAGGAGCTCTTTCCGCACTGGCTGAAGCTGCGGAACAAGATCGGGGCCGAGCGCGGCTGGGGTCCTGGCGGAAGGGGAGAGTTCGACGCCCTGTGTGCGCCCGAGGGGGCCCTCTACGTCGGCTCACCGGAAACCGTCGCCCGAAAAATTGTCCTGCTCAAACAGACCCTGGGCGTGGACCGTTTCGACCTCAAGTACAGCAACGGCCCGTTGCCGCACTCTGCCATGATGCGTTCCATTGAACTGCTGGGCACGGCGGTGGCGCCCCGGGTGTCGGAACTGCTCGGCAACTGACACGCCGGCCAGCTGAGAGAATAGGAACCATGACTTCCAGCAACCCTCGCAACGAGGCACTCTTCGACCGCGCCCGCCAGCTGATGCCGGGCGGGGTCAACTCTCCTGTACGGGCGTTCGGGTCCGTCGGCGGAACCCCGCGCTTTATGGTCGCTGCCAAGGGCCCCTACCTGACGGACGCCGACGGCAAGGAATACGTGGACCTGGTCTGCTCGTGGGGCCCCGCCCTGCTGGGCCACGCGCACCCCGCCGTACTCGATGCGGTCCACACAGCTGTGGACCGCGGCCTGTCCTTCGGCGCATCCACCCCGGACGAGGCGAACCTCGCGGCCATCGTCAAGGAACGTGTTCCTGCCGCCGAACGGGTCCGGATGGTTTCCACAGGCACCGAAGCCACCATGACGGCTGTCCGGCTTGCCCGCGGCTTCACCGGCCGGAACCTCATCATCAAGTTCGCCGGCTGCTACCATGGCCACCTGGATGGACTGCTGGCCTCGGCCGGCTCCGGCGTAGCCACCCTGGCAATGCCCGGTTCCGCCGGTGTCACCGAGGCCACGGCTGCTGAGACCCTGGTGCTGCCTTACAACGACCTCACTGCCGTCAAGGAAGCATTCGCCGCCCACGGACCCAACATCGCAGCAGTAATCACCGAGGCGGCTCCGGCCAACATGGGCGTAGTCACGCCCGGCGAAGGCTTCAACCTCGGCCTGTCCCGCATCACCCGCGAACACGGCGCGCTGCTCATCGTCGACGAGGTCCTCACAGGGTTCCGCACCGGTTATTCCGGCTACTGGGGCCTCACGGGCGGTGCGCCGGATGCCGCCGAGCCATGGGCCCCGGACCTGCTCACCTTCGGCAAGGTCATCGGCGGCGGAATGCCGACGGCCGCCCTCGGCGGACGTGCGGACATCATGGACTACCTTGCCCCCATCGGTTCGGTGTACCAGGCCGGGACGCTCTCCGGGAATCCCGTGGCGATGGCTGCGGGTGTGGCTACGCTGACCCACGCCACCCGCGACGTCTACTCCTACATCGACGTGCGGTCGCTGGAACTGTCCTCCGCCCTGTCCAGCGCCCTGGACGATGCCGGCGTGGACCACTCCATCCAGTTCGCCGGCAACCTGTTCTCGGTGGCTTTCGGAACCTCGGCCAGCGGCGTGCAGAACTACGCCGACGCCCAGGCGCAGGAGAGCTTCCGGTACGCGCCGTTCTTCCACTCGATGCTGGAATCCGGCGTCTACCTGCCCCCGTCTGTCTTCGAAGCCTGGTTCCTGTCCGCCGCGCACGATGACGCAGCCATGAACCGGATCTTCGACGCCCTTCCGGCCGCAGCAAAAGCAGCAGCCG
The DNA here is from genome assembly GCF_059089645.1 of Arthrobacter sp. K41. Taxonomy (NCBI): domain Bacteria; kingdom Bacillati; phylum Actinomycetota; class Actinomycetes; order Micrococcales; family Micrococcaceae; genus Arthrobacter; species Arthrobacter sp. K41. The sequence goes on along the minus strand of NZ_JBNHEW010000005.1, from coordinate 87,169 downwards.
CCGCCCGCGGCTAGGAAGCCAGGGCAGTCCCGGCGCCGGACACCCGGCGCCGGACAGCAAAAATCCCCGGTTGCATCATGCAACCGGGGATTTTTGTCAGCCCTTGGCAGTTGCTACAAGACGTCCGACAGGAAGTTCTTCAGGCGGTCCGTCCGGGGCTCGCTGAAGATCTGCTGGGGCGGTCCCGACTCGACCACCACGCCCGCGTCCATAAACGTCACCATGTCCGACACGTTGCGGGAGAAGCCCATCTCGTGGGTCACCACCACCATGGTCATGCCGCCCTTTGCGAGGTCCGTCATAAGCGCCAGGACGCCCTTGACGAGCTCAGGGTCCAGCGCGGATGTGGCCTCGTCGAAGAACATTACTTCCGGCTTCATGGCCAGCGCCCGGGCGATCGCCACGCGTTGCTGCTGGCCTCCGGAGAGGTTGGCCGGGCGGGCGTCTGCCTTGTGCTTAAGGCCCACCAGGTCCAGCTGCTCCAGGGCCTCGGCGCGGGCCTGCTCCTGCGACAGCTTCCGGAGCTTCCGCAGCGCCAGGGACACGTTGTCCACCACGGTCTTGTGCGGGAACAGGTTGAACTGCTGGAACACCATGCCGATCCGCTGCCGGAGTTCATCCGGGTTGTCCTTCAGGACCGAGCGGCCATCCAGCAGGATGTCGCCCTGGTCGGGTTCGATCAGCCGGTTCATCACCCGCAGCAGCGTGGACTTGCCCGATCCCGACGGACCGATCACAGAAGCCGTGGTGCCCTTCTCCACGTGCAGGTCAATGCCGCGGAGAACATGGTTGTGGCCGAACGAGAGGTGCAGGTTCTTGCCGGTCAGGGTTCCGGAAGCGAATTCCGTCATGCGTGTGCCCCCTTGCCGATAGGCGCTGCCAGCTCATCCGGTTCCTTCTTCTCCGGCTTGCCGGTACGCAGCCGGTTGTCGATGAAGTTCACGAAGTGCGTCAGCGGGACGGTCAGGATCAGATACAGCACCCCGGCGGCCACCAGCGGAGAAAGGTTGCCCGTGTTGGCCATGGCGTCATTTCCGATCCGAAAGATTTCCCGGTCGGAGGCAGCCAACCCCAGCATGAAGACCAGCGATGAATCCTTCAACAGCGAAATGAACTGGTTCACCAGTGCCGGAAGGACCCGCCGGATGCCCTGCGGCACCACCACCAGCCGCATGGAACTGCCGTAGCTGAATCCGAGCGCCCTGGATGCCTCCAACTGGCCCTTCTCCACGCTCTGAATGCCCGAACGGAAGATCTCACCGATGTAGGCGGCCGCGATCAGCGTCAGGGCCAGGATGCCCAGGGGGTAGGGGTTCCTGGACCCGGTGATTTCACGGGCTATGGGACTTAGCCCAATGCCGATGACAAGGATTACCAGGATGGCGGGGAGGCCCCGGAAGATGTCGGTGTAGATGCGCGCCAGCCAACGGACTCCCGCGTTGCGCGAGATCGCCATCATGGCCAGCCCCAGTCCCAGCAGGGAGCCGAGGACGCCGGAGGCTATGGCCAGGATCAGGGTGTTGGGCAAGCCCACCATGAAGAGGGCGGGAATGACTTTGGCCATTTCCTCCCAGTTGAAGAAGGTGTCAGCCAACTGGTCCAAGAGATCCATAAACGTCCCGGCTCAATCAGCTCTGGGGAACCGTGGCGGCCTTGCTGCCCGGCTTCCAGTCGCTCGGCGTTTCGCGGTCCGGGTACCACTCCTTGGTCAGCTTGGACCAGGTTCCGTCAGCGATTACGGCGTCCAGGCCGGAGTTCAGCGCGTCGATCAGCGGCTGGTTCTCCTTGGCGACGGCGTAGGCAGTGAAGTTCTGCGTGTTGACGACGGACTCGGCGATGACGGTGCCGTCGCCTTCCTTGACCTGTCCGGTGGCCTGCTGCGACGGAGCGACCCACGCGTCCACCTGGCCGTTGCGCACGTTGGCGTAAACGGTGGCGTAGTCCGGGAAGCGGATCGGCTCGAGCTTCAGGGTGTTGGTGACGTAGTCGTCCTGGACGGTGCCCTGGACAACGCCGATCCGGAGATCGCCCTTGAGGTCGGCGAACCCCTTGACGTCGCTGTCGGTCTTGGCCACTACTGCCATGAAGCCGAAGTCGTAGCCGTTGGTGAAGCCGACGTTTTGGCGGCGGGCGTCCGTGGTGGAGATGGAGGAGGAGCCGACGTCGAACTGTTTGGTCTGCACCTGGGAAAGCAGCGCCGAGAAGTCCGTGGCGACGAATTCGACCTCGAGGCCGAGCTTGCCGGCGATGGCGCGCAGCAGTTCGTTGTCGTAACCGGTGAACTTGCCGGAGGGGTCAATGAAGATGTTCGGCGGGGCGTCCGAGAGGGTGCCTACCTCGAGCTTGCCTTCAGTGTTGAGGCCGAGCTTTGTCTTGTCGATCTGATCGATCGGGGTGACGTCGGCGGTGGTGTACTTGTCCAGCGTCTGCTGGTCACTGCCGGCGAGGGCGTCCGTGGGCGTTCCGCTGGGCTCGGCAGAGCCTGAGCCGCCGCCGCACGCTGCGAGGGAAACCGCGAGGGCTAGTGCCACGGGAGCGGTAGTGAGCCACTTCATCGCTTTGATTTTCATCAGGTTGTCACTTTCATTGAGTCATAAGTCAACCGGGCCGCAAGGCTGCGCTGTTGGCGCCTGGCACCTGCCCGGTGCTGGTCAAGCAGGGCCGTGGCAGGGGTGACCGCAAAACTTTATTGTCTCACTACCGCTAATCCCACCCTGATGTCGAACAGCAGAGTACCGAGTCCGGATTCTAGCGAATCTTGTTCGCCCGAATGGTGCTCCGGCGGTCCGTCCTATCCCTCGGGGCGATTAGCAACGAATCCGCGGAGCCGTGAACGGGCCACCACATGAAGCGATATGACTGTGAAATATGTCTCCATGTGCTGTCCGGGACCTGCCGGTCAGAAGCCGCCGGTGCCGGCATCCTGCGGGGGGAGCACTGGCCAGTCGCCTTCAATGACAGCGGCCGGCTTGGTCTTGCGGAGGTAGCCCTGGAAATCGGCGGCCTGGCTCACGGCCCAGTCCACCTGAAGCTGGTGCAACTGACTGGCGGGCATGCTCAACGTCGGGAATTTCCCGGCCATGGCATCCAGGACCTTGAGGGTAGCCAGCGCATCAGCGGCGGACGTGTGGGCGTTGTCCAGGACTACGCCATACTCTTCGCACAAGGCCGTCAGTGTCCGCTTGCCCTTGCGGTAGCGGTCCACCTGCTTATTCATGATGTACGGGTCCAGGACCGGAAACCGCGTGAGCTGCGGGACGCCGTAGCGTGCCGATTCAGCAGCCAGGACCGTGAAATCATAGCTGGCATTGAACGCAATGACGGGAGTGCCGTCGTCGAAAAGCGCCTGCAGCACCGCGGCAAGCTCCTGTGTCACCTCTTGGGCAGGCCTGCCGTCACGCCTGGCCTGCTCAGTGGTGATTCCGTGCACATCACTGGCTTCGGCAGGTATTTCAACTCCCGGATCGGCCAGCCACTCATGTTCTGTGATGACCTCGCCCTTGTGATCCACAACAGTGACTGACGCCGTAACAATGCGGGCGGCGCGCGAGTTGCGGCCGGTGGTTTCGAGGTCGAAGGCTGCGCGGGGAAGGGTGTTCCAGGTGCTCATGCCACAACGCTAACGGGGGCCACCGACAATTCCCGGGAGCGCCACTGCGGCTACATTGGATCAATGCGGATTGAGTATGTGGAGGCGGTACTGGCCATTGTGAGGCTGGTTCCGGCAGGGTCCGCAGTTGCGTACGGCGACGTCGCTGAACTCCTGGGAGCGGGCGGCCCCAGGCAGGTGGGCTCAGTCATGAGCTCCTGCGGAAGCGGTGTTCCGTGGTGGCGCATCGTCAAGGCCAGCGGACAGGCGCCGGAGGGCCACCAGGCCGAAGCCCTCCGCCGCTACCTCCAGGAAGGAACCGTGTTGACCGGTGCCTACGAGTCCTATCTGCGGACGGGGGAGGGTTCCTGGCGTGTTGACCTCTCCGTCGCGCGCTGGGCGCCCGATGATGACGATTTGGACCGCATCGATACCGTCGCCGCAGAGCTGCAGCGCCGGGCCGGCAGAATGTCAGTGGCCGATGATGGAATGTCGGCGTGACAGTAACAGCTCCCTTTACAGGTCCCCGCGACGAGTACTGGCAGGAAACGGCAGAAGGCCTTGAAGCAGGGTTTGCTTCAGCAACAGAAGCCATGCCCGACGCCGGGACCGGGCTCCCTGCCCAGTCCGGCTTTCCGGGCCTCAGACTGCTGCCGCCACGGCACTTTCATGCCGACGCCCCGCTGCTGTCGTCGGATCAGCAGGCAGCTGTTGACGTGGCACAGGGCTCCGGGCCTGTCCTGGTTCCAGGGGCACCGGGAACGGGAAAAACAACGGTCCTGGTCGAAGCCGCGGTCACCCGCGTTTTTCGGGACGGAGTGGACCCTGAACGCATGCTCATCTTGGCTCCCTCGAGGCTGGCGGCGGACTCGCTGCGGGACCGGTTCACCGCCCGTCTGGACAGAAGCCTGAGCACCACCCCCGCCCGCACCTGGGCGTCCTACGCCTTCGATGTCCTCCGGCGTGCCAAGGCCGAAGGCGTGCTGCCCCTGCCAAGGCCGCCACGCCTCCTTTCCGGTCCGGAGCAGGACCTCATCATCAAGGAACTCCTTGAAGGCCACCGCCTGCCCGGGCTGGAGCTGCCGTGGCCGGAGGATCTCGCAGGAGCGCTGGAGACGCGCGGTTTCCGCCAGGAAGTACGGCAACTGTTCGATCGCGTTATCGAGTCCGGGCTGACGGCCGCTGACCTTGCTGACCTGGGCCGGCAGTGCGGCCGGCCTGACTGGATTGCCGCCGCGGGGCTGTATGCAGAGTACCGGGACGTCCTGGACCTGCGTATGCCTGAGGCTTTTGATCCGGCCGGGATCATCACCGCTGTGCGCCAGATCTTCCAGGACGTTCCAGAATTCCTGGAAGCCGAGCGCGAGCGGCTGCAGGTGGTCATCGTCGATGACGTGCAGGAGGCAAACCCGGCTGTCTTTGAGCTTCTGGCTGACATAGCCCGCAGGAAGGATTGCTTCGTATCCTTTTCCCCGGACACCGTAGTCCAGGGTTTCCGCGGGGCTCGCCCCGACCTTGTGGCCGAACTGCCGCAGCTGTTGTCGCCGGGTGCCCCGGTCCTGGAGCGGCCGCTGCGCTATGCACACCGGCACGGCCGGGTATTGGCAGACGCATGGCTGGGGGTTGCCGGCCGCATCTCCCAGCGGGCAGGCGGCCAGCTGGCACGCCAACTGGAGCAGCCGGCGGGGGACCGGGAGCAGGGCACGGTCGAAGCGCACCTGATGCCGTCACCGGTTCACGAACTGCGTTATGTGGCACAGCGCATTTTGGACCAGCACATCAACCATGGCAGGGACCTGGCCGGCATCGCAGTCATTGTGCGCAACGGCGCGCAGGTCAGCGAGCTGCAGCGTTACCTGTCCGGGCAGGGGATCCCGGTCCGGGTGCCCGTGGCCGAATCGGCCGTCCGGGACGAAGTGGCGGTTCGCCCCCTGCTCGACGCGTTCGCCGTCGCGCTGGATCCGGCGTTGCTGACCCCGGAAACAGCTGTATCCCTTTTGACGTCCCGTATCGGCGGTGCCACGTCCATCGAGCTGCGGCGGCTCCGGCAGTCGCTGAGGCGGGAGGAGCTCCTGGGCGGAGGAGGACGCACCAGCGACGACCTTCTCGTCGAAGCCCTGCTGGAACCGGGAGCGCTCTCTTCCCTCGGCATGGAAGGCCGCGCGGCGCGACGCACAGCAGGGATGATCCAGGCTGGACGGAAAGCTGCCTTCGAGCCCGGGGCCAACGCTGAGTCTGTACTGTGGGCGCTCTGGAACGCAACCGGCCTCTCGGCTGCCTGGACGGAAACGGCGCTGGCCGGCGGGCCGCACGGCGCCCGGGCCGACCGGGATCTCGATGCGATGATGGCGCTCTTCCACACGGCTGAGCGTTACGTGGACCAGATGCCCGGCGCCGGTCCGGAGCAGTTCCTTGAGTACCTGCTCAACCAGGAACTTCCCATGGACACCCTGGCCGCCCGGGCCCAGCTGGAGGACGCCGTGGAATTGATGACTCCGGCAAGTGCGGCAGGGCGGGAATGGCCTGTGGTGCTGGTGCCCGGACTCCAGGAAGGTGTGTGGCCGAACACGCGGCTCCGCGGCGAGTTGCTGGGCAGCACCCTGTACGCAGACGCCTTTGAACACGGAGCAGGTTACGCGCTGCAGCGGGATCCGCTGAGCCGGTTGCGGGACATCCGGTACGACGAACTGCGGAGCTTCTCGACGGCGGTGTCACGGGCACGTGAACTTCTGATCTGCACTGCCGTCTCCTCGGAGGACGATCAGCCGTCCTCCTTCCTGGATTATGTTTCACCCCTTCATCCGGATCAGCACGCCCGGTCCTACACACCGGTGGAGCGCCCCTTGACCTTGCGCGCTCTGGTTGCCGAACTCCGGCAGTATGCCCAACTGGACGGCCGGCATGCTGCTGAGGCGGCGGAAGCGGTGCGCGTCCTCGCGCGGCTTGCTGCTGTCGAGCCTCCCGTGGCCGGCGCGCACCCCGGAAGCTGGTGGGGGCTGCCACAGTTGACCTCTTCCGATGCCGTGGTTCCCCCCGGCGGGACAGTATTTGTGTCGCCGTCGAAAGTGGAGACCGTCCACAAGTCGCCGCTCGACTGGTTTGTGCAGGCAGCCGGCGGTGAAGCGGCCACCGATTTCGCCAGGAGCCTGGGCACTTTGGTTCACAGCATCGCCCAGGAATTACCTGAGGCGTCAGGAGCAGAATACGTAGCCGAACTCGTGCGGCGCTGGCCTGCGCTGGGGATGAAGGACAACTGGGAAGGAAGGCTTGATTTCCAGCGGGCCGAAGCGATGGTACGCAAGCTGGCCCAGTACGTGCTGGTCATGAGGAGCGAAGGCCGGAGCCTGCTGGGGGTGGAGCAGGACTTTGAGGTGAAGCTCCCCGATGTAGCTGTTGACCACGGTGCGCCCCGTGCAGCCGTCCTCCGCGGACAGGTGGACCGGCTGGAAATCGACAGCGAGGGCAGGCTGGTCATCGTGGATCTCAAGACAGGAAAACGCCAGCCGGGCAAAACCGAACTTGGCACGCATCCCCAGCTTGGCTCCTACCAGGCCGCGGTCCTTGCCGGGGCTTTCAATGACAACGCTGAAGGAGGTACCCCTGCGGTCCCGGGTGGTGCGATACTCGCCCAGCTTGGTACAGGCGCAAAAAACCCCGGCATCCAGCAGCAGGAGGCACTCGACCCGAAGGACAACTGGGCAATGGACATGGTGAAGGAGGCAGCTGCAGTGATGGGCGGCAGCGAATTTATGGCACGGCACGATCCATCAAAGGGCAGCCACGGCGGCCATGGCTGCCGGCTACCTGAAGTGTGCCCGCTGTGTGTACGGGGAAGGCAAGTAACGGAATGAGCGGGACAACAGTCTCCGCCGGGGCGCCGGAACCGCGCTTCACGCCGGAAAAGCTCTCTTTCCTGCTGGGCGAGAAGAACGTCCCCACGCCGGAACAGTCAGCCATTATCAGTTCACCGCTGACGCCGCGGCTGGTCATCGCGGGTGCAGGGTCCGGCAAAACCGCCACCATGGCGGACCGCGTGGTCTGGCTGGTGGCCAACGGCTGGGTCAGGCCTGAGGAAGTTCTCGGGGTGACATTCACCCGGAAGGCAGCCGGCGAGCTCGCGTCCCGCATCCGGGCCAAGCTGGCGGCCCTCCAGCGGCTGGCCGGGCAGGACACGGGGCACCGGCTGTTCCCGAAGGACGTGGCCACCAGTGAGTCCCTCGAGCCTAAAGTTTCCACCTACCACTCCTTTGCCAGCGGCATTGTTTCAGATTACGGACTCCGGCTGGGCGTGGAGCGGGACGTGGTCCTCCTCGGCGGCGCCCAGGCCTGGCAGCTGGCCACTGAAGTGGTGGAAGCCTACGACGGCGAATACGCGCACTTCCGTTCTGCCAAATCCACCCTGGTGAAGGCTGTCATCCAGCTTGCCGGAGAATGCGCGGAGCACCTTCAGGAGCCTGAGGACGTGGAAGCATGGCTGATGGCTCGGCTGTCCGAATTTGAGTCCCTGCCGTATCAGGAGGGCAAAAAGAAAAACCCGCCCCAGGCGGCGGCCGAGCTCGCCGGGATGCTCCGGACCCGAGCGAGCGTAGCGGACATGGTAGGCCGGTACGCGGCAGCCAAGCGGGCGCGGGGCGCCCTTGACTTCGGAGACCTGGTGGCCCTCGCGGCGAAGGTGGCGCAGGATGTCCCCTTGGCCGCCACCATGGAACGGCAGCGGTACAAGGTGGTGCTGCTCGATGAGTTCCAGGACACCTCCTACGCCCAGCTGGTGCTGTTCTCCCGGCTTTTCGGCGGAGGGCACGCGGTGACCGCAGTGGGCGACCCCAACCAGTCAATCTATGGCTTCCGCGGGGCCTCGGCCGGTCAACTCTTCCACTTCGTCCGTGCATTCCCTGTCCGCAATGGTCCAGCGGAGGCCGGGCAGTGGGCTCCTGCCCCCACCTCCTACCTGACAACGGCCTGGCGGAACGGCCGCTCCATCCTCGCGGTAGCCAATGTCATGTCGGAGTCCCTTGGGAAGGCGGAAGCCCAGCGGGGACCGGCGGGCGGGGGAGGGCGGGCTGCAGCGGATGTGCCTCCGCTGCAGCCGAGCCCGCATGCAGTTGAGGGAACAGTGGTGTTGGGGCGCTTCGGGACAGATGTTGATGAAGCGTGCGCGCTGGCTGATGACGTTCTCAAGTACCGGGTAACGGACTTCGAGCTCAAAACCGACGGCACGCCCGTACCGCCGGCCATTGCCGTCCTCTGCCGCCGCCGCGCGCAGATGGAAACTGTCCGGCGGCAGTTTGAGGCCAGGGGAATTCCCTATGAAATTGTCGGGCTGGGCGGGCTCCTGGATACTCCAGAGATCGTGGACCTTGTGGCCACCCTGCGTGTGCTGGCCGACCCTGGGCGCTCCGATTCGCTGATGCGCCTCCTGGCCGGTGCCCGTTGGCGCATCGGGCCCGCAGACCTGATGGCGCTGCGCGACTGGTCCAGCCAACTGGCGCGCCGTCGCGGGCAGGCTGCCGAAAAAACACCTGACGAGCCGTCGGATGAAGCCGGCGGAACTGTCGTCGAAAGCGATCTGACTGACGGGGCCAGCCTGGTGGAGGCCCTGGACTGGTTGCCCCGGGAGGGCTGGGTTTCTGCCAATGGCCGGTCCCTTAGCGCTGGCGCCCGCGGCAGGCTTGCGCGGCTGTCATTGGAGCTGCGGCAGCTTCGAAGCTACCTCGGTGACGACCTCACCACCCTGCTGGGTGAAGTTGAGCGGGCCATGCTGCTGGACATTGAAGTGGCAGCGCGGCCGGGCATCAGCATCCACCAGGCCCGCCGCAACCTAGATGCCTTCCAGGACGCTGCGGCAGGCTTCCTGCGGACGTCACAGCGCGTGGATATCCTCGCGTTCCTGTCCTGGCTGGAAGCTGCAGCTGTGGAGGAAAACGGCTTGGACGCGCCGGCCGCCGACGTCAACCGGGAGGCCGTGCAACTCCTGACGGTCCATGCATCCAAAGGCCTCGAATGGGATGTGGTCTTTGTCCCCGGACTCAATGCGGGGGCCTTTCCCAGTGACAGGGATTCCCGCTGGAGCAGCGGTTCGGCGGCACTGCCCTGGCCGCTCCGGGGTGACCGCGCCGACCTTCCCCAGTGGGACCTGGACCAGCCGGACCAAAAAGGCTGGCTGGACGCGGAAAAAGACTTCAAAGCGGACGTGCAGGCCCACGGGGAGTCAGAAGAACGCCGCCTCGCCTACGTCGCCTACACCAGGGCCAAGCATGTCCTCTGGGCATCCAGCCCTGCATGGGTCGGCGCAAGGGCAGGGCGTGCGCACATGTCACCGTTTCTTACCGAGCTCGAGAAACTCACAACGGTAACAGGGGTTTTGCCCCGCGCGGCTGCGACAGTCCATCCCAGGTCACTCAAGGAAGCTTCCCTTCCGGAGGAAAGCCCCCTGACCCTTGAGGCCGAAGTTGCCGTTTGGCCGTACGACCCCCTGGAGGGGCCCGTGGATCCTTGCACCGGCGAGCGGCTGCGTCTTTCGCGCGGACGGCGCGAAGCCATGGAAGCAGCTGCCGCCAATGTTCTTGCCGCCCTGGGAAACGCGCACGGGGAATCGCCCGTACCGGGCCAACCGGAAGTACCCGCAGCTGAGCCTGAGCCCGGCAAGGAGCTGACCGGCGTGGCCCGGGGATGGGCCCGCGAAGCGGCGCTGCTGCTGGAACGCCGCGCCAGGAGGAATGCCGGCAGGGACGTACACCTGCCCGGCCACATTTCCGCGTCTACCCTGGTGGAACTCCGGGAGGACCCCGCCGCAGTCCTTGGCAGGCTCCGCAGGCCTGTACCACGGGAACCGGGCATGTCGGCCCGGAAGGGCACCGCATTCCATGCATGGGTGGAGGAGTATTTCGGTACCGCCGGAATGCTGGACCTCGGCGAAGCTCCAGGCTCCGATGACCACATCGATGCTGCCTACGACCTTGACGCCATGGTGGCCACCTTCAAGGCGTCACCCTGGGCCGACCGGTCGCCGGCCTTTGTGGAGGTTCCTGTCGAAACCCGCGTGGGCGGCGTGGTCGTACGCGGCCGCATCGACGCCGTCTTCCAGGATGCCGACGGCCGGTGGGACCTGGTGGACTGGAAGACCGGACGGCGGCCGTCCGCTGCGCAGCTGAGGACCAAGGCCGTGCAGCTTGCCGTGTACCGCCTGGCCTGGGCCCGGCTGAAGGCAGTGCCTTTACAGGAAGTACGGGCAGCCTTTTTCTACGTCGCGGACAATGAGGTGGTGCGCCCCCACGATCTTGGAACAGCCGCAGAGCTCGAGGACATCGTGGCCGCTGCCCTTAGGTCCTCGTGACGTCGACAATGGAGATGGCGGCGGTGGAGGTGTCGTCCACTACTTTCCTCTCCTCCGCCTTGGGCTGAGGTTTGTTCTCCGCCCGGCTGCCGCTCTGCGCCTTGTCTGCGTCAGCGGCCTCTTTGCCGGTCTTGGCCGCGGGCTCCGCCGGGATGGCGGTGACGTGAACCGCCGGCTGGGCGGGGGCCTGGACGGGCAGCGGGACTACTGTGACGGAAGGCACCGCAACGGCAGTGCCGGCGTCGGCTGCCCGCATGACCGGCACGCCGGCAGCTGCGGGCACGTTGCCCACTGCGGGCACACTGCCCGTAGCCGGAGTCCCCGGGGCCGGCTGTGGCTCCACGCTGATAGGCTGCCCGCCGTACTCTTCGATGTCCCGGGCAAGGCTGCGAAGCATTTCCTCTGCTTCGGAAACCATGCCGGGGTCATCCGACGCGATTCCCTTCACCAGGTACTGGGCAAGGGCGAACTCGGCGGACAGTGCTGCCCGCCGCAGGAGGTGGTTGTCCGGCGTGTCGCGGCGCCCGGCAGTATAGGCACCCAGCACCGCGTCCACGAAGTCCTGCTCGTTAGAGGCTACAAGCCAGGCGAAATCGTCGGCAGGATCGCCGATCCGCAGATCGGTCCACCCGGTCACGGCAGTCACCCGCTGGCCTTCCACCAGGAGGTTATCTTCGTGAAGGTCGCCGTGCACCACACTGGGGTTGAAGCGCCACAACGAGACGTCTTCCATCGCGTGCTCCCAGCGGAGCAGCAGGGCCGGGGGGATTTTCCCGGTGGTTGCAGCCTGGTCAAGTTCATTCAGCCGGCGCTGCCGGAACTCGTTTGGCGTGTAGCTGGGCAGGTCGGCGTTGCTGACCAGCGAACGGGGCAGGTCATGGATGGCGGCAAGGGCAACGCCAATTTCGCGGGCAAGGGCATCCGGGCCAGCGGTCAATTCCTCGACGCTGCGCGTGCTGCCGGCCAGGTGCGAGTAGACGAACGTGCTCAAGGTTCCCAGCCGTACACTGCCGGCAACGGTGGGCATAAGGAAAGGCAGCTCGGCGCGGATGCCCGGGGCGAACGCCCGCAGCACGAGGAATTCCGTCTCCAGCCGGGCGCTTGCCTCGGCGTGGCGCGGCGAGCGGACCCGCCACCGCTTGCCCTCGGAATCGAGAAGGAGGGCAGAGTCGAAGTCCGCGGGGTCGTCCGGGGCAGAGCTAACGGCCGTCGGGGTCAGTCCGGGGACTGCCGCGGTTGCAACGGCTGCCAGTTCAATCGGTTTTCTTCTCACCGTTCCACGGTAGATTGCGTCCAGTCCAAGACACCGGTCCAAGGACGGCGAGTCTTCAGATAGTCCAAAACAGGGTAGGCATGCGGGCCCCGTGGGTGCGACGTGCCCCTGAATATCAATTGTCCGTTCCAGTCAGTACGGTGGACCCATGAGCCATGCGGAGTCTGTGACACCGGTCCAACCGGGAAAGGCAGCCCGGCTGCCGGCGAACCACCTGACGGAAACGGTACTCCCGGTCCCTCCTGCCCTGATCGACCGCGGATCTGTCGCCCGGGCCCAACCGGGGATGGTGGAAGAACTCCTGGCCGCAACCGACACCATGGCAGTGGTCATTTCCGGCCGGCAGGGCCTGGTCCAGGGCGGCGGACTGTTTATGGCGAAGGCAGGAGCACTGCGTGATGACCTTGCCGCTGCCGGTGCCGCACCGCGGCTGACCGTATACCTTGGTTCTGCCCTTCCTGACTCGGACCTGGCCCCGGGTACCCAGCTGCTGCTCTTCGTCCTGCCCGAAACAGTTGAGCCCGGAACGGCCGGCGTCCCTTTGGATGCAGCGTGGTCAGGGTTCCGCGATGTTGCCGGCGGACTGACCCCAACGCAGACCGCACTCTTCGTGGAAGCCAGCGCCATCGCCAACTGGCACGCCACCCACACGCATTGCCCGCGCTGCGGTTCGCTCACGGGCGTCGAGGCCGGGGGATGGGTACGGCGCTGCCCGGTTGATTCCTCGGAGCACTACCCCCGCACCGATCCCGCCATCATCGTCACCGTAGTGGGCCCGGACGGCCGCCTGCTCCTCGGCGGCGGCGGAGACCCTGCTGCCACAAATTATTCGACCCTGGCGGGGTTCGTGGAGCCCGGGGAGTCGCTGGAACAGGCGGTGGTCCGGGAGATCCACGAGGAAGTGGGAGTGCGGGTTACCGCGTGCCAGTATCTTGGCTCGCAGTCCTGGCCGTTCCCGGCCTCCCTTATGCTTGGATTTACCGCCGTCACTGAAGACGCAGAGGCAACGCCCGACGGCGTGGAGGTCACCAGGGCGCGCTGGTTCAGCCGCGAGGAACTCCAGGACGCCGTGCTCGCCGGTGAGATCACCATCTCCAGCCGGTTATCGATTGCCCGCTCCCTGATAGAGCACTGGTTCGGCGGACGTATTCAGGACCTGTCAGGTTCCTGAAACTTTAGTTATCCACCAGACTCCAGCACGCGGTAGTCGAGACGAAAAAGCAGCAAGAGTGACTACAGATATTTTTGACAGTGCAGCTTCCGTGGAGGACCGCATTCTTGGCGGGCTGGACGCGGAACAGCGCGAGGTGGCGAGCACGCTCAAGGGTCCCTTGTGTGTCCTTGCCGGTGCCGGGACCGGCAAGACCCGCGCCATCACGCACCGCATCGCCTACGGTGTGCACACCGGGGTTTACACCCCCCAGCGGCTGCTGGCCGTGACCTTCACTGCCCGTGCGGCGGCGGAGATGCGCAGCCGGCTGCGGGACCTTGGCGCAGGCAACGTCCAGGCCCGCACCTTCCACGCTGCGGCTCTGCGGCAGCTCCAGTTTTTCTGGCCGCAGTCTGTCGGCGGAACGCTGCCCAACCTGCTCGACCACAAAGCCCAGATACTTGCCGAAGCGGCCCGGCGGCTTCGGCTGAGCACGGACAGGGCCTCCATCCGGGACCTTGCCTCGGAAATAGAGTGGGCAAAAGTATCCATGCTGACCCCCGCCAATTACCTGGAAAACGCGCAGGACCGTGGCGCTCCGGGCGGTTTCGACCTCACCGCCGTCGCGAGGGTCTTCCAGTCTTATGAGGATGTCAAGACAGACCGCAACGTCATTGACTTCGAAGACGTCCTGCTGATTACCGTGGGCATCCTGCAGGAGGACGAAAAGGTCGCCGCCACCGTCCGCGAGCAGTACCGGCACTTTGTTGTGGACGAGTACCAGGACGTTTCACCGCTGCAGCAGCGGCTCCTTGAGCTGTGGCTGGGAGGAAGGGACGAGCTGTGCGTCGTCGGGGATGCAAGCCAGACCATTTACTCGTTCACCGGTGCCTCGCCGAAACACCTCCTGGAGTTCAAGGCCCGCTATCCACAGGCCAATGTGGTCAAACTGGTCAGGGACTACCGCTCCACGCCGCAGGTGGTCAAGCTCGCCAACGATCTGCTGGCCGGCCGGCGGAGCGGAGGAGCCGTTGCCGACGCGGCCTGGGCCGCGCCGCTCCAGCTGGTGGCGCAGCGGCCGTCCGGGCCGGCGCCCCAGTTCACGGAGTGCACGGACGATGAAGCGGAAGCCGCCACGGTGGCGCAGAAGATCAAGGCACTGCTCGACGCCGGCACTCCGGCCAGCGAGGTGGCTGTCCTGTTCCGCACCAACGGCCAGTCCGAAGCTTACGAACAGGCGCTTGCTGCCGCCGGCATTGGTTACCAGCTGCGCGGCGGCGAGCGCTTCTTTGCCCGCAAGGAAGTACGCGATGCCATCCTGCAGCTGCGGGCAGCCACCCGGGCAATTTCCGCCGAATCGCCGGAACCGCTGGGCCAGCTGGTCCGTGACATCGTGGCTTCCCTTGGCTACACGGATGCCGCCCCCCACAGCGGCGGTGCGCTCCGGGAACGCTGGGAATCCCTTGCGGCGCTGGTTGCCCTCGCCGATGAACTCGTCAAGAGCCGGGGGCCGGAGTTTGGCCTTGCTGAATTTGTCAACGAGCTTCAGGAACGTTCACTGGCCCAGCATGCACCCACGATGCAGGGCGTCACCCTTGCTTCCCTGCACGCGGCCAAGGGCCTGGAATGGGACGCCGTGTTCCTGGTGGGGCTCAGCGAAGGACTGATGCCCATCTCCTTCGCCGACTCGCCCGAATCGGTGGACGAGGAACGGCGGCTCCTCTACGTCGGAATCACCCGCGCGCGGGAACACCTGTCTCTGTCCTGGTCCACGGCCAGGACTCCCGGCGGCCGCGCCAACCGCAAACCGTCCAGGTTCCTGGACGGCCTGCGCCCGGATTCCGTGGCCGGCTCAAACATCAGGGGCAAAGGACCGGCTCCCCGCCGCAAGGCTGCCGCCCCGGCTGTATGCCGGGTTTGCGGCAGCATGCTGACCACCGGAGCCGAACGGAAGGTGGGGCGGTGCAGTGCCTGCCCGCCAAGCTATGAGGAACAGACCTTCGACGCCCTGAGAACCTGGCGGCGCGAGGTGGCGCTCGCTGCCGATGTACCCGCGTTCGTGGTGTTTACGGATGCAACACTCACCGCCATCGCGGAGGCCCGGCCGGCGTCGCTGGAGGAACTTGCGACGCTGGCGGGAGTCGGACCGTCAAAGCTGGAACGCTACGGGGAAGATGTCCTGCGGGTCCTGGTGGAAAGCACGTCCCTGTGATCACCACGGAGGGCGGTGCTCCCGTTGAGGTCCGCCGTTCCGCCCGCCGCACCCGCACGGTTGCGGCGTTCTGGGAAAACGGAACCGCCGTGGTCGCCATCCCGGCGCGGTTCACGGCAGCCCAGGAGAAGGAATGGGTTCACCGGATGCTGGCCAAACTGCACCGGCAGGGGGACCGGCGCTCAGCTTCCGCCAGGAGGCGTCCCGCCTCAGACGCCGCCCTGGCCGCCCACGCAGCCCAGCTCTCGGAAAGGTACCTCGGCGGAAAGGCCGTGCCGGCGTCGGTACGCTGGGTCGGTAACCAGAACTCGAGATGGGGTTCGGCCACCCCTGCGGACGGCACCATCCGCCTCTCGGACAAGCTGCGTCCCATGCCGCAGTGGGTCATCGACTACGTACTGCTCCATGAGCTCGCACACCTCCTGGTGGCCGGGCACAACGCCGCGTTTTGGAAGCTGCTGGAGGCTTACCCGGAGACTGCACGGGCGAAGGCCTTTTTGGAAGGAGTGTCCTTCGCCATGGCCCGCGGCCTGCCCGGCAGTAAAGCAGGGGACGCTACCGGCGTCACCCGTCCAGGGCAGGAGCACTGGGCGGACGACGCCGACTAGTCCTTAGCTCTTGGGCCCGCCGCCGGGCCCGTCCTGTCCGTCCTCCTGGCTGCCGGCGCCCGTCCCGTTGGTATCCGTGCCATCGGCAAGCTTGCCGTCCTGCCCGCCGTCGGCTTCTTCGGCTCCGCTGGAAGGAGCGTCGTCAAAGCCACCGCTCAGCAGCTTCTGCAGGGCATCGTCCACCTCAGTGTCGCTGGCTTCAGCGAGTTTCCGGCGTCCGCTGAAGCCACGGGGATCGTCCAGGTCCTCGGCAGTGGGCAGCAGGTCGGGGTGGTGCCAGATGGCGTCACGGCCTTCAACGCCGCGTTCTTCCTTCAGCGTTGCCCACAGCGTGGCCGCATCCCGCAGGCGGCGGGGACGAAGTTCGAGTCCCACCAAAGAGGCGAAGGCGTGCTCTGCCGGGCCACCCGTGGCACGGCGCCGGCGGACTGTTTCCCGCAGGGCGCTTGCGGATGGCAGGACCTTCTCCGTGGCCGCGGCAGTGAGTTCATCCACCCAGCCCTCCACCAGTGCGAGCGCTGTTTCCAGCTTTTCCAGGGCCTGGTCCTGGGCGGGCGTCCGCTGGGGCATGAACACGCCCTGGGAAAGGGCTTCCTGGATACCCTCCGGATTGCTGGGATCAAGGTCCCGGGCCAATTCCTCTATGCGGGAAGTATCAATGTGGATTCCTCGGGCGTAGGCCTCGATGGCGCCCAGCAGGTGGCCACGCAGCCAGGGAACCTGGACAAAGAGGCGGGCGTGGGCAGCTTCCCGGACAGCCAGGAAAAGCCGGATATCGTTCTCAGGCAGCGAAAGCCCTTCGCCGAAGGCAGCGACGTTGGTGGGCAGCAGGGCCATCTCCAGGTCTGCGAGGGGAACACCGATGTCGGTGGAGCTCACGACGTCGGTGGAGAGGGCGCCGATTGCCTGCCCCAACTGCATACCGAAGATCGCACCGCCCATGTTCTGGAGCATCGACGAGGCCCCGCCCATCATGGACTTCATTTCTTCGGGCATCTGCTCGGTCATCGCCGATGACAGTGCATTGGCGATGCTGTTCGCCACCGGCTCCGTCAGTCTCTTCCAGGTGCCGAGGGTGGCTTCGACCCACTCCGCCCGTGACCAAGCGCGCCCGATCAGGCCGGTGGCGGGAAGATCGGTGACAGGGTCGAGCCACAGTTCGGCGAGCCGGAGGGCTTCGTCCACTTCGCGGGACTGCTGGGGGTTGACTGACGGGTCAGCGCTGCCGGCTGCGACCCGCCTGGCGTTCTCGTGGGCCAGCTTCCAGTTCACCGGTCCTTCGGACGGTGCGCTCATCATGGCCTGCACCTGGGAAAACATCTGGGCCAGCAGGTTGGGGTCGTTGGGCAGGCCGGCCGCCTTGGCCAGTTCGGCAGGGTCGAAGTTTTCCATCCCCTGGCCGCCCATCAGGTTTTGCAGCATCTCTGTCAACGGGTCCTTGGGGGTGTCGTCGCCGTTGGACGGATTAAGTGGGTTGGAGGTCATGATCCCGCCGATCGTCGGTGTGACTGTTGATCAACCTTCACGGTACCCCGGTGGTGGTCGGCTGTCTGCCGCACCAGGTTGCCGTTCGCTGTCGGCAAAGAACTCCGCACGGCGGGCACCGGTAGTGTTGGTTCAGTGACTACGACCCGTGGCGGCAACCCCTCAGAGGACCACGCCGCCGAACTTTCCTCCCGCCCCTGGCACGGGGTGTCAGAGGGCTTTGAAACCGGCGCGCCGGCAGGTACCCCGGAAGCTGGAACGGCAGCGGTTCCGGGCGGACAGGAGCGCCGGGACAAAAAGGTTTCGGCCATGATGGTGGCCGGAGTAAGCGCCCTGGTGCTCGGACTCGCTGTGGGCACCCTGCCGGTGCCGTACGTCGTCGAAACACCCGGCCCGGCGTACAACACCCTGGGCCAGAGCCAGGGCAGACCGGTCATCACTGTCACCGGCCGGGGGACCTATCCTGCAGCGGGCAACCTTGACCTGACTACTGTGTACGTGAGCGGCGGTCCCAGCAGCCCGGTGAGCATCATGGGCGTTTTCTCCGCTTGGCTCGACCCGTCCAAGGCGGTGTACCCGCAGGAGTTGATCTACCCCACCGGGACCAGCAAGGAAGAGGCCGAGGAACAGAGCTCGGTCGCCATGGCCACGTCCCAGGAGAACGCTGTGGCGTCCGCCCTTAAGGAACTGGAGATTCCTTTCGGGCAGCAGCTCCAGGCTGCAGATCTTTCCGAGGGCTCTGCCGCGGCCGGAAAAATTGAGCCCGGCGACATCCTCAAAACCATCAACGGCAAGGACATCACGTCCCTCGCTGTTATACAGCAGGAACTGGCGGCAGGAAAGGGTGCCCCCGCCACAGTGGTGGTGGAACGCGCCGGCCGGCAGGTCACGCAGGAGATCACCCCGAAGGACAACGGTGCGGGGCGGTTTATTCTCGGTGTGATGCTCAAATACCTGTTCACCTTCCCCTTCAACGTGGAGATCTCGCTGGACAAAGTGGGCGGGCCCAGCGCGGGACTGATGTTTTCCCTCGGCATCATCGACACCGTCACTCCCGGAGACCTCACCGGAGGAAAACATGTAGCGGGTACCGGCACCATCACCCCCGACGGCGTGGTGGGGCCCATCGGCGGCATCGCTCAGAAGATGCAGGGCGCAAGGGCAGCAGGAGCCACCCTGTTCCTCGCCCCGGCTGCCAACTGCGGTGACGTGGTGGGCCATGTTCCTGACGGCCTGCAAGCGGTCAAGGTGGAGAGCCTTGCGGAGGCCCGCCGCGCCGTCGAGCTTGCCGGTTCCGGCGGGGACACATCCGGCCTTCCGGGCTGCACGACGAACTAGACTGGGCAGGAACTAAGCTTTACCGCCACTCGTGGCACTTAAGACGGACGAAACCAGCGTTTGACCGGTACGTACGTCGCTCGCACGCACGTTTCGAATAACTGACGACCAGCTATGAGGTACCGAGTTTGTCCCGTCCCGCCAGCACCATGTCCACAGGTAAACCCCCTTCAAGACGCGGGGCGTTGACGCCCACCCTGATCGTTGTCGCCCTGGTGGTAGTGGGCTTCATCTTCTTTGCCAATGTTTGGACCGATGTCCTCTGGTACCGGCAGCTTGGCTTCATCGAAGTGTTCGTTACCGAGAACCTGGCCCGGATCGCGATCTTCGCCGCCGGCTTCGCGGTGTTGTTCCTTGCTGTCTTCTTCGCCATCCGGATCGCCTACCAGTCCCGGCCGGTGTACGCCCCCGACTCCGAAATCCGCGACAACCTCAACCGCTACCAGGCGCAGCTCGAACCCGTCCGCCGGGTAGTCATGGTGGGCCTGCCCGTCCTCTTCGGCCTTTTTGCCGGCAGCGCCGCGGCGAGCCAGTGGCAGAAGGTCCTCCTGTTCTTCAACCAGGAACAGTTCGGCAAACAGGACCCGGAGTTCGGCCTGGACATCAGCTTCTACCTCATGACGCTGCCGTTCCTCGGTTTCGTTACCGGTTTCCTGATCAGCGTGGTGGTGATCGCCGGTATCGCAGGCATCCTGACGCACTACCTCTACGGCAGCATCCGGCTCATGGAGCGGGGGGTCTTCACCAGCCGCGCGGCGCAGATCCACATCGCCGTCACCGGCGCCGCTTTCCTGGTGCTGCTGGGCATCAACTTCTGGCTGGACCGCTACTCTGCAGTGCAGGGCAACAACGGACGCTGGGCTGGTGCCCTGTACACGGACGTCAACGCGGTCATCCCCACGAAGGCGATCCTCGCCGTGGCAGCTCTGCTGGTTGCCGTTTTGTTCGTTGTGGCTGCGGTGATCGGCCGCTGGCGCCTGCCCGTCATCGGAACCGCAATGCTGGTCATTACCTCCATCCTGGCCGGCGGCGTCTATCCCTGGGTGATCCAGCAGTTCCAGGTGCGCCCCTCCGAAGAGACGCTGGAAAAGGAATTTATCCAGCGCAACATTGAAAACACCCGTGCCGCCTATGGCCTGGATAAAATTCAAGTTGACCGGTACGACGCCACCAACACGGCCACTACAGGAGCGCTGGCGCCGGATGCCCAGACGACCGCCAACATCCGCCTGCTGGACCCGAACCTGATCTCTGACGCGTTCTCCCAGCTGGAGCAGTACCGCCCCTATTACCAGTTCCCGGAAGCGCTGAACGTGGACCGCTACGAAGTGGACGGCAAAATCCAGGACACCGTGATCGCTGTCCGGGAGCTGAACCCCACCAACGTGGCAACCAACCAGCAGGGCTGGCTCAACCAGCACGTTGTGTACACCCACGGCTACGGTGTGGTGGCGGCCAAGGGCAACAAGTTCACAGTCGACGGCAAGCCGGAGTTCCTCCAGTCGGGCATTCCCTCAACCGGCGTCCTCGGCGATGACTCGAGCTACCAGCCCCGGATCTACTTCGGCGAGTCCTCGCCGGACTATTCCATTGTTGGTGCACCGGACGGTGCCCCGGCCCGCGAGCAGGACAGGCCGTCAGGCGAGGGGGAGACCCAGTACACCTTCGAAGGCAACGGCGGGCCCAACGTCGGCACGTTCTTCAACAGGGTGCTGTACTCCATCAAGTTCCAGTCCTCCGATCTGCTGCTGTCGGACGGTGTTAACCCGGAGTCGCAGATCCTGTACGAACGCAACCCCCGTGAACGCGTGGAGAAGGTTGCCCCATACCTGACGGTTGACGGCAACGCTTACCCGGCCGTGGTGGACGGCCGGGTCAAGTGGATCGTGGACGGCTACACCACCAGCCAGTACTACCCGTACTCCCAGCAGGAGCAATTGTCGGACGCCACTGCTGACTCCCAGACCACGTCCGGGCGTGCGGTCGCCCTGCCCAACAGCACGGTCAACTACATCCGCAACTCGGTGAAGGCCACGGTTGATGCCTACGACGGGTCAGTCACCCTGTACGCCTGGGACGACCAGGATCCGCTGCTGAAGTCCTGGCAGAAGGTCTTCCCCACGTCGCTGAAACCGTTCTCGGAAATGTCCGGCGATGTCATGAGCCACGTCCGGTACCCGGAGGACCTGTTCAAGGTCCAGCGCCAGCTGCTGGGGGAGTACCACGTCACGGATCCGTCCAGCTTCTACAAGACCAACGACGCCTGGAGTGTCCCCGCGGATCCCACAGTGGACACCGACGTCAAGCAACCGCCGTTCTACATGTCCCTGCAGATGCCGGACCAGGAGAAGCCGGCCTTCCAGCTGACGTCATCGTTCATTCCGCAGATCGTCAACGGCAACGCCCGCAACGTTCTCTACGGCTTCCTCGCAGCTGACTCCGACGCCGGCAACCAGGCGGGTGTTAGAGCTGAGAGCTATGGCAAGCTGCGGCTGCTGCAGATCCCGCCGGAGATCCAGGTTCCCGGGCCGGGCCAGGCACAGAACAAGTTCAACTCTGACCCCACCGTTTCGCAGGCCCTGAACCTGCTCCGCCAAGGTGCTTCAGACGTGCTGAACGGCAACCTGCTCACACTTCCGGTGGGCGGCGGCATCCTTTACGTCCAGCCGGTTTACCTCAAGTCCACCGGTGAGACGTCCTACCCGACGCTGCAGCGTGTCCTTGTGGCCTTTGGTGACAAGGTCGGCTTCGCCCCAACCCTCGACGAAGCGCTTAAGCAGCTCTTCGGCGGCGACTCGGGGGCTGCTGCCGGTGACTCCGACAACAACGGCCAGACGCCCGCGGATCCGGCGGCTCCGGCCACCCCGGCGGGCGCAGATGCCAAGGCCGAGCTGAGGGCAGCGCTGGACGAGGCAAACGCTGCCATCCAGGCAGGCCAGGCCGCATTGTCAGCCGGTGACTTCGCAGCCTATGGTGAAGCGCAGAAGCGCATTGCAGCTGCCCTCCAAAGGGCGGTGGATGCGGAGGGCAAGATTCCGGTTGCCGCTCCCGAGGCAACTCCGGCTCCAGCTTCCACCGCGACGCCCGAGGCCACGCCTTCGCCCACCAGCTGACCACCCGGCAGCTGGCCGGCCATCGGCCTGCTGACCGGCAGCTGACCAGCACGTCGCCACCGTCGCCCGCTCCCTCCGGAGCGGGCGACGGACCGGCGAGACGGAGATCACGCCCCCGCGATTTGGCCTGGTGTTCACCGGCCGGTAAAGTAGTTCTTGCGACGCGGGGTGGAGCAGTTCGGTAGCTCGCTGGGCTCATAACCCAGAGGTCACAGGTTCAAATCCTGTCCCCGCAACTGACGGAAGTCCCGGACACTGGAAACAGTGTCCGGGACTTCCTGGTTTAAGCCGCCAGCCCGGACGCTGCGCCTGCGGGACAGCGTCACTCCCGGGTCTGGAGTTAGGCCGCCACTATGGATCGTGTAAAAACCTGCCGCCGAAGTAGGGTAGTGTTGTTTCAGCGACGCGGGGTGGAGCAGTTCGGTAGCTCGCTGGGCTCATAACCCAGAGGTCACAGGTTCAAATCCTGTCCCCGCAACTATAAGAAGGCCCCGACCGGCAGACAAGCCGGGCGGGGCCTTCTTTTTCCTTACATGTGGTTAGTTCCTAGTATTCTCTTTCGCAGAGCCTCACAGATTGTGAGCACTTCGCCAGTCATTCTCGAGAGGAATGTTGCTCGATGTCCACACCCACGAAAAGGCCCGGCACTGCCGCGGGCAAGCGGTCCCGACTCTACTGGGGTGTCCCCGCGGTCCTCGCGGTGCTGGTCCTCGTGGTGTTGATCGCCAAGTGGCTGATGGGCCTGCCCGCCGTTGCTTCATTCGTAGCAAACTATCCGGGCCATTCTGAGCTGCCGGCAGAAGCCCCGGAGGGATTCCCGGCCTGGCTTGCCTGGCAGCACTTCCTGAATGCTTTCTTCCTGCTGTTGATTATCCGCACTGGATGGCAGGTACGAACCACAACGCGCCCCAGTGGTCACTGGACGCGCAACAACAAGGGATTCATCAAGACCAAGAACCCGCCCACCAAGATCAGCCTTGAACTGTGGTTCCACCTCACCCTGGATGCACTCTGGATCCTCAACGGCCTGGTCTTCGCGGTGCTGCTGTTCGCCACGGGGCAGTGGATGCGGATCGTTCCCACCAGCTGGGATATCTTCCCGAACGCGCTTTCAGCCGCCCTTCAGTACGCCTCGCTGAACTGGCCCACCGAGAACGGCTGGGTGAACTACAACGCCCTTCAATTGCTCTCCTACTTCGTTACCGTGTTCATCGCGGCGCCGCTGGCATTCATCACTGGCCTGCGCATGTCCTCAGCCTGGCCCAAGAAGTCTGCCGGCCTCAATAAGGCCTACCCCATCGAATGGGCGCGGGCCGTCCACTTCCCGGTGATGATCTACTTTGTCGCCTTCATCGTGGTGCACGTTTTCCTGGTGCTCGCCACTGGGGCGCTGCGGAACCTCAACCATATGTACGGTGTGAGGGACGACGACGGCTGGTTCGGGTTCTGGGTCTTCCTCGCCTCGTTGGTGGTCATGACCGCGGCCTGGTTCCTGGCCCGCCCCATCTTCCTGCGGCCGATTGCGTCCCTGATGGGCAAGGTCAGCCGGTAGTACCTGCCGGCCGGCATCCGTCCCGCTCGCGGGTCCCTCAGTCCTTGAGTCGGCTGTAGGTCTCCAGGGCCCTTCCGCGCGACTCAGGCAGCCCGACCAGGGGCTTCGGGTAACCCGGCACGTTGTCGGCTTTCCACGGCTCGTGGATGGTCTTGCCGTCAAGGCGGGCGAGTTCAGGGACGAATTGGCGCAGGTACCGCCCAGCCGGATCGAACTTCTTGCTTTGCGTTACAGGGTTAAAGATGCGGAAGTAGGGGGATGCGTCCGCTCCGGAACCTGCTACCCACTGCCAGTTGGCGGGGTTGCTTGCGGCGTCAGCATCAACAAGGGTGTCCCAAAACCACTGCTCACCAATGCGCCAGTCGGCCAGCAGGTTCTTGACCAGGAAGGACGCCGTCGCCATGCGCACGCGGTTGTGCATCCAACCGGTCTGCCACAACTGCCGCATCCCCGCGTCCACCAGGGGGTAGCCGGTGCGGCCCTGCTGCCAGGCCTTCAGTTCGCCGCTGCTGAGTGACTGCCACTCAAAGCGGTCAAACTCCGGCCGGTAGTTGCGGGTGGCCAGGTTGGGGTTGGTATCCAGAAGATGCCAGCAGAATTCCCGCCAGCCGAGCTCGGACTGGAAGATCCCGACGTCGGCCGGCACCTTGCGGGGGAACCGCTGCCGGATTTCCCGCCACACCCGGAAGGGGCTGATCTCGCCGAAGCGCAGGTGCGGGGAAAGGCGGCTGGTTCCTTCGACTGCGGGCACGTTCCGGCCCGTCGCGTAGTCTTCCGCCGGTCCGTCCAGAAAGTCTTCCAGACGGCGCCGGGCACCGTCCTCTCCCGGTTCCCAAGTGTCGGCCAGGCCCCCGCTCCAGTCGGGGGAGTGCGGCAGGAGGTGCCAGCTGTGGAGATCTTCTCCGGCAGGAAGTCCCCCTCCCGGGCCTGGGGCGGGAGGGGGAAGCTGGTCCGGTGCACCGTGCGGCTCCCTGATGTCCCCTGCAGCGAGGCAGGCCCGCCAAAAGGGCGTGAACACTTTGTAGGGTCCGCCGCCGCCGGTGCGGATAGTCCAAGGTTCGAAGAGGAGGTTCGCCTGGCAGCTCGATGATGAAACGCCGTTGTCCCTGGCCCACTTCTCCACGGCGGCATCCACCGTGCGCTCCGGCAGTCCGTAGCGCCGGTTCCACAACAGGTGGGCAGCGGCCGTCTCGGCAGCCAGTTCCCGGAGAACGGTGGCCGCAGGTCCCCGGCGAAGGAGGAGCCGTGACCCTGCCTGCTCCAACGAGGTTGCCAGCGCGGAGAGCGAATGGTGCAGCCACCACCGGCTTGCTCCGCCCAGGGGCCGGATCCCCGCTGACTCCTCGTCGTGAATAAAGACAACGGTCACAGGCAAACCCAGCGCCGCCGCTTCGGTCAGTGCCGGGTTATCGTCCAGGCGGAGATCGTCGCGCAGCCAGACGATGGAAGTTGCATTGGAGGAAGCCATGCCACCACGGTACACAAACGGGCATAAGTAAGGCCGGGGTGGTGACCCCGGCCTTACTCGCCATCAGGGAAAATCCCTGCCAGCCGTCAGAGCTTGTCGAAATCAGCTTCGTTCACGGTGGACTCAGAACCCGCTGAACCGCCGGCACCCGCACCAATGGCAGGCTTGGCTGTGCCACCGGACTTCAGCGCGGCAAGGCGTGCTTCAATTTCCACCTGCTCGCCGAGGTCCTCAAGCTGGTTGAACTGGGCGTCCAGGCTGGACTCGGTGAGCTCCTGCTGTCCGCGGACCTTGGCCTCTTCGCGGCGGATCTTCTCTTCGAAGCGGCCCACTTCGCTGGTGGGATCCATGATGTCGATGCTCTTGATGGCATCGTGCACCTGCGACTGCGCGGCCGCCGTCTTGGAACGGGCCACCAGTTCGTTGCGCTTGCTGGTCAGCTGGTTGAGCTTGCCCTTCATCTGGTCCAGGCCGGTCTTGAGCTTGTCCACCACTTCGCGCTGGGAAGCAATGCTCGGTTCGGCCCCCTTGGCCTCGTTCTCCGCGGCGATCTGGCGCTGCAGTGCAACTTTGGCGAGGTTGTCAAACTTCTCCGCATCAGCCGGATTTCCGCTGGCGCGGTACTCGTCGGCCTTGCGCGACGCGGCGAGGGCCTTGTTGCCCCAGTCGCGCGAGTTCTTGACGTCCTCGTTGTAGTCGTCCTCGAGCATGCGAAGGTTGCCGATGGTCTGCGCCACGGCGGACTCTGCCTCGGCGATGTTGTTGGTGTAGTCCCGGACCATCTGGTCCAGCATCTTCTGCGGATCCTCAGCATTGTCCAGCAAAGTGTTGATGTTTGCCTTTGCCAGCTGTGCGATACGGCCGAAAATGGACTGTTTAACCATGGTGTTACCTTTCGTCCTGCTCTGTGGTGAGCACTGAAATCAGTGAACAGTTGTGTTGGTACAGATCGGTCAGCCGTGTGGTTCCGGCCGGGAGTGGGTTGCAGCTCTCAGAAGCTTCCGGAGTCGCCTCCGCCGAAGTCCCCGCCGCCAAAATCGCCACCGCCAAAGTCTCCGCCGCCCCAGCCGCCGCCGTCACTGTGGCCGCCGCCCCAGCCGCCGCCACCGCCGCCGTTGAGGATGGAGTTGATCAGGATGCCGCCGAGGATGGCACCGCCGAGTCCGCCGCCGCCTCCTCCGCCGAACATGCCGCCGCGGCCGTAGCCCTGGTTCGCGTAGCCATCGAAGTGGTCGACATCCGCCTGGGCCAGCTGGGCCGCCTGGGCAGCCAGGGCGTGGGCCTGCTGGGCGTACGTCAGGGCGGTTACCGGATCGGTGCGCGCGATGGACAGCGCGTAATCCAGGTTCCGCTGCGACTCCGCCAGCCGCGTGCGGGCTTCCGTTCCCACGCCACCGCGCCGGGCGGTGATGTAGTCGGAGGTGGCGCTGATCTGGGCCTGGGCAGACATGATGGTCTGCTGGAGCGACGCCTGGGCCCGGCGGGCCTGTTCCTGCTGGTCCCGGACACCGCTGAGCGCCTGGTCGAGTGACTGGTGGGCCGTCTCTACCCGCTGCAGTGTGGCGATGGGGTCGATCTTTCCGCCCTGGATTTCAGCCTTCACCTGGGCCAGTGCCGCTTCCACGGCGGCCACTGGGCCGGCAAGCTCCGAACGGGTTCCTGACTGGATCATTGCCCTTGCCTGCGCGAGGTCGTGGGACGTGTCCACTACTGCCGAGTCCAGGCTGCTGCGGGCCTCATCCAGGCTGGACGAGCGCTTGGAGATCGCGTCGAGGAGGACGTTCGTCTGGTGCAGGCTCTCCTCCGCGGCGCGGACTGCTACGGCGGCGAGGCTTCCTTCACCTTCACCCAGTTTCTGTTCTGCAGTGGCGGAAGCGTTCTGAACGAAAGCCAGCCGTTCCTTCGCCTGCAGGATGTTGTCCGAAACCTGTGCCAGCGCGGTCTCGGCATACTTGCTCCGAAGCGCGGTGAGGGACTGTTCGGCGCTGGAGATTTTCGCGTCAGCTTCCTGGGCTCCGGCGTTAACGGCTGCGAGTGCGCGGGGGGCGTTCTTTTCCAGCTCCCGGAGGGAATCGAAGTCTGCCTTCTGCTCCTGGAGTGACGCCAGTGCCGCCTCAGACCGGCGGATGATTTCGCCGAGCCAGGCGCGCTGCTGCTCTTCGGTGTCAGGAATGTGGTCGTCCAACTGCTGCTGCAGCTTGAACGATTCGGTCATGTGGCCCTTGGCTTCTTCGAGTGCCTTGGTGAAGTTGCCGACGGCGGAGTCGCCGTACTGCGCCTGGGCGAACATGAGTTCCTGCTCGCTGGACTTGATGGCGTCGTCGGCCTCGATGAGGAGGGAGCCGCTCTTGCGGCGCAGCTCCTCGATGGTGTGTGACGCCAACGGATCAACTTCGGCACCCTGCGGACCGTAGCTCGCGCTGGACGCCTGAGTGGCAGCTTTCCTGCGCTTGTTGCGGAAGTACAGGTACGCGCCGGCACCGCCAGCAGCCACGACTCCTGTTCCTACCAGGACAGCTGCGCCGGCACCGTCACCCGAGGGGACGTTGCCGCTGCCGCCGCCGGCTGCATCGCCGACTGCCGCAGCAGTGTCGATGGCTGCCTGCGCGAAATCACGCTTTCCGGCACCGAGGTTGGCGGCAATGGCGTTCTGCGAGATGTTGGAGCGCTTCGAGTAGATGGAGCTCGCCGAGTTCGGGGCGAAGTAATACCGCCCCTGATCTGTTGCTATGGCGAGAATGACATCAGCACGGCCCATGCCTTTTGCCTTGGCTACTTCCTGTCCCCAGGCGGCAGGATCGGCCGGGTTCTCGAAGGACCTAACCGTGACAACGTAGAGGTTGTACTTGTGGTCCTTCAGAAGCTTTTGTACGGCTTCCTGAACCTCGCCCTTGCGGCCGCCAAGGACATTGGCGTTGTCAACGACGTTTGTTCCGGACGGAATGGTGACCGGCGGCTCAGCCGAGGCCGCACCGGCAGGCACTGCCAGCAGCCCGGTAAGGCCGATCACGGCGAGAATACGTATGAACTTTGACCGCATGTGCAACCCTTCAGCACGCCTGACACCGATTCGGGACGAACCGGTCGTCTCAGAATGCAGCAGCGCCCCCACGCATGTGTGTAGCCGCAGGTCGCTGTGGCAATCATCTTGATTCTATGGTGCACCCCACAGGCCGTCCATTGAGCCGAATATGCCACCAGCGAAACGGTCGGAAACCGTGGGAACAGGCATAGGAACTCCAGCAAGCTCTCAGCAAACATCCGAGCTTGTTACAGGCAGGGAGTCCATAGTTAATTCAGACGAGGATGAAAGGAAGTCCCATGACTGAGAACCAAACCCCCGGCGTGTCTCCTGAGGGCCGCGGACCGGGCGGCCAGGATCCCTGGCAGCAGCCCACCGCCGACGCCGGGCGCAGCGCCGGGCAGGTTCCGGGTGCGGATGACGCAGTAGCCTCAAGCCGCGGGAACCCCACCGAGGAACTTCCGGGAGCGCGCCCGGCCTACCCGCAGCGCCAGCCGTCTCTCCAGCGCCAGCCGTTCTACGGACAGCCCGCTGCAGAGCAGACAAGCCCGGACCAGTCAGCGCACCACGAAGCCCCGGGGTCCCAAACCCACGACGGCTACTACGGCCAGGGCCAGCACAACGCCCAGTACACCGCACCCGGCGGTTATGGAGGCATGGTTCCAAACCCGAAGGACGCTCCGCGCAGGAAGGCGTCTTTTGGCGTCGGCACCTTGGTGGCTAGCATCCTGGCTGCAGGCCTGGTGGGCGGGGGAGTAGCAACCGTTGGCGCCGGTGAATTCTTTGACAACTCCGGTTCCACGGCTGCCACCAGCAGCAACAGCCAGCCCGGAACCGTCATCGTCAACAACCAGGATGACGTGAACGCCATAACGGCGGCCGCATTGAAGGCCTCGCCCAGTGTGGTGACCATCAGCGCTTCAAGCGGCGGCGCGGGGGGCACGGGTTCCGGCATCATTCTGGACGACCAGGGCCATGTCCTCACTAATACGCACGTGGTCACTCTGGATGGCCAGTCGGCCAACGCCGCCCTCGAAGTCCGGACCAGCGATGGCAGGGTTCTTACTGCCAAACTGGTCGGCACCGACCCTTTGTCAGACCTCGCCGTTATCAAAGTGGATAACGCCTCCGGCCTTACACCTGCCACGCTGGGCGACTCGGGGAAGCTCAACGTCGGCGACACTGCCATTGCCATCGGCTCACCGCTGGGTCTGACGGGCACGGTGACTGACGGTATTGTCTCCACGCTCAACAGGACCATCAGTGTCGCCTCTGCTGCAGCCCCGGAAGAGGGAGACAGCGCCGAGGGCGACGACGAGGGCGGGTTCCAGTTTGCACCCCCGGGGGGCGGCCAGAGCCAGCAACCGACGGCCCAGAACGACATCTCCATCAACGTGATCCAGACCGATGCCGCCATCAACCCCGGCAACTCAGGCGGTGCCCTGGTCAACAGCAGCGGCGAGATCATCGGCGTCAACGTGGCCATCGCCTCGGCCGGATCTGACTCACTGTCCTCCTCCAGCGGCAACATCGGTGTGGGCTTCAGCATCCCCATCAACCACGCCAAACGGGTTGCGCAGGAGATCATCGATACCGGGAAGGCGTCACATGGGCAGCTGGGCGTCAGCGTCAAAGAAAAGCCCGCCTCCAGCAACGGTTCGGGTTTCTCCGTCGGCGCGGATGTCGCCACCCTTGAGCCCGATTCGGCTGCGGCCAAAGCCGGAATCAAAGTGGGCGACGTCATCACCAAGTTCAACGATCTCGCCATCGGTGAACCGGAGCAGTTGACGGCAGCCGTACGCGAACAGCCTGCTGGTGCAAAGGTCAGGATCTCCGTCCTGCGCAACGGTGCAGAGCAAACCCTGGATGTCACCCTGGGGGCCGCAGCCAGCTAGCACCGCGCTTGCAGCAAGGACAGGAGACCAAGGAAGGCTCGACGGCGGTGTCCCCACTTCGGCGGGGACGTCGCCGTCGTCATTTGGGAACACCAGCGGAAAAGCTGATGGCCCTGACACAGGCGTTAACGGAAGTCGGCGCGCGGGCGCGCCTATGTGGTTAGCTAGGACCTACCCGTACGCCGGGCATTCCGCGGCCATGACCTCACCCGGCTGGCTGTCCACAAGCATGGAAGGCTGCTGTCGATACAGTGGAGAAGACATTGAAGATCATCGTCCTGGTCAAGCATGTACCGGACGCCCAGTTCGACCGTCACCTCAACGGGGAGGGGTACACGACGGACCGTGACGAAAGCATTTTGTCCGAACTGGACGAGTATGCGCTGGAGGCCGCCCTGCAGCTGGCCGAGGCGCGCGGTGGCAGCAAGGCAGGCAACCAGGTCATCGCCCTCAGCATGGGTCCCGCCGGTGCGGTGAACTCGGTCAAGAAGTCCCTGCAGATGGGTGCAACCGAGGGCGTGCACCTGTCGGACCCCGCCCTGGCGGGCTCGGACGCAGCCGCTACATCGCTGGCGCTTTCCGCAGCCGTCCGGTACCTGGGCCAGGACGCCCCGGTGGACCTGATCATCACCGGTATGGCCTCGACCGATGGCGAGACCTCCCTGGTACCGGCGCAGCTGGCTGAACGCCTCAACCTTCCCCAGGTCACGTTCGCCTCGTCCTTGGACGTGGACGGCGGACGGCTCGTGGCCCGGCGCGATGCGGACATGAGTTCCGAGACGGTGGAGGCCGACCTCCCCGCGCTGGTCTCAGTGACCGACCAGATCAACGAGCCGCGCTACCCCAACTTCAAGGGCATCATCGCCGCCAAGCGCAAGACCATCACCACCCTGTCCCTCACCGACGTCGGAGTCGATCCTGCCCAGGTGGGGCACGCCGGTTCCTGGACCACTGTGACCAACGCCGAGGAGCGGCCACCGCGCACCGCCGGCACCATCATCACCGACGAAGGCGACGCCGGCATCAAGCTGGTTGACTTCCTGGCCGCCCAGAAGCTGCTCTAAGAGGGAACACCAACATGGCAAAAGTACTTGTTTTCATAGACAACCCCGGCGCCGGGCTCAAGAAGAGCAGCCTTGAACTGCTCACCCTGGCACGTTCCCTTGGCGAAAGCGTTGTTGCCCTTAACGGGGAACTGCACCAGGAAGTGTCAGCTGCGTTTGCGGAGTATGGTGTCAGCGCTGTCCTTCGCCCCTCTGTGCAGGACCTGGACGACTACCTGGTGGCGCCCAAGGCTGCCTACCTTGCGGCCGCAGCCCAAAGCACCGGGGCCACCATCGTGCTGCTCGACAATTCCCCGGAAGGCAAAGAAATCGCCGCCCGGCTGGGCATCCGCCTCGCTGCCGGTGTCATTACCGACGTCGTGGGCGTGGATGCCGACGGGACAGCCCACAAATCCGTCCTTGCCGGCTCCTACAACACGTCGTGCAAGGCCACCACGCCCGTGTCCGTGCTGACCATCAAGGCCAACAACATTGTTCCGGAGCCGGCCGCCGCACCCAGTGCGCCGGAAACCCTTACGGTCGACGTTCCGGTTGGAAGCGCTGAGGCGGCAGCCCGGATTACAGCCCGTGAGCAGAAGGTTGCCAGCGGCCGCCCGGACCTGACGGACGCCCGCATCGTGGTGGCCGGCGGGCGTGGCCTCGACGGCGACTTCGGTCCCGTCGAAGAACTGGCAGACGCACTGGGAGCGGCCGTGGGAGCCTCACGTGCAGCCACAGACGCCGGCTGGATCAGCCACGATGCCCAGGTGGGGCAGACCGGCAAGACCGTTTCGCCGCAGCTGTACATTTCTGCCGGCATTTCCGGTGCGATCCAGCAGAAAGCCGGCATGCAGACGGCAAAGGTGATAATTGCGGTGAATAAGGACGCCGAATCACCGGTGTTCGAGATCGCGGATTTCGGCATCGTCGGCGACCTCTTCGACGTCCTTCCGCAGGCGACGGCAGAGATCAAGAAGCGAAAAGGCTGATTATTGGCTGCCTTCGCTGCGCCCTTCGAGAGCCCGTTCGACCCGGCCACGGACCGGGTTGGGCGGGTGCTCTGTTTTGCGGCGCACCCGGACGACATTGACTTCGGCGCCGCGGGTACCATTGCGGCCTGGACGGCGGCTGGTGTCCACGTCAGCTACTGCATCATGACCGACGGTGACGCCGGTGGTTTCGATCCGGCCCACCGCGCAAACATCATTGCCATGCGCGACGCCGAGCAGCGCCGTGCCGCAGAACTGGTGGGGGTGTCCGATATCCACTACCTGCATCAGCGCGACGGCTACCTCGAGCCTTCGCATGAGGTAATGCAGGGCGTGGTGAAGCTCATCCGCGAACTGCGGCCCGACGTCGTTCTTTCCATGCATCCGGAACGGAACTGGCGGCGGCTCCAGAAGAGCCACCCTGACCACCTTGCCGTAGGGGAGGCCGTGACCCGCGCCGTGTACCCCGCCGTGGAAAATCCGTTCGCATACCCGGAACTTGCCGGGGCCGGGCTGGAGGCGTACAAGCTGCCGTGGCTTTGGCTGTACGCCGGCCCGGACGAACGGGAAAATCATTTCGTTGACGTCACCGCGCACGTGGAGGCAAAGCTGAAGGCCATCCATGTCCACGTAAGCCAGCACCCGGATGTCGAGGCCATGGAATCAGCAGTCCGCCAGGGGATGCAGGTGAATGCTGCGCGGGCCGGATTTCCCGAAGGACACAGCGCCGAAGCGTTTCACGTTGTTGCTGTCAACGGACCCGGAACGATCGCCGGTTTCTAGCGTCCGCAGGCCACGAAAAACGCCACGCGGCTTTCGTTATCGGAAGCCGCGGGGCGTTTTTGCGCGCTCAGCCGGTGCTACGCGTCCAGGCGTGCGGCAGCAACCGTGGGAAGAGTGGGGGACTTGGATCCGCCGGCAGGCTCCACGGTGATCCCGAGAGCGGCGGCAGAGGCAATCCCCTCCACGACAGCAGGCTTGGACAGTGCCTCCGCATCCATGAGCCCCTGTGAGACTGGAGCTGAACCGTCCTTGGGGATCAGCCACATCTGGTAAACCTTGCCCTCGGGCGGGGCAGGAACGTCTTTCATCCTCACCACCGCGGCGTCCCGGGACGACGAGACCTGGACGGTGGCAGTACCGCCCCCGGCCACGTCCACCGAAGCTTCCCGGAGGTCTCCTGCCCGGACCACCTGCTTCAGGGGGTCATTTTGGTCGGCGATGTAAGACCCGACGCCCACTCCACCCAGCGCCAGCGCTGCTGCCGCCGCGATTCCGGCAAACCAGCGCCGGGCACCGGCCGGACGGCGCCGTTCCTCCCGGCGCTGCCGCGCCTTGGCGAGTTCATCACCAGAGCCCTGTGCGCCCGCTTGAGCGCCGGCCCCGGCTGACACGGCGGAATCAGGGGACGGCGCTGCACCGGTGTCCGGGCGCGCGTCTGCCGGCGGGCTCTGGGCCGGCAGTTGGGCGACGATCCGGTGGAAAAGGTCCGCGGGGGGCTCTTCCTCCGCCGCGAAAGTCCGGGAGAGTGTTTCCCTGGATTGGTTGACACGTTCGTAGAAGGAGTCCCGTTCCGCTGCCAGTGCCGTTGACATGTACTGCTCTATGGCCCGGCGTTCCCCGTCCGTTACCGCATCCAGCGCATACAGCTCGGCGAGGTCAACAGCGCGGCCCGAAGCGAGGTCGGCGGCAACGGTGTCGCCGAAGGCGCCGGGTCGGCCATTGTGTCCACTATTCATTTCGGTCATCTCAACTCACCCCCAAACAGGTCTTCAAGCGGATCAGTCCGTCGCGGATGCGGGACTTTATGGTGGGAACTGCGGTATTCAAGCGTTCTGCGACTTCGCGGTAGGTCAGGCCTCCGTAGTAGGCGAGGCGGACCGATTCCTGTTGCGTCTCGGTCAGCGTGCCCAGGCACCGAACCACGGCCTGCGCTTCGAGCCTGCTGTCCACCTCGTCGGACACACTGTCGTGGTCGACGTCCTGGGTACTGGCACCGTAACGGGCTTCGCGGTCAGTGGCCGATTGTGCTGACCGGACTTTGTCCACTGCACGCCGATGCGAGATGGTCATGAGCCAGGAGAGCGGGGTGCCGGCAGCCCTGTCGAACTTCGCCGCATTCTGCCAGACCTGAAGGAACACTTCCTGCGTGGTGTCCTCGCTGAGTTCGGCATCTATCAGGACCCTGCGCGCCATGCCGTACACGCGGCGGGACGTCAGCTGGTAGAACTCCGCGAATGCTGCACGGTCGCCCTGGCCTATCTGCTCCAGCAGCGCAGCGAGGCGGTGGCTGGCGTCGGCCGGTGGGTCTGTCACCGTGGCCGGAGCCTCCGAATGAGGTGCGTTGGGAGTTTCCATCACTGACAAGCATAAGTCTCCAAGGGACGGATCCTCTGCGCTCCCACCGGGGATGCGGCGGGATCTCCTGGAATCGGCCCGGAGAAGTGTCACCTGCCGCTCCTTCATCACTGTGGACTGTAATCAAAAGGGATTCGGTACGGCGGCGGTGGTGGATGGGCCGGGACCCGGAATTGTTTGGCTGGCAGTTCCTGCGGAACGGCAAACGGTACGGCCGCTCTGGGCCAGGTCCCGTGGCGTCAGAGCCGCGCCCCGGCAAAGCCCTGCTGGCGCCAGGCTTCGTACACGGCAATGGAGGCGGCGTTGGCAAGGTTCAGCGAGCGCAGCGCCGGCAGCATGGGCAGCCGCACGGTGGAGGTGACGTGCGGATCGGTTTTCAATTCCGGCGGCAGGCCCACCGATTCCCGGCCGAACATCAGGACGTCGCCGGGCTCGTAGGCGATGTCCGTGTAGCTGGCACTTCCGTCAGAGGTAAAGGCATAGACGCGCTCCGGCTGGAGATGCTGCCAGGCCTCCTCGATGGTCCCGTGCACGGTGACGACGGCGAGGTCGTGGTAATCCAGGCCGGCCCGGCGGAGTTTCGCATCCGAAAAGTCGAAGCCCAAGGGCTCCACCAGGTGCAGTTCGGCGCCGGTGATGGCGGCCAGGCGGATGGCGTTGCCGGTGTTGCCGGGAATTTCGGGGGCGTGGAAGAGGATGCGGAACACGGTCCCATCCTAGTCAACGCGGTCAGTGCATGCCGCGCAGCAGCCTGGCCAGTACCGGCACGTTGACAGTGTTGGGAGCCGGCCCGGACGCCAGGAACTCCTTCAGGCCCCGCACCATTCCGGCTGCGTTAACGATCCTGACCGTCTCCAGTGCGCCGGCTGAGCGGCGGTGCTGGTCGATCACCGGCTCGTGCAGGTTTCCTCCCGGGCTGTGCACAACAGTCCAGCCGGTGACATTGAGTTCCGGGAAGATGTCCTGCATGGCCCATACAACGTGTGCCAGTTGCGGCGGGGCTACCGAGCGTCCGCCATGGTTCAAAGTCCTGCCGTCCCAGGCATAGGCGCCCTTGGGCAAAAGCATGGAGCCAATCAGCGCCAGCCGGTAGCCGGACAGCACGGCGTGGTCGATGTGGCTGTTGTCCGCCGGTGACTGGAGCCCGTTGATAAGACGCGCCGCCGGGATGGCGGGCAGCACCTGGCGGGTCAGCAGCTGGACGGTGCGCATTTCCCGTTGGATCCGCGCTTCAGCGCCGAAGATCCCGCGCTTCCGCGGCATGCCGTGGACCTGCTGACTGGCTTCAGACAGCGGGATCAGGGGGACCCCGCCGTCGGCCGTGGAACCGAAGGGCGGGACGTAGACCGGAGGGTCACCGGCGGTGTTGCGGCTGCCGCCCGGCCTGTGGACGGTGGCGGAGGCCCTGCTGCCCGCCGGCGGTGCGTCAAAGTGCGGCTCCGCGTCCGTTTTCGCCCCGGCCGTGCCGGCCGCGTAGGACCGGTCGTAGGCTTTCCTGCGCTGGGGATCGATAAGGGTTTCGTAGGCGCTGGTTACGCGGCGGAAGGCGGCCGCGTCCCCGCCGTGGTCCGGGTGGGCGGTGCGTGCAGCACGCCGATAGGCCACCTTGATTTCTTTTTCCGTGGCAGTGACTGCCACGCGAAGCACCTGATAGTGGGAGCTGCTCTCGGTCAAGCACTCATCCTTCTGTTGGTGTGGCCATCCGCCGGGCAGCCCTGTGGGCCCAGCTTATCGGCCTTTGCCCTGACAACGATCGCCCCGGTGTTGAGGGTTCCCGGCCTCCGATTCAGGCGGGGCTGCGTCTGGACTCGTCAAGGTTGCGGCCTGCGGCGGCGGGGCATTGGAACGAATCGGAGTGGGGGTGGAAGAGCGGACGACGGCGGGGCGGGCCCCCAGTGCCTGGCCGGGAAAAGCGCCGGTGACGGCATGCGGATCAACCA
The DNA here is from genome assembly GCF_059089645.1 of Arthrobacter sp. K41. Taxonomy (NCBI): domain Bacteria; kingdom Bacillati; phylum Actinomycetota; class Actinomycetes; order Micrococcales; family Micrococcaceae; genus Arthrobacter; species Arthrobacter sp. K41. Next base: position 50,801 of record NZ_JBNHEW010000005.1, on the reverse strand, counting down.
GTCGGTGCTGGTAAAGGGTGATGACCGCGCGTCCATGGTGGCCCCCCCGCCGTCCAGCCAGCGTGGTGTCGCTAGAATTGGAGGGTGCCCGTTTACCTCGACCACGCAGCCACCACGCCACTTTCTGCCGAGGCGCTGGCTGCCCTGACGCGCGAGCTGGCCCGTACCGGAAACCCGTCTTCCCTTCATGGCTCCGGCCGCAGGGCGCGCAGAGCTGTGGAAGATGCCCGCGAAGACCTCGCCGCAGCGGCGGGCGCCCATCCTTCGGAAGTCATCTTCACCTCCGGCGGCACCGAAGCGGACAACCTTGCCGTCAAGGGCCTCTATTGGTCCAGGACGGGGGAGAACCCGGCACGGCGGCGCGTCCTGTGTTCCGCCGTCGAACACCACGCGGTGATGGACACCGTCGAGTGGCTGGAACGGCACGAAGGCGCGGAGGTCACCTGGCTTCCGGTTGACGCAGAGGGAGTGTTGGATCTGGCCTTCCTCGAAGCGGAGCTATCCCGGGACCCGGACACCATTGCCCTGGTGACCGTGATGTGGGCCAACAACGAGGTGGGAACCATCCAGCCCATCGGGCGCGTAGTGGAACTCGCGCACGCGGCCGGTGTTCCCGTCCACTCCGACGCGGTCCAGGCCTTCGGATCGTTGCCCGTTGACTTCAAGGCCTCGGGCCTGGACGCCATGTCCGTCTCGGGACACAAAATTGGCGGACCGGTAGGAGTAGGTGCACTGCTGCTGGGAAGGTCGGTGATACTTACCCCGGTCCAGCATGGCGGGGGCCAGGAACGCGACGTCCGCTCCGGCACCCTGGACACCGCTTCCATCGCCGCGTTCGCGGCTGCGGCCAGGAGTGCCACTGCGAGCCTCGGCCACGAATCCGCCCGGATTGCAGCTCTTCGTGACCGCCTGATCGACGGCGTCCGGGACCGGGTGCCGGAGGCAGTTTTGCGCGGCCCGGCCGGGAACGGCCGCCTCCCGGGAAACGCCCACTTTACCTTTCCCGGCTGCGAAGGCGACTCCCTGCTGTTCCTCCTGGATTTGGCGGGCGTGGAGTCATCCACCGGGTCAGCCTGCACAGCGGGGGTGCCGCGTCCCTCGCACGTGCTGCTCGCCATGGGGCTGGATGAGGAGACCGCGCGCGGGGCGCAACGCTTCACGCTGGGGCATGCCTCACGGGATGAGGATGTGGACGCGCTGCTGGCGGCGCTTCCCGACGCGTATTCGAGGGCGCGGCAGGCAGGCATGGCCGGCCATGAGTCCTCCATCCAGACAGCCGGCACCGTAGCCCGACAGGGTTTGGGCAGCCGCTGACATTGCCTTCCCGGCAGGCCGTAGAATGGATAGGCGAAGATCGTTTCCGCAAGCGTGCCTGCCTTTCCAACAACCTTTCTGGCAGCACCGGTAAAGCGGTCCGCAGCGCCGGCCACGAGCCGGAAAAGAACCCCAACAGGAAGCCAAAATGCGAGTTCTAGCAGCCATGAGCGGCGGAGTTGACTCCGCCGTCGCAGCCGCCCGCGCCGTCGAGGCGGGACACGACGTCGTCGGGGTCCACCTGGCGCTGTCCCGCATGCCCGGCACGCTGCGCACCGGAAGCCGGGGCTGCTGCACCATCGAGGACTCCCGTGACGCGTGGCGCGCCTGCGACGTCCTGGGAATTCCGTACTACGTGTGGGACTTTTCCGAACGCTTCAAAGAGGACGTTGTCCAGGACTTCATCGACGAGTACGCTGCGGGCCGAACGCCCAATCCGTGCATGCGCTGCAACGAACGGATTAAGTTCGCGGCGCTGCTGGAAAAGGCCATAGCCCTCGGCTTCGACGCCGTCTGCACCGGACACTATGCCAAGGTCATCGAGGACGCCGACGGCAACCGTGAACTCCACCGTGCCGCAGACTGGGCCAAGGACCAAAGCTACGTCCTGGGCGTCCTGACCCACGAGCAGCTTAAGCACTCGATGTTTCCGCTGGCCGAGACCCCCTCGAAGGCTGAAGTGCGTGCAGAGGCGGAACGGCGGGGCCTCTCGGTGGCCAACAAGCCGGACAGCCACGACATCTGCTTCATCCCGGACGGCGACACCGCCGGCTGGCTGGCCGAAAAGATCGATATGTCCACCGGTGACATCGTGGACGAAACAGGCACCAAAGTCGGGGAGCATCCCGGCGCCAACGCCTTCACCGTCGGCCAGCGCCGCGGCCTGAAACTGGGTACTCCAGCAGCCGACGGCAAGCCGCGGTTCGTCCTGGAGATCCGGCCCAAGGAAAACAAGGTGGTGGTCGGTCCCGAGGCCCTGCTGGCCATCGACGAGATCCGCGGCATCAAGGTGTCCTGGGCGGGACTGCCTATCGCGGAGGTGGAGACCGGCGCGGAGTTCGACTGCTACGCCCAGGTCCGCGCGCACGGGGACCCTGTCCCGGCGACCGCCCGCATGGAACTTCCCGAAAACGGGCCGGACGCTGCCGGCGGACAGTTGGTGGTCAGGCTGACCAACCCCCTCCGCGGCGTGGCCCCCGGGCAGACCGTGGTCCTTTACCAGGGCAGCCGGGTCCTCGGCCAGGCAACCATCGACGCCGCGCGCTCCCTTCAGCGAGCCGAACTCTAACCGCACTGGCAGACTCAAACGCCGCCCCGTTCCGCCGGGGCGGCGTTCTTTTTTGCGCCGGTCGCCGGGAAGTGAACAGGGCCCAGGTAAATTTTGTGTCTCAACTCACTAAATGGGCGCTTGTGGGGGTTGACTCTCTGATTGAATCTAGCCATCAGCACAGCGCGCTCCCGCCTCAGCAGAGGCACCCTACAGGGGTCGGCGGGGCGCGCACTCATCGAACAGAGAGTTCACAGATGACGAAGAGCAACAGGACACTGCACGGCGCGATCGCGCTGGCAGGTATCTCGGCACTTGCACTGACGGCCTGCACGGGCCCCTCAGGCGGCGGCGGAACATCAACCGGCGAGGCCGGCGGCGGTGCCATCACCTACGGAACCACTGACAAGGTCGTCACGCTGGATCCAGCCGGTTCGTACGACGGCGGCTCGTTCATGGTGATGAACCAGATTTACCCCTTCCTGCTTAATTACAAGCCCGGTACCGCCGACGCCAGCCCCGACATCGCCGAGTCAGCGTCCTTCACCAGCCCCACCGAGTACACGGTGAAACTAAAGCCGGGCCTGAAGTTCGCCAACGGAAACACCCTCGACTCCTCGGACGTCGTCTTCTCCTTCAACCGAGTGAAGGCCATCGACGATCCCAACGGCCCCGCCTCGCTCCTCTCGAACATGGAGAAGATTGAGGCGACGGACGCCAACACTGTCGTCTTCACCCTCGCCGCCGGAAACGACCAGGTGTTCCCGGGCGTCCTTGCCTCCAACCCGGGACCGATCGTGGACGAGCAAGTCTTCCCCGCGGACAAAATCATGGACGACGACGCGATCGTTGCCGCGAAGCCGTTCGCAGGCCAGTACACGATCGAAAGCTACAAAAAGAACGAGCTGATCAGCTTCAAGCCCAACCCTGACTACCAGGGCCTTCTGGGTGCGGCCGCCAACGACGGCGCCACACTTAAGCACTATGCTGACCCGAACAACCTGAAACTCGACGTCCAGCAGGGCAACATCGACGTCGCCGGCCGCATCCTCACCGCCACCGACGTCTCGGACCTGGAAAAGGACTCCAAGGTCAAGGTCCACAAGGGCCCCGGCGGTGAGCTCCGCTACATCGTCTTCAACTTCGACACCATGCCCTTCGGCGCGAAAACTCCGGAGGCTGATCCGGCCAAGTCCCTGGCCGTCCGTCAGGCTGTCGCGCACCTCGTTGACCGCGATGTCATCGCCTCCCAGGTTTTCAAGAACACCTATACTCCCGTGTACTCGTATGTCCCCAAGGAATTCGAGGGAGCCACGGAGCCGCTGAAGAGCCTCTACGGTGACGGCAGCGGCAAACCCAGCCTGGACAAGGCCAAGAAGGTCCTGGCCGACGCCGGCATCACCTCGGTGGTTGACCTCAAACTGCAGTACACGGACCGCTACGGCACATCCGCCGCCGACGAGTACGCCCTCGTGAAGGAACAGCTCGAAAAGTCCGGCCTCTTCACCGTGGACCTCAAGTCCACGGAGTGGACCACGTACACCAAGGAACGCCGGGCTGACGCCTACCCGGCCTACCAGCTCGGCTGGTTCCCGGACTACTCGGACGCGGACAACTACCTGACCCCGTTCTTCATCCCCGGCAACTTCCTCGGCAACCACTACGAAAACGCCGCCGTGACGGACATTGTGAAGAAGCAGCTGGTGACCACCGACAAGGCGGAGCGGAGTGAACTGCTGGGCCAGGCCCAGGAAGCCATCGCCAAGGATCTGTCCACGTTGCCACTGCTGCAGGGTGCCCAGGTGATGGTGGCGGGAACGGATGTCCAGGGAGTCGAAAAAACCCTTGACCCCTCGTTCAAGACCCGTCTTGGCGTGATGTCGAAGTAGGTCAACCGCCGGCCGGTTATGACCGCACGCGGGGCGGGACGCCTGCACGGCGTCCTGCCCCAACGTGCTGGCTGCAGTCCCGCACTCCTGCGCCGCGGTGCCGGCAACCACAACCTTAGGTACCCATGACAACACTTATCGACGCGCCCCCGAGCGACGCGGACGGCCTGCTGCCGCCCACAAAGAAAACTTCCGGCGGGGGGCTGGGCCAGTACATCCTGATCCGGTTCCTGCTGATCTTCCCTACGATCTTCATCCTCGTGACCATGGTCTTCTTCCTGATGAGGATCACCGGTGACCCCATCACGGCAGCGATGGGAGGCCGGCTCCCCGAGGACCAGCTCCAGGAGCGCATCCAGGCGGCCGGCTACGACCGGCCCCTCCTGATCCAATACTTCGAATACCTCGGCCAGCTGGCCACCGGCAACTTCGGCCGCACCCTCACGGACAACCGGGCTGTCGTCGAAATGCTCACCACCTATGGCTCGGCCACCCTGGAACTGACCATCAACGCACTGCTCGTCGCCCTCCTGGTGGGGATCCCCCTCGGAATGGTCGCTGCTCACCGCCGGGACAAAGCACCCGACGCCGTCCTGCGGGTTTTCGCCATCCTTTGCTACGCCACTCCCGTGTTCTTCGCGGGAATGCTGCTCAAGCTCACCTTCTCCGTCTGGCTGGGCTGGCTCCCGGTGGCAGGAAGGGCTAAAACATCCAGCGAGCTCGCCCTGACGTCACTCGAGGCGCCCACCGGGATCTACTGGCTGGACGCACTTCGCAGCGGAAACGTGGCTGCGCTTACGGACGTCCTGGCCCACGCTGTCCTTCCCGCGGTGGCACTGGGACTCCTGACTGCGGGAATCTTCCTCCGCCTTGTCCGGACCAACGTGATCGGAACCCTCGGCAGGGATTACGTGGAGGCCGGCCGGTCCAGGGGAGTCAGCGAATTCCGCCTGGTCACCAAGCACGCCTACAAGCCCGCCCTGATCCCCATCATCACCGTGATGGGCCTGCAGATAGCCGTCATGCTCGGCGGCGCGGTGCTGACGGAAAAGACGTTCGAATGGAAGGGCCTGGGCTTCCAGCTGGCCAACTACCTCACGGCCCGCGACTTCGTCGCCGTCCAGGGCATCGTGGTGCTGCTCGCCATCATCGTGGCCATGACCAACTTCATCGTGGACATCATCGCCGCGCTGATCGATCCCCGCGTGAGGTACTGACCATGAGCATCCCAGCTGTACCCGTCCCCATGGAAAGTCCCCGGGCCCCCTGGTACCGGCGCCTTCCCGTCATTTCGCATTACAACAAGAGCGTCGGGCTCCAGCGCGGCATGCTGGTGGCCGGACTGGTCCTCACCGGAGCTTTCATCCTGACCGCTCTCTTCGCCCCGCTGCTCGCGCCTTACGGCTTCTCCCAGCTTTCCGACGCCGACGGCAACTTCCCCACGCAGCAGGCACCGGGCGGCAAGCACCTCCTCGGTACCACAGTAGGCGGCTACGACGTCCTATCCCGGGTGGTCTGGGGAGCGCAGACGGCGATCCTGGTAATCGTCGTCGCCGTGGCCATGTCCATCGTTGTGGGTGTCGTGCTTGGGTTGGTCAGCGGCTACCTGGGCGGGTGGCTGGACCGGATCCTGGTTGTAATCGCCGACGCCGTCTACGCCTTTCCGTCGCTGCTGGTGGCCATCGTGATGGCCATCGTCATCAGCGGCGGCCAGTCCAGCCTCATCGGCGGCATCTTCGCCGCAGGCACAGCCATTACGCTGGTATTCATCCCGCAGTATTTCCGCGTCATCAGGGCCGAGACCGTCAGGTTGAAGGCCGAGCCGTTCGTTGAGTCCGCCAAGGTGGTGGGAGCCTCAAACATCCGCATCATGAGCCGCCACATCTACCGGAACGCCACCCGTACCCTGCCGCTGATCTTCACGCTCAACGCTTCCGAAGCCATCCTCACCCTTGCCGGACTGGGGTTCCTCGGGTTTGGTATCGAACCCAGCTCCGCCGCGGAATGGGGCTTCGACCTCAACAAGGCGCTCGCCGACACCACATCCGGGATCTGGTGGACCGGCCTGTTCCCCGGCCTGGCCATCGTGCTGAGCGTGGTGGGCCTGACCCTGGTGGGTGAGAGCATCAACGACCTCAACGATCCGCGCCTCCGTGGCCGCAAGAGCACGGGCGGCAGCCCACCGGCGCCGGCGGACACCAACGCCATTGAAACAGAAGTGGGGGCATCATGACCGTCAACCTCGACCCGTTGTCCGGCAGGCAGCCTGGCGAACACGATTCCGGTGGCGGCCGCCCGGTCCTCGACATCGACCACCTCCAGGTCACTTTCGCCACCGACGGCGGCCCGGTTCACGCCGTCAAGGATGTCAGCCTGGAGGTTCGAAAGGGGGAGGTGCTCGCAATTGTGGGAGAGTCCGGCTCGGGAAAAACGGTCACAGCCAAGACGATTCTGGGGCTGCTGCCGGAAACCGCCAGCAGTTCCGGTGCCGTTGTGATCAACGGGGCTGACGTCATCAGTGTCAGTGCTTCCCGCCTGCGCCAGATCCGGGGCCGTGACGTGGCCATGGTTTTCCAGGAACCGTCCACGGCGCTGAACCCGGTATTCACCGTGGGCTGGCAGATCGCCGAAGGCATCCGCGCGCACGCGGGTGGCGGCGGGAAGCGTGTTTCGGCCAAGGACGCCAAAATCCGGGCCATTGAAGCGCTGCGCAAAGTCGGCATCCCGGATCCGGAGCGCCGCGTCAACTATTACCCGCACCAGTTCTCGGGCGGACAAAAGCAGCGGGTGGTCATCGCCGCGGCGCTGGCCCTGAATCCCGGGCTCATCGTCGCCGATGAACCAACCACCGCGCTGGATGTCACCGTTCAGGCCGAGATCCTGGAACTCCTCCGGGACCTGCGGGACAAGTACGGCACATCCATCGTGCTCATCACCCACAACATGGGGGTGGTGGCAGACCTCGCGGACCGCGTGGTGGTGATGTACCAGGGGGGCGTTGTGGAGGAAGCGCCTGCCCGGACCCTGTTTGCCGAACCGCGGCAGGACTACACCCGGAAGCTGCTGGCCGCGGTACCGCACCTGGGGCACCACTCCGCTTCGAAAGGACTGTCCAGCCGGGCGCACCAAAATGAGGAAGTCCTGGTGGAAGCGGGCAACCTGACCATTGAGTACCCCGGCCGGCTGGGAGCACCGGCTTTCAAGGCCGTCGACGGGGTCAGCTTCACCCTGTCCAGGGGAGAAGTGTTTGGACTGGTGGGGGAGTCCGGTTCCGGAAAGACTACCATCGGCCGCGCCATCGCAGGGCTTAACAGGACCACCGGCGGCAGCCTCCGCGTGCTGGGCTACGAGATGCTGAACCTCCGCGAGCGCACCTTCAAGCCGCTCCGCAAGGACATCGGCTTCGTGTTCCAGGACCCGGCGGCCTCCTTCAACCCCCAGCTGACCATCGGGGACTGCATCGCCGAACCGATGGTCATCCACACCAGACCCAGCCCGGCGCAGGCACGCAAACGCGTCGGCGAGCTGCTTGAATCAGTCCAGCTGCCGGCGTCGTACGCAGGACGCTACCCCCATGAACTGTCCGGCGGCCAGCGCCAGCGGGCCTCCCTTGCACGAGCGCTCAGCCTGAATCCGCGGCTGCTCATAGCCGATGAGCCCACTTCGGCCCTGGACGTCTCGGTGCAGGCCAAGGTCCTGGAGCTGTTCAAGGACATCCAGCAGGAGTTCGGGTTCGCCTGCCTGTTCATCAGCCATGACCTGGCGGTGGTGGACACCCTGTCCTCCTGGGTGGGCGTGCTGTACAAGGGCAGGATGATGGAGCAGGGGATCGGCAGCGACGTCATGGGCAGTCCGCAGCACGACTACACACGGCGGCTCATCGCGTCCCTGCCCGTACCGGATCCGCAGGAACAGGCCAGGCGGCGGGAACAACACCGGGCGCTGCTCGGCATCTGAGGCGCTGTTGCCCCGGGTTCAGGTCAGCGCCGGTGCCGGGCCCCGGCGCCGGCGCTTAACACCCGGTCGAAAGCGGAGCCCTCCCATAGACTTGAACCATGACGCAGCACAACCTTCACACTCCTGGCTCCGATGACTTCGACCCCTCCGCCAGCTCACTGGCCGGCCAGGTGGACAACTCGGTGATGGCTGAACTGCTCTCCATCCGCTCCAGTATCGACAACATCGACGCCACCCTGGTCTATCTCCTGGCCGAACGTTTCAAGGCCACCCAAAAAGTGGGGTTCCTGAAAGCAACACACCGGCTGCCGGCCGGCGACCCTGGCCGCGAGGCAGCCCAGATCGCCCGGCTCCGCAGGCTGGCAGAAGACGCCCACCTGGATCCCGCGTTCGCGGAGAAGTTCCTGAACTTCATCATCGGTGAGGTGATCCGGCATCACGAGGCGATTGCCGAGGACCATGAAGCCGCGGCCGGTCAGCACCCGCAGGCATCAGCGCTCGCGTGAGCATCAGTGAACGGCATCAGGCAGGTCCCCGCGCCGCCGGCGGGAACCAGGCACCGCCGCAGGAAGTAACAGCAACCGGGCTGGGGCCGTGGCCAGGCGAAGATCCGGTGGAGGCAGCGAAAATCATCCGCGGGGAGCTGGGCAGCCCCCACTTGCCGTTCCTCGCCGAACTGCCGGACCGTGGCGTCGGTTCAGATGCAGTGGGGCGCACCGCCAGCCTCCTGGTGGAGTTGGCGGTGGACGTCCAGCCCTACGGTTGGCGCCTGGTGGACCGGCCCGGCAAGGACTTCCGCCGCGCCGCTTCAGCCCTTGCCACTGACATCAACATTCTGGCCGATGTAGCGGGGGCCGAGGAAAAGCCGGCGGACGAGGTCAAGGTCCAACTGGTGGGTCCGCTCAGCCTCGCGGCCAACCTCCACCTGCACAGCGGCGAGCGCGCCCTTCTCGACTACGGGGCACGCCGGGACCTGGCTGCTTCACTTGCTGCCGGCGTCGGGCTCTATCTGTCGCGGGTGTCGGCGGCTGTGCCTGGTGCCCGGCTGGTGGTACAGGTGGACGAGCCTGATATCGCAGCGATCCTGGCCGGCACCATCCCCACCTCCAGCGGTTACCGCACCCTGCGCGCCGTAGGGGCTTCGGAGGCGCGGGAGTCCTGGCGGGTGGTACTTGACGCTCTGCGGTCCGCCGGTGCCGCCGAGATCGTTATGGCTGTTCCTGAGATTGAGGCGCCCTTTGAACAGATCCTGGCAGCCGGAGCTGACGGTATTGCCGTTCCGTTGAAGGCCCTGACTTCCCGGCAGTGGGAACAACTGGCGGGCGCCGTGGAATCCGACAAGCGTCTGTGGCTTGGCGCCCTGGACGTCACGGGGAGCTCCCTGCCGAGGGTGGCCGACTGCGTGGAGGCAGTGCGGCGCCCCTGGCGGCAGTTGGGCCTGCCGGCAGAATCCCTCAGCGCCCTGCGCGTCACGCCGTCTGCCGGACTCGCCGGGGGCAGCCCGGCCCAGGCCCAGGCAGTCCTTGGCCGCCTCACCCAGCTGGCTGACGGGCTGAACCAGGTGGCCCAGGGGTAGCGGCAAAACACACTGCCAGTGCAGGCAGGGGAGCGGGGCTCAGACCCGGTTTTCCCAGCGGTCCGGCTGGGCGTACCGCGGCAGGAAGCTTTGCGCGGAGCTGCCGCCGGTGTAGCGGCGCAGACGGTAGTCGAAGCTTCCGGCGTAGACCAGCACCAGGCCGATCTGGGGCTGGATCACCTTGACCTGGATATGGTGCCTTCCGTTGTCGCCGTCGGCCGGGTCCCACCACTGTTCCGCGTAGGCTTTGGCGTCCAGGGCCGCGGGAAGGGGAATGCGGAGGGGGCTAAGGAAAAGCCGGGAAGCTTCGGAAACACCGCGGAGCCGCCCCTCCGGCGTTACGCCCAGATTCAGGTCCGTCACGAGCCGCCGGTACCGGCCCACGTAGTCCACGAGCTGCGGCTCCCCGTTCCTGCGGGTCACGCTGGTGGTGTCCTGGAAGATCCTTTTCCGGCCGGGGAAACGGATCTCACGGCGGGCCGTCAGGCTGGAACGGCCGAAGGGGTCCTGGTGGGCGTGGTTCTCGATCCGGAACGGAATGTTTTCACCGTACTCGGGGAAAAACGCTTCTTCTCCGCCGGTGAGCCGCAGCAGGGGACGCAGCCAGTCCTGCCTGCAGCCGACGACGTCGAAGGTACCCTCGCCTACGCCGTAGTGGCCGCTGCCTGGAACCAAGGAAAAGTACTCCTGCAGTTCGGGCTGCAACCGGTGGAAGTCCGTTCCCAGGGCCTGCTGGTAAATCGGTAAGTTCATGAAGACCTCCTTCTAAGGGGCACGGACAGCAATGGTGACTTCACAATCTACCTGCAGCCTTGAGCCTGATGTACATGTCAGCCAGCCGGGGCGGCAGTTCCTGCGGCTCGGCGTCGACCACCTCCAGGCCGTGGTGCCGGAGTTCGGCTGTTACCGCGGCGCGCTGCAGAAGGGTCCGCTCGGCAGCGGCGGCGCGGAAGACGCCCGCGGCACTGTTCCGCTCCCGCAGCATCAGCCCAAGCTGGGGGTCCCGGACTGCTGCGACCACCACAACGTGCCGTCGGGCCAGTTGCACGGCCGTTGGAATGAGGCCTTCCTCGGGCGCACCGCCATCCAGGGCGGTCAACAGCACCACCAGCGACCGGTGGACGGTGACGGCGCGGATCTGGCCGGGGATCGCTGACCAGTCCAGTTCAATGAGTTCCGCCTCCAGGGGGGCCATGGCCTGGACCATTTGACCGAGGAGATTACCCTGTCCTGCAGTACCCGCCCTGGCCCGGGTCCGGCGGTCAAAGGCCAGGAAGTCCACCCGGTCGCCGCCCCTCTCCGCGAGGACTCCCAGCAGGAGGGCCGCTTCCATGCCCGTATCAAGCCGCGGCTCGTCGTCGATCCTTGCCGCAGACGTCCTGGACGTATCGAGCACCATCACTACCCGACGGTCCCGCTCCGGCCGCCAGGTACGCACCACCACCCCAGACCGGCGCGCTGTTGCCCGCCAGTCGATGGAGCGGACGTCGTCGCCGCGGACGTAGTCACGCAGGGAATCGAACTCGGTGCCGGCGCCCCTGATCTGGACGGCAGCCTTGCCGTCGAGTTCGCGCAGCTTACGCAGTTTGGACGGCAGGTGGCGCCGGGAATGAAAAGGCGGCAGGACCCGCAGTAACCCGGGGCAGTCGAGGGTCCGCTGGCGGGCGGCCAGCAGCAACGGGCCGAAGGAGCGGATGGTGATGTGCGGGGCTTTGAGGTCGCCGCGGCGGACGGGCTGCAGTCGAACGGTGACGCGCCGGCCTTCCCCGGCCGGAACGTTGATGGCCTGCAGAGGATTTTGTGCCCCGGCGGAGGGCTGCCAAGCGTCCCGCAAAGTCCCGCGAACCCGGCGCCGTCCCTCGTTCCGGACAGTGACCCCCGGGACCGCTGTCCCATGCAGGGTCACGTTGCCGGCATCCTGGCGCGCAACGTGGACCTGGCGAAGCGAGCCGGCCAAAATTAGGTCCCCGGCCGCCAGTGCCAGCAGAAGGCCGGTTGTGAGGAGGACAGTTCCCCACCCGGGCAGCAACAGGACCGGCACCAGGCCCAGCAGCACCAGAATCACAAACCGCCCGGAAACGGCCATCAGCGCGGGACGGGCACGGAGGCGAGGATGGTGGCCAGGACGTCGTCTACCCGGACCCCGTCCATCTGCGCCTCGGGCTGCAGCGCCACCCGGTGCCGGAGGCAGGGCAAGGCCAGCGCCTTAACGTCATCCGGGGTGACGAAGCCCCGACCCGACAACCATGCCCAGGACCGGGAGGCGTTAAGCAGCGCAGTCGCGCCGCGGGGTGAGACGCCCAACTGGAAGGAGGGCGCCGAACGGGTGGCACGCACCAGGTCCACAATGTAGCCAATGATTTCGGGCCCGACCGCAACGGTAGCCACAGCGTGCCGGGCCCGCTCCAGCGCCGCGGCCCCCGCCACTGCCCGTACACCGGCGGCGGCCAGGTCCCGGGGGTCGAATCCGGCGGCGTGACGCCTGATGACTTCCATCTCATCCCCGCGCTCCGGCAGCGGCATGGTGAGCTTGAGCAGGAACCGGTCCAGCTGCGCTTCGGGGAGGGGATAGGTGCCCTCGTACTCCACCGGGTTTTGGGTGGCGGCCACGAGGAAAGGTGAGGGCAGCGGGCGGGAAACGCCGTCCACTGAAACCTGCCGCTCCTCCATGGCCTCGAGCAGCGACGCCTGCGTCTTGGGCGGTGTCCGGTTGATCTCGTCAGCCAACAGGAGGTTCGTGAACACGGGTCCTTCCCGGAACGAGAACTCCGAACTGTGCGAGTCGTACACCAAAGACCCAGTGACGTCCCCCGGCATCAGGTCCGGGGTGAACTGCACACGCTTGGTATCAAGGCTCAAAGCTGCGGACAACGCCCGGACCAGCAGGGTCTTTGCCACGCCCGGCACTCCTTCCAGCAGCACATGCCCCTGGGAAAGCAAAGCAACCAGCAGGCCGGTGACGGTTGCGTCCTGCCCCACCACAGCCTTTGCCACCTCATGGCGCACGTCCAGCAGTGCCTGCCGCGCCGCATCATGGGTGTTGTCAAGGACCCGGGAGCCGCCGCCTTGTTCGCTCATCGGCTGTTGACCTCTTTCTCTAAGGCGTCCAGTTCCTGAGACCAGGCCACAAGCCTGGACTCGGTGCCCGGACGTTCGTCAAGGAGTTGTTTGATGTCACGGGGCGGCCGGTCCAGGAACCGCGCCGTGGCCTCCGCCGCCTCATCGGCGGTAGCACCCGGCCCCAGCCGCAGCTTCCGCGCCAGCCGCACCAGGGTTCCGGCCCGAAGGTTGTCCCGTGCCTGTTCGACCGCATGCGAGTCGTGGTACAGCCGCGCCCTGCCCTCTGCAGTCTCCACGGCCTTGACCACCACCGGCAACGGCTCGAACACCAGCGGGCCATGGCGCCGGCCCCGCCACACGATCGCAGCCAGGGCCACCAGGGCGAGCCACAGGCCAAGGAAGCGTGCCCAGGCCGGCGCGAGCTCATCGAGCGTTTTCGGGGATACCGGGGTATCCAGGTCCGCCACGGACGGCAGGTACCAGACCAGGTCCTGTGAGCTGCCGAGGGTCCGGATTCCGAGGGCTGCGTTGCCCAGTTCATCCAGCCGTTCGTTACTGAGGATCGCCGTGCTGCCCAGGACTGTAACGTGCCCGTCCCCGCTGACGGCGAGCAGCCCGGCAGGGGACGCGGCCGGCCGGTAACAGGACGTCCCGCCGTCATACACAAAACCTGACCCGCTGTGAACCGGGCCCGCCGCTTCCGCATCAGCAAAGGAACAGCCCGGTTCCAGCACCGAGGACGCCTCAGGTACAACACCCGCCTGGCTGATCCCGGTGCCGAGCGCGGCAAGTGTCTGCAGCCGGGGCGTCACAACCACCAGGCGCTTCGCCGCGGCGGACAGTTCGCGCAGGCGGGAGTCATCAAGGAACCCATCCGGGTCGTACAGCAGGAGCGTGGGGGAATCACCGGCAGCCAGGGCGCTCATCGCTTCTTCGAACGTGGCAGCGTCCTGGATATGGACTCCGTGACGGCCCAGGATTTGGCCGACAGCCCGAGCCCCGTCCGGTCCGGGGTTATGGATGGACAGTGGAGTTCCGTCGCCGTGAGGCGCCAGTTGCCCCCAAATGACCAGTCCCAGCGCCGCGGCCACAACGGCTGCGAAGGCCCAGCACCGGCGGAGCCACCCGAACGTACTCCGGCGGGCAGTTCCGGATCCGCTTGTGCTGCTTTCTGTGCCGGGGACCGTAGAAGTCATCACAGCGTCGCTCGATCCTGCTGCCTGATGTCATCCTGCCGGCCGAGGCTTTTGGCGGGCTTCTGTACCTCGAGATCCTGGTCGAGGCCGGCCATGGCCTGGTAATCATCACTGGCCGCTGCCCAGTTGCCGTAACGGACCGCGTCAAAGATGCCGGCGGCCTGGTTCAGGCGGGCCGCTTCCGCCGGGAAAGGAACGGACAGGGCGAGCACCACCTCATCGGCGGTGCGGCCCGGCTGCGGATCCAGCACAGTACGGTCTTCCGCCGAGCGGACCAGCGCACGGAAACGGTCGACGACGGCGTCCCCCCACTTGCCTGCCGCGGCTGAAGTCTCCGCACGCTTCCGGTAGTCCGCAGCGGTCAGTTCGCTGTCGGGCTCGAACACTTCCGTCCGGTGCCGGGTTTTTGGGTTTAGGCGGGGCCGGGCCAGGATCACGGCGGCGGCGATAATTACTGCGATGACGATCCCGATCACCGGGCCTGGTACCGGACCCGCTTCGCCTGAAGGTCCGTCCAGGGTCAGCAGCCAGTCAAGGAAACTGCGCCACAGCGAGTCGAGCCAGCTTGGTTCAGCGTTACGGTATTCGGCTTTGGCAAGTTCCTCGACCGCCCATCGCCGGGCTTCCCCGGCGTCGGGGAGCACCGGAGCTTCAGCGTCCATCCGGCCAGGCTCCGCCGCGGCCCGCCCCGGGAAACATGCCCGGCCCCGGTGCAACCATCCCGCGCCCCGGGATGCCTTCAAAATCTGCGCCCGTTTCGAGCAGCCGGAGCAGGGCGAGGTCCAGTCCGTCCTTCCGCATCCGAAGATCCATGTAGAGCAACGCCATCACCGATGTCTGGAACGCAAAACCGACGGCACCGATCAGTGCAGCCAGGACGGCAGTCGCCACCCCCACCGCAACCGCCATGGCGACTTCCTGTCCCGTGCCGCCGTGCGGGGAGATGACGCCGCCAAGGAAGGTTGGCAGCAGGCTCACCGGAATCATCACCACCTGCCCGATGACGCCCACCATGATGCCCACCACCAGGGTGATGCCGAAGATCCGCCACCAGTTTCCCCGGGTCAGGGACCAGGAGCGGCGCAGGGCGGCAACCGCTCCGAGCTCTTCGATGACGACGGCGGCCGGCGCCACCATCAGCTTGATATAGACCCATACAAACATGGCAAAGAAGGCCGCCACTACGGGAATGAGCAAAAGGGCGCCGGTGCCTTCCAGGCCGGCGACCAACGCAACTGCCATGCCGGCCAGCACCAGGAAGGAAAGCAATCCCGCCGCCATCATCAGGGCGGCCAGACGGACCAGCGCCCATGCACGGGAACGGGCAAGGCCCCACATCTGCCGGAACCCTGTAGGGCGGTTGAGAATGGACCGGGCCACCGGTACCACCATCGCGCCCTGGAGCACTGCCGAGATAAAAAGCGTCAGGACTACCACCACCAGGACGGCGGCCACAAACCCCAGGGCGAGTGACGCGAGGCCTGCGGGGCCAGCGTCCTGCGCCCAGGCCTCGACGGAGACCAGGGATGTGGCTGTCACGGCCGTGATGACTGCGGCGAGGATGGCGGCGAGCGATTGCGCCAGCACGGCCGCGCCCAGCATTGCTTTTGCGTTGCGCCGGATTGTGTGGAAGGACCCGTCCAGGATTTCGCCGAACATCAGGGGGCGCAACGGGACGATGCCGGGTTTGGGCGGGGCCATATAGCGGGGCTGCCCGTAGGCCGGTCCTTGGTATGAGGGCCGGCCGTAGGGTGGGCTCTGCTGCGGGGGCAGGGGAGTGCCCTGCTGCCCTGGCTGCAATCCCCAGGAAACCTGGCCACCCCACTCAGGCTGACTGCCCCTGGCCTGCGGCGTTCCCCACTCCGGCTGACTCCGCGCTGCGGGCGGCACACCCCACCCGGGGTGCCGGCCCCACGCTGGGGGCGTACCCCATTCCGCCTCCCTTGCGGGGCGCGCGGGCTGGCCGTTTACGCCGGAAACACGTCCGTCGTCGTCGTGAGCATCGGCGCCAGGGCGGCCCTTGAAGCCGGGGTCCGTGCTGTGCTGGCCGCTATTGCCGGCCGGCCCCTCCCCGCCCAGGGGCTGCTGCGCGCCCGGTTCCTGTTGTGACACCCGTGTTCCTTCCCCCTGTACCAGTACCTCAGCCGCCGGCGCCCATGGATTAGCAGGCAGGGACGCCGGGGAATACCCAGGCATGAGGCCAGCCTATAGTTCGGCAGGCAGGCCTACCTAGCGTTCCGCCATGCCGCAACGCCCTGAACAGGACAAAGCCTGCCTGATAAGGGAATATATAACTATGAAGGCACGCATTCTGGTGGTAGACGATGACGAAGCGCTGGCCGAAATGATCGGGATTGTTCTTCGCAATGACGGCTTCGAGCCGGTCTTCTGCGCCGACGGCGCCAAGGCGCTCGACATCTTCCGTTCATCCCGGCCTGACCTGGTGCTGTTGGACCTTATGCTTCCCGGCGTGGACGGTATTGAGGTCTGCAGGCAGATCCGCTCGGAGTCTGACGTGCCCATCGTGATGCTGACCGCTAAGGCGGACACGTCGGACGTCGTCCGCGGCCTGGAATCCGGCGCCGACGACTATGTGCCCAAACCGTTCAAACCGGCCGAACTCGTGGCGCGCGTCCGCGCGCGGCTGCGGCCCGGCGACCAGAAAGCCCCGGAAACGCTGCGGATAGCCGACATCACCATCGATGTCGCCGGTCACACCGTGAGCCGGGGCAGCGAGCGGATTTCCCTGACGCCCCTGGAGTTCGACCTCCTGGTGGCATTGGCCCGCAAACCATGGCAGGTTTTCACCCGCGAACTGCTGCTCGAGCAGGTTTGGGGATACCGCCACGCCGCCGACACCCGGCTGGTCAATGTCCATGTCCAGCGCCTCCGTTCCAAAATCGAGCAGGATCCGGAAGCGCCGGAAGTTGTGTTAACGGTGCGTGGTGTCGGCTACAAAGCAGGGGCCTGACCCCGCAGTTCCCCAGGGGGGACCTGCCAACGCGCCCGGAGCGGAACAATCCTCGGAACCGCACGGCGCACCTGACGGGCCCGAGCCCGGCACGTCTCTGGAGCACAAGGCCCTGCATAAGGCTGCGGAGCACACCGACGCCGTAACCGGCAGCTTCCACAGGTTGTCTTTCCGTACCCGGATCTGGCAGCGCCGCGCTTTGATCGTGACCCTCAGAGTAGCCCGGCTGGTCCGCACAGGATTCCGGCGGTTCCTTCCGGCACTCCGCTACCTGGGGCAGGTCCTGCACCAGCGGTGGCGCCGCTCCCTGCAGTTCCGTACCGTTCTCACCACGCTGCTCCTCGCGGTCACCTCGTTTGCGGTGGTGGGCGCGTACCTGTCGAACCAGATCGCCAACAACCTTTTCCAGGAGCGGCTAACCCAGGCCGAGTCGGAGACACGCTACAACGTCAAGCAGGTCCAGGACACGTTCGACGGCGCCCAGGTCACCGACCAGTCCAGCGTGATCACCCTGGTGTACGACACCCTCAACGCCGTGGAGGGCCGCGGCTCGGTGATCCAGCGCAGGTATGTCTTCGAGGCCATGCCCGAACAGACAAAGCCCCGGAACCGGTGGGTGGAGTCACGGGCCTCGGATCAGCTGACGGTCAGTGTTATTCCGCCCGAACTGCGCAAAGCCGTACAGGAGTCCGGAAAGGACCAGTACTGGGCCTCCACCGTGATCCCGGTTGGAACCGAGGACCGTCCCGGCATCGCCGTGGGCAACAAAGTGACCTTCAACGGAACCGTGTATGAGCTGTACCTGATTTACGACCTCAACACCGCCCAGCAGACCCTCGACGAAATTCAAAGCGTGCTGTGGGCCGGCGGCGCCGTGCTGGTCCTGATGATCGGCGCCATCGCCTGGTATGTCACCCGCAACGTCGTCAGCCCCGTCAGCCACGCTGCCATGGTCTCCGAGAAACTGGCGGCAGGCCAGCTGCAGGAGCGCATGGTGGTCCGCGGCGAAGACGAGGTGGCCCGCCTGGGCGCCTCCTTCAACCACATGGCAGCCAGCCTCCAGGAACAGATCACCCAGTTGGCCACGCTGTCCCAGATGCAGCAGCGCTTTGTGTCCGATGTTTCCCACGAACTCCGGACGCCGCTAACCACCGTCCGGATGGCCGCGGAAGTGCTTTACGACGCCAGGGAAGAATTCGATCCCATCAACAAACGTTCCGCCGAACTCCTCTACAACCAGGTGGAGCGGTTCCAGTCCCTCCTCTCCGACCTGCTGGAGATTTCCCGCTTCGATGCCGGCGTGGCCATGCTCGACGCCGAGCCGGAGGACATCCTGCAGGTGGTGGCCCACGTGATTGAAGGAGCGGCTCCCGTCGCCGCCGAATACGGCTCCGAGATCATCCTGAGCGCCCCTTCCGGTGCCATCATTGCGGAAATGGATGCCCGCAGAATTGACCGTATCCTGCGCAACCTCATCCTCAACGCTGTGGAACACGGCGAAGGGAAACCGGTGAGGGTCACCGTGGCAGCGAGCCAGACCGCCGTCGGAATAGCCGTCAGGGACTATGGAATTGGCATGGCGCCGGCTGAAGCGGCCCGCGTCTTTGACAGGTTCTGGCGCGCAGACCCTGCCCGTGCCCGCACCACCGGAGGAAGTGGACTCGGCCTGTCCATTGCCATGGAGGACACCAAGCTCCACAACGGCTGGTTGCAGGCGTGGGGGAAGAAGGGCAGCGGAGCGAACTTCCGGCTGACGTTGCCCCTCCGCCAGGGCGAGGACATCGATAAGTCGCCGGTCCAACTGGAACCGGAGGACATCACTATTCCCGGCGAAAGGGACAACCGGAACATGCTGGTGCTGGAAGCCGGCGGAGCGCCGCTTGCTCCGGCGTCGCCGTCGAAGGAGACCACATGACAGGCCACGCCCCGCGCCGGGCCAAGCCCGTAGCTTTACTGCTGGTCCTGCTGGTGGCACTGCTGGCCGCATGCGCCCGCATTCCCACTTCCGGGCCGGTGGGCAAAAGCAGCGAGGGAAGCGCCGGCAACCTCAGCGCACCCGTGTTCCTGCCGGCGGCGCCGCAGGCAGGCGCTGCGCCCGAAACCATCATCGACTACTTCTACCGGGCCGGCAGCGGCTACGAGGACGATTACGCCGTCGCACGGCAATACCTGACCCAGGCAGCGTCGGTTTCCTGGAAGCCGGACCAGCGTGCCCTTGTCTACCGCGAGGCCAGGGTGGTGGCAGCGGAGGCCGAGAATGTCTACAACTACGAACTCGACGTCGCCTACACGGTCGACGCGGACGGCATCGCCACCCAATCCCCGCAAGGAACGGTGGAAAAGATCCCGGTAACGGTCACCCAGGTGGACGGGGAATGGCGCATCTCCGCCCTTCCGGACGGGACGGCTATTGCTGAAGAGACGTTCAAGGTTATCTACGGCGCCTACCCCATTTATTTCTATGACCCGAGCTTTACGTACGCGGTGCCGGACGTGCGCTGGTTCATCAGGAACAAGACAGTCAAGGCCATGACCAGCGCGCTGCTTGCAGGGCCAGCCCCTTACCTTCGTGGTGCCGTAGTGAGTGCCTTTCCTTCGGGGATAAAGCTCGCCCGCGAGTCGGTGCCGGTCGTCTCAGGGGCGGCCCAGGTGGACTTGACTGCCAAGGAACTGACAGAAAGCTCGCCCGAGGACCGCCTGCGGATGCAGATGCAGCTGACCCTGACCTTCCGCAGCCAGCCGGACGTGGTCAACGTGGAGTTGCGCGCAAACCAGGACCTGATCCGCGTGGAGGACAACGGCTCGGTGCTGCCGCCCACGTTGGACAAGAGCGTGCCACCGCGCCAGATCGCGGTCAGCGGCAACGAACTGGTGCGGTACGAGAACAACCGGGTGTCGCCACTGCCGGACATACAGCCGGTGTCTTCCCTCAATCCGCGGTTCCCCGCAGAATCCCAGGTATCGCAGACCGCGGCCTTCCTCAACGACAGCCGTACCACTCTTTACAGCATCAGTCCCGGCCAGCCCGCACGGGCCCTGACCACGCGGAGCACCCTGACCGGGCCGTCCTTCGGGCCGAATGACTGGGTGTGGTCTGCGGGGCCGGGAGCATCGGGGGAAACCGAAGTTGTTGCCTACCGCCCCACCGGTGTGGCCGAGGGAGCCCACGTTCCGTCAGTGACCCTGGCACCTGCCTGGCTGGCTGGACGAACCGTGAAGGACCTCCGGATTTCGCGCGAAGGAGTGCGGGCGCTGGTGATTTCCGAACAAAACGGGAAAACCCGCGTGCAGGTGACCGGCATTATCCGGGCCGGGGACGGAACTCCCCGTGAGCTGACACCGCCGGTCACCCTGGCCACCGACAGCGAGCCGGACCAGGGCGTTTGGGTCAGCGACACCACTATCGCGGTGATGAGGGGGGCGGCGGCATCAAACGTTACTCCCGAACTGCTTTCCCTCACGTCGGGACAGCCCCAACAGCTGGCCCCGTGGCCCGGACTCGTGGCACTGAGCGCCGGCAACGGTCCCGAGGAGATCTACGCCCAGTCCGCCGAAGGCATCTTTCAACGGTTGGGCAACGGCTGGTCCCCGCAGATCAAGGGTCCCATCGACCCGTCCTTCCCCGGCTGATGCCGTAACCCCAGCGGGCTTTGAGACGCCCGTCACCCAGGGCGTTGTCCACATGGACGGGGGAACGGACTGTACTGGGAGCAAGTTTGGGCCGAAGCTTGTCCGCGTGAGGAACACAACCATCGTGGCGGCCGGAGCGCGAACAAGGATGCGGCTGGACCCGGACCTTTTACCCGCAGAACCGTCTGCTGCCCACCGCGCCGAGTATCAGAGCCCCCTCCTGCGACTGGTGGATTCCGCCGCCGGAGCCGTGACAGACCTGCTGGCGCTCGCAGTACCCGTGGACTGCGTGTGCTGCGGAGCCGAAGACCGGGCCCTCTGCGTACAGTGCGACCGCCACATCCGCCACCTCACGCGCCACCCCTTCCGGGCTGAAAGCGGAGCACCTGCCCTGATGGACGTCGGCGGGACCGTCCTGCTGCCGGTTGTGGCTGCGGGTGTATACAGGGACGAGCTGGCACAGGCCCTGTTGTCCTTTAAGCGGCACGGCCAGTTTCAGCTCAGGCGCAGTCTTGGCCGGGCGCTCGCCGGCGGCGTCCGCTCGGCAGCGCCGGGAAGGGAGGTGGCATGGCTGGTTCCGGTGCCGAGCAGCAACGCCGCCTTCCTGAAGCGCGGATTCAGCCCTGTCCACCTGCTCCTGCACGAAGTGTCACGGCAACTGCCGGGTTTCAGCGTGCAGGACGTGCTGGAAAAATCCGGATCAGGTAGCCTGCAGCTGCCCGGAGGCCAGAAGGGGCTGGACCGCGGAGGCCGCGCCAAGCGCGTGCGCGGTTCCATGCGGGTTCGCCGCCGCCGGAAGGAGGACATGGTTGGAAAGCGCTGCATCATCATCGACGACGTCCTGACCACCGGCGCCACACTCGCCGAAGCCGCCCGCGCGCTGCACCTGTCAGGAGCCATTGTGGCCGGCGCTGTGGTTCTGGCAGCGACACGCCCGCCTGACTCTTATGGGCCGGTGCCGCCTCCGCTGAACTGCGGGTAACCGCGCATGACTTTCGAAAAAAATAAACCAGGAAAGGATGAATAACATGTGGCTATGAACTAACGTCGGGTGTGGGTACCAAGAACAGAATGTACCTGTCGATGGCGGCTCGGAGAGGGGCTCGACTGTCAAACAGATCGGCCCCGGGAAGTGCTGCCATCGTGTCACCGAAGTCATTTGGAGGGCACCATGGAGTTTATGATCAGCGGACGAAATCTGACAGTTTCAGACCGGTTCCGCGAGTATGCCGGGGAGAAGATCTCGAAAATCGAGTCGCTGGGCGACAAAGTCCAGCGCGTTGATGCCAAAGTTTCCAAGGAGACCAGTTCACGGCAGACCGGCGACCAGTTGACAGTCGAGGTGACAGTTCTGGGCAAGGGACCGGTAATCCGCGCCGAAGCTAGCGCCGCTGACAAATTTGCTGCATTCGACCTCGCGTACAACAAGCTGCTTGAGCGGCTCCGCCGGGCCAAGGACCGCAAGAAGGTTCATCACGGAAGGCACACGCCTAAAGCTGTCCGTGAAGCAACTGCAACACTGGAGCCCGCCAGCACCCACGAACCCCTTTATGTCGAAGCGAGCCACCGGAACGAAACCACCGAGCCCCCTGCAGAGACATCACCCTACGACGTTGACAACGACATCCCCGCCGGTGATTCCCCGGTCCTGATACGGCGCAAGGTTTTCCCCGCCGCCCAACTTTCCCTCGACGACGCGGTGGACAACATGGAGCTCGTCGGCCACGATTTCTACCTTTTCGTGGACAAGGCTACGAATACGCCGTCCGTCGTTTACCGGCGCCGCGGCTGGACGTACGGCGTCATCACCCTGGACCATGAGTGCGAACCGGGTGACACCGTGGTCGAAGAAAAAATCATCGCGTACCGTTCGGATGACGCAGCAGCCAACGCCTAGGGTGGTGAACACCATCCGCAGAGAGGACTGACGTGCCAGCGACGCTGAGCCTGAACCAGGCCCGGCGGATCGCCCTGGCGGCACAGGGACTCGACAAAGGACGGCCCACCGGCCCCGTGACTTCACGGACGGTGGGCCGCACCTTTGCCCGGCTCCAGCTCGTCCAGATTGATTCCGTCAACGTGTTAGCCAGGAGTCACTTCCTGCCTTTCTTCTCCCGGCTGGGGAACTACGACCGCACCATCCTTCAACGGATGTCCGGTACCCATCCCCGGCGCATGGTGGAGTACTGGGCGCATGAAGCCAGCTATATCCGCCCCGAACACTTTTCGGACCTCCGGCTGTGGCAAA
This sequence comes from Arthrobacter sp. K41, assembly GCF_059089645.1. NCBI lineage: Bacteria > Bacillati > Actinomycetota > Actinomycetes > Micrococcales > Micrococcaceae > Arthrobacter > Arthrobacter sp. K41. The sequence goes on along the minus strand of NZ_JBNHEW010000005.1, from coordinate 27,693 downwards.
AAAGGGCCTGGGTAGGCGCCGCCGGAATGGACCCGGGCGTGCGTTCCGCCATATCTGCCAGGATCCTGGAAACGCTCGCTTCCTCACGCCCCATGACTGCTGCCCAAATTGCGGCCAGGATCGGTCACGTAGAGGAGAAACAGACGGACAACTGGGGCTGGAACTGGAGCGCCGTCAAGCGCGTCCTGGAACACCTGTTCGAGGAGGGCCTGGTTTCGGCGGCCTCCAGGACTGAGCAGTTTGAGCGTAAGTACACACTGACTGCCAGGGTGCTGCCGCATGTGTCCCTTGCAGACGATGGTGAACCCGATCCCGGCCCAGCGCTGCATCGGCTCATCGACGCGGCGGCCCAAGCACACGGCATCGGAACCGTGCGCTGTTTCGCCGACTACTTCCGCACTCCCGTCAAGGCCGCGGCCGCCTCCGTGGAATATCTTGTGGATTGCGGGCGGCTGGAGCGCGTGACCGTGACCGGCTGGAACCGCGAAGTGTTCCGCCACGCCGAAGCCAAGCTGCCGCGCAGCGCAACCGGCCGGGCACTGGTGAGCCCTTTTGATTCCCTGGTCTTTGAGCGTCGCAGGCTGGAGGAACTCTTTGGGTTTCACTACCGGATTGAGATCTATACCCCGGAGGACAAGAGGCGTTACGGGTACTACGTCCTTCCTTTCCTCCTGCGCGACTCGTTGGTGGCACGGGTGGACCTGAAGGCTGACCGCTTAGGCGGGAAATTGCTGGCTAAATCAGCCTTCGCCGAACCATGCGCCCCGGCGGACACCGCCGTCGAACTCGCCGCAGAGCTTCGGTTGATGGCGGCGTGGCTGGGACTTCCCGATGTGGAGGTGGGCTCGCGCGGCGATCTGGCCAACGCCCTGGCAGAGGCCGTAGCCGGCACTCAACCCGTATCCGCTCTCAGGGAACAAACAGGCCGCGGGGCCGCGTGTCTCCCGTAGACTAAAAACGCCAGAATTCGGCGGCATCAGACTGGGAGCAACTTCACGTGGCATCACTCATCGAAAAACTTCTCCGCACCGGCGATAAAAAAACGCTCCGGCAGCTGCGGAACTATGCCGACTCCATCAACGCCCTGGAAGACTCATTCAAGACCTTCACGGACGCCGAACTCCGTGAAGAAACGGACCGGCTGCGCGAGCGCCATCAGGAGGGCGGGGAGAAGCTTGATGACTTGCTTCCCGAGGCCTTTGCCGCTGTCCGGGAAGCTTCCTCACGAACTCTGGGCATGCGCCACTTCGACGTCCAGCTGATGGGCGGCGCGGCCCTGCACCTGGGCAACATCGCGGAGATGAAGACCGGTGAAGGCAAAACTTTGGTGGCAACTGCTCCTGCCTACCTCAATGCGCTCACCGGCAAGGGCGTCCACGTCATCACCGTCAATGACTACCTGGCCGAATACCAGTCCGATCTTATGGGCCGCGTCTACCGTTTCCTCGGACTGACCAGTGGCTGTATCCTCGCCAACCAGGACCCGGCCGTGCGGCGCCACCAGTACGCCTCAGATATCACCTACGGCACCAATAACGAGTTCGGTTTCGACTACCTCCGCGACAATATGGCCTGGGACAAGTCCGAACTGGTTCAGCGCGGGCACAATTTCGCCATCGTTGACGAAGTCGACTCCATCCTCATCGATGAAGCCCGTACCCCGCTCATCATTTCCGGTCCCGCCCAGGGAGACACCAACCGCTGGTACAGCGAGTTCGCCAAGGTGGTCCTGCGGCTCCAGCCGGAGAAGGACTACGAGGTGGACGAAAAGAAGCGCACCGTTGGTGTCCTGGAAAGCGGCATCGAAAAGGTGGAGGACTACCTCGGGATCCAGAACCTATACGAATCCGCCAACACCCCCCTCATCGGTTTCCTGAACAACGCCATTAAGGCCAAGGAACTTTTCAAGCGGGACAAGGACTACGTCATCCTCGACGGCGAAGTCCTGATTGTTGATGAGCACACCGGCCGCATCCTGGCCGGCCGCCGCTACAACGAGGGTATGCACCAGGCCATCGAGGCCAAAGAAGGCGTTGAAATCAAGGCTGAGAACCAGACGCTGGCCACTGTGACCCTGCAGAACTACTTCCGTATGTACGGCAAGCTCTCGGGCATGACCGGAACTGCCGAAACCGAGGCAGCGGAATTCATGAGCACCTACAAGCTGGGTGTGGTGGCCATTCCCACCAACCGGGACATGCAGCGGATCGACCAATCGGACCTGGTCTTCAAGAACGAGACAGTGAAGTTTGACGCCGTCGTCAAGGACATCGCCGAGCGGCACGAAAAAGGCCAGCCCGTTCTGGTGGGCACCACGAGCGTTGAAAAGAGCGAATACCTGTCCCGGCTTCTTGCCAAGGAAGGCATCCGCCACGAAGTTTTGAACGCCAAGAACCACGCCCGGGAAGCAGCCATCGTGGCGCAGGCAGGCCGGAAGGGCGCTGTTACCGTGGCAACCAACATGGCCGGGCGCGGTACGGACATCATGCTCGGCGGCAACGCCGAGTTCACTGCAGTGGCCGAACTCGCCAAGCGCGGGCTGGATCCTGAAGAAAACTCCGAGGAATACGAGTCGGCGTGGCCTGGGGCCCTCGAAGCTGCCAAGCAGTCTGTCAAGGACGAGCACGAGGAAGTCCTCAACCTGGGCGGCCTCTATGTGCTCGGAACCGAACGGCACGAGTCGCGCCGCATCGACAATCAGCTTCGTGGCCGTTCCGGCCGCCAGGGCGACCCCGGCGAGTCCCGTTTCTACCTGTCGCTGACCGACGACCTCATGAGGCTCTTCAACTCCGGTGCGGCGGAGCGCCTGATGAACAGCTCGGTGCCGGACGACGTCGCGCTGGAATCCAAGCTCGTCTCCCGTGCCATCGCTTCAGCCCAGGGCCAGGTGGAAGGCCGAAACGCCGAACAACGCAAGAACGTGTTGAAGTACGACGACGTCCTGAACCGCCAGCGCGAAGCCATCTATGGCGACCGCCGGCGGATCCTCGAAGGAGACGACCTGCACGAGAAGGTGCAGTTCTTCGTGGAGGACACCATCACCGCCCTCATCGATGCTGCAACGGCCGAGGGCAACGGCGACGATTGGGACTTCAACCAGCTCTGGACCAACCTCAAGACCCTGTACCCGGTGAGCGTCACCGCCGATGAGATCATCGAGGAAGCCGGCGGAAAGTCCAGGCTTACCGTGGAGTTCCTGAAGGAGGAGCTGCTCTCTGACGCACGCCTGATGTACCAGGCCCGCGAAGAAGCCATCGGTTCCGAAAGCATGCGCGAGCTGGAGCGCCGCGTGGTTCTGTCAGTCATCGGACGCAAATGGCAGGAACACCTATACGAGATGGATTACCTCAAGGAAGGCATCGGCCTGCGCGCAATGGCCCAGCGTGATCCCCTTGTTGAGTACCAGCGTGAGGGCTTCACCCTGTTCCAAAGCATGATGGAGGCCATCAGGGAGGAAAGCGTAGGATTCCTCTTCAACCTCGAAGTGGAAGTCACCCCCGCGCAGGACGTCGTGGTGGGGGACGATGAGGGTGGACATACCGAGCACGTGGAGCCGCAGGTCCGGGCAGCCGGGCTGGAAGCGCCCGCTCAGCCTGCTCAGCTGCAATACACCGCTCCGCGTGAGGATGGCGGCACACAGACCCGCGTGGAAACCCGGTCTTCAGGCCGGTCAGGCAACCCCGCGAAGGCTGCGGCGCAGGATCCGACCAGGCGGCCGGCCAAGAAGAAGAAGCGCTGACCCGTTACGGGTAAAGGCTGGTAACCGAAGTTGGAGCAGGGCCGGGAGTTGTTCCCCGGCCCTGTCCCGTCTCCGACCGAGTCAGCCTGCCGCTGCCGCTGCCGCGCGCCGTCAGCCAATGACAAGCTCGGTCACCCGCCACACTTGTTTGCCCCGCTCGAGCCGGACAGCAACCGCCCGGGCGCGGACATCGTCCACCACAACGGTGCTGGCCTCATAGATACCGTCCGCCACTTCGCAGACGCGCACTGAACGGACGACGGAGTTCCTGTGCAGCCGTGCCAAGGCTGGGTTCCCGCTTCGTGTGATTTCGCGCCTGATGAGGGAAGCACGGTGCTGCAGCGCTGCCAGGCAACGCGGATCAAGCCGCCGTGCCAGCTGGTGGACGGGGCGGATTCCTGCGAGCACCTCCATGGCCGCCTGGACAGTGCCGCGGGTGACCGCCCGCACCTCCGATAAGTCATCAAGAGGACGCACTACCGGAGGCTGGGTTCGGGTATGCGCTGCAGGGGAAGTGGCCGCCGGAGGCTGCGGTGGAAGCCGCCGGGGCGTGTGATTAGCCTGGCGCGCTTGTGGTGGGAGGGCTCGAACAGGTATGGCTGCAGTCATGACTTTCCCCTTGGCTGGTAGCTGGTGTTGGTGTGAATCGTTTGGGGCCGGCCCTGCTTAGGAGGCCGCCGGCGGCTGCAGAACTTGTCCTGGGAGCAGCACATCGGGATTGTGGCCGATGACTGACCGGTTGGCTTCGTACCACCGGGGCCATTGGGTGGCAATTTCAACATCCGAGGCCCCTGGCCCCATTGCCTGCGCTGCCACGTCCCAGAGTGTGTCTCCTGCCAGCACTGTGACGGCAGCGGCATTGCCCGTAGCGCCCGAGGCGGTGCGTGCAGCAGGGGCCGTCAGCAGTCCCGGGTCCGATGGCGGGGCAGACGGCTGCCAACCCGGATGAGTCTCGGATGCCGGAACTTTAGGGTCGGGGCTGCCGTCCTCCATTGAAACTGGAGCTGGGTCGCTCCCGGTGCCCCCCGCACCGGGAGGGGAGGCTGGAGCCGCGGCTCGAACCGATGCAACCTGGTCCTGGGGAGGAGTCCATTCCGGTCCGGGTAGCCCGGTATGCGCAGTCGCGGCGGGGCCTGTTACCAGGTGGATCGAAAGTACGCCCAGTACCAGCCGCTGCATCAGGGCAGGTGAGAAGTTCGCGGTTAAGGAAGCCGCGCGGGTTTTGCCCTTCCGTTCGAGGAGCGTGGTGGCGCAGGCGAAGAACAATCCAAGGAACCACCAACCCACCAGTACAGCGCCGGCGGCCGCCGCGGCTGCCCCCAACAGGTGCTCAGCATCGAGTTCCTGGTGACGGGCTGAGGACTCCTTCCATTGCTCCAGAATCCCTGAACCCGCGGCAAAAAGCAGGATACCCAGGAGCAGTATGGTTGTAGCGCTTACGGCGTCAGTCCACCGGACAGGCTCTGGCGATCTAGTCATCAGGTTTCCTTTTGATGCAGTTTGATGCAGTTTGATGTTGTTATGCCCAGTGTGCACCCGTCCTTCATTCTTTGTCCAGACGTTGGACTGAAGTAGGAACCGTTATTGACGTCCGATGGTGCGGGCCCTACTCTGGCCGAATGCGCTGGGATTCACTCTTTGATGATCTCGAGAGCCAAATTGCAGAGACGGACCGGCTGGCCCTGGACGCCGAAGTGAACGAGCGGATCCGGGCGGAAATGGTTGGCCTGGAACTGGTCGACCGGTTGCGGGCAGGTCTGGGCTGCCGGCTGACTGTCCACGTTGCCGGCGGTGAGTCTTTTTCCGGGGTGCTCACCCACGCCGGTGGAGACGCCCTGGTGCTCGACGAGGAACAGCATCAGTTGCTTATTCCCTACGCGGCAGCAGTGCGCTATATGGGACTCGGCCGGGTGTCGCTGGCTGAAGCGTCGTCCGTGCGCCGTGGAATTGGGCTGGCGAGCGCCCTTCGCGTCATGGCCCGGGACCGGGCGGAACTTTCAGTTCTGACCGGGAATGCCGGCGGCATAGTTCGGCTGGCAGGAGTCATAGACCGGGTGGGACGGGACTACTTTGACCTCGCTGTCCTCGCCCCGGGCGAGGCGCGCCGCAGCCACCACGTTGGCCAGATTGCCACTATCCCCTTCGCCGCATTGGCTGCCATCAGGTCGCGGCGGGCGGACGGGATCTGACCGCCGGCGGGCCGAGCACCAAGGGAGACCGGAGGAATAAGCCCGTGAGAGTCAGACCGACTTGGACTTTGATTCCTGAATCATCCGGCTTGCTTCGGCGTACCGCTCCTCGATGTACTGCTCAAGCATCTTTTCCTCGACCCGCCACTGCCCGCGGCCGCCGACCTGAATAGCCTTGAGCTCACCGCTTCGGACTAGGGCATATGCAGCCGGAGAATTAATCTGCAGCTGCTCGGCAACATCCGCGAGTGTAAGAAACCTGGGCATACACCCATTTTGCCCCACAACCGAGCGTTTTGCTGGTGTTATCCACAATTTGGCCTTGTTTGGCCTGATGACTTTTGTTCCTGCGTCCCTGCCGTAACAATGAGGGAGTCCGGACACACACAACAGTCGCGGTGCGCATAGGGGGAGAAACGGTAATGGTTCCTGAATCAGCTGCCACTGCGGCAAGGTTGAAACGGCCTTCATGGAAGGACCCCCGCTTACTGGTAGGTGTTCTCCTCGTGCTGGCATCCGTGGCTGGCGTCGTTGTCCTGGTGGGGAGCGCGGACCGGACCACGGAGGTTTATGCTGCCCGTGATGGCATCGCCGTGGGCGAAAAGCTGACCTCGGAAAACTTGGTCCGTGCCAAGGTGAGGCTCGGGGAGACCGAGGCGCAGTACGTCACGGCCGAGTCGGGCCTGCCGGAGAATATGGTGGCGGTGCAAAGGATTGGCAAGGACCAGCTCGTTCCCCGGGCAAGCCTTGGCGCAGTAGATGAATTGGACCGCAAGCCGGTTGCCTTAGCCATCGAGGAAATCTTGCCGGCGCAGGCGGTTGCAGGTGCCAGGGTTGATGTCTGGGTAGCCCAGCCGGATGCCCGAAACGGCTTCAGCGAACCGAAGCTTCTGCTGCCGGGAGCTGAAATAGCCGAGGTGACGGAAGGTTCAACAGCCCTTGGATCCTCCCGCACCACGGTGTTGATGGTGTTGGTGGAGGACAGCCAGATGCCCGCCCTGCTGGGCGCACAGGCAAACGAAGCGAAAATCTCTGTCGTGTGGAACCCCGGGGGCGGCACCCGATGAGTATTCCCGTCGTCACTGTCGGACAGAGCCGTGAGGACCTGGTTGGCGGCCTCGAACGCTTGCACGGTCCGGTTACCGTGGTTCGGAGATGTGCAGAACTGGCCGAGCTGCTGGCGGCATGCCAGAGCGGACTGGCACGGGCCGCCGTGGTTGCCGAGGGTTCCGAAGGCTTGACCGCGTCCCTCGTCGATCGGCTGGGAGCGGTCGGTGTCGCTATTGTCGCCCTGACCGATTCCCCGGAAGAGGCTGCGAGACTCCGGGGGATAGGAGTTGCCTCGGCCCTGACAGGCGTGGAATCAGCCATGCTATCCGACAGGATTACCGAGGCCGTGGCCCAGCTGACGGGCGGCGGGCAACTGGGCACGTACTGGAGTAATGCCGCCGATACCGGGGCTGCCCTCCAGCCCGTTCCGGCGAAACCGGAAAGCAGCCCCGACGAGCCCGGCCCGGGACGGATTATCGCTGTCTGGGGCCCTGCGGGGGCACCCGGGAGGACTATCGTAGCGGCGAATATCGCAGGCGAACTCACCGCCGAGGGAAAGACAGTCATCCTCGTGGACGCCGACAGCTACGGTGCGAGCATCGCGGCTGTGCTGGGCCTGATGGATGAGTCCGCCGGCCTGGCCCAGGCATGCAGGCTCGCAGACCAGGGGCTCCTGGATGCGGAAGCACTAAGAAAAGTAGCAACGCCAGTCACCACTAAACAGGGTACTTTCCGCGTCCTCACCGGGATCACCCGTGCAGACCGGTGGACGGAGCTCAGGGCCTCGGCACTGGCTCTCGTCCTGGAACGGGCGAAACAGCTTGCCGAGGTGGTTGTGGTGGATACCGGATTCTGCCTTGAGGCTGACGAGGAACTCAGTTTTGACACCATGGCCCCACGCCGCAACGCCGCCACTTTGCGCTCCCTCGAACTGGCCGACACTGTTTACGCTGTGGGCGCCGCGGATCCTGTCGGAGTGCCAAGACTCGTGCGGGGGTTGGCCGAGCTTGTGACCGCCGTTCCACAGGCTGCCCCCATTGTTGTGATGAACAAGGTGCGGGCCTCCTCGGTAGGCCGGAGCCCTGAACGGCAACTGCAGGAAGCATGGCAGAGGTTCGGACCGGCAACGGAGCTGAAAGCATTCCTTCCTGAAGACCGCACCGCTGCCGATGCAGCTCTGCTCCGAGGATCGCTGTTGCTGGAGGCTGCACCGGAGTCGCCCCTTCGCCGGGCCATTGCGGAGCTTGTTTGTGCACCCGCCCAGCGAAATGCAAAAAGCTCTGTATTTTCTTCCACAGCAGCCCGGAAGCTAAAAGACTAGGCTCGCGGTAAGAGCTGCAAGGAAGCAGCGAAAATCTTGTGATGGAGGCGTGTGTCGATGTCGTCTGGATCCAGCGTGGAGGATCAGCCCCTTTCCATTGAAGGCCAGGAAGGCTTCATCGGGGACTACTATCAACACCTAGCCGATGAGGATGCACGGAGCTATCCGGCAGACACCCTGACAGCGCGGGCGGAAGCGCACCGGAACGTGGCGTCGGTGCGGAAGCCAGGCCAGGCCCTCGTTTCGATTCTGGACGAGGAAGACAGCAGCGTGGTCTTCGTTGTCACGGACGACATGCCGTTCCTGGTCGACTCCGTCAATGCGGAGCTCGTCCGCCAGCATGCAGCCATCAGGCTTGTGGTGCACCCTCTTTTCGTGGCTACCCGTAACAGGGACACCGCGGCGCTGGTAAAGGTGAACAAGGTGCCTTCGCATCTGGGCATCTCCAGTGGTGATACCGCTGCCATGCCCAATCTGTCCCACCTCATAGCGCAGGGTGAAAACGCCTCGCATATGGAGTCCTGGATCGCCGTCGAAATCAACCGCGTTTCCGAGGAAGCGAAAGCAGCGCTGCTCGAAGGTCTGCAGAGGGTACTGAGCGATGTCCGTGCAGCCGTTGAGGACTGGCCGCAGATGCGCCAGAAAGCGCTGCAAATCGCGGAAAGCCTCGACAAGGTTGCGAACCCGGCGCAGATCGCGGAGCTCCGCCAGGCGAAGGACCTCCTGCACTGGCTTGACGACGGGAACTTCACGTTCCTGGGGTACCGCGAGTATGACCTCATCAACGTGGACGGGGAAGACGTCCTCGAGCTGCGTGAAGACAGCGGCCTCGGGCTGCTGCGCGCTGCGGCAGATTCTCCGCACATCCAGCACCTCACGGACACGGGCAGGAAAAAGGCGCGCGAAAAGCGCGCGCTCGTGATCACCAAGGCCAATTCCCGTTCCACCGTCCACCGCTCTGCGTACCTGGACTACATTGGGGTCAAGAGTTTTGACGCCGCCGGCAATGTCAACGGAGAGCGTCGCTTCATCGGACTCTTTGCCACCAGCGCCTACACCGGTTCCGTCCGGAATATCCCGATTATCCGGGAAAAGGTCGATGCGGTCCTGGGCAGCGCAGGTTTCCCTCCGGATTCCCACTCGGGGAAGGACCTCCTGGGAATCCTGGAAACCTACCCCAGGGATGAGCTCTTCCAGATCGAGGTCCCGGACCTCGCAGCCACAGCCCTCGGCATCCAAAAACTCCAGGAGCGGAGGCGGACCCGGCTCTTTTTGCGCCCGGACATCTACGGGCGGTTTATGTCCGCCGTCGTCTACCTTCCCAGGGACAGGTACACCACCAACGTCCGCCTCCGCATTGAGCAGGAACTACGCGAGACGTTCCAGGCCGTGTCAATCGACTATGAAGCGCGCATGACAGAGTCGGCACTCGCCCGGCTGTTCTTCCGTATCCGCCTGCCCAAGGGGGCGGATTTCAGCAACGTCAACACCGAGGAACTGGAGAAGCGGCTGGTGCGTGCCGCCCGTTCCTGGAGTGAAGGCATCGCGGAAGTCCTGCGGGAAGGGCGGGACGTTGCAGAGGCAAAGGAGCTGGCCGCCATCTGGTCGGAGGCCTTCCCCGCAAGTTATCGCGTTGACTACGAAGTTGAGGACGCCCTGGAGGACATCGCCCGCTTCGAAAGATACGGCGCGACGGCGGAACGGACTGCCGGCACCAAGCAGGAACGTCCCGGCGTCCATGTCTACCTCCCTGAAGGAGCGGGGGCGACACTCGAGGAGGACGCCCGCGTCAAGCTCTACATGCTGGAGCCCAAAAGCCTGAGCCAGATCCTGCCCTTCTTCCATAACCTTGGCCTGGAGGTCCTTGACGAGCGGCCGTTCGAAATCGAGACCGCGGACCGCAGGGATTTCTTCCTCTACGACCTGGGCCTCAAGTATCCGGCCGGAGTTGATCCTGTTTCCACCGGCCAATTGTTGGCTGATGCGTTCTCAGCCGCAGTCACCGGCGCCGCTGAATCGGACGCCTTCGACCGGCTCGTCCTGCGGGAGGGCCTGCAGTGGCGCCAGATCACGGTGCTGCGTGCCTACGCCCGCTACATGCGGCAGATGGGCAACGCCAACTCCTTCGGTTTCATGGCCGACACCTTGCTGGCCAATCCCGATGTGACGAAGGGGCTGAGCGCGCTTTTCGCTGCCCGCTTTGATCCTTCCCTGAACGAGGAAGAACGGCTGGAGGCGCAGGCGTCCGTCCGCGAGGGTCTGGCAGCGGCCATCGAAAAAGTTGCGACTCTTGACGCCGACAGGGTGCTGCGAACCTTCGTGAACCTCATCGAGTCCACGCTTCGGACCAACTTCTACCAGTACAAGCCACACCTGAGCTTCAAGCTCAACCCCGCAACAATTGAAGGGCTGCCCTTCCCCCGCCCCATGTTCGAAATCTGGGTCTATGCACCACGCGTCGAGGGCGTTCACCTCCGCTTCGGCAAGGTAGCCCGGGGCGGGCTGCGCTGGTCCGACCGCCGCGAGGATTTCCGCACCGAGGTGCTGGGCCTGGTCAAGGCACAAACGGTCAAGAACGCCGTCATCGTCCCCACCGGAGCCAAGGGCGGCTTCTTCGCCAAGCAGCTTCCCGACCCTACCCTCGACCGCTCCGCCTGGATGGCCGAAGGCATTGAAAGCTACAAAACCTTCATCCGCGGTCTCCTCGATCTCACTGACAACCTCGTCACTGGGGGAGACGGCGAAAGGCTGGTGCCGCCGTCGGACGTTGTAAGGCACGACGACGACGATTCCTATCTCGTGGTGGCGGCAGACAAGGGAACCGCGACCTTTTCCGACATCGCCAACGGCCTGGCGCAGGAATACGGGTTCTGGCTCGGCGACGCGTTTGCCTCCGGCGGGTCGGTTGGATACGACCATAAGGCGATGGGCATCACCGCGCGCGGCGCCTGGGAATCCGTGAAGCGCCACTTCAGCGAGCTCGACCTGGACACCCAGACCCAGCCCTTCACGGTGGTCGGGGTGGGCGACATGTCCGGCGACGTGTTCGGCAATGGCATGCTCCTCTCACGCCACATCCGGCTTGTCGCCGCCTTCGACCACCGCCACATCTTCCTCGACCCCAACCCGGACGAAGAAACCTCCTTCGTGGAGCGGCAGCGGCTGTTCGAATTGCCGAGGTCCTCATGGGACGACTACAACAAGTCCCTCATCAGCGAAGGCGGCGGCGTCTTCGCCAGGCAGGCCAAGTCAATTCCTGTTTCAGCCCAAGTGCGGGCCGCCCTGGGCCTTCCCGCTGAAACCACCGAGCTCAGCCCGCCGGAACTCCTGCGTGCAATCCTGCTGGCTCCTGCCGACCTGCTGTACAACGGCGGAATCGGCACCTACGTCAAGGCGAGCACGGAGACCAACGCTTCTGTAGGGGACAAAGCCAATGATGCCATCCGTGTTGACGGCAAGGACCTGCGCGTGAAGGTGGTGGGCGAGGGTGGAAACCTGGGGATGACCCAACGCGGCCGCATTGAGGCAGCTCTGCAGGGGGTCATTCTCAACACCGACGCCATCGACAACTCCGCCGGTGTTGACTGCTCGGACCATGAGGTCAACATCAAGATCTTCGTGGACCGGATGGTTGCTGCGGGGAATCTGTCGGCAGAAGAGCGTGCAGGTTTCCTTGCCTCCATGACCGATGAGGTGGGCCGGCTGGTGCTGGAGGACAACATCGACCAGAACATCCTGCTGCTGAACGACCGGACCAAGGTGGCAGAGTGGAGTCCCAGCTATGAGCGGCTGATGGACTGGCTGGAGAAAAAGGCTGACCTGAACCGTGAGCTGGAGGCGCTTCCCACCACGGCAACCCTGCGGGAACGGTTGCAGCAGGGACAGGGACTGACGTCGCCGGAGCTGTCCGTGCTGGCCGCCTACGCCAAGATTGAGCTGGCGTCCGCACTGCGGGACAGTGATTTGGCTGATGACCCGTGGTTCAGGAAAACGCTGCGGGCCTACTTCCCCGAGCAGCTGCGCGACCGGTTTGACGCGGAGCTGGACACCCACCCACTGCGGCGCGAGATCATCGCCACAGTCGTGGCCAACGACATGATCAACATGGGCGGCATTACTTTCGCTTTCAGGACCATGGAGGAAACTTCGGCCTCGGAAGTGGCTGTGGCCAAAGCGTTTGTTGCCCTGCGGGAGGTGTACGAGCTCGACGTAATGGTCGAGGAGCTGAACAACCTGCCGGCATCGTTCCCCACCGAGCACTGGAGTACCGTCCACCTGGACATCCGGCGGCTGCTCGATAGGGCCGTCCGGTGGCTGCTGGGGCAGGGCAGCGTTTCGCGGCCGATTGCCGAGGTCGTCGGTGAATTCAAACCCCTCGTGGATCCCATGCGCGCCCGCCTGCTGGACTACCTGCGCGGCGATGACCGGGACCGGGTTGCCGGCTGGCTGGAAAATGCGCGCGATTGGGAGCTGCCCGAAGGGCTCGCTCTCCGCTGGGCTGAGCTTTTCGAGAGCTTTGTCCTGCTGGACATCGCAAAGATTGCCCGCGTCCGCAAGGATCCCGTGGAGGAAATAGCTGCCGTCTACTACACCGTCTTCAACCGGTTCCACGCAGATTCGCTGTTGGAGCGCATCAGCAGCTTGCCGCGGCAGGACAGGTGGCAGGCGTTGGCCAGGGCAGCCCTGCGGGATGACCTGTACTCGACTATTTCGGACATGACGACCGCGGTGCTGGACGCCACCAGCGCAGCGCTCTCGCCGGAGGCGCGCCTGAAGGATTGGGAGGCCCTGAACGCGGAGCAGTTGGGCCGGGCCAAGAGCATGTTCGATGAGGTCAATGCGCTTGAAGCCGACGACATGGCCTCACTGTCGGTAGCATTGAGGCTCTTGAGGTCAATCGTTCGACGCTAGCGAGTCCGGCGTCGCAAATGGAGGTGCAGTGGCAATCTTTACGGACCCCATCAGGGAACATGCTGATTTCGGGCCGGGCGATGCCGAATGGCTGCACCTCCTGGTGGGGGACTGGCAGATGGTTGCGGACCTGGCGTTCGCGGACCTCGCCCTCTGGTTCCCCCACCCTGACCACGGCTATGTGGCACTGGCGCATGTCCGGCCATCCACCACCCATACGGTGTTCCACGGTGACTTCGTGGGGGATCCCATCCGCTCCGATCTCCAACCGCTGGTGGACAAGGCATGGAACAGCCGCTCTATTGAGCGTTCCAGTGAAACCAACTGGAACAGCGACATGGCGCTGCGGGTGGAGGCCGTTCCCATGGTGCGGAACGGCCGCACGCTGGCCGTAGTCACCACGCACATGGATCTCTCGAGCTCGCGTATGCCGTCCCGGCTGGAGCTGACGTACCGGCAATGCGCGTACGACCTTCTCAGGATGGGCACCCTGGGCCTGTGGCCGGACTTCGCGTCTCCCACGGGTTCCCGCCGCGGTGCCCCGCGTGTAGGCGACGGGCTGATCCGGCTCGACGCCGAGGGCATCGTGCAGTACGCCAGCCCCAACGGTGTCTCCGCTTTCCGGCGCCTCGGTGACGGGGAATCGCTGGAGGGGCGGTCGCTGGCGGAGGTCACGGCAAGCCTGCTGAAGGACCGGCGCATGGTTGACGAGACGTTGCCCCTGGTGGTGACCGGCCGGATGCCGTGGCGCAGCGAGATTGAATCGCGCGGGGTGAGCCTGTCCCTGCGCGCGATCCCGCTGCGGGATGAGCAGCAGCGCTTCGGCGCCCTGGTTCTCTGCCGGGATGTTTCCGAACTGCGACGGCGGGAAATGGAGCTGGTGACCAAAGATGCGACCATCCGCGAGATCCACCACCGCGTTAAGAACAACCTGCAGACTGTTGCGGCGCTGCTGCGGATGCAGTCCCGCCGCATGGTGAGCGACGAGGCGAAGCAGGGCCTGGAGCAGGCGATGCGCCGCGTGGCCACCATCGCGCTGGTCCACGAGACGCTGTCCCAAGGTCTGACGCAAAGTGTGGACTTTGACGAGCTGATCGGGCGGCAGTTCCGGCTCTCAGCAGAGGTCGCCTCGCCGTCGCAACAGGTCCGGACCGAGCGCTCCGGCATGTTCGGCGAACTGCCCAGTGACTTCGCCACACCCTTGGCCCTGGTCATCAATGAGCTGGTTACCAATGCCGTGGAGCATGGCCTTGAGGGGCGTACGGGAACAGTCTGGCTGTTGGCCGACCGCTCCGAAGGGGAAGAAGGCGGGGAAGAGCTGACTGTCACTATCGCCGACGACGGCGTGGGGCTTCCCGAGACGCCTCACGTTGAGGGGCTTGGCCTGCAGATCGTTCGTACCCTGGTGACCAGTGAGCTCGGCGGCACCATCCAGTGGCAGCCGCGCGAAGGCGGCGGCACTGCCGTTCAGATCCGTCTAAGCCTCGAAGCCAAATAGTCGGGGGACAGCAAAAGGCCCCGGCGGCAACCTTGCGGTTGCTGCCGGGGCCTTTTCTTGAAATTTTGTTGGCCGGTGTGCCTAATGGAGTCAGGAGGCCCGGCGGGCGCGGGCTGCCCGGCGCTTGAGTGCGCGGCGCTCGTCTTCGCTCATGCCGCCCCAGACACCGGCATCCTGGCCAGACTCGAGGGCCCACTGCAGGCAGGTGTCCACCACCGGGCAGCGGCGGCACACGCTTTTCGCTTCCTCAATCTGCAGGAGCGCCGGGCCTGTGTTTCCAACGGGGAAGAACAGTTCCGGGTCCTTTTCAAGGCACGCTGCGCGGTTACGCCAATCCATGCTGATCAGTTGCTCCAATTCTGGGAAAAGCTCTTTGTGAAATTATTCACTAGTAGCTACAAAGGAAAGGGGCCCGACAGGGCCCCGTTGGTCATCTGCATCAAGCCTGTCATGTTAACGCTGTGTAAACAAGAGGTAATAAGGCTTGAAATCCCGGGAACGCTGAGCGATGCATCACAGTAGCGGCAGCGGCCCTCACCACTGTCCGACTATGTCCGGTAGGGTGCCAATGTGTCAAGACCTCCCGAGTACCCCACCGACCCTCCGAGCGACTCAGGCAGCGCAGGCAAAGGTCCTGAGGAGGCTCCGCCGGGACCGCATACGCGTAGCACCCACGGGGGCCGGCCCCCGGCTGTCCTCGTGGTGGCGCTGGTTGTGGCGGCGGAGGCGACAGCCCTGCTGGCAGCCGCGGCCTGGTACGGCTACCAGTTGGCGGCCGGCAGTCCGGTCCTTTCATTTTGGGGCGCAGTCTTCACCCTTGTGCTGCTGCTGGCCTTCTCTGCTTGGTTGTTCGCGGTAGCTGTGTTCCTTTACCGGGGATGCCGCTGGACCAGGGCGGCCGCGCTGGTGGCGCAATTGTTTGCTTTGACCATCGGTTTTCCCACTCTGACTGGCGGTCTGCCTTTGGCTGGGTTGGCCATCCTGGTCCCGGCCGTTTGCGCCATCGTGCTGTTGTTCCATAACAAGGTCATCAGTTTTGCCTCCCGGACCGGAAGCACAACCCCGGCCCTCTGACCGCTTGTCCGGCAGCACCTGTGTGCGGGCCTGTCTGCATGTCCTGGCCGGCATCCTTCTGTGTCATCCCTTGAGAACTATCTGCCGTAAGTCTGGCTACTGGTTCTGGGGCGGTTCACTAGCGTTCCCGCGGATCATGCTTGGAGATGGGTCCAGCCCAGCCGACTTGGATATTGCGGGCGTGGCCCTGGGCGACGAGAACGCCCCTGCCGGGCGGTGCGCCGGCATCCACGTCGAACCTGATTCCAAAAAGATCACCATCCTGTAGTGAACGTGGTGCTAGCAGGAGTCCCGTCCCGGCCGAGCGGGAGTTTATGACCAGCGGCACACGTTGTATGAGCAAGGAGCTGTAGGACGCGGTGAGGGCCACGGGGTAACCCAAGGCGTGCATTTCCGATAAAACCCGGATGGCCTCGGCGGGGAGAAGATCGGCATCATCGGCCAACGCGACGGTTCCCTTTGGTGTTTCGCCTGCCGCTGCGGCGGCCAGTTCCCGCTGCCAGAAGTCAACCGGGTCCGTCCCGTCTTCCGGGAAGAGCCAAGGGCCGCCGCCGGGGTTCATCAGCGGCAGCGCGCGAAGGACATTGGTTTTTCCCGATCCAGATCCTCCGAGGACGGTGAAGACTCCTGCCACCGGCAGCCTGAAGGACATGGGGACTAGTTCATCACCGCCCACACCCACGAGGACCTCGCGCGGCGTGGTGCTGCCCCGCGCGGGTCTTAATTGGCGCCCACGGGTCAGGGCTTGTTCCATCCCGGGTGGCTCCGTGTTGGGACGTATTTCTGTGGCTTCCACCAAGGACGGCAATTGTTCAACTTTGAATGGGCGCGTACTTGCTGGGCAGCTCGAGTTTCCCGCACTACTCGCGCTTGCATGGCTGTCCTCGTCGTCCGCATTGTCCATGCTGGTTGTGTTGTTATTCATGCTCGCTGCTGGTCCGGACTCCCAGGACTGGTCAGGGGCGGCGCTGTACAGCTGGCAAGTGGCCGGACCGCCACGCGCGACGGGACCAAATGCTACGGCGCGGCCTCTAACCTCGGCCGTAGAGGGCATTCGGGGCCACGCTATCCGGCTGTCCGGATTTGAACCGGTGGGGAAGTAAAGCCGGTTGGGAAGTGCCGGGATGCCCTTGAGCTGACAAGTTCGCGGTCGCCGGAAACCAGCACAATGATCGCTGCACCTGCGCCGTCACGGGTCAGGTCCTGGACAAGTTCTTCGGCCCAGGACAAAGTCCCGGCACGGAATGCCGAAAGCCACGAACCCCAGCCAGCGATGACGAGGAGCAAAGGCACTTTGTCCTGTTCATGGGATTGGCTTTGCCGGCGTGACAGTTCCTTTTTCAGGCGTTCCAGCACGCGGACGGCCCGCCGCAGGTCGTGCAGCCCCACATACGCCCCGATACGGGGGTGATTCGCCGTGCGGTGAAGGGTACCCCCTGCATCCAGGATGTAGCCGTGCGCTTCAAAGGGGTGCGAAAGCACTTGCATCACTGCCAGTTCCAAGGCATCTGTGCCCCCGGAGGACGGGGCGCCGATGAGGGCCAAGTGACTGTCCTCAGCAGGATTCCACGTAAGTGGCGCCACTCTTTGCTGTTCCGGCAGGTCCAGCAGGCCGAGGATCATCGATCCTGCCACGCTCGTGCGACTGCCTGCCGGAGTTGCTGATATCGCCTCCTGGGGTCCCCCCAGATCCGGTGGGAGGGGACGGGCGACTGGTCGCCTAGGCCTCCGGCCCTTCCGCTCACACCAGAGGTCCTGCATCATAGCCACGAGTGGTGCTGCAGCCTGCGCGGGCGATTCGGCAGTGGCGACACTTTCAGAGCCACCCGTCTTGTCGAAGGCAAGACAATCGATGGCGGGCTGCACGGTGACGGCGGCGCTCGTGCCGAACGCGCACCGGGTTGGTCCCGCGGAAGCGGCCTGAAATTCCTGGGGAGCTTCCGTGCCGCGCGCCAGGAAGGCGCGCCCAGGGGCATCAATGCTGATGGCCGCCGCAACCTTGGAATTGATGATGTCCAACGACTCCATCTCTGACTGGACCCGAAGCGCAATGCTCGAGGTCACATTGGCCCGGATGTCCGCTGTCAGCGCTCCTTGCGGGCGCTGGGTGGCCATGACCAAGTGGATTCCCAGCGAGCGGCCAATGGCCGCTATCCGCATCAGTTCCCGAAGTACTTCTGGGGCATCGTCCACGAGCATGCGGAACTCATCGATGACGATGACCAGATGGGGAAGTGGGAAGTCATGTGCCGCAGGGGTGGACTCGTATGCCGCTAAGTCCGGCACCCGCGCGGTAGCCAACGCTTCCTCGCGCAGGCGGATTTCCGCACGGAGGGAAGTAAGGGTGCGTTCGAGCTCGTAGGCGGACAGGTCCGTCAGGAGCCCGACGCAATGCACCAGTTCCGCTAGGGGCCCGAGCCCGGAGCCGCCCTTGAAGTCGATGAACAGGAAATTAACCCGCTCCGGTGGGTGGCTGAGGGCCAAAGCCAGGGTGAGGCTGCGGAGGAGTTCCGACTTGCCGGAACCGGTGGTACCGGCGACCAGCAGATGGGGGCCGTCTGTCTGAAGGTCCAGAGTGCGTGGTCCGGTGGTACCCAGCCCTAGAGGAAAGTGAAGACGTTGTTCCCGGGCGCTGGCATTCCAGCGGGCGGCAGTTTCATGGGGTGAGAGCGGCAGCACGTCCTGGAGTGAGCACACTTCGGGGACAGCGGACTCCGCGCTTTCCCGTGGTTCCGGATGGGATGCCAGGTGCCGGCAGAAGCTGAGGAAGACACTTTCTGGTGCCAAGTCAGGGACAAAGGTTATGTTGCCGGCGGCGAGCCGCAGGAGTGATTTCTGCTCGGATAGCTCCACATCTGCACCCGCACCTTCCCCGGCCGCGAGGAACTCAAGGACCTGCCAACCGAGCGCCGCGGCACTTTCACAGATTGCGCCGTCGTCGCCCGCGGCCGCGGCAGCGGCAGGATCCAGCAGCAGGAGTACGCCGTGCCGGTAGTTCCGCCCGAAGCCCTCATCCAGGATGCGAAGTAAGTCCGGTACAGAAGGGGTGAGAGTGACAGCAGCTAAATACCTGGCGCCCAGAGGAAGTCGGTCTGCTTCCCCAAAGATGATGATTCGTGTGCCCTGGCCCCTGGGATAGCCCGCAAGCTGCATGACGAGCGAACGGACGAGGCCGTCCGTCTCTGCCTGTGGTCCGCGGAACGTGGTTTTGATGGATGCCGGGTCCAGCGATACAGGAACAGCGGCCAGGGTCGGAAGGTGGACGGAGGAGATGGAAGGCTCGACTTTCACGTTGGCGGGTTGCGGAGCCTCCCCAAGCCGCAGCCAGACTCTTTCCTCGGTGGAGCAAATAGGGTTGCGGCCCTGTCTCTGACTGACGACCAGCACGAGAACCGCAAGTGATGGGCCGGCCCGCCGTCGTCGCTTTTGGTCTTCTGCCATAGCGGCCATGACTGCTGTTGTCAGGTCGCGGCGCTGCCTGCGATGTGAGGCGAGGGGCACGAGGACAGACACCGCCGAGGCGGCAGCAAAGGCCAGGAACATCCACATGCCGGTGAGCACGGCAAGTCCTATCCCAACCAGCAGGGGAAGAATAGCGGCCAGTAGGAGGGCCGCCCTGTTGGCTGTATCCATTCGGCCGGGGACGGTGAAGGGCTGACGGGTGGAGGCACCGGCGTCGGCAAGTTCTTTATCCGTTACATCCATGAAGACCAGCGACATGCTTGTGTTGCCGCAGGTGATGATTGAGCCTGTGGAAATGACGGCGACGCGGACCCGTTCGCCGTCGATGCGGATGCCGTTAGCGCTGTCCAGGTCGATAATCATGATGGCTGTGTCTGTAACGTCGAGGCGGGCGTGTTCCCGCGACAGTTCTGGGTCGGGGATCACGATGCGGGTGCCGCTTCGCCCAATTGAGTAGGAACCCCGCCGCAGCGGGACAACGGTGCCCGCTCCCACGCCGGTGTGGACCGCCAGTGCGAGGTGCGCGTCCTCGGCCCTCGCCCGCTGTTGAACTTTGCGGGCATTCCGCTGGGTAGGCCCATCGACAAGGACGGCGCCGTTAACCAAGGGGGCCAAGTTCACGGTCATCAAGCGGATGTCTTCGCCGTTGATAGTGACCGGCCCTGTTCCGAAGTGCTGAATCAGCTGGGCATGTACATGTTCACCGGTGGTCCCCTCAGGTGCATCTATGGTCAGCTCCCGGGGTAGTTCCTGCAGCCCCGCACTTGGGCTGCGGACCAGCGTGCAATGAAATTTCATGGGTACGAATCCTTACGGCCTTTTCGCCCACGCTAGTGAGCGCTGCAACGCGTTGCCTGGATCAGTGTTTGTATGTGGACAAGCACCGACGCCGCTTGATGAGGATCACCACAAACGCCTTGGTCGCGCTTGATTCGACGGGCGCCATAGTGCCTCGGGTAGGCTAGAGCAGCAGACAATGCGCACCATTGCGCTGCCCGCATTCAAACCAGGAGATTTTGTGACCGCTGACCTTGTCATCGTAGGGTCCGGCTTTTTTGGCCTGACAATCGCAGAGCAGGCCGCTACTGAGCTCGGCTTGAAGGTTGTCGTTATCGACCGCCGCCACCACATCGGCGGCAATGCCTACAGCGAAAAAGAAGAGCAAACGGGTATCGAGGTGCACCGCTACGGTGCCCACCTGTTCCACACCTCCAACGAGCGCGTGTGGGAGTACGTCAACCGGTTCACCACCTTCACGAACTACGTTCATAAGGTCTATGGCGTGCACAAGGGCGAGGTTTACTCCCTGCCTATCAACCTGGCCACCATAAACCAGTTCTTCCGTGCCAACTTGACTCCTGGCCAGGCCAGGGACCTCATTCAGGAGCAAGCCGGTGAGCTTGCGGGTACCGATCCGCAGAATCTTAATGACAAGGGCATTCAGCTGATCGGGCGGCCGCTGTATGAGGCATTCATCAAGCACTACACCGGCAAGCAGTGGCAGACGGATCCAAAGGACCTGCCGGCGGGCATCATCTCGCGGTTGCCTGTTCGCTACAACTACGACAACCGGTACTTTAATGACAAGTACGAGGGTCTCCCCACAAACGGTTACACCGCGTGGATCGAAAAGATGGCCGAGCACCCGAACATCGAGGTCCGGCTGAACACCGACTTCTTCGACGAGTCGCACGAGTTCAGCAAGAACAAGGTCGTGGGCAACATCCCGGTAATCTACACGGGCCCGGTTGACCGTTACTTTGACTACGCCGAAGGCGACCTCTCATGGCGCACCATCGACTTCGAGGAGGAGGTTCTCGAAGTGGGGGACTTCCAGGGCACATCAGTAGTGAACTATAACGACGACGACGTGGCGTACACGCGCGTTATCGAACCTCGCCACTTCCACCCGGAGCGGGACTACCAGACGGAAAAGACCGTAATCATGCGCGAATTCTCACGCTTCGCGGAGAAGGGCGACGAGCCCTATTACCCCATCAACACCTCCGCCGACCGGGACCGGTTGCTCAAGTACCGCGACCTGGCGGCAGCAGAGAAGGACGTCCTGTTCGGCGGACGCCTGGGTACCTACAAATACCTGGACATGCACATGGCCATTGGGTCCGCGCTCAGCATGTTCGACAACAAGATCCGGCCGCATTTTGAAAGCGGCGCAAAGCTGGAAAGTGGAGGCGTGGACGCATGAGCGTGTCCGTGGACTTCGAGCTCCAGAGGGTCGTTTTTCCTCCCCCTGGCGAGTTCGATGCCATCGAATTATACGTAGACGCGGGAAGCGCGCTGGGACTTCATCTTGTTGAGGACGACAGCCTCTACCGGAACCCCAAACTGCCCGAGAATAAACTTCACGTCGTGGGTTCCAGCCCTGTCGAGGCCCACCATGAAGACTTTCTGTCCCGCACCTCTATGAAGGTAAGGCCCGGACAGCACGTCTCTTTCGCTACGTACTTTAACGCCTTCCCTGCCAGTTACTGGCGTCGGTGGACCACTGTCAGCTCTGTACAGTTGAAGGTTGTAGCAGAAGGCACTGGCAGCGTGATTGTATTCCGCTCGAATGCCCGCGGTGTCCCGCAACGATTGCAATCCATCCGCGTCAACGGCCGTCAGGACATAGAGCTGGATTTGCCGTTGGAGATGTTCGGTGATGGGGGCTGGTACTGGTTCGAAATGGTTGCCGGTGACTCGGAGCTGAGCCTGATAAGTGCATCCTGGTACACAGGGAATGAGCCTGTAATCGCTACTGGCGAGTCGACTACGATTCAGATCACCACAATGAACAAACCCGACTTCTGTATCGCCAACGCCAGAATCCTCGCTGCCAACCCTCATGCTCTCCGAAGCGTGAAGGAAATCCTGGTAGTAGATCAGGGCACTAAAAAGGTCCGGGACGAGCCGGGGTTCGAAGAGGTGCAACAACTCCTTGGGGACAAACTCCGAGTAGTGGAGCAGGACAATTTGGGGGGCTCCGGTGGCTTTTCCCGGGGAATGGCCGAAGCGGTTGATAATGGCAGCGAATTCGTCCTGTTGCTGGACGACGACGTGCTGGTTGAGCCGGACAGTATCGAGCGGATCATTGCTTTTGCCCGGTTCAGTAGGAAACCGACCATAGTCGGAGGCCACATGTTTGACCTCTACAGCCGCACTACTCTTCATACATTTGGTGAAGTCGTGGACCCCTACAGGCTGAGTTGGGTCAGTCCAGACACAGATGTTGAATATCGGCATGATTTCCGGCAACGGAATCTTCGCCAAACGCCCTGGATGCATAGGCGTGTTGATGTGGACTTCAACGGCTGGTGGATGTGCCTTATCCCTACGGCCGTCATTCGCGGGATTGGCCTTTCTCTTCCACTGTTCATCAAGTGGGATGACGCCGAGTATTCCTTGCGGGCCAAGGAAGCCGGGTTCCCCACTGTCTCGCTCCCGGGAGCTGCTCTCTGGCACGTTTCCTGGATAGACAAGGATGATTCCTTGGGCTGGCAGGCATACTTTCACGAGCGCAACCGCCTTATTGCTGCTTTGATCCACAGCCCGTTCCCCAAGGGGGGACGCGTGCTCCGTGAATCCTTCCAGAACAACGTCAAGCACCTGATTTCCATGCAGTACTTCGCACAGGAAGCCCGCATCATGGCGCTCCGTGATGTGTTGCGAGGTCCTGGACAGCTACACGCTGAGTTGCGATCGAAGTTGGCGGAGGTCAACAAGCTACGTTCCCAGCACCCGGAAGCTCAGATCCGCACGGATGTTGATGACTTCCCTGCTGTCGGTCTGGCCCGGGGTGGCCGGGGCGGCGCTGCCCCCGTAATGCCAGCCAAGAAGGACCTGCCGAAGTGGGCAGCAAAGACTGTGCTTCGCCAAGTATTCAGAAGGCCGGAACCCCAGAGTTTGGAGCGTCCTCAGGCTCACCTTGCGCACCGGGAGAATAAGTGGTGGACCCTTTCCTCATACGACAGCGTCCTCGTTTCAAATGCCGAAGGCACTGGAATATCCTGGTACCGACGAAATCCCCAACTCTTGAAAAAGAAAATGTTGGAGGCCTCGCAATTGCAGGCCCAGTTGTTCCGACAGTGGGAAACCTTGGCGGCGGAGTACCGTAAGGCAGTACCCGACATAACCTCCCTTGAGTCATGGCAGGCGACATTCAAGTCCTCTGTGCGCGCTTCTTCAAAGGACCGCGGTTGATGGCTCAGAGTGAGGAGCTGATCAAACCAGGCAGTGGGCGGGGCCTGCTGGATGTGTATGCCAATCGCTTTTTGCTAAAGCTTCTTGTGCGCAAGGAAATCAAGATCCGCTATCGAGGATCAGCACTGGGTCTGTTGTGGTCCTATATGAAGCCCCTTATGCAGTTCCTTGTCTACTTTGTTGCTCTGGGCATATTCCTGAACCTGCAACATGGCACCCCGAATTACGCGATTTATCTTTTCTCTGGAATTGTTTTCATTAACTTCTTCACAGAGGCTCTTGGCAATTCCACCCGATCTATAGTGGACAACAGGGACCTTATTCGAAAGATTTACCTTCCCCGCGAACTCTTCCCTGTCGCAACAGTCTGGGTATCTGCTGCGCACTTTCTTCCCCAAGCTGCAGTACTTGTCGGGGCGTGCCTGATTGCAGGATGGACGCCCTCGGTCCTGCAATTGGTGGCTGTTCTGGCGGCCTTTGTCATGGTGTCGGTCCTGGCCACCGGCCTCGGGCTTTTGTTCGGTGCCGCTAACGTCTACTTCCGGGATTCCGAGAACCTCGTCGACATGATGCTCATGATCGTTACCTGGGCGTCGCCGGTGCTTTATGTCTGGACAATGGTGGAGCGGGTGATGGGCCCCTGGTTTTGGGTTTATCAGCTGAACCCTCTCACGGTTGGGGTTGAGATATTTCACTGGGCCTTCTGGTATCCAACTCTTGACCCTGATCAGGTGCCGCTGGTTACACTGCCGCCCGACCTTGTAACGCATTGGTTGCCTGTGGCATTCTGCATCTCTCTTGTCATTCTCTTTGCAGGCCAAGTTGTGTTTCGTAAGCTGGCCACCCACTTCGCTCAGGAGCTCTAGTTGGTCGACATTGATAACAGGGCAATTAGCTGCGTTGGAGTTCGTAAACAGTTTGTCCTTCGACATACCCGCTCGATGAAGGAAGCGCTTGTTTGGTTGATGCGCGGCCGAAAAGGTGACCTGTCCAAGAAGTTTGACGCCCTGAAGGATGTTTCCCTCGATGTCCAGCACGGTGAAACGGTAGCCCTGCTTGGACTGAATGGTTCGGGCAAATCAACGCTTTTGAAGCTTATCTCCGGAGTGCTGCAACCCGACAGTGGGACAGTCCTGACACGGGGGCGCGTGGCGGGCCTTATTGAAGTTGGTGCTGGCTTTCATCATGATCTCAGCGGCCGCGATAATGTCTATCTCAATGGCGCCATCTTGGGAATGACAGAAGCCGAAATAGATGAAAAGTTTGAATCAATTGTCAGCTTTTCTGAAATCGGTGAGTTCATAGATACCGAAGTAAAGTTCTACTCTTCGGGAATGTATCTGCGCCTGGCTTTTTCCATTGCCGTACACACCGATCCTGAGGTTTTCCTCATAGATGAGATCCTAGCGGTAGGAGACGAGCCGTTTCAGCGCAAGTGCATAGCGAAGATCAAAGAACTGGCCGCGAGGGGTAAAACCCTTTTTGTTGTTAGCCACGATCTTGACCTCGTATCCACCATTTGTGAGCGCGGCGTGCTGCTGCAGCACGGTCACGTCGTTATGGACGGTGAAGTTCACGATGTTGTAGCCGAACTGCGAAACCGTTCCAGGGCTCAGTAGCCACAAGCTCCAACACTGAAGCTGCCAGCAAGAATTAGCAAGCGCCCGTGGAGGTTTTCCTCCGACCTACGGGGCATGATCGGAGAACCACCATGCAGGAAAGCGCAGCCGGGTTGGCGCAAAATCTCACACGTCGATCGTTGCTGGCAGCGATTGCTGCGTCGCCCTTGCTGCTCGGCGGGTGCGTGGGAAATGCGGACACGCAGGCTGGTCCTTCCGAAACGGCGACTTTTCCGGTCACGGTCACCCATGCCTTCGGGTCCACCAGCATCGGCTCGGCACCTGCCCGCATAGCAACACTCGGTTACGCCAGTCACGATGTGTGTATTGCCTTAGGCGTAGTGCCGGTGGGAGTGCCACAGTACGAGGCGCGGGGGTTTGGCACCAGCCTTTGGTTCAATAAGGCGGTAACCAGCATGAACGCCGTCATGCCCGTTCAGTACAGGTACGACGACGAAGATCTTCCCTTGGATGCGCTGGAATCGGTGAAACCCGACATCATCCTGGCGGTGAATTCGGGAATAACAAGAGAACAGTACGAAGACCTCACCAAAATTGCACCAGTCGTGGCATTTCCCGGCCAACCGTTTGGGACAGACTGGCAAACAACGACAACTACGGTCGGAAGGGTCCTCGGAAAACCGGAGGCAGCGCGCGAGCTAGTTGAAGGAATTCTGGAGGACATCGCAAAGGCGAAGTCCAGCTACACCGATCTGGAAGGATCAACTTTCCTCTATCTCGGTGCGAGCACGGCGCCGGGTGCGGACTTTGAGGTGTACGACTACGACTCCAACCAAGTTCGGATACTGGAAGAATTTGGCGTGGTCCCCGCCCCTGTCCTGCAGAAAGTGGTGGCTGAAGGGAAAAGGAAGGCGGTTGACTCTGGCACGGGTCCCTTCCTGTGGGAGTCACGCCGCGCAGCCGAACTTCAAGCTGACATTTATGTCGTAGCCGTCTCCGATAAGAATGGAATCGTGGAAGACGGCGTCTTGGACAGATTACCCGGGGCAGAACGTAAGTCATTAGCCCTCCTCCAAACTTCCGACGACGCGCTCGCGCTGGCAGAGGCATCGCCGTTGGGGGTTAAGTGGGCAACGTGGACTGTCCTGCCCGAGCTCGCCAGGGCCGCCTACGAGGCCAAAAAAGCCAGCTAAGGCGTCGACCACAGCCCCAGGCAGATTCCTCGATCGCTTCGCGCGGTCCTGCGGACTTGTGGTGTATTGCCGGTAACGAGGCAAAGCCCGGGTGGGCCATGCTGGCCCGGTGCCGGGCAGGTAGCTACTAAGCGGGAAAACGCGTAGTCCCTACTGTAGCCGCGCGGGCCGGCCGGGGATTACGGTGGCGGATGCACGACGGCAGACCGCCGACCGTGGCTCCCGCAGTAGCCGAGGGTAATCAGCGGGCCAAAGGTACGACTGTCTGCCGGCAGGGGAAACCAAGACGGCCGGGTGAGGACGGGTGGAAGTCATGAAGCAATTCTGGGTTTTCGGGGCTGCCGGTCCGCTCACGAATGACCGTCCGCCGTCCTTGCAGTCCTCGTCGGGCGCGGCCAAGGGGAGAAACGGCAAAAGACCACCAACAAACCCCTGGTTCGCGGTCCCGCTCTCCTTCGTGCTGGTGCTTTGCGGCGCGTCTCTCTGGGCCGGCCCGGCCGCCCAGGCGGTCGACGAGGGCATGGTGAGCGTGACCTTTGACGACGGGTGGGCCAGTCAGTACGAAAACGCGCTTCCCGTCCTGAACAAGTACGGGGTACCGGCCACGATGTATATTTCCTCGGCACTGGTCAACGCGCAACCGACTTACATGACACAGGCGCAGATCCAGGCATTCGCCAACCGCGGCGACCAAATCGCGTCCCACGCCGTCAGCCATGCGGATCTGACTACCCTTACCCCCCAACAGCTCGATGACGAGCTCGGGCGGAGCAAAGCGGCCCTGCAGCAAATGTTCGGACCCTCAGCCGCAGTTGATTTCGCCAGTCCATACGGCGCGTCCAATTCAACGACCACCTCGGCGGTCCAGAAATACTACGCCACGCAACGCAACACGAACGTCGGGTTCAACGCCCAGGCGAGCTTCAATCCGTACAACATACTCGTGCAGAACATTGTTTCAACTACTACTGCCGCCACGGTGCAGGGCTGGGTTAATACCGCGAAAGCTGACAATACTTGGCTGGTCCTGGTGTACCACGAGGTAGGAGCTAACCTCGGTGCCGGCATTTACCATACGGACACTGCCGTGCTCGACGCGCATATGGCGACGGTGAGGAACAGTGGGCTGCCTATGGTCACGGTCCGCCAGGGCGTCACGGCGTTCAACTCTCCGGGATCGCCAACGACTCCGGCTGCTGCCGCTAGTGCCATTGCTGCGGTAGCGGCAGCAAACCCGGGCCTTGGAGCGGCCACCGGTGGCATACTCTGTGGGCTAGTCAACGGCGGCTGCTACCAGATGTACGAAGGCGGCGCCATTAACTGGTCGCCGGCTACTGGGGCGCATTATTCGGTTGGTGCGATCCGCCAGGCGTGGGGGCGAACCGGTTTTGAGCGGGGGCGTCTTGGTTACCCGACCTCTGATGAGGTTGGCGGCCTCATTAACGGCGGCGTTTACCAGCTTTATCAAGGCGGCGC
>NZ_JBNHEW010000004.1:0-421846 GCF_059089645.1 Arthrobacter sp. K41 | reverse complement strand
TGACAAGGCATACTCATCCAGAGCCATCCGGACCCACCTTCGCGACCGCAATATCGTCGCTGTCATCCCGCAACCATCAGACCAGATTGGTCATCGGGAACGACGGGGATCCACCGGCGGCCGGCCCCCGGCCTTCGACAAAGAGGACTACAAAGGCCGCAACGTCGTCGAACGCAACTTCAACACCTTCAAGCAGTGGCGGGCTCTGGCCACCCGCTACGACAAACTCGCCCTCACCTACCGGGGTGGAGCAGTCCTCCGAGCGATCAGCATCTGGCTGACAGCTTTAGGAGACACGCCCTAGCCCCAAACGTGCGGCGCAGGCCTCCGGCTTCCCGGCAGTGCGCTGGAAGCGCGCCACTCGTGTACCCAATCCGGAAGCACCAGGTCCGACGGCGGGCCGCCGAACTCCCGCAGGATCTCCTCCTGGCTGACCGGCCTGCCCTTGTGGACCAGGCGGGTGGCGATGTGGGCACGGGCGTAGATCTCACCGTCGGCTACCATGCGCTGCTCGAAGTAGATGGCCTTGGCGTCCAGGCCGATGATGCGTGTTTCGATGGTGTACTGCTGCCACAGCTTAAGGGACTTCCGGAAGGCGATGGTTTCTGCCGCCACCACCGGGCCCCACCCGCGGCGGCGCATCCGCTTCCACACTCCGCTTCGCTCCATCAGGTCAAACCGGCCCAGGTCCAGCAGGGAAAGATACATTCCGTTGTTGACGTGCAGTGCAATGTCGATGTCGGTGGGCAGCACCCTGAGCGGCAGCGAGGAACTGTCCCAAACCGTCAGCGGCGGGCGCCGGGAAGAGGTGAAAAGCAGCAGGAGGGTTCGCAGAAGCAGGTGCATTCGACCATGTTACCTACGGGTAATATCGGGCGGGATCAAGCACGAAGACGCCCGGCCCGACCCACGTAGGATTTCCTGCATGACCCAACATCGCTACCGGGACCTCGCGGACTGGCCGCTCACGGTGACGGCGCTCATCTTCCTGGCGGCGTATGCATGGCAGGTGCTGGGCCGCATCGAAGGCAGTAGCGCCTTCTGGCTTGAGGCTGTCATGTGGGCGACCTGGGGTATCTTTGCCGTGGACTACTTAGTTAACCTGTGGCTGGCGGATGACCGGGGCAGCTGGTTTCTCCGGAACCTGCATGAACTGCTTATTGTGGTGCTGCCGTTCTTCCGGCCGCTGCGCCTGCTCCGGCTGGTGACGCTGCTGTCCGTATTGCACCGCACGCTCGGGGACACGCTGCGGGGACGCGTGGTCACGTATGTGGCAGGGTCTGCGGCGATGCTGGTGTTTGTGGGCGCACTCGCCGTCCTTGACGTGGAACAGTCTGTCCCGGATGCCAGGATCACTACCTTTGGAGACGCGTTGTGGTGGGCCATGACCACCATCACCACCGTGGGCTACGGGGACATGTACCCCGTGACACCGATTGGGCGGATGGTCGCAGCCGCCCTCATGATGAGCGGAATTGCCGTCCTGGGTGTGGTGACGGCCTCCATCGCGTCCTGGCTGGTCCAGCGTGTGGAGGACACTGCTGAGGCCGTGGCCGATGCTGAGGCGCCGGTCCGGGCGGAGCTGGCAGAACTCGTGGCGGAACTGGCTGCGCTTCGCCGGGAAGTCGCTGCGCTGAAGGACCAGCCCAGCCGCTAGCACAGGCTGATGCCCGGTAAGTGGGCGGAATCAGACTGAGTATCCGGGGCTGAACGCCCGAGTACCCGGCAAGGATATTCGGGTAATTCCTACTGGTGCCCGCAGGATGCGCACTTCCTAGACTCGGGAATCCTAGGACCGAACATGTGCTGGCCTGTTCCCCGGGTGGCTTCCGGATGGCAGTGCCTCCTCGCGGAGCTTCCGTATTTTCTGGGTATGCGGACACTCCATCTTGTGCCGACGGCGGCCAGCCTGGAAGGGGACCGCCCCGGCGCATCACACGCGCTCCGTCCCGCCTTCGCTTCGTGCGCCTGCAGCTGCCTGGCTGGACCGAACCCCGATGGGCTATCCCATGAACCAGCCGAAGTTTCAAACCTCCGAACCACCAGGACGCAGTTTCGCCACAAACGCTTTCCGCTCCGGCGTGACGGCTGCCCCGCCCACCGTCATGAACAGGCTGTGGGCCGGGATGGCCGCTGCCGCCGTAGTGGCGGCGGTGGGAGTCGGTGCGCTCGCTGCCCCGGCCACGTCACTGCTGCAGGACTCGCCGGCGGCTGCCCCCGTTGCCGGGACGCCGGAACCGGCCGCCCGCGTTGACGCGGCTGGCCAGGCTGCGGCCGAAGGCGATTCCTCCGGGACCTCTTCCGGCGACGGGCAGGAGCAGCCGGCCGTGCCCGCGGCCGCACCTGCGGCGGTGCCCCCTGCAATGGAAGCGCAGGCGCCACCTCCTGTTCCGCCCGCTGTCGCCCCCGCGCCAGCCCCTGAGCCGCCAGATCAGACGTTGATTCTTTCCGGTCCAGCCCCTGCAACACCCGAGGGGGCAGCCGCCGTGGCCAGCGCTCCGGCACTGGCCGTGGCGCCGGCACCCGTTGCTCCTGTTCCGGTGGTTCCGGCTGCTCCGGCAATCCGAACCATTTACGTGGTCGGCGCCGGCGGGCAATCCATGGTGGACGCCTGCATCGGCCCCATCCACTACACCCCGAACGACGGCTACTCGCTTTTCATCACCGAACACGACTTCTGCGGGGGCTGGGGGCGCTTCTCCGGAATTGGGGTGGGTGAGACGGTAGAGATCCCGGGCTACGGAACCTACACAGCAACCGCGAGGGGCCAGGTACCCAACCCGGGAACCACCAATGACGTCATCGCAGTGTTCGGTGGTTTCCCGCGGGCCATCCTGCAGACCTGCATTCCGGGGACCAGCCAGATGCTCCTGATCGCACTGAACTAGCCGGGGTGAACTAGCCGGGTTGAAACTGGGCCGACGTCCGGGCCTTTCCGCGGCTGTTGCTTGTCTGGGCTGCGGCAGGGGCGCATGCATGGACATAAAGTAACGCCACGAAGCGAACTCTGTGGCGTTGGTTCTGCGGGACATTCCCTCAGGGAAGCAGGGCTAGGCGTTCATCCGTTTGCGCTCCGAGATGTGCTCCACGAGCTCACCCACACGCTGTTCGGAGTAGTTGCGGGCGATGTCTCCCTGGCTGATGATGCCCACCAACTTGTGGTCCGCGATAACCGGAAGCCGCCGGACCTGGTACTTTTCCATCATTTCGATGGCGGCATCAACATTCGCGTCGGCATCCACCCAGTAGGGCCGGCCAGTGGCCAGGTCACGGGCCATCATTTCGCGGGGATCGCGCCCGGCGGCTACGCACTTGAGCACGATGTCCCGGTCGGTGATCATGCCCCTCAGCTTGCCGTCGTCACCGCAGATCGGCAGCGACCCGCAGTCCAGATCCAGCATCATGCGGGCGGCGTCGGCGAGGGTCTGGTTTTCCTTAATACACTGTGCGTCCGTCGTCATGAATTCACGTACGGCACTCATTGGTCCTCCTTTATCGATTTCCTAATCGACGCAGGGCATCGGGCGCATGCGCCGATGCTGTCAGCCTACGCCCGGGGATGGCCCGTGTCGACGGCGGTCGGCTGGTTGTAAAGGCGTGGATGCAGACTCTCTGCGGGACACGAAAAAGCCTCCGGAACCTGGGGTTCCGGAGGCTTTCCTTGGGTGGCAGATGAGGGATTCGAACCCCCGTAGGCGTTGCCAGCTGATTTACAGTCAGCCCCCTTTGGCCGCTCGGGTAATCTGCCGAACTTCGAAAGAAGATCACCCCCGGCTGCAGTCCGTGGAACGTCCGTTTCCGGACCGTTCCGCTTCCAGTAACCGCGGGCAAGACAACTTTACAGAACTTCCGCCGAAGAATCGAATCGGCGCACCGCGGCCAAAAATAGCGCGGATTTAGCGGGTCCATCCTCGAGGTATGGCGGTGGCCGGACGCGTCAGGCTTCACCCAGAATCCGCCCGGCCAGGCGGGCCTCGAACTTCACCGCCTGCTCCTCGGTGATCTGGTTCAGCTGGACGGCGCGGAGAAGGTCCTCTCTGACACCCTCCATCCGGGAGGCGGCGTCCGCCACAGGGCTGAAGATAATGGAGGCTGCCACCGCCGCTGCCGCCACGGACGTTGCTGCGGTGGCCACGGCGCCGGCCGCCGCCGAGCTGGTTCGTGTGACATATTGCGCGGCCTTGCGGTGCATCGTGTTTCTTTCGTGCAGCTTTCCAACCCTTTCAACTGTGCCCGGGCCCCCTTCGTTCCCCCGGGGCGTGCGCTGGGAGGGAACCGTGAATACCGCACCCCTCAGCGGGAGCATCCGTATTACGCTTGAATCCAGCCCACCAGGCCCCGTCCGCCGACGGGGCTCCCACCAGCGCAAGGAGAGTCATGGCAGGCGAGTCAACGTTCGACGTCGTAAGCAAAGTGGACAAGCAGGAAGTGGCCAACGCCCTTAACCAGGCACAGAAGGAACTGGCCCAGCGCTACGACTTCAAGGGTGTAGGCGCTGAGGTGGATTTCAGCGGCGAAAAGATCCTCATGAAGGCCAATTCTGAGGAGCGCGTCCTGGCGGTACTGGATGTGCTGCAGTCGAAGCTGATCCGGCGCGGCATCTCCCTGAAGTCGCTGGACACCGGGGAGCCCTACGCCTCCGGCAAGGAGTTCCGCCTTGAGGCTTCCATCAAGGAAGGTATTGCCCAGGACCTGGCGAAGAAGATCAACAAGCTGATCCGTGACGAAGCCCCCAAGTCCGTGAAGTCCCAGATCCAGGGCGACGAACTGCGTGTGACGTCCAAGTCCCGCGATGACCTGCAGGCCACCATGGCGCTGCTGAAGGACTTCGACGAGGCCGACCTGCAGTTCGTTAACTTCCGCAGCTAGCCGCGCCGTCGTTTCCGACGCGCAAAGTACAGCCGCTCCACCAGGAGGCCGGCGCACCCTGAATACGGGTTGCGCCGGCCTCTTTGCGCACCGGGAGGAAGGTTAGCTGAGCCTTATTGTGAGATGTTCATAATAAGTGCTTGAATGGTGTCATGACGGAGAACTTCGACGGCCACGAGGCCTGGGCCAACGCCCTGCGCGCCCATGGCCGCAGGGTGACAAAGCAGCGGCTGGCCGTCCTCGCCGCCGTCGAACGCCACCCGCACTCCCCTGCCGAAAGCATCCTTTCTGCTGCCCGCGCTGAGCTCCCTGAACTGACGGCACAGTCCGTATACGTGGTGCTGGGAGACCTGACGGACCTGCACATGCTTCGCAGGTTCGAACCCCCGCACTCACCCGCGCTCTACGAAACCCGCGTGGGCGACAACCACCACCACGCCATCTGCATCAGCTGCGGCCGCGTGGAGGACGTTGACTGCGCAGTGGGCCACGCTCCCTGCCTCACACCGCACTGGGACGAGAACGCCAAGCCGATGACCATCCAGATCGCCGATGTCATGTACCAGGGCATCTGCCAGGACTGCCAGCAGTCCCAACAACTTCCTTCCAATCGTTTGTCACAAGAAACACAGAAATAGGAGAACAATGACTGCCATTTCAACAACCCAGTCAGGTGCACCCGTAACGTCCGACGCCCACTCGAAGTCGACTGGCGCCGACGGTGCGATCATCCTGACTGACCACTACCTGGTGGAAAAGCTCGCCCAGTTCAACCGCGAGCGGGTTCCGGAGCGCGTAGTGCACGCCAAGGGCGGCGGTGCATTCGGTACGTTCAAGACCACCGAGGACGTGTCCAAGTACACGAAGGCAGCCTTCCTCCAGCCCGGCGCCGAAACCGAGATGCTGATCCGCTTCTCCTCCGTCGCCGGCGAAAACGGCTCCCCGGACACCTGGCGTGATCCCCGCGGTTTCGCCGTGAAGTTCTACACCACCGAGGGCAACTACGACCTCGTGGGCAACAACACCCCGGTGTTCTTCATCCGCGACGGCATCAAGTTCCCGGACTTCATCCACTCCCAGAAGCGCCTTCCGGGTACCCACCTGCGCGACGCCGACATGCAGTGGGACTTCTGGACCCTGTCCCCCGAATCCGCACACCAGGTCACCTGGCTCATGGGCGACCGCGGCCTGCCCGCCTCCTGGCGTGAGATGCAGGGCTACGGCTCCCACACCTACCAGTGGATCAATGCCGAGGGCGAGCGTTTCTGGGTCAAGTACCACTTCAAGTCCAACCAGGGCGTGAACTCCATGAGCAGCGAGCAGGCAGAGCAGCTGGCCGGCTCGGACGCGGACTTCTACATCCGCGACCTGTCCGAAAACATCGAAGCCGGGAACTTCCCGTCCTGGGACCTGCACGTGCAGGTCATGCCGTACGAGGACGCCAAGACCTACCGCTTCAACCCGTTCGACCTGACCAAGGTGTGGCCGCACGGCGACTACCCGCTGATCAAGGTGGGCACCATGGAGCTGAACCGGAACCCGGAGAACTACTTCGCGCAGATCGAGCAGGCCACCTTCGCGCCATCGAACTTCGTGCCGGGCATTGCGGCTTCCCCGGACAAGATGCTGCAGGCCCGCATCTTCTCCTACGCTGACGCGCACCGCTACCGCGTGGGCACCAACCACGCCCAGATCCCGGTGAACCAGCCGAAGAACCAGGTCAACAACTACAGCCAGGACGGCGCCGGGCGTTACCACTTCAACGCCCCGTCCGTCCCGGTTTACGCCCCCAACTCGGTGGGCGGACCGGCTGCAGTTGAGCCGCAGAACCCGGCAGGCGGCTGGGAGAACGACGGCGAGCTGACCCTTGCCGCGCACTCCCTCCACACCGAGGACAGCGACTTCATCCAGGCCGGCACGCTGTACCGCGAGGTGTACGACGAAGCCAGCAAGGCCCGCTTCCTGGAGACCATCACCGGTGCCGTGGGCGGCGTCAAGAGCCCCGGCATCAAGGAGCGCGCCATCCAGTACTGGACCAACGTTGACGCCGAACTCGGCGCCAAGCTGCGCGCCAACCTCGGCGCCATTGCTGTCGCGTCGGCTCCGTCCTCCGATGCAGAGGCTGCCAACAAGATCGGCTGATCCAGCTGCCTGGTGAGCTTTTTCAAGACCACCCCGTCACGGTTTCCGTGGCGGGGTGGTCTTTTGGCTTTTTCCACAAATCCGGTGCTTTCCACATAGCCGCCCGAGCCGTGGCCACCACTCGCAGCCCTCCCTAGGATCGACGCATGACAACTTTCCAGGGCATACCTGCCGGCGCCTTCGAGTTCTACAAAGAGCTTCAGGACAACAACAACCGCGAGTGGTGGCTGGAGTACAAGGACAGGTACCAGGAGCTGGTCCGGGAACCGCTCACGCTCCTCCTCGCGGAGCTGGAGCCCCGCTTTGGCCCCGGCCGGGTTTTCCGGGCCAACAGGGACGTCCGCTTCTCCCAGGACAAGTCGCCTTACAAAACTGCACAGGGTGCTTTTGCATCCAATCAGGAAGGGATGGGCTACTACCTCCAAATCAGCGCGGACGGGCTCCTGGCGGGCGGAGGCTACCACTCCCACACGCCCGCGCAACTGGCGAGATACCGGAACTCTGTGGATGCGTCAGGAACGGGCGAAGCACTCCGGCACATTGTGGATGCCGTCAGTGCTGCCGGTTTTGTGGTGGAAGGAGAACGGCTCAAAACCGTACCGCGCGGGTATCCCCGGGACCATCCCCGGGGCGCGCTGCTGAAGCAAAAGTCGCTAGCGGCAAGCGTGAACCTCGGACAGCCTGCCTGGCTGGAGACACCGGAAGCAGTGCAGGAAATTGGAGCGTTGTGGGATGAGCTGCGGCCGTTGGTGGAATGGGTGGGCCGGTACGCCGCGCCCTAAGCTTTCACATGGTGCTGGCCAGTTCCACGTTGTAGGAACGGATCCGGACCACCCGCCCGTCCACGAAGTCATAGATGTCGCAGGACGCCACCCGGCTGACGCTGCCATCGCCTGAGACATAGCTCGCGACGCTGTCCACCACCACACTCGATGAAGCCTCTATCACCCTGAACGTGTCGAAGGTGGTCTGGACGCCCCTGAGATCCCGTGCCAGGGATGTGCAGACGTCCATAACGGCGGGCTTTCCGGTAAGGGCTTCACCGCCCACAAGCTCCCAGATGATGTCGTTGTCCAGCTGGGGCACGGCATCTTCGAACCGATGGCTCGAAAAAGCCCTGGCTACCGCTTCCATCGCCACCTGCATACCGCCCACTCCCTTAGTGCCCCCTTGGCCGACCTTCGGTCCACTCATTGAACTCCAAAGTCTCTCCGGCTGCACGTGTAATTCCGGCTTCTGCAAAACGAAAACCGCCCGCTGTCCAAAGATCAGCGGGCGGTTCTGCATTCAGGCAAGCAGTTCGGAGGGTGTCAGGCGCGGGTCAGTTCGTCCTCGTCGTTCCTGCCGGCAGCAACGGAAGCACCATTGACGGCGGTATTCGCTTCCTGGAACCGCTCGTTCAGCCGGGAGTGGCGCTGGCCGTAGGCGAAGTAGATGGCCAAACCGATAGCCAGCCAGATGGCAAAGAAGATCCAGGTCTCCACGGCCAGGTTGGTCATCAGGTAGAGGCACAGCAGGGCGGAAACAATCGGCAGGACCTTGCCGAAGGGGACGCGGAAAGCCGGCTTCAGGTCCGGGCGCTTCTTGCGCAGCACGAGGATGCCAAGGCTCACCACCACAAAGGCGGACAGCGTACCGATGTTGATCATTTCCTCCAGCAGGTCCACATTGGTCAGGCCTGCTACCAGCGCAACAGCGGCGCCGCAGATGATCTGGAGACGCACCGGCGTTGAACGCTTCTCGCTGGTCCTGGAAAGTGCACGCGGCAGGAGGCCGTCACGGCTCATGGCAAGCACTACGCGGGACAGGCCCATGAGGAGCACCATGATCACGGTGGTCAGGCCTACCAGGGATCCGAACGCGATGACCTTGGCCGCGGACGTGTCACCCACTGCTTCGAATGCGGTGGTGAGGGTCGGGCTCTCTGCCTCCGCCAGCTGGGTGTAGGAAACCATGCCGGTCAGCGTCAGGGAAACCAGGATGTAGAGCAGCGTCACCAGGGCGAGGCCGCCGAAGATACCGCGCGGCAGGGTCTTCTGCGGGTTCTTGACTTCCTCAGCAGAGGTGGCCACCACGTCGAAGCCGATAAAGGCGAAGAACACCAGGGCAGCGCCGGCGAAGATGCCGAGGGTGCCGTACTGTGCCGGGGCTGCTCCGGTGAGGAAGCCGAAGAACGACTGCTTCAGGACATCGGCGGTGCCGGTGCCGCCGGTTGGCTCAGCTGCCGGGATGAACGGGCTGTAGTTTTCAAACTTCACGTAGGTGAAGCCCACCACGATGACGAAGAGGACCACACCGATCTTGATCAGGGTGAAGATGTTGCCCACACGGGCGGACAGCTTGGTGCCCAGCACCAGCAGCACCGTAAACACGGCAACGATCAGGAAAGCACCCCAGTAAAGGTCCACACCGCCGAGTGAGACTGCCGCGGGGATGTCGGCGCCCATCAGCGCGAAGACCTTGCTGAGGTAGATGCCCCAGTACTTGGCGATGACGGCGGCCGCGGTAAAGAGCTCAAGGATCAGGTTCCAGCCAATGATCCAGGCGAGGAGTTCGCCCATCGTGGCGTAAGTGAATACATACGCGGAGCCTGCCACGGGAATGGCGGTGGCAAATTCGGCGTAGCACATGATGGCAAGGGCGCAGGTAATGGCGGCGATCGCGAAGGACAGCGTGACGGCGGGGCCGGAGAAGTTGGCTGCTGCCTTGGCGCCGACCGAGAAGATACCGGCGCCGACGGCAACGGCGACGCCCATGATCATGAGGTCCCAGGTGCTGAGGGAGCGCTTGAGCTTGCGTCCGGGCTCATCGGCGTCAGCCATGGACTGCTCGATGGATTTGGTCCGGAGGAGGTTCATAAGGGGATCACTATCCTGATTTCTGATGGAAACAGACCTATCAACGATAGTGTCCATCCACTGGCCGGTCCCAATGGTTCCGGATGGTGAGACGCACTCCTGCCGAACCATGTTCTGCCAAAAGCACTTAAGACCCTCCATGGGGAGGGCCTCAAGCGCTTTTAGTCCGAATAGTCAGGCAGGCCAGTCCATCAGCCGCGACCGGATGAGGAACCTCTTGCCTTCCGGCGCTTCCACCGAAAAACCGCTGCCCCGCCCCGGCACGACATCTACTGTCAGATGCGTGTGGCTCCAGTAGTTGAACTGCTCCCGGGACATCCAAAACTCCAGGAGTTGGGGCTCGGGCCCAGTGGAAACATCGAACACGCCCAGGAGGACGTCGGAGTCACCGGTCAGGAAGTCGCCCTTCGGGTAACACATGGGCGAGGAACCGTCACAGCACCCGCCGGACTGGTGGAACATCAGCGGTCCATGCTGAAGCCAAAGCTTCCGCAGAAGCTCCGCGGCCGCCGGCACGAGGGCCACCCGGGAAAAGTCCTCCCCGGGCAACGCCGCCGCGGCTTCGATAACACTTTCCGCAGCCATGGCCTAGAAGAAACCGAGCTTGTTTTCGTTGTAGCTGACCAGCAGGTTCTTGGTCTGCTGGTAGTGGTCCAGCATCATCGCGTGGTTCTCACGTCCGATGCCGGAGGACTTGTAGCCGCCGAAGGCGGCGCCGGCCGGGTAGGCGTGGTAGTTGTTGACCCAGACGCGGCCGGCCTGGATTTCGCGGCCGGCGCGGTAGGCAACATTGCCGTTGCGGGACCAGACGCCGGCACCCAGCCCGTAGAGGGTGTCGTTGGCCAGTCCCATGGCGTCGTTGTAATCGCTGAATTTGGTCACGGCCACCACCGGGCCAAAAATCTCCTCCTGGAAAATCCGCATCTTGTTATGGCCTTCGAACACCGTGGGCTGGACGTAGTAGCCGCCTGCCAGGTCGCCTGGCAGTTCTGCCCGGCCGCCGCCGGTCAGCACCTTGGCGCCCTCCTGCTTGCCGATGTCGATGTAGGAGAGGATCTTTTCGAGCTGGTCGTTTGAGGCCTGGGCGCCCACCTGGGTGTCGGTGTCCAGCGGGTTGCCCTGGACCATCTTCTCGACCCGGGCAATCGCGTCGGCCATAAAGGACTCATAGATGTCCTCCTGCACCAGCGCGCGGGACGGGCAGGTGCACACCTCGCCCTGGTTGAAGGCGAACAGCGCGAAGCCCTCCTGGGCCTTGTCGTAAAACGCATCGTTGTCCTGGGCGACGTCGTTGAAGAAAATGTTCGGGCTCTTGCCGCCCAGTTCCAGGGTGACAGGAATCAGGTTCTGGCTGGCGTACTGGCTGATGAGGCGGCCTGTGGTGGTTTCGCCGGTGAACGCGATCTTGCGGATCCGGGGGCTGGATGCCAGCGGCTTGCCGGCCTCCACACCGAAGCCGTTGACCACGTTGACCACACCCGCGGGAAGAAGGTCGCCGATGAGCTCCATCAGGACCAGAATGGACGACGGCGTCTGCTCGGCGGGCTTGAGCACCACGGCGTTGCCGGCGGCGAGCGCCGGAGCCAGCTTCCACACTGCCATCAGGATCGGGAAGTTCCAGGGGATGATCTGCCCTACGACCCCGAGCGGTTCGTGGAAGTGGTAGGCAGTGGTGTCGTCATCGAGCTGGGACAGCCTGCCCTCCTGGGCGCGTACGGCCGAGGCAAAGTAGCGGAAGTGGTCGGCTGCGAGCGGAAGATCGGCGTTGAGGGTCTCGCGGATGGGCTTGCCG
This sequence comes from Arthrobacter sp. K41, assembly GCF_059089645.1. NCBI lineage: Bacteria > Bacillati > Actinomycetota > Actinomycetes > Micrococcales > Micrococcaceae > Arthrobacter > Arthrobacter sp. K41. The sequence continues at coordinate 410,185 of NZ_JBNHEW010000004.1, read as the reverse complement.
TTGTCCCAGGACTCAGCAACGGCGAGCATCTCAAGGTTGCCGTCGATCCTGTCCGCGATCTTGTTCAGGATCGCCGCACGCTCGGCCACAGAGGTTTTGCCCCACGAGGGTGCTGCCTTATGCGCTGCATCCAGTGCCAGCTCAATGTCCTCGGCCGTGCCGCGGGCCACCTCACAGAAGGCCTTGCCCGTTACCGGTGTGATGTTTTCAAAGTACTGGCCCTTCACCGGGGCCACCCATTCCCCGCCGATCCAGTTCTCGTAGCGGTCCTTGAACGTGACCTTCGAGCCCTCGGTACCGGGCTGTGCGTAAACAGTCATTGCTAGCTCCTTTGCTGTGCAAACCAGGCTTTCGCCGTTGGAGCCAGCGTAGGAGCGGGAAGGTTGCAGCAAGGTTGCATCCAGTGCCATTTAGGCGTGGAGCTCTGCTTCCAGCCGTTCCAGGTCCGCGACGACGGCGGCGCGCTTGGGTGAGCGGGCCGGAAGGAGGCGGAGCGCGGCGCGGCGGATGCCGACGTCGTTCCTTGCCTCCGGGAGCGCTGCGTACCGGAGCAGCGACTCGGCGCTGCCGTCCGTCAGTACTGCTTCCCGCAGCAGCGAGGAAACCTTGTTCCGCAGCTCGATGATGCCGGGCGCCTCAGAGCGGGGCAGAACGGCGCCGCGGTAAATTTCCAGGGCGATGCGGTGGGCGCCGCGCTGCAGGCAGCTCAGCACCTGGGCGCTGTCCGGGACGAGGTCCAGGGGAAGCCGGTAAGGCCGGGAACCCGGAACAGCGTCCGGATCGAGTTGCTGAAGGACCTTCCGCAGGCGCACCATTTCAGCCCTGAGAGTGATGGTGGAGCCGTCCCCGGGATAGAGCAGGAGGTTGAGCTCCCCGGCGCTGAGACCATCGGAGTGGGTGCTCAGCATTGTGAGGATCTCGCTGTGCCGGGCGGAAAGTGCAACGGTCCTGCCACGCAGACTGAGCAGCGCGTGGTCGCGGCCCAGCAGCTGCAGGCTGTTCCGGTAGAGGCTGCTTATCTTGGCACCGGCCCCCGGTGCGTGGGAGGCGGCATGCTCCGGACGCCGTCGCGCGGGCATGGCGGCACGCTCCGAGGCGCGCTGAAGACGTTCAATGCGCAGCTGTGCCTGCGCGGCAGCCACGGTTGCCTCCACGAGGGACAGCGTGTGGGGTGCCACCGCAGTGGAAGTGCCGGTAATGTCCACGACTCCGAGCAGTGCGCCGGAATCCGGGTCGTGGAAGGGGACGGCCGTGCAGCTCCAGGCATGGACGGCCCGCTGGTAGTGCTCCGCTCCTGAGATCTGGATGCCGCGGCCCAGGGCGAGGGCGGTTCCGGGTGCGCTGGTGCCAACGGTGGCCTCGGACCAGTCGGCGCCGGGAACGAACATCATGCCCTCGGCCCTTCTCTGCAGGGCAGGATCACCATCAACCCAGAGCAACCGGCCCACCTCATCCCCTACCGCCACCAGCAGTCCGCTGTCGTGGCTGGGCTGGACCAGGAGCTTGTTGATGACCGGCATGATGGCGGCCAACGGGTGCTGCCGGCGGTAGTCCTCCAGCTCGTCCCGGTCGATGGCCAGCGGTGCAGCAGGGTTGTCCGGGTTTGCGTTGAAGCCGGCGGAGCGCTGCCAGGATTCGCGGATGAGGGGGCGGAGTCCGCTGGCGGCATCGGACATGCCGCCGCCGTCGAGGTTTTCATGGGCCGCAAGGGCACAGCGCTGCACCGGCTCCGCCTGAATCAGGTTCCTCATCGAACTCCTGTGCTGCCTGCAGGCACGGCGCCACAATGCCGGCCAAGGGTGGTGGCCATTCTAGCGCGGCCCTCCTCCCCTTACCCAACAGTAAGTTTGGGTCAGATGCCAGGGCCAGGAGGGTGATGAGGACCCGGCTTTTCCCTAACTCCGGGGGTCATGCGCGGGAGATGCGGATCATCTCCTCGCGCGGCACCACCTTGATGCGTTCACGCACCACATGGTCGGAGCCCTGCGGGCCGGTCCAGGCTGCACCGAGGCCGGCTTCGTGGGCGTCGAGCTTGTTCCAGCCTTCCCAGGTGGTGTATTCGATTCCGCGCTCTTCCAGCAGATCGATGATTGCCCGCGGGTCGGGGTTCCGGGCGGGAGGCAGGGTGAGCCGGTCCTCGAGCAGGAACCCGATGGTTTCCAGCGCATCACCCTTGGTGTGGCCGATCAGGCCCACCGGCCCGCGCTTGATCCAGCCGGTGGCGTAGATCCCCGGCACGGGTTTGCCCTCCGCGTCCAGCACCCGGCCTCCCTCGTTGGGGATGACGCCGCGCTCGGCGTCGTACTCCAGCTCGTCCAGGGCGGAGCCGTGGTAGCCGATGGCGCGGTAAACCGCCTGCACGGGGTAGTCGATGAACTCGCCCGTTCCCTTGGCGTTGCCCGTGCCGTCCAGCTGCATGCGCTCGAACTTGATCCCGCCCACCTTGCCCGAGCCGCCGTCGTCGTAAATCTCAACGGGGTTATGCAGGAAGTGCAGGTGCAGGCGGCGCGAGGAGGGGTGCTCGGACTCAGCGTGTTCCTCCACCAGCCAGTTGGTGAGGGTGTTCACCATGGTCTTGATCTGGTTGTTGCTGCGGATTGCTTCGTCGGATGCTTCATCGAACTCGAAGTCTTCGGGGTAGAGCACGATGTCCACGTCATGCATGTGGCTGAGCTCGCGAAGTTCCAGTGGCGTGAACTTCACCTGCGCCGGGCCGCGGCGGCCAAAGACGTGCACGTCCGTGACAGGTGACGCCTTCAGGCCCTGGTAGACGTTGTCCGGGATTTCGGTGGTCAGCAGTTCCTCGGGGTGCTTCACCAGCATCCGGGCCACGTCCAGGGCCACGTTGCCATTACCGATGACGGCGATCTCCTTGGCTTCCAGCGGCCACTCCCGCGGGACGTCCGGGTGGCCGTCGTACCAGGAAACGAAATCGGCCCCGCCGAACGATCCCGCCAGATCGATGCCCGGGATGTTCAGGTCCGCGTCTTTGATGGCGCCGGTGGAGAAGATGACGGCGTCGTAGAAGGCGCGGAAATCGTGCAGCGTGAGGTCCCGGCCGTAGGTTACGTTGCCCAGGAACCGGATGTCGCCGCGGTCCAGGACCTTGTGGAGCGCGTTGACGATCCCCTTGATCCGGGGGTGGTCCGGGGCGACGCCGTAGCGGATCAGCCCGTAGGGGGCAGGGTAGGCCTCGAAAAGGTCGATGCTGACCTCGAAGTCACCGTCCGCCACTCCCCTTGACTTGGTAAGGATGTCCGCAGCGTAGACGCCGGCCGGTCCCGCGCCCACAATTGCTACGCGGAGGGGACGTGCGGGGGTGGTTTCGCCGTGGTTGGACACCTGGGACCCTTCTGACCGATGACGTTGCGCAGCAGGAGCAGCGCACAATCACTTATTCTAATTGGCCGCTTCCGCGGCCCGCTGCTGCCTGCAGCGCAGGGGCCCTAGCCGCTTTGGGCCAACGGAACCACGTTGCCTTCACGGTAAAGCAGGGCACGGAGTTCCGTTTCGGCAGAGTCAGGCCGCTTGGGGTCGATGGTCTCGCCCTCGTGGTAATGGTCCAGGACGCGCGGGTCCACATAGCTCTTGCGGGCAATCGAGGGAGTGTTGCCCAGCACCTCGGATGCTTCAATCATGGCGCGGCTGATGGCCCTCTTGCGTTTCGCCGCCGTTCGTTGCGCCCCGGTCCGGGCCAGGCTGGCGGCAGCGGCCACGGTGCCGCGGAGGGTGCGGAAATCCTTGGCGGTGAAGTCCGATCCGGTGCGCTCCTTGACGTAGGCATTGATGTCAGCGCTGGTGACAGGACGCCAGTGGCGGCCTTCCTTGTATGCCATGAGGCGGGCATTGGGACCGCGGCGCTTGAGCAGGCGCAGGAGGGCCGCAAGGTCAGCGTCACGGATCTCCGATTCCCAGTCCTTGCCGCTCTTGCCCGGGAACCTCAGGAGGATCCGGTCCTTCCGCACCTGGACGTGGGCACAGAGCAGGGTGGCGAGCCCATGGCTGCCGTTTTCGTTGGTATACCGTTCGGATCCGACCCGCAGCGAACCGCTGTCCAGCATCCTGAACGCCCCGGCCAGGACGCGTTCGCGGGAAAAACCTTCGCCGCGGAGGTCCATGGTGACCCGCCGGCGGGCGGCAGGGAGCGACTCAGCCAACTGCAGGGCACGGTTGAACTTGACCCGGTCCTTACGTTCCCGCCATTCAGGATGGTAGATGTACTGCCGCCGGCCCACGGCGTCCACCCCTGTGGCCTGGATGTGGCCGTTTTCAAACGGGGCGATCCACACGTCCGTCCACGCCGGCGGGATGCCGATGCTCTCCAGTCGGTCCCGCACAGGGCCAGCCGGCAGGGTTGAACCGTTGAGGTCCCGGTAGCTGAAGCCCTTGCCTGCCGGGACACGGCGGTATCCGCGACCCGATGCGTTGCTTCGCCGGAGCCTCATCAGGCGGCCTCCGGCCCTTCGGCAAATATCATAAAGCAAGCCTACTGACTATTTGCCGGAATACCTGCCCTGGGACTGATGTTATGGATGTCGTGCCTTCTCCCGATGGATCTTCCACTTCCCATGTCCCTGCCCAAGCCGCTCCAGCAGCGCCGCCCTCCGAAACGGCGCCGGCAGGCACCAGGGGGGCGCTGCCCAAGGCAGTGGACAAGGAGACGACGGCTGGAATCCTCTTTGGCATCGGAGCTTACGGGCTGTGGGGGCTGCTCCCCCTCTACTTCTTCGTCCTGATGCCGGCGGGCGCCGTCGAAATTGTGGCGAACCGCGTAGTGTGGTCGCTGCTGTTCTGCGCGCTCCTCATTACCGTTACCCGTTCCTGGTCCAACCTTGCCCGCGCCCTCCGGGACCGCACAGTGTTTGGTTCCCTGGCACTGGCCGCCTTCCTGATCGCCGTCAACTGGTTGACCTACACCTACGGAGTGACCACCGGCCAGGCGGTGGAGGCATCGCTTGGCTACTTCATCAACCCGCTGGTCTCGGTCCTGCTGGGCGTCTTCGTGCTCAAGGAAAAGCTTCGCCCGCTTCAGTGGACGGCGGTGGGCATCGGATTCATTGCAGTGGGCGTCCTGACGTACTCCTACGGCAAGCTGCCGTGGATCGCCCTGACCCTGGCATTCAGCTTCGGCCTTTACGGCTTCGTCAAGAAGCGCGTCGGCCCCAAGGTGGACGCCGCCACCAGCCTCAGCGTGGAGACCATGGTGCTGGCCCCGTTCGCGGCGGTCACCATGATCTACCTTGCAGCGTCCGGAACAGCCACCCTGACCACTCAGGGCCCGGGCCATTTCTGGCTCCTGCTGGCCTCAGGTGTGATTACCGCCGTTCCGCTGCTGTTCTTCGGAGCTTCGGCCCGGCGGTTGCCCATGACCACCATCGGGCTGCTCCAGTACTTCGCACCCCTGCTCCAGTTCATCCTCGCCCTCGTGGTTTTCCGCGAAGCGATGACTTTGGACCGCTGGATCGGGTTCGGTGTGGTCTGGGTGGCGCTGCTGGTCCTCACCGTGGATATGCTGCGGACCGCCGGTAAAGCGTCGGCAGCACGGCGGCGCAGCAAAGCTTCGCTGAAATCCTCCTGACCCCCCTGTTGCCCGGAACCTCCGTTGGAGTAGGTTGCTCGAATGGAGGACTCATATCAGGTCATCGTGGTCGGGGCCGGGTTCGCCGGCCTGACAGCAGCGAAGGAACTCGGCCGCAAAGGCGTGCAGGTACTGCTCGTCGACTCAAACAGCTACCACCAGTTCCAGCCCCTGCTGTACCAGGTGGCAACGTCACAGATCGGCGTCTCAGCAATCGCCCGGCCTATCCGGTCAGTCTTCCGGCGGCTTCGAAACGTGCGGGTCCTGACTGCAGAGGTGACGGGGGTCGATGCCGGGAACCACACCGTCACCACAGCCGACGGCAATACGTTCCGGGCCCAAATCCTGGTTCTCGCCGTCGGCGCCGTCCCGAACTTCTTCGATACCCCCGGTGCCGAGGAGCATGCTTTCCCTCTGTATTCGGTATCGGACGCCAGCAGGCTCGGTACCAGCGTGACCCACCTGCTGGACCAGGCGGACCGGGAGCCGGGCACCGCGGTGGACATGGTGGTGGTGGGCGGCGGCCCCACCGGCGTGGAGACGGCCGGGGCGTTGGCCGAAAACATCAAATTCGTTGTGACCAAATACTTCTCCCCCGATCTCGCGTCCCGGTGCCGCGTACACCTGGTGGACATGGTCCCGACAGTGCTCAACATGTTTTCCAGCAAGTCCCAGGAATACACCCGAAAACGCCTGACAAAAATCGGGGTTCAGCTCCACATGGGAGTGGGCGTCACTGAGGTCCGGGCGGACGGCGTGACGCTGGCTGACGGGACGGAGATCCCCGGGGACGTCGTGGTTTGGGCCGGCGGGCTGAAGGGCGGGAACCTGATCTCCGGCTCGGGCCTGCCGCAGGGGAAGGGCGGACGGGTGGACGTCCGCCCGGATCTGACTGCCCCGGATGCCGAAGGCGTGTACGTGATCGGTGACGCCGCCAACATCACTGATTCCACCGGCGCGAAGCTCCCGCAGCTCGGGTCCGTGGCGCAGCAGGCCGGTAAATGGGCTGCCCGCAACATCCACGCGGACCTCAACGGCGGTACCCGGCAGCCTTTCCGCTACGTCGACAAGGGGTACATGGCCATGATCGGGCGGGGCGCCGCCGTCGCTGAACTGGGCCGCAAGCGAGTCCAGCTTCAAGGCTCACTGGCTTTCCTGTCCTGGCTCCTGGTCCACCTTGCCCTCCTGTCCGGATTCCAGCAGAAGGTCCGCGCCTTGTTTTCCTGGCTCAACGGTTACGTCCTGCACAGCCCGGCCCAGGTGGTTATAGGAGAACCGAAATGAAACTTCAGTGTTAAAGCCCTGGGACCCCGGAACTGATGTTCCGGGGTCCCAGGGTTTGTTCGCGCCGTTGCGAGGGGCCGCTAACTCTATTCGCCGTTCTTTACGCGTTGGCCTTGATCGCTGCTGCAAGGACGTCCAGTCCGTCGTTCAGCAGTTCGTCGGTGATCACGAGCGGCGGCAGGAGACGGATAACGTTGCCGTACGTGCCGCAGGTGAGGATGATGACGCCTTCCTTGAGGCAGGCGGCGGCAACAGCCTTGGTGAGCTCCGGGTTTGGTTCCTTGGAGCCGGCCTGGACCAGTTCGATGGCCAGCATGGCGCCGCGGCCGCGGACGTCGCCGATCACGGCAGAGCCGGCACCGCCCAGCTCAATCTGCAGCTCACGCAGGCGGGTGGTGGCCACCGCCTCGATATGGCGGGCGCGGCCGGCAAGGTCGTATTCCTCCATGGTGCCGATGGACGCCAGCGCGGCAGCACACGCCACCGGGTTGCCGCCGTAGGTGCCGCCCAGGCCGCCCGGGTGGACGGCGTCGAGCAGGTCTGCCCGGCCGGTGATGGCGGACAGCGGCATGCCGCCGGCGATACCCTTGGCGAGGGTCATGATGTCCGGGATGACGCCTTCGTGGTTGACGGCGAACCATTCGCCAGTGCGGCAGAAGCCGGACTGGACCTCGTCGGCGATGAAGACGATGCCCTTTTCCTTGGCCCACGCGGCCAGCGCGGGGAGGAAGCCCTCGGCCGGGACGATGAACCCGCCCTCGCCCTGGATGGGCTCGATGATGATCGCGGCTACCTGGTCCCCGCCGATCTGCTTCTCGATCATGGTGATGGCGCGCCTGGCGGCCTCGGCGCCGGTGATCTCCGGGTTTTCCTCGCGGTACGGGTAGCTCATGGGCATGCGGTAGACCTCGGGCGCAAACGGGCCGAAGTTGGTCTTGTAGGGCATGGCCTTGGCGGTCAGCGCCATGGTGAGGTTGGTGCGGCCGTGGTAGGCGTGGTCGAAAGCGACGACGGCGTCACGGCCGGTGGCCAGGCGCGCCACCTTGACGGCGTTCTCCACTGCCTCCGCGCCGGAGTTGAAGAGGACCGTGCGCTTTTCGTGGTCGCCCGGGGTGAGGCGGTTCAGCTGCTCGGCGACGGCGACGTAGCCTTCGTACGGGGTGACCATGAAGCAGGTGTGGGTGAAGTGCTCGACGGCTTCCTTTACGGCGCCGACGACGGCGGGATCGGACGCGCCGACGCTGGTCACGGCGATGCCTGAGCCGAGGTCGATGAAGGAGTTGCCGTCCACGTCGTGGATGATGCCGCCGTCGGCGTCTGCGACATAGACGGGGACGCCAGAGGCAACGCCGGCTGCAACCACGGCCTTGCGCCGCTCGGCCAGGGCGAGGGACTTGGGGCCCGGGAAGTCGGCCTGGACGCGCCGCTTCTGCTCAAGGCGGAAGGTGATGTCTGATGCGGTGGTGGTCATGGGGTTTCTTTCTTAGTTAGGGCGCCGGTAGGACTAGGAGAGTGGGTTATGCATCAAGTGCGCTCATGACGTGCTTGATGCGCGTGTAGTCTTCGACGCCGTACATGGAGAGGTCCTTGCCGTAGCCGGACTGTTTGAAGCCGCCGTGGGGCATTTCGGCGGTAAGCAGGATGTGGGTGTTGATCCAGACGGCGCCGAAGTCCAGGTCGCGGCTCAAGCGCATCGCGGTGCCGTGGTTGGACGTCCACACGCTGGAGGCGAGGGCGTAGTCGACGTCGTTGGCCAGCTCCACGGCTTCTGCCTCCGTGCTGAACTTCTGCACGGTGATAACGGGCCCGAAGGTTTCCTGCTGGACGATGTTGTCCGACTGCCTGGCGCCGGTGATGATGGTCGGTTCGAAGAAAAAGCCCTTCTCCCCTGCACGGTGTCCGCCGGTTTCGATCCGGCAGTGCGCGGGCAGGTTCTCCACCACCGAGGTGACCTGGTTGAAGTGGTTCACGTTGTTCAAGGGGCCAAAGTAGTTGTCTTCGTCGTTCTGCGAACCGGTGCGCAGGGTTCGGGTGTGCTCCACCATGGCGGCCACGACGTCGTCGTGCACGGAATCCTCCACCAGGACCCGGGTGATGGCGGTGCAGTCCTGGCCTGCGTTGAAGAAGGCGAACTCGGCGATCGCCGCGGCGCTCTTCTTGATGTCCGCGTCCTTGAAAACGATGGCAGGAGCCTTGCCGCCGAGCTCCAGGTGCGCGCGCTTGAGGCTCTTGGCAGCACCGGAGGCGACGGCAATGCCGGCACGCACGGAGCCGGTGATGGAAACGAGCCCCGGGACCTGGTGGTCCACCATCATGGCTCCGGTCTTGCCCGTGCCGAGCACCACGTTGAGCACGCCGGCGGGAAGGATGTCACCGGCAAGGCGGGCCAGGACCAGGGTGGATTCGGGGGTGGTGTCCGAGGGCTTCAGCACCACGGTGTTGCCGGCCGCGAGCGCGGGGCCGATCTTCCAGATGGCCATCAGGAACGGGTAGTTCCAGGGAGCAACCTGTGCCACCACGCCGATAGGCTCGCGGCGCACATAGGAGGTGTGGCCCTCGAAGTACTCGCCGGCGGACTTCCCTTCAAGGATGCGTGCGGCCCCTGCGAAGAAGCGCAACTGGTCAGCGCCGGTCGCGATTTCCTCCGAAGCGATCAGGGAACGGACCTGCCCGGTGTTGCGGTGCTGCGCCTCCACCAATTCTTCGCTGTTGGCCTCGATGGCGTCCGCGAGCTTAAGCAGCATCAGTTGCCGCTGTCCCGGGGTGACGTGCTTCCAGGTCTTGAAGGCTTCCTTGGCGGCTGCCATGGCCGCGTCAACGTCTTCCTGCACGGAGATGGGCGCGCGCGCCACAACGTCACCGTTGGTGGGGTTGACGATGTCCAGCGTGCCGGTTCCGGCAGGCGTAACGAACGTCCCGTTGATGAAGTTCTGCAAGGTCTGGACCACGGTGTGCAACCTCTTTCCTGGGGGCCACCCGCACCTGAGCGGTAATCAGGGCGGACGGATTTGACTGCCTTGAGCCTATGCCAGCACTCCTGCGCGGTGAATAGCCACCTGCACACCCTTTCTGCTGCTTGTTAGTGCGGTTGACTAGCTCCCGCTTATCCTTGGTTCATGGCCATTTCCCTCGCTGCCCTTCTGGGTGTCAAGTCCCTGAACCTGTCCAAAGCAGGGCTTGCCGAGACCACGTGGCACCAGGACATCAACTGGGTGGCAGTGACCGAGCTGGAGGACCCGCAGAGGTTCATCAACGGCGGGGAACTGATCCTCACCACCGGCCTGCGGCTGAAGTCCGCGCCGGAGCAGCGGCGCTTCGTGCGGCAGGTGCAGCGGGCCGGCGCCGTAGGTATCGGCTTCGGTGTGGGACTCTCGCATGAGGCCGTGCCGCCGGCACTGCTCGCGGAGGCGAACCGGTGGGGCCTGCCCGTGGTGGAAGTCCCCTACGCCACACCGTTCATCGCCATCGGCAAGCTGGTTGCTGACGCCCAGTCCGCGGACCACTACGCCAAACTTGAGCGCCTGATCGCCGGGCACCAGGTCCTGGCGCGCGCCCTGCTGACAGGCGGCGGCCTGGCCGAGCTCCTCAAGAACCTGGGTGGCATGCTGCGGGCGGACATTGCCCTCACCCAGTTCACTGCCCAGTTGTACAACAGCAGCAAGGACACTCCGCAGGCGGACACCTGGTCCTCGTACCCCATCCCAACTGGCCGGCGTGATGCCTGCACGCTGTGGGTGCACAAGCCTTTCGAGGACTCGGGCATCATCGGTTACGCCCAGAACCTGATCAGCGTGGAACTGAATAACATGGTCAAACAGCGCCAGTCCGAGCGCGCGCTGTGCGGGCAGGTGCTGGAGGACGTGATCCACGGGGCCCTGGAAACCAGTGAGGCCCAGCGCCGGCTCGCCGGCATCGGCGTGAACAGCACCCGCAAGAATGTTGTGCTGCTGGCAGTCTCCGCCGCCCACCACAAAGCCCTGTTGAGCACCTCAGTACCGCGGGAGCTGGAGAACGCCGTTGCCGCCGTCGTGGGCAAGGATCTCGTGCTGGTGATGAACGACGACGGCGGCACGGCGCCGTCTTTGGCGCGCAAGTTGAGTGACCACCTCGCTGAGGCGGGCATCCATGCGACGATCGGCATCGGCGGGGCGTACACCAAGCCCAACGGTCTGCGCTGGAGCTACTTTGAGGGGCGTGACGCCGCCAGCCACGGGTTGCCCGTAAACGAGCCGGAGCGGCTGAGCCTGACGTCCCTGCTGCTGGCAAGCGAAGACGTGCCGTTGGCCGACATGGCCCACGAGTCTCTCAACCCGCTCCGGACCTTCGACGCCGCCCACGGCGCCGAACTGATGACCACGCTTGAGAGCTACCTGAACAACAACGGTTCCGTGGCCGCGGTGGCCGAGGAACTCACCCTGCACCGGAACACCGTCAGGTACCGGCTGGCGCAGATCACCGAGCTCACCGGCTACGATCCCGCCGTCACCGCTGACCGGGTGCAGCTGTGGCTGGCGCTGGCAGTGGCCAGGCTGTCCGCCAGGCAGGGAAAGTAAGGAAACCCGACGTCGTCAGATGACCCGGGGCTTCAGCAGCCTCCGGGACTTCTTGCGGGCCTTGCGGTACTTGGCCTCGGCCGAATCCATCAATTCCGCCTGCCGGGTCCCGAGTGCGGCCAGTGCCTCAGCCGTGGTCCCCGACAGTTCCTGGCCTGTTTGGAGGGCCTGCAACAGGTTCCGTGCGATGACGGCGTCGTGGTAGTCCCCCAGGATCTTTTGCTGCCGGTGTGCGGCCTTGGCCACTTTCCCGGCGCGTTTGCCCCGCACCAGCGCAGCGGACTCCGCAACGTGGCGGAGCCGTTTGGCGTCCTTGCGCGCCTGGTGGAGGGCATTTTCGTGGGCCGTTCCCCGCCTTGCATGGGCCGCGGCCTTGTGCGAACGCCGCAGGCGGCGGGCCGACTTCTCCACCACCTTTGCGGCAACGGTCCGTCCTGGAGCAGCCACCCTGGACAGCACCGGCGGCCGGTTGCAAAAGCCTTCCAGGTCATCCAGCAGTCTGAAATAGCGCTCCGATTGCAGTGCCTCCTGAAGTTGGCGGTACCCGGCGTCGAAAGCTGCCCCGGCCTTGCGGTCGACCTGGGCCCTTGCCGCGTCGGCCCCCTCACCGGGCGGCAGCTCAGCGATGTGCGCCCGTAAGTGGTTCAGCAGGACTTCAGCGTCCCGGGGTTCGCCCAGCAGGCGGCCCAGCCAGTGAAGCTCGTCCCGGAGGCGCCGCACCGGGACGGCCCGGTAGAGCTTCCGGTAGGCGGCCAGCACCGAACGGATCCGCCGGGTCGCGGACCTCATGTCGTGGACGCCCTCGGGCTCCTCCAGCCGGACGGCGGCGTCCGCGGCGAAGATCTGGCCCAACTCCTCCCCTACATAGGCCGTGACGACGGAAGTGGCCGAGGCCTTCTTTCCCGTCCTGGGGGCGGCGGGGCTTTCCATCTCCCCTTCATCCCTCTCCCCTGAGATGCTCCCAAGTGCCCGCGCGAGCTTGGATGCATGGGCTGCGGGGCGGGCGCCGGCGGCAGCGAGGAGTGCACCGGCAGGGCCGAACAGCTCCGGTCCGCCGTCGACAAGTTCAAGTTCCCACTCCCGCCAGCGCTGCGGCCGTTCGTCCGCGGGCGGGTGCAGACGCGTCGCCACCACCTGGTCGTCCGCTAAGTCCGCCAGGTGACCACCGTCCTCCCCGTAGAACGCATGCGTGGTGCGCACTGTCTCCAGGCGGACAACCGGCACCAGTTGCGCGCCGCGGAGGTACGCCTGGACGTGGGCCAGCAGGATGTCGGGTACGACGTCGGGCTGGCCAAGCGGTGCATGCAGCTCCCTGCGCTGCTGGGGTTCCCCTTCGGATGCTGCGGCGGCTTCCGGCGGCAGCTTGAGGTGCCAGCCCGCATCCAGTCCCCCGGTGCGGCGGCGGAGAGTGATGCGGCGGGATGACAGCGTGTGGCGGTCTGTATCGAAATAGACAGCTTCAAGATGGGCGGTGTGGGGGGTCCCCACCCGGGCAACGCCCGGCAGGCCTTTCAGCGCGGGTACTGCGGCGTCGTCGCCGACGTCGTACTTCTTTTCAATCTCAATCCCCTGGGAAGCCTTCACAGCTGTCCTTCCGCTTGGTCCTTCCTGCGGGCCGGAACTCTGCGTTCCGGAACCCCGCTGGAAGTCTATTGTGCAGATGCAATGCGAGGGGAGAGGTTGGCCACAGAACTGGAGACATCAAACGTCTAACCTTTAGCCTTGAACCATGCCCGCCGCTCCCCCCGCTCCTGCCGCCGCGCCCTCCAAGCCATTATCCAAGCCGCCGGCCGCACGCGTGCCTGCGCCTGCCGCGTCCACTGCCGGGGCCCAGGTCACCAGGCCGCGTTCGGCCGTCGTGTTCGGGGTTATTGCGCTGGTGCTGATCGGGCTGAATCTGCGGGCGGGCATCACCGGGGCGTCCGCGCTGCTGCATGACCTGCAGAATGTGCTGGGGTATGGGCCGCTGGTGGCAGCGTTCATCCCGTCGATCCCCACGCTGTGCTTCGCCCTGGCGGGGGCGGGCACGTCCTGGTTGACGGGCAGGCTGGGGGTGGAAAAGGCGATCCTGCTGTCCCTGGCCATGCTTGCGGGCGGCCTGCTGCTGCGCGGGATTCCCGCTACCGGGATGCTGGTGGCCGGAAGCGTTGTGGGAATGTCCGGGCTGGCGATCTGCAACGTGGCCATGCCGTCCTTCATCCGGGAGCACTTCGCCCACCGGACCTCCCTTATGACGGCCCTGTATACGGTCACCATGACCACCGGGGCCACCGTCACCTCCGTTGCCGTCGTCCCCCTGGCGCAGGCCCTCGGATCCCCGTCCGCCGCCGTCGGGGCAATCGGCATCACCGCGGTGGCCGCATTCCTGGGCTTCCTCCCTGTTGCACTTCATGCGCACCGGCACAGCGGCCGCCCAGCGGAAAAGCACGTGTCGCCCTGGCCACTGCTGCAAACCCGGAAAGGGCTGCTGCTGACCGCAATTTTCGCGCTCCAATCCCTCATGGCTTACTCGCTGCTGAGCTGGCTTCCCTACATGCTCACCACCATGGGACTTGGCGCCTCCGGCAGCGGGCTGATGTTCGGACTGATGCAGCTGGTATCCGTTCCCGCGGGCATGCTGCTGATCGCCATCGGTTCCCGGCCCAGGATGTTGCGGCCGGCGTTCTACCTGGTCAGCATCACCATGGCGGCGGGCCTTGCCCTGCTCCTGGTCCTGCCCGTTGGCCTGGCCATCCTTCCGGTGATCCTGCTGGGTTTCGGACTGGGCATTTTCCCGCTGGTGATGGTGATGATCAGCCGCAGCGGTGCAAGCACAACCGAAACCACTGCGCTGTCCACACTGGCCCAGTCCACCGGCTACCTGCTCGCCACTACCGGCCCGTTCGGGATGGGGCTCCTGCACAGCACCACGGGCGGCTGGACCCTCCCCCTCGCTTTGCTGCTGGGCCTGGCGGTGGTGCAGATTGTGGTGGCCCACCTGATCACGGGCGGCGCGATGACCCGAAGCGTTGCCGGCACCCAGGCCAAAAACCCCATCGGCATCCCTGCCGGCAGCACCGCGGCCACCGGGAAGTAGCACGCCATGGCCCTGAGCACTTCCCACCGCCCGCCGCTCGCCGACGAAGTCACGGCAAAGCTGCGGACCATGATCCAGTCCGGCGAGTGGCCCCTTAACCAGCGCATCCCGTCCGAGACGGGACTGATGGCTGACCTGGGCGTCTCACGCGGTACGCTCCGCGAGGCCATCAAGGCGCTTGCCCACAGCGGGATGCTGGAAGTCCGGCGTGGTGACGGCACCTATGTGCGCGCCACCAGCGAGATCTCCGGCGCCGCCCGCCGCATGTACCAGGACCACACAGAGGCCCACATCTTGGAGGTCCGGCGCGGACTGGACACGCAGGCTGCCAGGCTGGCGGCGCGGAACGCGACGGCGGACGACACCGCCTCCCTGCGAGCCCTCCTCGCGGACCGGAACGAGGCCTGGATCTCGGAGGACTTCGAGGCATGGGCGAGGGCTGACTGGGGCTTCCACGAGCGGGTGGCGCAGGCATCGGCAAATCCCCTGCTGCACGCGCTTTACGTCAGCTTCGGCGCCGTTGTCCACGGGGATCTGCTGAAACAACTCCGCCGGCCCGGATTCGACGGGCTCCAGCATGAAGGCCACGACCTTCTGCTGGCCGCCATCGAGCAGCGGGACGAAGACGCGGCAGTTGCAACGGTCAACGCCAACCTGAACTCATGCGCCGAGTGGTTGGCCGGATAATCTGTTCCTCGGGGTTTCGCCCCTCCTCAATCAGTCAGTAGGCTTACTATCTGAGACAGGTAGTAGGCCTGCGGCGCATACCCGCGCCCAGGCACCCGCCGATGATGAGGAGTCCCCCATGGCGCGAGCAATACGCGTGACCGACCAGGGGCCGGCCACGGACACCCCGCAGCCCGTGCCGGCGGCCGGGTCAGCACCGCAGCAACACACCCCCGCCCCCGCTGCACGGAAGAAGGAACCAAAGCCGGCCGGCGCGCTGTGGGCGGACGGGCTGGGCAGGGTGGGCATCCGTTCGGCGCAGGTCCTGCTGATCCTGACAGTCGCCGCGGTCTCCGTTTACGCGCTGCTGCAGATCAAGCTGCTCGTGATTCCGATCCTGATCGCGCTCATCCTGGCCGCCGCCATCGGCCCGTTCGTCAACATGCTCCGGCGCCGCGGGATGCGGGGCGGCCTGGCCACCGGCATCGCCTTCATTGGGCTGCTGTTGGTACTCGGCGGCGTCTCCACTGTGATTTACCACTCGGTGCGGAACCAGTGGGGCGAATTGGCGCAGCAGGCTGCATCAGGGCTGGATGAGCTCGAGCAGTTCCTGCTGACCGGCCCCATCCCCCTCGAACAGGCACAGTTGGACCAGGCCCGCGAGGGCATTATCCAGTTCGCCACCAGCAGCCAGGTCCGGTCGGGG
Source organism: Arthrobacter sp. K41 (assembly GCF_059089645.1). NCBI lineage: Bacteria > Bacillati > Actinomycetota > Actinomycetes > Micrococcales > Micrococcaceae > Arthrobacter > Arthrobacter sp. K41. The sequence continues at coordinate 394,322 of NZ_JBNHEW010000004.1, read as the reverse complement.
GCTCTTACCGGGCTGTCCGTGGTCACCGAGTTCCTGGCAGGGGCAAGCCTGGTAATCATCATCCTGTTCTTCTTCCTGAAGGACGGCGCCAAAATCTGGAACTTCTTCCTCCGTCCCTTCAAGGGGGAACGCGAAGCCAAGCTGCGCCGGGTCGGCAGCCGCACCCTTGAGGTACTGGGCGGTTACGTCCGCGGTACGGCAATCGTTGCGCTGGTGGACACTGTAGCCATCGGGGCCGCGCTGTTGATCATGCAGGTTCCGCTGGCCATCCCCCTGGCCATCATCGTTTTCATTGGAGCCTTTGTCCCGCTGGTGGGCGCAACCGTGGCCGGCATTCTGGCCGCACTGGTGGCCCTGGTGGCCAATGGCCCCGTGGTTGCGCTGATCGTGGTGGCCGTGGTCATCGCCGTCAACCAGCTCGAGGGCGACCTGCTGCAGCCGATTGTGATGGGCAAGTCCCTGCAGCTTCACGCCCTGGTGATCCTGATGGCATTGACCGCCGGCACCATCCTGGCCGGCATCGTCGGCGCGGTGCTCTCCGTCCCGCTGGCCGCCGTTGCCTGGGCCATCATCCAGGTCTGGACGGCCGAGGATCCGAACATGGAGGACATGAACCCGGACCTTCCGCCGCCCAACAGCCAGCCAATCTAAAGCGCTCCGGGAACCTCTTGGCCCAATCACGACGACGGTCCGGCACCTGGGTGCCGGACCGTCGTTGCGTTTGCTGCGTCAGCGCCGCGGGAGTTAGCTGCGCAGTCCCTTGAACACGTTCTTGGGCCGCTGCATCTCGCCATGCTTGGCTCCAAGGATCACTACGAGTCCGGCGAAAGCGGGGATGACCCACTGCAGCATTTTGAGCTGCTGCTGCGCGGCCTGGAGTTCGTCGGAAGCGTCAGGCCGCGGCTCGGTGGCGCCTTCGGCGCCCTCCGCTGCGAGCTTTTCGACCTTCTTGCCAAGGATGCCGGAGTACAGGGTTACCGCTGCGCCAACCAGCGTCACGGCCGTCTTGATGACGGTGTCCCTTGCCACGCCGTCCTGCTGGGCGATGCGCTCCTTGTTCTCCAAGGCGATGGCGAGGTCCGCTACGAGGTGCGAGGCAAATGCTGCCGTCTGGAACGGCGCCCATTTCATCCAGCCGGCGCTGGAGAGCCGGGTGCGCTCAGCGGGGTCCTTGGCTTGCGCTGTTGCGCCGTTCAGGCCGATGGCCCCCATCAGGGACCCACCAAACCATGCTGCTGCCGTCAGGTCGTGAACTGACCGGGCAATGAGATTTCCTGCCATGATGTGCATTCCTAACGTTGAACTGGTTGAGATGCCGTGCCTGCGGACTTCACTTGCCGTGTCCCATCGAGGTCATGGTCCGCCTATGGTAAGCACACTTACTAATGTTACGAAAGCCCGTCTTGCCCATGCCGACCGCGTAATATCGTGCTCATGGGAACTACTGGGAGTTTGTTCGGCTGGGCCTTCGGAGACCCGGCCCGCGAAAATGAAGACAGCTACGTGGACGGGCTTCAACGCGAAGCATTCGGAAATGCGCAGGACACCGCCAAAGCCAAGGGCCTCGCTGTTGTCCCAGGCTCCGAGGTGTTCACCGTGTTGAGTGCGGACGATACCCTGGTGGAGCTGGACAACGCACCCGGAAAGCTCGTGGTGCGCTGCACCGTTCACGTGGAGGGACCCGGTGCGGAGAAGATCCGTGCCGAAGGGCCCATGAACGGCTGACCTGTGTCAGAGAGCGAATCCACCATCAGCCAGGCCGCGGATGCCGTTGAGGAGGCCTCCAACCACCCCGCCCTGGACGTTCTGGCCCGGACCGGGTTCGCCGTAATGGCCCTGCTGCATGTCATCATCGGAGCTATCGCCGTCGCCGTGGCTTTCGGCCAACCGGGGGAAGCGGAACCCACCGGAGCCATTGAGCAACTGGCCGCAAACCCGTGGGGCCCGGCAGTCATGTGGGCGTGCGTGCTGGCATGCATCGGCCTGGGGTTGTGGCAGGCGAGCGAAGCGACGCTGCGGGCCCGCCACCTGCCCCGCAAGGAACGCGTATCCAAGCTGATCTCCTCGGGCTTCCTGGCCGTCGCCTACACCAGTGTGGGCTTCAGTTTTGCCGGTTTTGCCGTGGGGATGCGGGGGGATTCCAGCGAGAGCACCCGGGACTTCAGCGCCTCGCTCATGGCTACGTCCTGGGGCCGGTGGGGGCTGGTGGCGCTGGGCCTGACCATCATCGGGATCGGCATTTACTTCGTGTTCAAGGGCGTCCGGCGGGGCTTCAAGGAGGAGCTGTTCCATTTTGACGGCACCCGGCGCGGCCGGCTCATCGACACCCTCGGCGTCACCGGCCATGTCTCAAAAGGCGCCGCCCTTGGCCTCACCGGCCTGCTCTTTGTCATTGCCGCTGCCAAGCACACCCCGGAGGAGTCCACCGGGTTGGACGGCGGCCTCAAAGCCCTCCGGGACCACCCCTTCGGCCCGTACCTGCTCGTGGTCATTGGGGCAGGGTTCATCGCCTACGGGATTTTCGCCCTGATCCGGTCGAGGTTCGGGCGCATGTAGTTCCACCTTTTGTGGGTAGGAAGGAAGCATGACGCATTTGTTGAGGGAGCAACCAGCCGGCGGCGGCGCGGCGCGGGACGTGGTGCCCGGTGCCACGGAGACGGCGGGCCGGGCTTTTGCTGCCCTGTTCCGGCTCCTGAAGGTGGCCCGCCCCGACCGGCCAATCCACCCCAAGGGCATCCGCCTGGATTGCGAACTTACCAGGACCGGCAACCCGGGCGAGCCGAGCGGCCTGGACTGGCTCGACGTTCCCGGGGAGGACCCCGTTGCAGCGCGGTTTTCGCGCTCGGCCGGGCTCCCCGAACGGCTTCCGGACGTCCTGGGGCTTGCGCTCCGGATTAACGACACCGCTGACGTCCTGTTTGCCTCCACCGGCTGGCAGGTGCCCGGAAGGTTCCTGCTCCAGCCCAAGCTCGACGTTCCCTCCGCCACCTTCACCACAATAATGCCTTACCAGGGCCGGAAGGGTCCGGTACTCCTGGGGCTCCGCACCGTAACCCTGCCGGCTGGATCCGTCACCGCCGGCGAGTGGGTGCTCGGGCTGTATTGGGCCAAGCCGGCCGGGCAGTGGCGGCAGTGCGGGGAACTGCGGCTGCGGGCGGCCCCGGAACAGGCTGACACGGCCCTCCGCTTCAACCCCATACGGAACGCACCGCCCGGCGCCGGGATATACGGGTGGACCCGCCGCCTGCGGGAGCGCTCCTACCGGACGGCGCAGCTGCCCGCTCCGCCCGCCGTCGCCCGATCTGCTCCTGCTCCCGCCGGAGAACGCACCAGCCCAGCCGCCCCAGGAAGGAAACCCATGTCCACCGTGTCCCAGTTGTTCAATACTCCTGCCGCCGATGTCTGGCGGGTCATCGCCGATGGCTGGCTGTACTCCGGCTGGGTTGTCGGCGCCTCCCGCATCCGTGCCGTGGATGACACCTGGCCGCAAACCGGTTCCCGCCTTCATCACTCAGTGGGCGCCTGGCCGCTGGTCATCAACGACAGCACCCGGGTGACCGCCGTCGACCCCGGAAAGTCCCTGGAACTGGTGGCGCGCGGCTGGCCCATGGGTGAGGCCAAGATAGTCATCACACTCCAGGACCAGGGCGGGCAATGCCTTGTGACCATCGCCGAGGACGCCATCCGCGGCCCCGGTCAGAAGGTGCCCAAAATCATGCGGGACCCGATGATCACGGTACGGAACCGTGAAACCCTCAAGCGCCTGGAGCTCATGGCTGTCGGCGGAGCAGGCAGGTAAGGGCGACGGGACAGCCCGTCCGTGCTTAAAGCAGGCGGTCCCTTCCCGCCACACCCATAAACGGGCGGGCGGAAAGGGACCGCGCAGTTCTTGTTTTTGCGTTAGACCTGCGCCGCGACGCCGTCGCGGGAGATGGCGACCATGTCCTCGCGCGGCACCACCTTGATACGCTCACGCTTGACTTCAACACCGTGTGAACCGCCGGCTTCCGTTGCTGCTGCCCCCAGCGCCAGCTCGTGCGCGTCCAGGGCAAGCCAGCCTTCCCAGCTGGTGAACTTCACGCCGCGGGCGTCCAGCAGGTCGACGACGGACTCCGCCTCCGGGACGGCGGCCACCGGCAGGTTTTCGCGGTCCTCCAGGAGGTAGGTGACGGTTTCGAGGGCATCGCCCTTGGTGTGGCCGATCAGGCCAACCGGTCCGCGCTTGATCCAGCCAGTGGCGTAGATACCCGGCACATGCTTGCCGTCAGCGTCAAGGACGCGGCCGCCGTCGTTCGGAACAACACCCTTCTTGTGGTCGAACTCAACCTCCGGCAGGGCCGAACCGAAGTATCCGATGGCGCGGTAGACGGCCTGGACCGGGTAGTCCACGAACTCGCCGGTGCCGCGGGCGTTGCCGGTGCCGTCCAGTTCAGTGCGCTCGAACTTGATGCCGGCAACCTTGCCCGGCGTCTCGGCGTCGTCGTAGATTTCCACCGGGCTGTGCAGGAAGTGCAGGTGCAGGCGGCGGGAGGCCTTCAGCTCGGAGAGGTCCTCGGGCTGCTCGGCGATCCAGTTGGTGAGCGTGCCCACCATGGTCTTGGTCTGGTTGTTGGACTGGATCTGGCGGTCGGATTCCTCGTCGAACTCAAAGTCCTCCGGGTACAGGATGATGTCCACGTCCTTGGAGTGGGACAGCTCGCGCAGCTCCAGCGGGGTGAACTTGACCTGGGCGGGACCGCGGCGGCCGAAGACGTGGACGTCCGTGACGGGCGAAGCCTTGAGGCCGGCGTAGACGTTGTCCGGAATTTCGGAGACCAGCAGGTCGTCGGCGTGCTTGGACAAGACGCGGGCCACGTCAAGGGCCACATTGCCGTTGCCGATGACAGCGATTTCCTTTGCCTCCAGCGGCCACTCGCGCGGCACGTCGGGGTGGCCGTCGTACCACGAGACGAAGTCCGCGCCGCCGTAGGAGCCGTCCAGCTCAATGCCGGGGATGTTCAGGTCCGCGTCCTTGACGGCACCGGTGGCGAAGATGACGGCGTCGTAGTGGGTGCGGAGATCCTCGATGGTGAGGTCGGTGCCGTAGTCCACGTTGCCGAAGAAGCGGATGTCGCCGCGGTCCAGCACCTTGTGCAGGGCGTTGACGATGCCCTTGATGCGGGGGTGGTCCGGGGCCACGCCGTAGCGGATCAGTCCGTAGGGTGCCGGGTAGCGGTCAAAGAGGTCAATGCTCACAGTCAGCTCGCCGCTTTTGACGGCTTCGCTCTTGGTGAGGATGTCCGCGGCGTAGACGCCGGCCGGGCCGGAGCCCACGACGGCGACGCGCAGCGGACGTTCGGCAGAACCTACGGTGGTGCTTGATGACACGGCTGTGTTCCTTTTGTTCGTTCCGGCCCAACCAGGTAGCACTAACTGTCGTTTTGAGGGCTCATAACGACAGTTACTGCTACCTGGTTGGGTTGTGGGCTAGGAGGTGAGGATTCGGGGCTTGGTGGTGCGGGGCTGGTTCGGCGTGATGGTGCTGTAGTCAGCGGTTTTGAAGTGCGACGGCGCGAAGGGACTGACGCGCACCACATCACCGATGACTATCACTGCGGGATTTGCGACTCCGGCGGCTTCGGCCTGGTCCGCGATGGAACCGAGGGTGCCGATGGTGACGCGCTGGTTCGGCAAATAGCCGTTTTCAACAATACCAACCGGGGTGTTGCCGGGCAGACCGGCTTTGCCCAGGGCGGACACCGATTCGCGCAGCTGGCCCACACCCATCAGCAGGACAACCGTGTGGTCCGGGCGGGCCGGTACTTCGGTGAGTTCTTCGTGCCCGGTCACCACGCTGAAGCCCTTGGCCAGGCCGCGGTGCGTGACCGGGATGCCGGCGGCGGCGGGAACGGAAATGGCGGACGTGACGCCGGAAACCACTTCAACCTCAACGCCGTGCTGCCGGCAGTACTCGGCTTCCTCGCCGCCGCGGCCCAGGACGTAGGGGTCGCCGCCTTTGAGCCGGACCACGCGGTGGCCGTTGCGGGCCTCCTCAACGAGGATCCGGTTGATGTCTGTCTGCGGGACGGGGTGGTGGCCGGGGGTCTTGCCCACCTCGATGATGCGGACGTCGGGCGCCAGTTCGTTCAGTAGTTCACGGGGGCCCAGGCGGTCAGCGACGACGACGTCGGCCTGGCCCAGGAGCCGGCGGCCGCGGACGGTAATGAGGCCGGTATCTCCGGGACCGCCACCGACGAGGGCGACACTTCCGGCGGAAGCGCGGCGGCGGCGCAGCGGCAGGTCACCGGTTTCCAGGGCTGTGGCCACAGCATCGCGGACGGCCATGGCACGGCGTGGGTCCCCGCCGGCGTTCACGGCGATTTTCACGTCGTCCACTTCTGCCACGGCGGGAGTCCAGGCGGCGGAGGCTTCATGGTCGGAGGCGTTGACGCACCAGATCCGCTGCGCCTCGGCGTCGGCGGAAACCCGGGCGTCCACCGCAGCGTCACCGGTGGCCGTCTGAACGAACCAGACGCCGTCGACGTCGGAGGAAGAGTAGGTGCGCGGCTCCCAGGCGAGGAGGCCGGAGCGGGCCATTTCCTGGAGCGCGTCAGAGGCAACCGGAGCCACGACGGTGACCCGGGCACCCGCGTCGAGCAGACCCTTGGCGCGGCGGGCAGCCACGGGGCCGCCGCCCACCACCAGCACCGGGCGGCCGAGCAACCGCAGCGCTGTGGGGTATATATCCTGAATTGCCATGAATCAACGGTAGGGCCGCGTCACAATCGCCAACAAAGGCCGAGCAACACCAGTTCACGCAAGGTAACGCTGCGTCATACAAGGCCCTGGCGGGCCGTTCGGACTCCCCCACCGCACGCTTTCACGCCACGGCTCCTGCCGGGCATGCACGGTTACCGCAGTTCGCGTGTGAGCGTGTCCTGGAGCAACCGGTTCGGCTCCCCGGGCGGACCCGTGCCGGTGAGGTAGAGGCCCATGTGGTCGTTGTGGTACTGCCAGTAGCCGAAACTGAGATCGTTGTCCTCAAGGAGGGAGAGTACATCGGCCACCCACCGGTCTCCGCCCTTGCCTTCCATTTCGAAGGCCTGCCGTACAAGTCCGAACTCCATGACGGACATGGGGACGTTATGTCGCGCGCCGAAGTCCAGGTGCTTTGCGATTTCGTTGGCCAGGTACTCTTTGCCGAGCTCCACGAAGCCGTTTCCTGCCGCACCCGGTGTTCCGGCGTAAACGTCCAGCTGCAGGCTGATGCGCGGGGCTGACCCGGCCAGGGCTGCGATGTCCTGCCCCCGCATGTAGCCCTGGATGCGGTATTTGTTGCCCGGTACCACTTTGAACAGGTGTGAATCGCTGCTCCAGCCTGCCGTGGCCCCGGCGGCAACGTTGGTGATGGAGAGGCTGCCGTTGTCCTGGTACCCGGCAGCCTCCCGCGCAAACCCCGCCGGTGCCGCGTCATCCCCGCCATACTGCCATTCGTGCCAGTCCCGCGTCCCGTCGCCGTCCAGCAGATCCTCGGTGACTTTCCGGATTTCCGCTCCGTCCGGGCCATATTCGGTCACCACGATGGCATCGAACCGGACGGTTCCCTTCATCCCGCCCTGTACCGTGACCAACGGCGCAGCGGCCGTGGCCCGGTCGTTGTCGATGGGGATGACGCCGCTGTCGTAGGGCGCCCAGTCCGATGTCCCGGGCGGCAGGGATGGAGTGGCGATCCGGTTTTCCGGAAGCAGGACCCTGTCGCCAGTTGAGATGACGACGTTTGGGTCCGGGTAGCGGCCCCCGTCCTTGAGCGGACCGCCGATCCATGAGGCGTACTGGTGGGTGTACTCCATGGGCTCGTAAAAATGGAAGTCGTACACCACGTTGTCATCGTCCACCAGAAAATGGGGGTCGATTCCGGTGGTTCCGTAATGCCCGTTGACGCCGTAGATTCCACCCACCACCAGCAGGTGGTTCCGGTCAACAGCACGCACCGCAGCCACCATGTCCCCTGCCAGCCGCTGCCACTGCTCACCCGTAGCGTCAGCTGTCACCGGCTCGTTCAGCAGGTCGTAAGCGGCGATGGCCTTCTCATCCTTGTACCTCCCGGCGATGTCACGCCACAGGTCCAGGTTGCGCTGCTGCAGTTCCGGGCTGGACCAGAGGTCGAAGCTCACCGCATCACTGGCGCGGTCCAGCCAGAAACCCCCGATGGGGGTATGGAGGTCCAGGACCAGGCGCATGTCATGCTCCTTCGCCCACGCCACGTTCCGGTCCAGCCACTGGAAGAAGAAGTCCGGCGAATCCACGTACCAGTCTCCGTCAAAGGCGAAGCGGACGCTGTTGAAGCCCATTTCCCTGGCCCGCGCCAAGTCGGCTGCCGAGTGGTGCTGGGAGTCCAGGAGCTCATTCCCCTTGAGGTTCCGGTGGTAGAAGTTCGAGAAGTTTACGGCTTTGAGCCTGGTGGGTTCACCGTTGACGAACAGGCCACGGCCGTACGCTGTGACAAACTCGGAGTCCGGCTTCCGGTCGGCGCCGCTGTTGAGGAACACGGTGCATCCCGCCACGATCAGCACAGGAACGGCAACCAGCAGGACCACCAACCACCGGGCCTGCACCCAGGGTTTGCCTGCGCCGCCCAAAATGCGGCGCCACCCATGGGACGGCTCGGAAGTACCGGTACCGGGCACCGCTGTCTCCCCTCGGTCGACGCTTGAAAGCCCAGCTTATTCGCAGCGGTATCAGCTGCCCAGAGAAACGGTAATGCCCGACGGCGGAAGTCGCCGTCGGGCATTACCGCGGTTTTGTCCGGTCCGCCGCCGCCCGGTCAGCGGGTGCTGCCGGCCAGCAGGCCGCGGCTGCGCAGGAGGCGCTTTTCTATCGGGGCGAACACCAGCAGTTCGATCAGGATGCCGACGGCGAGGATCAGCAGGATTGCCGCCATCACCACGGACATGTCGGACAGTTGCCGGCCCTGGTCCAGCAGTGAGCCCAGGCCGAAGCCGATGGTGCCGCCGACCGCGATGATTTCCGCGGCCATGAGCGAACGCCAGGAAAACGCCCAACCTTGTTTAAGGCCGCTGAGGTACCCGGGGAGCGCTGCGGGGAGGATGATCTGCAGTGACATCTGGAGCCGGGAAGCACCGAGGACGGTGCCCACGCTGCGGTACTGCGGCGGAATCTGGTCCACTCCGGAGATAAGCCCGTTGATGATGGACGGGATGGCGCCCATGAAGATCACAAAGTACACGGTGGCGTCGGTCAGGCCGAACCAGATGATGGCGGCCGGTACCCAGGCCACGGACGGCAGCACCTGCAGGCCGGAGATCAGCGGACCGAAGGCGCGGCGGAGCGGAGCCACCTGGGCCAGCAGCAAACCCACGGGAGTCGCGATGGCCACGCTGATGATGAAGCCGACCAGTCCCCGCTGCATGGAGGTCCACAGGGATTCCTGCAGTTTGCCCTCATTCCAGAGGACACCCATCTGGGCCACCACGTCCAGGGGACCGGGCACCAGGTCCCGGCGCTTGACGCCGAGCGAGACGTAGAACTGCCAGATCAGGACCAGGGCAACCAGGGCGGCGATCGGCAGGAGCACCCGGCTCCAGTCGATCCGATGTTTACGGTCGGCGTCGGACTGCAGGGAGTCCAGCCCGGACTCCAGCTCCCGCAGGTCTTCCTTGCCAGTGGATGTGCGCAACAGGGCAGCGTGAATATGCTGGGGTTCGGCCGACGCGGACGGCGCTTCCGCAAGGGGCGTGGACTTACTTGGCATGGCGGCGAATCTCCTCACGCAGCCGGGCCGTAATGACTCCGGTCAGCTGGCCGGCAAGCCCGGCGTCGGTTCGATGTTCCTCGGTGACGGCCCATTCCTGGACAACGCGGCCGGGACGGGAGGACAGCAGCAGTACCCGCTGGCCCAGGCGCACGGCCTCGCGGACGTTGTGGGTCACGAAGACAATGGTGCGCCCGGTTTCCTTCCAGATGCGCTCTAGTTCATCGTGCAGCAGGTCGCGCGTGATGGCGTCGAGGGCAGCGAAGGGCTCGTCCATGAGGAGCAGCTGCCGGTCCTGCGCGAGCGACCGGGCCAGGGACACCCGCTGGCGCATGCCGCCGGACAGTTCGTGCGGACGCTTGTCCCCCGCGGCGCCGAGGTGCACCAGTTCGAGGAGCTCCTGGGCCTTGGCCTTGCGTTCGGCTTTGCCCACGCCGCGGAGCTTGAGGGCCAGTTCGATGTTCTCCCGGGCGGTGAGCCAGGGGAACAGCGCGGCGTCCTGGAACATAAAGGCGGCGCCGTCACTGGGAACTTCGAGGGCGCCCGATGACGGGGCCTCCAGTCCGGCCATGATGTTCAGCAGGGTGGACTTGCCGCAGCCGGAGGCACCGAGGAGGGCAACGAACTCGCCCTTGCCGATGTTGGCGTTGACGTCGTCCAGTACCGGGGCGCCATCGCCGAAGCTCTTGCCCAGGTGTTCCAGTACGACTGGCATGGTGCCGTCCTTAGGTAGTTACGGAAGTGAGGGTGTCAGTCCTGGCCGAGGCCGGCTGCTGAAACAGGTGCGGTGGCGCCGCTGGTGGCGGTGACGTCGTTGAGCGGACGGAGGTCGAACAACCCGTTGATGTCCGCCTGCCTGGTGGTTCCGGCCGCCACCCCGTCCTCCAGCAGCCGGGGGTAGCTTCCGGCCAGCGGGTCAAGGGTGAACGTGATGTTGGCCAGTGACCGTGCGAGGACGTCCCCGGCCAGGGCTGCTCCGGCCGATTCCTGCAGGGCCGCGTTGATGACGCTTGCCTTTTGGGCGGCAGGAGCCTCGTTCAACCAGGCCACCGACTTCGCATGGCCGGCCAGGAGGGCCTTCACCGTGTCCGGGTGGTCAGCGGCGAACTTCTGGTTCACGATCAGGACCGTTGTGGGGAACTCTCCCGGTTTGCCGGTGCCGCTTCCGTCCCACAGGTCCTTTTCATCCACCAGTACCTTTGCGCCGGCCTGGAGCACCAGCCGGGACGCCCACGGCTCGGGCAACCACGCGCCGTCGAGCTTTCCGTCCTGGAACAGCTTCAGCGTCTGGGCGTTCTCGGTGGGGTTGATGGCGACGTCGCCGCTGCCGTCAACGTTGGTTTTGTAGCCCTGGTCTGAAAGCCAGGCGCGGAGGGCAACGTCCTGCGTGCCGCCAAGCTGGGGCGAGGCGAGCGTTTTGCCCTTGAGGTCCGCAGCGGACTCGATGCCCGGCCTGACCACCAGTTGGGCGCCGCCGGCAGCAGCGCCGGCCACGATCCGGACTGACTCACCCTGGCTTTTGACGAAGGAGTTGATGGCCGGGTTGGGGCCAATGTAGGCGGCGTCAATGGCGCCTGCATTTAAGGCTTCGATGGCCGCGGGTCCGGCGTTGAAAGTTTCAGTGCTGAGGGCAGTATCACCGAGGGCGCCTGCCAGGAAGCCTTGGCTGATGCCCACAAGAGCGGGGGCGTGGGTCACGTTCCCGAAGTAGCCCAGCTTCAAGTCGGCGGCGGGTGTGGGCTCGACTGCCCGGGCCTCAGTGTTACGCGAGACAGTGGAGGCAACCACAGCGCCCACCACGATCAGCAGGACCAGCCCGACAGCCAGGGCCGCCTCGATGGCACGGCTGCGCTTGGGAACCGCGCTTTCGCCTGCCACGATGCGGGTCATCCCGGGCTTGGAACTAGTCATTGTTTCACCATAGGGAGTGGCATAAGGCCGTTCAATGAAGCGGAAACGGGGGGTCACGCGGGTTCATCTAGCGTCATAATTGACGGTCGGCGGTCCCACCACTTGGAAGCGCCGGCTTTCCCGCAATGGGAAAGACGAGTACTCCCTACTCGTGCCTGGCCCTCCCCTGCCCCGTAGCGTCCATGGAAAGTCCTGCTGGGAGGCACAAAGGAGTTTTGACTTTCAGGGGCGTTATGGCTAACAGGCTGTTCAGGCATCGGTTGTGTCATGGGGCTGTACTTAGCGCGGAGGTTCACCGGTGGGAGCAACCGTGACCCAGAACGACGGCTACTTACCCCTCCTGGATCCGGCCGTGCTGGTGAGGCTGCGCGAGGAGCTGGACGACGACGAGGGAGTCTGGAAAGTGTTTGTCCAGAACTTCATCGCGCACCTGCCTGAAAGGACGGAGCGGCTGCGTCAGACCCTCACGACCGGTGACCTTAAGGGGGCCATTGACGCTGTCCTCAGCCTCAAAACCTCCAGCCAGATGGTGGGGGCGGAACGGCTGGCGGGGCTTGCCATGGACCTGGAACAGGATATTCGACGCGATACCCGTGACACCGACCCCGCCGTCGCCCTGCCCCAGCTGGCAGCAGCCCACCTCCGGCGGATCAAGCAGTGCAGCCGGCAGACCACCTATCTCCTGCAGGCTGCCCTCAAACAGAAACCGGACCTCAGCTGATGCGCCGTGGGCCCCTTGATTAACCGCAGGGCGGCCGCACTTTTGACCGGACGTTTTTGCCCCGTTAAGGTCCCTCCACCTGGCAGTTGACCTTGCCTCCATAGGTTCTGGTTGTGACCAACCACCAGGTGCTTCCCGCTCTGCAGTTTCCCACTGACTCTCTGAACCACAACGTCGGGCCGGGCTCCCGGAAGGCCCGCTTCGCTCTCGTCGGCCACCGCGGGGCCATGGCCCTGGCACCCGAGAACAGCGCGGCGTCGTTCCGGCTGGCCGAGGCAGCCGGTGTTGACGAAATCGAACTTGACGTGCGCATCACGGCCGACGGCATCCCGATCGTCCTCCACGATCCAACCCTTGAGCGGCTGGCAGCAGGAAGGGGGAACGCCACGGCGTCTGTCACCGGGCTGACGCTGGCCGAGGTGCATGCGGTTCAGCTGGCGCCAGGGCACGAGGTTCTGACTTTTGCCGAGGTCCTCCGGCGGACCACCGCCACGCTTCAGGTGGAGATTAAAGACCCGTCGGCGGTGCCCGCCCTGGCCGCGCTGCTGGCTCAGGACCCGTCCAACACCCGGCGCATCAAGTTCTCCAGCTTCCTCCCGCAGGCACTGTTCCTCCTCACGCTGCACCTGTCGGGAGTACCCCGCGGCCTCATCGTCAGCAGTTTTCCCGCTACGCGCCGGCAGCAGGAAGAACTCGAGGATGTCCTCATCGTTACCGGTGCCGGGGCACTGTATACGGGGTTCGAGCACCTCACTTCCCTGCACGTGGAACAGCTGCAGGCCGCGGGCCTGGAGGTCCACGTCTGGCCCCTGAGGAGCGGCGAAGACCTGGACCGGGCACTGGAGCTCAACGCCGACGGCGGCACGGCCGATGACCCCGGCCAGGCCCGGGCATGGCTCGAGTCCGCACGGGCGCGGAGGGCAGCAGCCGCGCCGGCCTGACCCGGCCAACAATCCGCTCCTGCCGCTCAGTTGCCCTTGACGTTGATGAGTTGCCGCAGCTTGTGCCGGACCGTGACGAGGTCTGCGGCGTCCTGCATTACCTGGTCGATTGATTTGTAGGCGGCGGGAATCTCGTCGATGAAGGCCTCGGATGCCCGGAACTCGATGCCCCTCATGGCTTTCTTCAGCTCCTCCAGGGAAAACGTTCTGCGGGCGGCGTTGCGTGAGTATTCCCTGCCTGCCCCGTGCGGCGAGGAGTTCAGGGATGCCGGGTTGCCCCTTCCTTCCACCACGTACGACGCCGTCCCCATGGAGCCGGGAATGAGTCCGGGATCGCCCGGCGCGGCTTTGATGGCCCCCTTCCGCGACACCCAGAGGGACTTGCCGTAGTGCTTCTCCTGCTGGGTGAAGTTGTGGTGGCAGTTGATTCGCTCCCGTTCGTGGACCGGGCCGCCCACCCACTTGCCGAACTGGGTGCTGACGCGGTCCATCATTTCTTCCCGGTTCAGCAAGGCGAAGTGCTGGGCCCAGCGCAGCTCCGCGATGTACCGGTCGAACTGCGGCGTGCCCTCATCGAGGTAGGCAAGGTCCGGGTGCGGCAGCCGGATCTGGTTTTTCCGGGACACATGCTGGGCAACGCCGATATGGTGCTGGGCGATCTTGTTGCCGATGCCGCGCGAACCTGAGTGCAGGAACAGCCAGACGTCATCGTTTTCGTCGGCGCAGACTTCGATGAAGTGGTTGCCCGAGCCCAGCGACCCCAGCTGCAGCTCCCATTTCGCCACGTACTGGGCAGGGTTGAAGCCTGCCATCGCTGCCTGCTGCTTCAGTTCAGCCACCCGGGGTTCGGCCGTTGGCAGCACCTTTTTATTGTTGTGCCCCGCGGACAGCGGAACCACCCGTTCGATGTCCTCGCGGAGCCGTCTCCGGTCCTTCGGCAGGTCCTTCAGGGAGTACTGGGTCCGCACGGCGATCATTCCACAGCCGATGTCCACGCCCACCGCCGCCGGGATGATGGCGTTCAAAGTGGGAATGACTGAGCCTACGGTGGCGCCCTTGCCCAGGTGGGCATCGGGCATCAGCGCCAAGTGCGGATAGATGAACGGCAGCTCGGCGGTCATCACGGCCTGTTCCCGGGTTTGGGGGTCAAGGATCGAAGCCCAGTTGAGCAGCTTGCTGTTGATGGTCTCCATGCCCGGCCCTTACCCGCATTCGGATGAGGACTAACTTGGGTCCGTCAGGCTTAGATGCTGTAGCGCTCGTCCTCGTGGTCGCCCGGGTGGTCCTTGACCAGGCCTGCGGCCAGCGTGTTGCCGTCCAGCGGGTCTATCACCAGGAACGCGCCGGTGCGGCGGTGGTGCAGGTAGTTCTCCAGCGGGAGCGGTGCGGCGAGCCGGAGCTGAGCGTGGCCGATGTCGTTCAGTTCGAGCGTTGACGCCGGCTCCAGCTTGAACGAGGCCAGGTCCAGCTTGCCGGAGACATTGCGCACCAGGGCCTGCACGGTGCGGGTGCCGTGCTTCACCAGCACCTTCTGCCCCTCACGCAGCGGCTTGGGAGAAAGCCAGCAGAGCGAAGCGTACAGGTCTGCCGAGGCTTCGCGGACGGTGCCGGCGGCGGCGATGGTGTCACCGCGGGCGACGTCGAATTCCTCAGCGAGGCGGATGGCGACGGACTGCGGGGCGGCGGCCTCTTCCAACGAGGCGCCGGCGAAGTCGATGCCCGCCACGGTGGTGGTGCGGGGGTCCTGGCCGGGAGTCAGCACGGACACCTTGTCCCCCACCTTGACCGAACCTTCGGTGATCTGGCCGGCGTACGCGCGGTAGTCGCGGTAGGCCTCCACGTCCAGGCCGGCGGCAACGGCGTCGGGAGCCAGGGCGCCCTGGGGCCGGATGACCAGCTGAACCGGAAAGCGGAAGCTTTCCAGGTGGCTCTCCAGCTCGTCTGCAGCCGGGAGGGTTTCGAGGACCTCCAGCAGTGCCGGGCCGGTGTACCAGGGGGTCCGCTCGGAGCGGTCCACCACGTTGTCGCCGTCGAGCGCGGACACGGGCACCACCAACAGGTCACTGATGCCGTCAGCACCCAGGCCGAGCTCGCGGCCCACCTGCTGCACATCGGCTTCGATCTCACGGAACACGGATTCGCTGAAGTCCACCAGGTCGATCTTGTTCACCGCCACGATCACGTGCGCCACGCGGAGCAGCTGCAGCACGGACAGGTGCCGGCGGGTTTGCTCCAGGACGCCCTTGCGGGCGTCGATGAGTACGACGACGGCGTCCGCGGTGGACGCGCCGGTTACGGTGTTCTTGGTGTACTGGACGTGCCCGGGGCAGTCGGCCAGGATGAAGCTGCGGCGGTCGGTGGCGAAGTAGCGGTAGGCGACGTCGATGGTGATGCCCTGTTCGCGCTCGGCACGCAGGCCGTCGGTCAGCAGGGCGAGGTCGATGCCGCCCTTCTCGCCGCCGAAGCCGCGGTCTGCGGAGGTGCGGGCAACTGCGTCCAGCGTGTCAGCGAGGATTGCCTTGGAATCGTGAAGGAGGCGGCCCACGAGGGTGGACTTGCCGTCGTCGACAGATCCCGCGGTGGCGAACCGGAAGAGCGTCGTGGGCAGGGCTGTCACCAGCGCGTCGGCGCCGGACAAAACGGTGTCGGTGCTCATTAGAAATACCCGTCCTTTTTGCGGTCTTCCATGGCTGCCTCGGAGATGCGGTCATCTGCACGGGTGGCGCCACGTTCGGTCAGGGTGGAGGCAGCGACTTCAACCACGACGTCGGCAACGGTGTACGCGTCCGACTCAACGGCACCGGTGCAGGACATGTCCCCCACGGTGCGGTAGCGGACGGTTTTGGTGATGACTTCCTCGGTAGGCAGCGGCTGGGATACCTCTCCGACCGCACGCCACATGCCGTCGCGGGCGAAGACCTCGCGCTCGTGGGCGTAGTACAGGCCGGGCAGTTCGATGTTCTCGCGTTCGATGTAGCGCCAGATGTCCAGCTCGGTCCAGTTGCTGATGGGGAACGCGCGCACGTGCTGGCCCACGGTGTGGCGGCCGTTGTACAGGTTCCACAGCTCGGGACGCTGGTTGCGCGGGTCCCACTGGCCGAACTCGTCGCGCAGGCTCAGGATGCGTTCCTTGGCTCGAGCCTTGTCCTCGTCCCGGCGGCCGCCGCCGAAGACGGCGTCGAACTTGTTCTGCTGGATGGCGTCAAGCAGCGGGACGGTCTGCAGCGGGTTGCGGGTACCGTCGGCACGCTCGGCGAGCTCGCCGCGGTCAATGAACTCCTGGACGGAGCCGACGACGAGCTTGAGGCCAAGCCGCTCCACGGTGCGGTCCCGGAAGTCGATGACCTCGGGAAAGTTGTGGCCGGTGTCCACGTGCAGCACGGGGAACGGAACCTTGCCGGGCCAGAATGCCTTCGTGGCCAAGTGCAGCATCACCACAGAGTCCTTGCCGCCGGAGAACAGCAGTGCAGGCTTCTCGAACTCGGCAACAACCTCGCGGATGATGTGGATGGCCTCGGATTCGAGGGTGTCGAGGCTGCTCAACCGGGTCGAGACTCCAGCTTCACTCACCTGGGTGGTCTCCTCGGATAGATAGGTGCTCATACGTGTAGTCCGCATTCTGTCTTGTCGGAGCCTGCCCAACGGCCGGCGCGGGGGTCATCGCCCGGCGCCACCTTCCGCGTGCAGGGCTGGCAGCCAATGGAGGGGTAACCCTGGGAAAGCAGCGGGTTGACGGGCAGGAGGTTATCGTCCGAGTACTGCACCAGCTGCTCGAACGTCCACGCGGCCACCGGGTTGACCTTGACCAGGCCGTTGGCCTCGTCCCAGGTCACCAGCGGGGTGTTGGTGCGGGTGGGGGCTTCGTCGCGGCGGACGCCGGTGAACCACAGCTCGTAGCCGGACAGGGTGCGGCGGAGGGGGGCCACCTTGCGGAGGGCGCAGCACTGGGCGGCGTCGCGGGCGAAGAGGTTTTTGCCCAAAAGCCGGTCCTGCTGTTCCACGGTGGTTTCGGGGAGCACGTCCACCACGTTGACGCGGAGGTTCGCGGCCACCTCGTCGCGCGTGGCGTAGGTTTCCGGGAAGTGGTAGCCGGTCTCCAGGAACAGGACGTCGACGCCGGGCAGCTGGTCCGCGACCAGGGCAGGCAGGACGGCGTCAGCCATGGAGCAGGCCACGGCCACCGCGGGCAGGTCGAAGTTGCGTTCCACCCAGGCGATAACGTCGCGGGCGGGGGCGTCCCAGCCGAGCTCGGCAGCGCCGGCCGCGGCAAGGGCTTTCAGTTCTTCCTTGGAGCGGAGCTTGGGAGCAGCGGTTGCCACCGCGGCGTCGACCTGGGCTGAAGCCTCAGCCGGCGCTACAACAGGGTCGACTCCGAGGGCGTGCTTGCTCACTGGAGTGCCTCCTCGTCTGCGGCGTGTGCCCACTCGGCGAAGGTCTGGCCTTCCGCGCGCTGGGCCACGAAGGTGCGGACGACGCGCTCCACGTAATCGGGCAGGTCGTCCACGTAGACCTTGAGTCCGCGGACGGTGCGTCCCAGCCCTGCTTCCTCACGCTCGTTGGACGCCAGCCCGCCGCCCAGGTGAACCTGGAAACCCGGGGAGGGGTCGCCGTCGGGCGTGGGAAGCATCATGCCCTTGAGGCCGATGTCCGCTGTCTGGATGCGGGCGCAGGAGTTGGGGCAGCCGTTGATGTGCAGCGACAAGGCGTGCGGCAATTTCCCGGAGGCGGCGAGATCGGCCAGGCGGCGTTCCAGTTCGGCGACGGCGGTGGCCGCGGTGTGCTTGGTCTCCACGATGGCGAGCTTGCAGTATTCGATGCCGGTGCAGGCGATGGTGCCGCGGCGGAACACGGACGGGCGGGCGGACAGGCCCAGCGCGTCCAGCTCGGCCACCAGTGGCTCCACCTGCTCCTTCTCGACATCCAGGACAACGAGCTTCTGGTGCGGCGTGGTGCGCAGGCGGTAGGAGCCGCGGGCCTCGAGGGTGTCCGCGAGCTTCACCAGGGCAGCACCGGACAGGCGGCCGGCCAGCGGGGTGGCACCGATAAAGAACTTTCCGTCCTTCTGCTCGTGCACCCCGATGTGGTCTCCCGGGGAGGTGGGCTTGGGCGCTGCCGGTCCGTCGGCCAGCTTGTAGCCCAGGTATTCGTCCTCGAGGATCTGCCGGAACTTTTCCGGACCCCAGTCGGCCATCAGGAACTTCAGGCGCGCCTTGGTGCGCATGCGGCGGTAGCCGTAGTCGCGGAAGATGCTGGTGACGCCGAGCCAGACGTCCGCGGCCTGCTCCGGAGTTACGAACGCGCCGAGGCGCTTGCCCAGCATCGGGTTGGTGGACAGCGCGCCCCCGGCCCAGAGGTCGTAGCCGATGCCGAGTTCGGGGTGCTGGACACCCACCAGGGCGAAGTCGTTGATCTCGTGGACCACGTCCTGGCTGGGGTGGCCGGTAATGGCGGTCTTGTACTTGCGCGGCAGGTTGGACAGCAACGGGTTGCCGATGAACCGCTCCCCCAGCTCCTCGATGAGCGGGGTGGGATCGATGATCTCGTCCTTGGCGATACCGGCCACAGGCGAACCGAGGATAACGCGGGGAACATCGCCGCACGCCTCGGTGGTGGACAGGCCAACGGCTTCCAGGCGGGTCCAAATCTCGGGAATGTCCTCCACCCGGATCCAGTGCAGCTGGATGTTCTGGCGGTCAGTGAGGTCCGCCGAGTCCCGGGCAAAGTCCACGGAGATCTGGCCGATGACCCGCAGTTGCTCGGTGGTGAGGGCGCCGCCGTCGATCCTTACACGGAGCATGAAGTACTTGTCCTCGAGCTCGTGCGGCTCAAGGGTTGCGGTCTTGCCGCCGTCGATCCCGGGCTTGCGCTGGGTGTACAGGCCCCACCAGCGGAACCTGCCGTGCAGGTCCTGGCCGGGGATGGCGTCGAAGCCTTCCTTGGAGTAGATGGTCTCGATACGCTCGCGCACGTTCAGGCCGTCGTCTTCCTGTTTCCAGGTTTCGTTGGCGTTCAGGGGTGTTTTGCCGTCCACTTTCCACTGACCGTGCGGCTTCGCGGCGGGTCGGGACGTGCGGGCCGGGCGCTTGGAGGCGGCGGTGTCCGCGGACGCTCCGGCCAGAGCTGTATCAGTCATGCATCGACTGTAGGTCCCGCCCGAATTGCGTCACAAAGGCCCGGAAACGTTGAGTCACCTAGGGAAATATTTCGTCACGAAACGCCGGACCGCCTTGAAGAAGCCACCCTCCTGTGCATCCGGCACGACTTCGGGGCGGGCTGCGGCGGGCCCGTGGGCCGGGCTTTGGGCGGGTACTGCCGCTGGTGTTTCTGCACCTGTTGTGGCGGAGGTGTGAGCGGCCTTTTCGACGGCGGCGTCGTACCTTGCCAGTGCGATTTCGGCCAGCACCGGAGACGGCAGCAGCGGTTCGGTCACCAGGTCGGCACCGGCCTTGGCCAGCTGGTCGTGGAAGTACCCCGGCGCCAGGAGGTAGGAGGCGATCACCACCCGCCCGCCGACGTCGACGGCTCCGGCGGACTCTCCCGCCCCGGCACCTCCTTCCAGTTCCTCACGAAGCATCGAGACGGCGTCGGGCACGGAAGGCTTCGCGGAGGCACCATAGGCGGCCATTATCCGGTTGGGCCGCAGCTCCTGGAGCTGGCCCAGCAGCTCCTCGACGCTCACCGCCGCCTTGGGGTTGGACGAGCCCGCTGCGGCCAGGACGATCACGTCGCGATCCGTCACCCCGGCCTCGTGCAGCCGCTGGTCCAGCAGGGCAGCGAGCCGCGGATCCGGCCCCAGGGGCGCGGCGGCCACACTTCCGGGACGGCTCTTGACCGCCCTGGCGATGTCAACCTTCACGTGATAGCCAACACTCAGCAGCAACGGCACCACGACGGCGGACTCCCCCTCCGGCAGGCCCGCCACCACGTCCACCAGGTCCGGCTGCTGGACATCCACGTAGGCCTCGCGAACATCCAGCCCGGGACGCAGGGCGGCGATGGCGTCCCGCAGCGCATTGACCTCTGCGGCGCCCTGTGTGCTGGACGTCCCATGGGCGCAGGCGATCATGATGGGGCTGTTCATAGGGGCTAGCGTAACGTTGGAGCCGCCCTGTCCGCCCTCAATGAATTGCCGGGACGCTCCATGACTTTCCCTTTTGACATCGCCCTGGTGTGGCTGGACCTGGCCGGTGTCTTCTTCTTTGCCGTCTCCGGATCATTGCTGGCGGCCCGGAAGCAGTTCGACATTGTGGGCTCCCTCCTGCTGGCCTCCCTCGTGTCCCTTGGCGGCGGCGTTATCCGCGACATCATCCTTGCCGTGATCCCGGCGGCCTTCACCAACCCGGCCTACCTCGTCCCGCCGCTGCTTGCCACGGTCCTGGTGTACTTCCTGTTTTCCAGCGTGGAACGCTTCACGTCCTTGCTGGTCCTGTTCGACGCCGGCGGACTGGCCCTGTTCTCCATTACCGGCACGCTCAAGGCGCTCTCGTTCGGCGTCAACCCCGTTGCTGCCGTGCTCCTGGGTGTGACGACCGCGGTGGGCGGCGGGCTGCTGCGGGACATTACCGCCAACGAGGTGCCGCAGCTGTTCAACTCCCGGGACCTCTATGCCGTGCCGGCCTTCAGCGGCGCGGCCCTGACCACGGTGCTGTGGGTCACGGGGGCCTTTAACGCGGTCACGGCGTGCTTGGTGGCGGGCCTTGTTTTTGCCTTCCGGGTGGTGGGCTGGCGGCGGTCCTGGTACATCCCGCTGGCCGTCAACGGGTGGCACCGCAGCGGTTCCGGAGGCGGCGAATTGCGGGGCGGCGATTAGCTAGGATATTTGCATGACTGACATGTTCCTCGAGAAATTCCGTGCGCTTGTTCCGAAGTATCTCGAAGACGAATGGCAGGAAGAAGACGGGCTGTCCGCCGAGGAGCTGGACAAGGCCCTGGCCGACCACCAATTCCAGATTCCCCTGGTCCTCCGCGAGTTCTACCTGGCCATCGGTGGCTGCGAGGACCTGATGGAGGCCTACCACTACTTCTGGGACCCGGATGAGCTCGAAGTCGACGACGAAGGCTTCCTCATGTTCCTCGAGGATGAGGAAGAGGAGTACACCTGGGGCTTCCGCGTAGGCGACCTCGGCGTCCCGGACCCCATTGTGTACCGCCGCAACAACACCCGCGGCCAGTGGAAGTCCGAAGAGGGCACCTTCTCGGAGTTCGTGTTCGATATGTTCGAGTGGGCCTTCGGGGGCGACGAAGACTAAGTCCTGTTGACCACCAGGCGGTCGCCCACCAGGAAATCCACCTCGCCTAAGACTTTGACACCGGAAGTAACAAGCTGCTTGCGCTTTGTGACAAACCTGTCATAGACTGTTCACGGATCCGCTAAACGCCTCCGGCGGGTCTGATGCGAACGGAGAGACAGCCCCGGTTCACAGCAACGTATGACTCGTACCGTTGCTGCGGACCGGGGCTGTCCCGTTTAAAGGACAGTGCAGGAACGTCAGCGGCCGCCAAAAGCAGAAGCCCGGCGCCACCAGGGGGCCGGGCCTCGACACACAACACAAAAGGGCTAGCTCGCGCGGTCCACCACAGCCACCGCAAAGTTGGACAGCGATTCCTTGACCACGCCTTCCGGCAGCGGGGCAAGCGCAGCAATGGCCTCATTTGCCCATTCGCGCGCAACCACCCAGGACTCAGCAGTAACCGGGTGCTCGCGCAAACCCGCAACAGCCTCGGCCAGGGCTTCATCGGAGGTCAGGTCCCCGTCAATGAGCTTGAGAAGCCCGATGGCGCTCTGGTCACCATCGGCAGCGGCCTTGCGCAGGAGCAGCACCGGCAGCGTGGGAACACCTTCGCGCAGGTCCGTGCCCGGTGACTTGCCCGACTTGACCTTGATGCCCGTGACGTCGATGACGTCGTCGGCGAGCTGGAAGGCAACGCCTACCTTCTCGCCGTACTCCACCAGAACGTCTTCGTATGCCTCGTCGGCACCGGAGAAGATGGCGCCGAACTGTCCGGACGCCGCAACCAGGGAGCCCGTCTTGTCCGCAATCACCGACAGGTAATGCTCCACCGGATCCTCGTCGGGCCGCGGTCCCACCGTCTCGTGCAGCTGGCCCAGGCACAGCCGCTCGAAGGTCCGGGCCTGGATGCCGAGCGCGCGGCCGCCCAGCTCGGACACCAGGATGGAGGCGCGGGCGAAAATCAGGTCACCGGTGAGGACAGCCACTGAGTTGCCCCACACCTCGTGGGCGGTGGGCGCACCGCGGCGCAACGGCGCCGAGTCCATCACGTCGTCGTGATACAGGGTGGCGAGGTGCGTCAGTTCAACCACGACGGCGGCCTGCACCACTGCGGGCAGCGATGCGTCACCGAGATGGGCGCAGAGGAGCGTCAGCAGCGGCCGGATGCGCTTGCCGCCGGCTTCCACGAGGTGGCGGGACGTGGCGTCCGCGAGCGGATCGGAGTTGGCAATGGCTTCGCGGAGCTTCTTCTCAACCCGGGCCAGGTTGGTGGTGATGGCGGGTCCCAGCTCGGCGTCACCGGCGATGGCGGCGAACCCCGCGGGCAGCTGCAGGCCGGTGGCGATGGCGGTGGTGTTGAGGCTGGGTTCGGAGTCCGTCAGGCCGTGTCCGGCATGCGTCCAGCTGTGGTTCGCGGGGTTGGTCACGGGTTAACCCTAACTTTTTGTTGCGGATACCGCTGATTGGAGACTGCCGGGGTGGGCAATGTATTCGTTGTGGCCGGAACCAGCGATTCCAGGACCTGGATCACCCGGTCCTCGAAGCCCTTGGCAGCGGGGTCCGTGAGGTTGGCCAGGAGCCGGACCACGAACCGCATTAGCACCGGGATGGGCATGCCGGTGCGCAGCGCGAGCTTCATGACCGCCGGCTTGCCGATCAGCGCGGCGAACGCCCGCCCCAGCGTAAAGTGCGACCCCCACTGGTCCCGCACATAGTCCGCGTACCGCGAGAGGTGGGCGTCGGCGTTGTACGTTCCGCCAGCAGCCACGCTTCGGGAGGAGGCGTCGATGATGAACTCGGCGGCGAAGCGCGCTGACTCCATGGCGTAGGAAATGCCTTCGCCGTTGAATGGCGAAACCATGCCGCCGGCGTCACCCAAAAGGAGCAGGCCGGCAGAGTAATGCGGGGTGCGGTTGAAGCCCATGGGCAGCGCGGCGCCGCGGATCTCACCCACCTGGTTCTCGGGCGCGAAGCCCCAATCGGCGGGCATCCCGGCAGTCCATTCGCGCAGGACCTGCTTGTAGTCGAGCTTGCCGAATTCCTTGGAGGAGTTCAGGATGCCGAGACCGACGTTGGAGGTGCCGTCGCCTACGCCGAACACCCAACCGTAGCCGGGCAGCAGCTTGCCGTCACGGCCGGGGAGCTCAAGCCAGCCTTCCATCCAGTCATCGTCCGTACGCGGCGAGGTGAAGTAAGTGCGGACGGCCACGCCGAGGGGGCGGTCGTCGCGCTTCTGGATGCCGAGCGACACGGCTGTGCGGGTGGAGTTCCCGTCGGCGGCGAGTACGACGTCGGCACTGAACTTCCGCGTTTCCCCCGTCTTGCGTCCTGCCTCGTCGAGGACTGCGGCGCGGACGCCGGTGACCCGGCCGTCGTCGTCCCGGAGGGCTTCTGTCACGCTGTGCCGCTCGAGGATGGTGGCACCGGCGGCCTGGGCATGGCGGGCCAGTTCCTCGTCAAAGCCCAGCCGAGTGCGGATCAGGCCGTACTCCGGGAAGTCGGACACCTCGGGCCAGGGCAGTTCGATGGTGCGGCCGCCGGCAATGAGGCGCAGGCCTTTGTTGCGGCGCCAGCCGTCTTCCTCCGGGTGGGGCAGTCCAAGCTTTTGGATTTCGCGGACGGCGCGCGGCGTAAGTCCGTCGCCGCAGACTTTCTCGCGCGGAAAGCTGGTCTTTTCCAGAACCGTGACGTCGATGCCCGCCCTGGCGAGGTAGTACGCGGCGGTGGAACCGGCCGGTCCCGCACCGACTATCAGTACCCTCACGGGTCAGCGGATGTTGCGGCGCAGCTTGGCCACGGGGCCCTTGTGCGCAGCGATGGCGGCAGCAGATCCGCCGGGGGTGCCGGCTGTAGCCTCGGGGGCCTTGAGCGCACGGTGGACTGCAACGATCCCGCCCGTGAGGTTGCGGTAGGTAACCTTTTCCCAACCCGTCTCCTCCAGCCAGGCGGCCAGGTGGTCCTGGTCCGGCCAGGCGCGAATGGACTCGGCGAGGTAGACGTAGGCGTCCGGGTTGGAAGCCACCTTGACGGCGATGGCCGGCAGTGCGCGCATGAGGTATTCGGTGTACATGGTGCGCCACAGTTGAACCACGGGCTGCGAAAACTCGGCGATGACCAGGCGGCCGCCGGGCTTGGTGACGCGGAGCATCTCCTGCAGGGCCTTCTTGGGTTCGTTCACGTTCCGCAGGCCAAAGGAGATGGTGGTGGCGTCAAAGGTGTTGTCGGCGAACGGCAGGTTGGTGGCGTCCCCGGCCACGAAGTTGATGTCCGGGCGGCGGCGCTTGCCGACCTTGAGCATTCCGAGCGAGAAGTCGCAGGCCACCACATCGATGCCTGCATCCGCGTAGGGCTCGCTGGAGGTTCCCGTTCCTGCGGCGAGATCCAGGACGAGTTGACCCTTGGTGGCTTCCATGGCTTCCACCACTACCTTGCGCCAGCGGCGGGTCTGCCCCAGGGACAGGACGTCGTTGACGACGTCGTATTTGGGGGCGACGTCGTCAAACATCGTGGCTACTTCGTCCGGACGCTTTTCCAAGGATGCTCGGTTCACCCAGACATTGTCTCAAATGTTCCGGAGCGTCCGGACCAAGGCCTTGATGCGGACGTCCGGGTCAGTAGCGGAAGGCTGCGCCCCGCGGAGCTTGTGGGCCACCCCGGCCTGGATGGCGGCACGCTGCTGCCGTTTACTGAGGGGTAGTGTTGATCCATCATGACCAGCACGTTCCGCTCCTTGACAGTCCCCCTTGACGGCCAAAAATTCCCCGGGGGCCTGCCGTCGTTTCTGGTGCGGGATGACGCCCTGTGCTGGACGCGCCGCGAGGCCGGCCTGGTGGGCTTCGGCGAGATCGCCCGTTTCACCGCCACCGGCCCTGACCGCTTCCTTGAGGCCGACATCTGGTGGCGCCACCTGGTGCTCGAAGCCCACATCTCGGATGCCGTGGATCTGCCGGGAACCGGTCCCGTGGCCTTCGGCTCCTTCGCTTTCTCCAAGACTTCCGCGCATGAATCCCGGCTGATCGTGCCCGAGGTAGTGGTGGGTGTACGGGACGGACAGGTCTGGCTCACCCAGTTGACGCTCGACGACGGCCCCCTCACCGAGGACAGTGCCCTCGCCGCGCTGGACCGCTGGCTAATCAGCAATGCACCAGGCGCTGGAATCACGACGGCGGCGGCGGACTCCGGCGGGGACGGCACCTCCGGCGCGGCTACCGCCCGGGCGGGCGGCGCCGTCGTACGTCCCCTGCCTTTTGCCGCCGGCGCAACCCTGCATACGGGGTCGCTGAGTGAGGAAGACTGGATGGCCGCCGTGGAAGCGGGTGTGGCCGAGATCCGGACCGGCGCGCTGGAGAAACTGGTGCTCGCCCGCGACGTCGTGGCTACCGTTCCCTCCGGTGTGAACGCCGCTCAGGTGCTGCGGGAGCTCGCCGGGCGGTACCGCGAATGCTGGACGTACGGGGTGGACGGCCTGGTGGGGGCCACGCCGGAGATGTTGATCCAGGTGGAGGGGCGCACTGCCCAGGCACGCGTGCTGGCCGGAACCCTTGACCGGCGTGATGCCCACGGCGAGGACGGCCTTCCCATGGATTACGCCACGCGGGTGCTGGCGGGGTCGGAAAAGCAGCGGCACGAACACGAGATCGCGATCCAGTCGCTCACCTCCCAGCTGGCGCCGTTCTCCGAGGCGATGAACGCCCATGACGAACCGTTCATCCTTGAGCTGCCCAACGTCTGGCACCTGGCCTCGGATGTGAAGGCGGAACTCACGGAGGTGGAAGGGCATGTGCCCACCTGCCTGGCCTTGATCAACGCCCTGCATCCCACGGCGGCCGTGTGCGGAACGCCCACTCAGGTGGCCGGGGCCCTGATCCGCAAGCTGGAGCACCTGGACCGCGGACCGTACGCCGGACCGGTGGGGTGGCTGGATGCTGCAGGTAACGGAGAATGGGGCATCGCCCTGCGGGGGGCTGTCATCGAGTCGCACGACACGGTGCGCCTCTATGCCGGCTGCGGGATCGTCGACGGATCACAGCCGGAAGCCGAACTGGCGGAAACCTGGGCGAAGTTCCGGCCCATGCTGGAGTCGCTCGGAATCAGCAGCTAGGCCGGAAAGTCCGGGATCCGGAACATCACCCCTTCACCTAGGCTTGAAACAACGGTAACTTGGTTATCCAATAGTGAATCTAAGTTTCCTGTGATGCACATCTCGTAATCGGCGCTACACTATGAACCGATTTAGTACCGCATACTCCTGCAACAAAAGGTAAGAAACATGCAGCTCAAGTCCCTGGCCACGGCCAAGATCACCGCCAAGGCAGCAGCACTGTTCGCCGTCGGCGCCCTCTCCCTCACGGCCTGCGGCGGCGGAGGCTCCACTCCGGCAGCCTCCGAAGGCGGCATCCAGCTCATCAACGCCGGCAAGCTCACCGTGTGCTCCGACATTCCCTACGAGCCGTTTGAATTCGAAAAGGACGGCCAGACGGTCGGCTTCGACGTTGACATCGCCAAGGAGCTCGCCAAGGACTTCGGCGCTGAACTGAGCATCGTGGACAGCTCCTTCGAGGCCATCGAGACCGGCACCGCACTGACCCAGTGCGACCTCGGCATCTCCTCCATCTCCATCACGGACACCCGCAAGTCCGTCATGGACTTCTCCACCCCTTACCTGGATGACGACCTCGCCCTGGTAGCCAGCGATGACTCCGGCATCACCAACCTTGACGGCGCCAAGGGCAAGAAGGTAGGCGTCCAGCAAGCCACCACCGGCGCAGACTACGCCCAGGAACAGGGCATCGACGCCCAGCAGTTCGAGGACAGCGGCCTTCTGGTACAGGCCCTGGAAGCCGGCACCATCGACGCCGCCCTGGGCAACCAGTCCGTCCTCGGCTACGCCATCAAGGACCAGCCCAAGTTCAAGAGCGTTGAGGAGTTCGCCACCGGCGAGCAGCTGGGCATCTCCATCAAGAAGGGCAACACCGCCATGGCGGAAAAGGTCAACGGCACGCTCAAGCGCCTGACCGACGACGGCTCCCTCGAGAAGTTCAAGACCACCTGGTTCGGCGAAACCGCCAAGTAGCCAAAGACCGCAAAGTAGTGGCCGTGCAGGCCTGAGGCTCCCCCGCCCAGGTTGGTGCACGGCTTAGAGAACTACGCAGCCGGGGCCCCGGACGAGCTGTACCGCAGTGAGTCCGGGGCCTCTGCCACGCACAACGAATGTGAGTAACCCATGGCAATGACCGCACGTCAACGAGCCAGAGTAAGCCTGTATGTCCAGGCCGGGATCTTTGTTGTGGCCATCGCCGCGCTGGTCCTGGCCACCGACTGGGAAACCATCGGCAACAGCGTCTTCAACTTCGCCAAGATCGGCCCCATGTTCCCGGGCATTTTCATGACCGGCCTGACGAACACCCTGATCTACACCTTCCTCGGCTTCATCGTGGGTCTCTCCGGCGGTCTCCTGCTGGCCCTGATGAAGCTTTCCAGCTTCCCGCTGTACCGCTGGATCGCCACCGGGTACATCGAGTTCTTCCGCGGCATTCCCGCGCTGCTGGTCTTCATCGCCTTCGGCTACGGCGTTCCGCTGGCGTTCGGCGTCTCCTGGAACATCACCGTGATCGTGATGGTCTCGCTCGGCATGGTGGCCTCGGCCTACATCGCCGAAACCCTCCGCGCAGGCCTGCAGGCAGTACCGAAAGGCCAACTGGAAGCCGCGCGCTCCCTTGGCATGCCGCAGTGGCGGGCCATGGTCACCATCGTCATCCCGCAGGCGTTCAAGATCGTCCTGCCGCCGCTGACCAACGAGGTCATCCTGCTCACCAAGGACTCATCGCTGATCTACGTCCTGGGCCTCACCGCATCCCAGTACGAGCTGACCAAGTTTGGCCGCGACGGCATCTCCAGCCTCGGCGCGGGCCTTACCCCACTCCTGGTGGCCGGCGCCTTCTACCTGGTGATCACCATCCCCCTGAGCTTCCTGGCCCGGAAGTTCGAAAGCCGCACCGCGCGGAACAATCGATAGGCAGGGAAGACAATGAACGACGTCGTACATTCCTCCGCCGGCAGCACCGGCACCATCCACGCTGCCGGCGTGGAAATCAAGGACCTGCGCAAGTCCTACGGATCCAACGAGGTCCTGAAGGGCATCAACCTGGCCGTGGCGCCGGGTGAAGTGGTGTGCCTGATCGGGCCGTCGGGTTCCGGCAAGTCCACCCTGCTGCGGTGCGTGAACCTGCTGGAGCAGCCCAACCAGGGCAGCATCCACGTGGGCGGCTTTGAGGCCACCGATCCCGACGTGGACATCGACAGGATGCGCCGCAAGGTGGGCATGGTGTTCCAGCAGTTCAACCTGTTCCCGCACCTGGACGCCAAGCGCAACTGCTCCATCGCCCAAACGAAGGTTCTCAAGCGCTCCCAGGCCGAGGCGGACAAGGTGTCCATGCACAACTTGGAGCGCGTGGGACTCGGACACCTCGCGGACCGTTTCCCGGACCAGCTCTCCGGCGGCCAGCAGCAGCGCGTGGCCATCGCCCGCGCGCTGAGCATGGACCCTGAGCTGATGCTCTTCGACGAACCAACCTCTGCACTGGACCCTGAGACGGTAGGCGATGTCCTCTCCGTCATGCGGAACCTCGCCCAGGAGGGCATGACCATGCTGGTGGTGACCCACGAGATGGGCTTCGCCCGCGAAGTTGCCGACCGTGTGGTGTTTATGGACGGCGGCGTTGTGGTGGAGGAAGGCGTGGCCGAGCAGGTCATTTCCGCCCCCACCCAGCCTCGCACCAAGGAGTTCCTCCGCCGCGTGCTCGATCCCACACACATCGACATCGAGGAATAAGCGCTCCGCCTCCTTAGGACCGCCTGGCAAATTCCCCGGCGCTGTGGTTGTCCATGGCGCCGGGGAATTTTTGCGTCCCCGCGCTTTTGCGTCGCAGCTGGGCCTTTGCGCGCTGACGCCCGCGTAATTCGTGCGGCGGCGGGGCGCCCCACTGCCGGCCGATTTTCGTTCCGGCGGGGTCCTTTACTTCTGTGGCTGGTGCATTCGACAATGGTCCCTCTACAGCCTCCACTGGCTCAGCAGCGCGCTGCCAACCCACACAGCAGGCCCCGGCCGGCAACCACAGGAGCGCTCTTGAGAGAGTCAACAACCCCAACCCAGGGCACCCCGGCAGTATCGGCGCGTGCCGCCCGGCTGGCATCCATCCCCTCTTTCCAGCGGGTCGATGCTTTCTTCACGGCGGCCAAGTTGCGCCGGCACGGCCAGCCGGACATTTCTGATTTCACCTTCGGCAACCCGCACCAGATGCCGCCCGACCGCTACGCCAATACGCTGCGGGATGCCCTTACTCCGCAGCATGACCAATGGTTCGCGTACCAGAGCAATGGAGAGGAGGCCCGGGAGGCTGCTGCAGAATCCCTTCAGCGGCTGCTGGACGTACCGTTTCGGCCGGAGGATATCTACCTCACCACCGGCGGCTTCGCGGCCATCGCGCTGGCCCTGAAGACCGTGGGCGATCCAGGTGACGAGGTCATTTACAGCCTGCCGCCATGGTTCCTGTACGAGCCGCTGATCCTCGAAGCCGGACTGGTCCCCGTGAAGGTGAAGGTGGACATCTCCACGTTCGATCTGGATCTGGCCGCAATCGAAGCTGCCATTACCGAGCGCACCCGGGTAGTGATCGTCAACTCGCCCAACAATCCCACTGGACGGATTTATCCTCCGGACCTGCTGCTCCGGCTGGCGGACCTGCTGGAGGCGGCTTCCGCCCGGATCGGCCGGCGGATCTACCTGGTCTCGGACGAGGCCTATAACCGGATCGTGTATGACGGCCTGCGCTTCCATAGTCCCGTGGAGTTCTACGCCCACACGCTTCTGGCATACTCCTATGGCAAAACGCACCTCTCCCCCGGCCAGCGGGTGGGTTACCTGGCCCTGCCGCCCACACTGCCGGACCGGGACGCGATGCGGCCCGCCATCACCGGCCTGCAGGTGGCTATGGGCTGGGTGTACCCCAATGCCCTGCTCCAGCACGCGCTTCCCGAACTGGAGAAGTTCTCCATCGACGTGGGACAGCTACAACGGCGCCGGGACCGTCTCGTAGATGCCCTGGGCGGTATGGGCTACCGTCTTCGCCCGCCGGAAGGCTCGTTCTACCTTTACGTCACCACCCCCATCCCGGATGACGAGGCCTTCACCGAGTCGCTCGTCCGCCACAATGTGTTTGTTTTTCCGGGCGTGCTTTTCGAGACGCCGGGCTTCTTCCGTATTTCCCTGACTGCCAACGAGGACATGATCGAACGCAGCCTGCCTGCCTTCGAAGCGGTGATGAAGGAGAGCATGAACGGCCGCGAAGGATGAACCGGCGCACCTGCTCGTAACCGGGGCTACCCGGCCAGGACTCCCCCGACCGCTGCAGCAACGGCATCCTTGATCCGCCCATGCAGGTCGCGCAGCCCGTGCCGGTCCGTGCGGACTTCCACGATGCTGCGGCCCGCGATGGGCTGGCTCAGCGCTTCGGCGAGTGCCGCCGTCGTACTTACTAAGCAGTGCCCGACGCCGTACGCTGCGGCAAGGGCCGCGAGGTCCACTGCGTGCGGGGTGCCGAAAAGCCGTTCGACAGTATCTCCATAGTCCCCGGCTTCCCGCACCGCACCATGTTCCAGCAGGTCAAAGATGGCCCCGCCGGCGTCGTTGAGTACCACGATCCGCAAGTCCGGCAGTTCCTCTCCGGAATTGAGGAGCAGCCCTCCGGCATCATGGAGGAAGGTGACATCGCCCAGCAGGACTGTGGTTTCCTGCCTGCCGCCGAGCGCAATGCCGGTGGCCGTGGAGATGGTGCCGTCGATTCCGGCGAGGCCGCGGTTGGCGTAAATGGTGGCGGCAGGTTCGGGGGCGGGCAGGCCTGCAAGATCGACATCGCGGATGCCGTTGGAGGAGCCCAGCAGCAGCTGGCCGCTGGCATGTTTCCACACCAGCGATCCGACGCCCGGGCCGGTGGCGGCTGCGTCCTCGGCCAGGATCCGGTCCAGTGCGTGCTGGGCGGCTGAACCGGCGAGCAGCCACGTGTCCAGCCAGGCTGACGGGCCGCGGCCGGCGAAGTCGGCCAGGTCCGCGAGGTTTTCCAGGGGCAGTTCGGTGCGCCGGCCGGGTTCGTACCACGCCACGGGCACCGGCTGGTAGAGCGCGGATGGGACCTCTGCGCGGGCAAGCAGGGCTGCAACAGGGCGGGACAGCGTGGGGCGGCCGAACAAGATAACCCGCTCGATCGGCGTTGCTGACTCGGGCCCGAAATGCTCCAGCAGCAGCCGGTACGGCCCCACGGCGTTGGGCCCGAAGCGGGCGTTGGAGGAGGGTTCGGCCAGCAGCGGCAGGCCGTGGGCGCGGGCGAAGGCCTCGGCCACCGGGCCGGCGTCGTGTCCGGCCAGGACGACGGTGCGCCGTTCGGGCAGGTCCGGCGATGCGGGGGGCAGGTTCATCACGAGGGGCTCGGTGGCCACCCGGTATCGGGGGCGGTCAGTGGGCTCCGGCAGCTTCTCTTCGGGTGCGGGGACCAGCGGATCACGGAAGGCCAGGTTGAGCTGGACGGGTCCGGGGGGAAGATCGGGGAACGCGCCGGTGGCCGCGGACAGGCCGGTCCGGATGCCGCGTTCAGGGTCTGTTCCTGCCGGAATGTCGACGGCGAAGCGCACCTGTTCGCCGAAGATGTCAGGCTGGATGGTGGTCTGGTTGGCCCCGGTGCCGCGCAGCTCGTCGGGCCGGTCAGCGGACAGGACGATCAGCGGAACGGCTGCGTGGTTAGCCTCCATCACCGCCGGCAGCAGGTTCCCAACGGCGGTCCCGGAGGTCGTCAGCACCGCGGCCGGCGAACCAGTGGAGAGGGCCAGCCCAAGGGCCGTGAAGCCGGCGGAGCGCTCGTCAATGCGGACCAGCAACTCGAGGTGTCCCTGTGCCGAAGCTTCAGCCAGCGCGTATGCCATCGGCGCGGACCGGGAACCGGGCGATACCACCACGTGCTGCACACCGCCGTCGACCAGTACCCCGACGGCGATCCGTGCCGCGGCGAGCGCGCTCAGCGACGGCCAGGCATCGGGGAAACCTGCGCGGGAAGAGGGAATCCCGGAAGAGTCCGGGGAAGCGTCGGGGGCGGAGTCGTTGGACGAAGTCACCAAACCAGTCTGCCACCCCCAACGCTCTCTCACCTTCCGCACGAAAATCCGCAACGCTCTCTCACCTCCTGCACCAAAACGGGAAACGCTCTCTCACCTCCTGCACCAAAAGGGGAAACGCTCTCTCACCACACGCCCGCATTGCGGCCATGTGGTGAGAGAGCGTTGCGTTAAGACGCGCGGAAGGTGAGAGAGCGTTTGTCCGCGGGCAGGAGTTAGGCGCGGAACACCTGGATCACGGACGGGCGTGGCGCGCGCGCCTGGCCGGGGGCGGGGGTCGATCCTGCCGGGACGTAGTCCGGGAAAAAGGAGACCTGGGCCTCGAACTTGCCGTCCTCACCCGGGTGCTGCACGGCAACGAAGACGGTGCGCTCCTCGTCGTGGATGATCGGGCCGCAGGTCTCACCGTCCCGCGGGACGGCGAGGAACTGCTCAACTTTGCCGCGCTCGGCGCCGTCGAGGGTGACCTTGAACAGACCGTCCGCTCTGCCGATGCCGGAGGGCGCGCCGTCGGTGGAAATCCAGAGATTGCCCACGGAGTCGAAAGCGAGGTTGTCCGGGCAGGAAATGGGCGAAACCTTGTCCACCGGGAAGCCGGAAAAGTAGGTGACATCGCCCTGCGCCGGATCGCCGCAGACCATCAACAGGTTCCAGGTGAACTTGGTGGAGGTCTGGTCGCCGGTTTCGGTGATTTCCACGATGTGGCCGTCGCGGTTCTGGTTGCGGGGGTTTACTTCTGTGGCGCCTTCGTTTGTGCCCGTGCCGCGGTTGGAGTTGTTCGTGCAGGCCACGTACACCTTGCCGGTGAAGAGGCTCGGCTCCACGTCCTCGCAGCGGTCCATCTTCGTGGGGCCCACCTTGTCCGCAGCCAGCCGGGTGTACACCAGAACTTCTTCCACCGACATGCCGGGCACCGCTGACCTGCCGTCCACCACCAGCGGCAGCCACTCGCCGGTGCCGTCAAAGGCGCCGTCCGAGGGCACAGCCCCGGTGCCGGTGATTTCCGTTGCCGGCGAGTTGCCGGTGAACTTGGCTACGTAGAGGCTGCCCGCGGACAGGAGAGTCATGTTGTGCTTGCGGTTGCCCTCGATGTACTTGTCCTTTGAAACGAACTTGTACAGGTAGTCGAACCGCTCATCGTCACCCGAGTAGGCAACGACGTGTCCGGACTCGGCGGTGATGACGTTCGCGCCCTCGTGCTTGAAGCGGCCAAGCATGGAGTGCTTCTTGGGCATGGAGGTGGGGTCGAACGGGTCGACTTCGACAATCCAGCCGAAGCGGTTGGCTTCGTTTTCGTAGCCGGACTTACGGGTATCCCAGCGCGGCTCGTCCTGTTCCCAGCCGCGTGCGGTGGGCTTGTTGGTGATGCCGTACCGCTTGTCACCTGCTGAGGTGCCGTTGCCAACGAAATAGCCCTGGAAGTTTTCCTCGCCGGAGAGGATGGTGCCCCACGGGGTGGTGCCGCCGGCGCAGTTGCCCAGGGTGCCCTTGATGAAGCGGCCTGAAGGGTCTTCCACTGTCTTGACCAGGGAGGAGCCGGCGGCCGGACCCGTCAGTTCATACTCCGTGTTGTTCAGGAACCGGCGGTTCCGTTCCGCGCCTTTGACGTAGCTCCACGGCTTGCTCTTGTTCTGCCGCTCGAGCTCCACCACGCTGAGGCCGTGTGCGGCCGCCCCCACAGCGCGCATCTGATCCGCGGGCATGGTGGCCGGGAACATGATGTTCTC
This sequence comes from Arthrobacter sp. K41, assembly GCF_059089645.1. Lineage (NCBI taxonomy): Bacteria > Bacillati > Actinomycetota > Actinomycetes > Micrococcales > Micrococcaceae > Arthrobacter > Arthrobacter sp. K41. The sequence continues at coordinate 359,880 of NZ_JBNHEW010000004.1, read as the reverse complement.
GTTGGTGTACTCGTGGTTGGCGAACAGCACCGCGCGGCGGCCCTTGCTGCCCGGGATCTCCAGGATGTCCGTGTAGTCGTTGTTGTAGCCGAACTGCTTCTCCTGGGCGGCTGCTGTCTGGTTGTGCAGGTCAAACTCCGGCGCGTCGTTAAAGATCGGGTCGCCCCAGCGGATGACCGGCCGCCAGGTGAAACCTTCCGGAACGGTGACGGCGTCCACGGAGGCGTCAATCGAAGGGATCGCGGTGAACTGCAGCTTGGACTTGCCGAAGCCTTCCTTGGCGGCCTTGGACAGGCCCGCGGCGTTGGCGGAATCGGGTGAAGTGACGGCGCTGCCCAGTACGACGGCGAGCGCACCGGCGGCCCCGAACCCCAGTGCGGCGCGGCGGGACATGGTGGCGGAGGCGATGTCGCGGAAGTAGCTGTTGGAGCTGGTGTTGCAGACGTCGCCGGCGCACGCGTTGTCACACTTCAGCGCGCAGGTGACGGCGCTGCGCTTGCCCTTCGTGTGGCCGAGCATCGGCAGCAGGGTGAACTTGCGGGCAGTCGTTTCAGACATGGGTGCCTTCCAAAAATTTGATGCGGTTCGCCCACCCTGTCAGGCGGTTTCTACGCGCAGTAGTCCCCGAGGTGAAGTTCCGGTTAACCGCGCGTGACCTGCGGGAACGCGCGAGAGGGTCGCGGAAAAGGGCGCATTAAGTGATAGAGCGTCAGGAGAATCCATGCGGAAAGTGAGAGAGCGTCAGGCCGGAAGGAGGGCGTGGACGCGGCGGAGCCGGGCCAGCCACCAGTCCCGGCGCGCAGGTGTTGCCGCATACTGCTCCAGCAGCCCGGCGTCGGCGGCGACGTCGCGGAGGCGGATGGCGCCGTCGTCGGCCACCAGCGGATCCGAGGTAATGTCCGATTCGAACAGGGACACGGTACCCAGCCCGCACGCGTACGGCAGTTCCGGCAGCGCCGCGGCCAGGGCCAGGCCCGCGCGGATCCCCACCGAGGTGTCCAGCGCTGAACTGACGACGGCGGGAAGTCCGGCCTGGGCCACAAGGTCCAGCGCGCGCCGCACTCCCCCGAGCGGCGCCACCTTAACCACGATGAGATCGGCGGCACCTGCACGGGCCACGCGCAGGGGGTCGCTTTCCTTGCGGACGCTTTCATCAGCCGCGATCAGCACGGGCGTTCCGGCAGTCCGCAGCCGGAACCGCACCTCCGCCAGCCCGTCAATGGTTGGAACCGGCTGCTCCGCGTACTCAAGGCCGACGCCGGCCAGCCGGGTGAGTGCCTCGACGGCGGCGGGAACATCCCAGCCGCCGTTGGCATCCACCCTGATGGCGGCATCAGGCAGGGCGGAACGGACGGCGGTGAGCCGGGCGGCGTCGTCGTCGAGCGTCTGGCCCTGCTCGGCAACCTTGACCTTCACCGCGTCCACCCGGCCGAAGCGGGCAAGGACCTCGGGCACCCGCCCGGCAGCAACAGCAGGAACGGTGGCGTTGACGGGGATTACGCCACGCAACGGAGCAGGAAAACCCTGCCACGCTGCCTCAAAAGCAGAAGCCAGCCACCGGGACGCTTCGGCATCGCCGTACTCCGGGAAGGGGCAGAACTCCCCCCAGCCCGCCGGGCCCTGCAGGAGCAGTGACTCCCGCTCCATGATGCCGCGGAACTTTACCCGCATGGGCAGGTTCACCACGTGCGCGCCGGCCAGCAGTTCCTCGAGATCGGGCACTGGCGCGGTAGGCATGGACCCACTGTACAAGCGGTGACAGAGATACCTTGGCGGGGCGCCCCGCGGCCAGGGAGCATGCGGCAGGATCCCAGCTTTTTGTGACAACCTTGAAGTGATGGCTTTTCAACGGCAGGCACAGACCAGGACCCCAGCACGCCCCGCTCCCGGGTCGGGCTTCCTGTTTGTGCTTGCCACCCTGGCGTGCGTCGCCGGGCTGATGGCCACCTATTACTACTTCGTCCAGACCACCACGGGCCAGTTCATTGACGAGTCCGCGCTCGTGGAAGCCGTCGATATCCACGGGCCGGCAGGCAAGGCGAGCACCAGGTTCCTGGACCTGCTGCCCACCATCTCTCTGGTGATGTCCGCCGTCGTGGTGCTGTTTGTCACGGTGATCCGGAAGCGGTGGACCGAAGCCGGCATCGCGGTGGCAGCGTGTATCGCCGCGAACATCGCCACGCAGGTCCTCAAGGATGTGCTGCCGGCCAGGCCTGACAAAGGCGTGGTGACACTGGAGTTAAATTCGCTGCCGTCCGGGCACACGACGCTGGCGGCATCGGCGGCGGCTGCCGTGTTCCTGATGGCTTCCCCGCGCTGGCGCCCGATGGCAGGGTTCGTGGGCGGAACGTTTGCCATCGCCTCCGGGGTGTCCACGCTGATCAATCAGTGGCACCGCCCCGCCGACGTGGTGGCCGCGTTCCTGCTGGTAGGCGCCTTTATGGTTCCTGCGGGCTGGCTCATTATCCGCCGCGGAGCCTGGAACGTGTGGGACGGCTTTGGCGCGCATGTGGGCTCGGCGCGGATCTGGCTGACGCTGCCGGTGCTGATCGGGCTGGCCTCGGCTGCGGTGGCAATGTTCTCGCTGGCCCGGATTGCACCCACCCCTTGGCAGGAAGTGAGCACCACCAACTATTTTTGGGCCGGGATCTCGCTCATTGTTATCGCCGGGTACCTGGCCACGGTAGCCACCACCGCCCTGTTCGCGTACGCCGCACGACGCCGGGACTCGCCTCGGCGCTGACGGTCACCCCGGCTTTAACCCACCCCGTGGTGCTGGAGCCACATTTCCAGCAGCGCCAACTGCCAGAGAACATTGCTGTTGACCGGGGTCCGCCGGGTGTTGGGGTCCGCCAAAAGTCCGTCGATGAAGGTGGGTTGGAACAGTCCGCGCTGCTTTGCCTCAGGCGAGTGAAGGGCCTCCCGCACGATGGACATGTACGGTTCCTCCAGGTGCTGAAGTGCAGGCACAGGGAAGTAACCCTTGGGACGGTCCACCACGGCCTTGGGAAGCAGCTGCCGGCCCAGGTCCTTCAGGATGCCTTTCCCGCCCTGGGACGCCTTGAGCTCAGGTGGGCAGGCCGCGGCGAGTTCCACCAGTTCGTGGTCCAGGAACGGAACCCGCGCTTCGATGCCCCAGGCCATGGTCATGTTGTCCAGCCGCTTTACCGGGTCGTCCACCATCAGCAGGTGCGTGTCCAGCCGGAGCACTGCGTCCAGGGCGGTGTCCGCCCCGGAAGCTTCAAGGTTTGCGGCCAGGACCTGGCTGCTGGCATCGGATCCGCAGTACCACTCGGGTTCCACGATGTTCAGGAGCTCCCCGTGGCTGTGGTCGACGAAGCTTGAGGTGAACACCTGGTGTGCTTCGGAGCGGCCTGCCCCCGCCAGCGGCTGATGGTAGGCGTACCCGCCGAACACCTCATCTGCGCCCTGGCCGCACTGCACCACTTTCAGGTGTTGAGCAACAGTTTTCGAGAGCAGGTGGAAGGCTGTCACGTCATGGCTTGCCATGGGTTCGGACATGGCGCCCACCGCGGCATCAATCGACGGCGCAAAGTCGGCGGTGCTGATGTGGAGGCGCTCGTGCCGTGTGCCGAACTCCCGCGCCACCAGGTCCGAATACGCAAACTCATTCCCGGAGTCCCCGCCCGCGCCGTCGAAGCCGATGCTGAAGGTGGACAGCCCGTGCTGGCCCTCCTCGGCAAGCAGCGCAACCAGGAGGCTCGAATCCAGCCCGCCGGACAGAAGGACGCCCACTGGCACGTCGGCCACCATCCGCCGTCGTATTGCCGTCTTGAGGGATTCGCGGACAGCGTCCTGCCACTCCCGGGCGGACCAGCCTTCGTGCTCGGGGCGGCGGGTGTAGCTGGGCTTCCAGTACTCGCGGTCGTGCCAGGTCCCGTCCGCACGGATGGTCCGGATGGTGGCGGCCGGCAGCTTCTGGATGCCGCGAAGGATGGTTCGTGGTGCCGGAACTATCGAGTGCCAGCTCAGGTAGTGGTGGAGGGCTACTTCGTCAATGGAGGTGTCTACCCCGCCAGAGGCGACGAGCGCCGGCAGGCTGGACGCGAACCGCAACCTGCCCGGCAGGTGGGAAAGGTACACCGGCTTGATGCCCAACCGGTCCCGGACCAGCAGGACCTCCTCCCGCTGCGGATCATAAAGGGCAACCGCGAACATCCCCACGAGGTGGTGCACAAAGTCATCGCCCCACTTGCGGTAGGCCTTCAGGATGACTTCGGTGTCGCTGGTGGAACGGAAGGTGAACTCAGGCTCCAGTTCCCGGCGCAATTCCTTGTAGTTGTAGATGCAGCCGTTGAACGCGATGGCGAGGCCGCTGTCGTCGAGCATTGGCTGCGCCCCTGCTTCGGACAGGTCGATAATGCTGAGCCGTTGGTGTCCCAAGGCTACCCAGCCCGATTCCCAGGTCCCCTCCCCGTCGGGCCCCCGGGATGTCATGGCCCCCATCATCTTCAAAACCGGCTCCAGGGAAGGCGCTCTCCCGTTGAAGGCGATCTCGCCGGCTATACCGCACATGCTGGTGTCCTCGTTCCTGCGTTGACTGCAACCTGTGCAGCACGTGAGGAGCCCCAGCCCTCCACTTTCCAAGCTCTACGTCAGTTGGTTCTGCAAAAGCCGGTTCTCCACCTCCTGCAGCGGAGTGGCGGGCAGCGCAGTGATGTGGACGGCGTCGGCCACCACGTCCCTGAGGCTGGCCGATTCGGCATAGGAGCTGCGCTGAACTGCAGCGCCGGTCCCCCGGTCCAGAACCTGGAACAGGAGGAACTCCACAGTGCTGTACTCACCCTGCTCCTCGAGCACCGGGCGCAGGTGGTCCAGCAGCGCAAGTGCAACCTCGAAGGCGCCGCGCAGAGAACCCGTCAATGGATCGGCCAGCTCACCGTCCAGTCCATAACGGCTCGCCTGCCACGCGGCAAGCCGCAGCCGGGTAGCCGACGCCGGAACGGGGCCAACGCCGTCACGCCACTGCCGTGCCGCCGTCTCAGCCAGGGCGCGCACCAGGGCGGCGATGAGGACGGTGTCGTCGGCGAACAGGCAGACGTCGGCCACCCTGACCTCAACGGTGGGATGTTTGTGGCTCAGCCGGGCGTCCAGGTAAAGGTTTGCTTGATCAAGTGGTACCCCTGAGCTGAGCATCTGCTGCATCTCATGGTGGTAGGCGGCGGCTGAACCGTAAATTTCCGCCGGTCCCGTGGTTGGCCACCGGTTCCAGGCCTGGGCACGGTAACTCGCGAAGCTCGAGTCCACACCGTTCCAGTACGGCGAGTTGCTGCTGAGCGCCTGCAGGACGGGCATCCAGATCCTGATTCGGTCAAGGATGGCGACGCCTTCCTCGTCCGACTCAATCTCCACGTGCACGTGGCAGCCGCCGGTCAGCTGCTCTGCGGCAGTAAGACCGAACCGTTCCATCAGGGCCGCGCACCGCTCACCGGGCGCGATGGTGGACTGTACGGGCATCGGCGAGGTTGCCAAAGCTACGGCTCGTGCTCCCACCCGCCGGGCTGCAGCGTCGGCACTCGCCCGCCCTGTTGTAAGGTCCTGCGCCACGTCTAAAAGGCTGGTCCGGGGAAGGGTGCAGGTTTCGATCTGCTCCTGCTTCATCTCGCTGGTGAGGCGGGGAAAGTCGCTCAGCTGTTCGAGGACCTCGCCCAGTGGCACAGGGTTCCCGCCGGCGTCGACAATAAGGAACTCTTCCTCAACCCCGACCCTACGCGTCATCGGACCACCCCGCAGGGTGTAACAACCGGCAACCGCCCGCCTGCGAGTGCACAGCCGTATTGGATAAGGTAAGCCACGATGCTCCTTGTATGGATCCCAGGGCGTTTGCTCAACCTCCCATAACCCTCACATAGTAAGCAGGCTTAGTTCCTGCCCGCAAGACAAGTGCCCACAGCCTTGTCACCTGGCTGCTAGGCAGGGATCCGGGCGGGACTCCGTGCCGGGGCACGGAGCCCTAAAAGGCGCCGGGCTGTATGGAGATAGCGCCCGTGGCCGGGCTTGTCACCACCGACTCTGCGGAGACCGACGACGGCGGGGTGGCCGGCAGGAGCCGGGACAGGAACTTACCGCGGGCTGCTTCAACGAACCCCCGGAAAATGCCGAAGTCCTCGGGAAGCTCCTCCGGGTGCCACTGGATGCCCATCGTGAAGGTACTGGCCGGATATTCAACAGCCTCCACCACCTGATCCTCGCTCCAGGCAGCAGCCACGAGGCCCTCACCGAGTCTGTCCACAGCCTGATGATGGGACACCGGGACGGGTCCGGGGTTGGCACCAATCAGTTCTTCAAGGCGGGAGCCGGACCTGATTTCGACGGCGATCTGGTTGAAGTTGTAACCGCCGAGCTGGTACTGCCCGTTTCCGATGACGTCGGGCAGGTGCTGGTGGAGGCTGCCGCCAAGTGTCACGTTGAGCAGCTGCTCCCCCCGGCAGATGCAGAGCAGTGGAACGTCCTGCCGGATCGCTTCCTGGATCAGGGCCTGCTCCCAGGCATCACGCTCCGGGCGGGGCTCGTCAGTTTCAGGGTGGGCTGCCTGGCCGTACAGTGCCGGATCCACGTCCCATCCGCCTGGAACCACCAAACCATCGAGCCTGTTCACGAGCTGTTCAATCATTCCTGCCACCACCGGCTGGGGTGGCAGGAGGATGGGGACACCGCCCGCTGCGATGATGGGGTTCAGGTATGTCTCGGGCAGGAATGCCGCCCTGACCGTGCCGCATCCATCGGTACCGGCCTGCTCGAGGTACGTGGTGAGTCCGATGATGGGTTTCATCGCGGCGTCGGTTGTTTGCACTGTGGTCCTTCCGGGGAATTTCTCTGCATTAATGCTATGGCTGCAAAGGGCCCGGAATGTTTCGTCGCGGTCAATTCGAGGTGTCGAGAGGATCACATTTTTCAGGCTCTACCCACGGTCTCACCCGTTGGTGCGGGGGATGACGCTGAAGCGGCGGTTCAGCAGGGACGGCACGCGGCTCCGAACTGCCGCGATCCGTCCAGGTTCAAGCTCGGCGAAGACCATTCCGGGCGCTTCGCCCGCGTTGGCAATGACCACGCCGAAAGGGTCAACCATGATCGAATATGCGGTGGCAAGGGGTCCTGACTGGTTGGCCGTCACCACATAGGAGGTGTTTTCTATGGCGCGGGCGCGGACCAGGGTGTTCCAGTGGTCCTCTTTGCCCGGACCGGCAATCCACATGGCCGGCAGCAGCAGGACGTTTGCTCCGGCGTCGATCAGGAAGCGGGCGCTCTCCGGGAACCGAAGGTCGTAGCAGGTGAGCATGCCGAGGCGCAGCTGGCCGTAGGAGAGCAGGTCAGGTGGGCCGATGGTTCCCTGGCTGATTCCGGCGCTTTCGCTGTAACCGAAGGCGTCATAGAGGTGGGCTTTGCGGTAGGTGCCCTGGATGGCCCCCTCAGCGTCAAGGGCCACCAGGGTGTTGTATGGCAGACCTGTGGGGTTGGCCTCGGTAGTTCCCACCACCACTGGCAAGTGCAGGCCCTTTGCGAGCGCGGCGATGCCTCCCACGAACGGCCCGTCCAGGGGCTCTGCCACATTGGCCAGGACGCTCGGGGGCTCGGTGCTGGCGTAGAGGCTGGACTCGGGGAGCACCAACAAGTCCGCGTTGCCCAGGGCTGCGGTTTCCATCAGTTGCCCGATGTGCAGCAGGTTCCGGCGAGGGTCCCTGCCGGCGCTGAACTGCCCGGAGGCGATTCTCACTACAGTCCTCCTGCCACCGCGAAACGGACCCCTCCAATAAGGTTCCCATACCCCCGGTTGAGTCAACAGCCCTCCCCGGCCCCTCCCCCTCGGAGCCGCGCAGGCTTACTTTGCCTTCCGCAGCCGGTCTGGCGGGTGAAGGTCGATGATGGGCAGGTGGCCATCGGTCCGGATGGCATCGCCGCCGCCGTTGCGGTGGTGGTAGCCGCTGTAGTAGTTGCGGATCACGTGCACGGACTCAACAGCGTTGGCCGAGCGGAGGGTTTCGATGATGAAGTCGCGTTCCTCGTCCGTGCGGTCAGCAATCTTGTGCGTGATTTGGAAGGTGAACAGGGAGAGTCCCACGCTCCGGTCATAGGTGCCGGCCCCTACCCAGTCCACGGCCAGCCCGCCGGGCAGCATCCAGCCTTCCGGGCATTTCCAGAACCGCACGTGGTGCCGTTTACGCGGGTTGCCCTCGATTTCGCGTTGGAACGCGAGGTCCTGCTTGTTACCGAAAACGTAGAGCGAGCTGACCGGGGCGTGCGGGTAGCTGCGCGCAAGGACAGTCGACGTCAGGGTGCGCCACGCGGTGCTGGGGGTGATGGGGTCGGCTTCCACCCACCCTGCCGTCTGCATCGCCTGCCGCAGCTCCTCCTTGGGGCCTACCACGGCGAGGTTCACGGGATCGCCCAGTACGCCGTCGCCCGTTCTTGTCCGCCCTATGAAGTAGTCCGGAATGTACAGGCTGCTCAGGATTTTGTGGATGCGCGGCAGCAGGGCGTACGCCAGGATCAGCCACACCGGCAGGAAGACCCATGCCTGCTCAAGCCCGCGCGACAGCCTGGCGAGGAGGAAGTAGTACACCGCCCAGCCGACGGCGATGGTCACCACCAGATACAGCAGCCGCTGCAGGACCGCCAGCACGGTGGCCCACCTGCTTTGCCGCCGCACTTCCGCGCTGCTGGACCGCGAGTGGTCCGGCTCTTCCGGAACAGCCCGCTTCCCGCCGGTGGACGTCACAGTGTTACCCCTTTCGGTCGCCAATCCTTGACCAGCCTAAGAGGTTCAGGAGGATGCCTGCAGCCCCGACCCTGCAAGCACGGCATCCGGCGGACAGGAGCGGCGGCACTCCCGCTCACGCAGGAAGGTTCAGCTGCTCCACGATGATCCTCGAAGTTTCGGGATCCCCCAGGATCCGGAAGTGGCCGGCCGTGGGCAGTTCAATATTGGTGCCCCCCGGCAGGACGCTGCCCTCCGGTATGTGCGGATCAAACGGCCCGTAGATGGACGTGATCCTGGTGTTGATGGTCTCCTCGCGTGCCAGCTGGAGGGTTAGGGCGTTGCGCGGCGAAAAGATCCGCAGGCTGGGAAGCAGCATGTACTTGGCATAGCGCGATCCTGAAAATGGCGTGCACACGGCGATCATCCGGTGGATGCGGTGCTCCGGGTCCAGGTTCAGCATGGCGTACTTGCCAATGAGCCCGCCTTTGCTGTGCGCCACGATGGCTGCGTCCCGCAGCCCGGCCTCCTCCAGGTGCTGGGCAACGAGCCGGGCGGCTGCGGGGACGTCTAGGCTGTTTCGCTGCAGCACCGTTACCACGTGCACGGGATGGCCGGCGTCGTGGATGCACTGGATGAGGGGCAGCATGAACTGCCAGTTTTCGTAAACCCCGGGAATGATCACCACTGGAGTGCGGTGGCCCTGGTGGAACGAGCCGGGCTGCACCCGGGAGAACATGCCACGGACCTGCCACGCGCCGGCATATAAATAGTCCTGCAACCACCACAAACCCTTTTGCAGGGGGCTGGTTCGAGTGGGCGTGCCCGTTTCACTCATCTGTTGAGGATAACCGCGCCGAGGCCGTTACCCAGCAATCCCCGGCCGAAACAGGCAGCTGTGCCAGAACCCTGTCAGTAGTTGCGCCGGTGCCTGAGCCGGGGAATCACGACGGCGAACACGGCCGCCGCCGCGAACCCCAGGACGGCTGTGGCTGAGATCCCCGCGCCCAGGGACGCCAGGGCCGTCACCCCGGAAAGAAGGACAGGCCCGGCGGTGGAACCGGCGTCGGCCATAAAACGCCACAGGCCCAGGAACTGGCCGCGGCCCCGGTCCGGGGAAAAGTCAGCGCCCAGGGTCATGACCAGCCCGGAACTGATGCCGTTGCCGAACCCTATGAGCAGTGCGGCCAGCAGCAGCGCCACAAAAGACCCGGTCAGCGGTATCAGCAGCAGCGCAGTGCCCATGATCAGCGTGGATGGGACGGCCACAAACTGGCGGCCTTTCCGGTCCATGAGCTTGCCGGCGGGATAGAACACCAGCATGTCGATAGCCCCGGACAGCCCATAGACCAGGGAGGCAGAAGTGGCGTCCATTCCCAGGTGGTCTGCCCACAGCGGGATGACCACCTGCCGTGAGGAGCGCAGGGCGCTCAGCAGGAGGATTCCCACGCCAACGCTGAGGAACACGCCGGCGTGGGAGACCGCAACGCTGCGGAGGGTCGGCCCCGGCCCTGGTGTTCCGCCGTCGTGCGTTTCCGCCGGCTTGAGGTCGGGAATGGTGAGGGACAACACCGCCGCGGCGGCCATCGCCACCACGCCCACCCAGTAGGCACCACCGATCCCGAAAAACTGCATTACGGCCGCACCCAAAAAGGGGCCGATGAACAGACCGATCCTGTTGACGCCGCCCAGCGTGGACAGCGCCCGCGCACGGAACGCCACAGGAACGGCTTCCGTGAGGTATTTCTGCCGCGCCAGGCCGAACACTGCCCCGGACATGCCGACGACGGCCATCGCCACGGCGAGCAGCCACAGCCCGTTGGGGACCAGGGAGGACACCCCGGCCGCGGCAAGGGCCAGGCCGGCAGCGATGGCCGCGCCCACAATCGCCCAGCGCTCACCGAATTTCAGGGTTACCAGGGAGGCGGGAAGGTTGAGAATCCAGGAGCCGAGCCCCATCAGCGTGACGATCAGGGCCGCCGCGGCAACGGTGGCGCCCAGGTCGCGCGCAGTCAGCGCCACCACCGGAAGAATGGCCCCCTGCCCCACCCCGAAGAGCAGCGTGGGCCCAAAAGCCGCCACCGCGATGCTGCGAAGGCTGAAGGGCTCGGGGGCGTCCGGGGAAGTCATCAGATTTATCCTAGGGGGGCCGTCTGCAGGAGATAGAAAAGCCGAAGTGTGGGGGTCACAAAACCCTTGTGAAGGACTACCGTTTGCCTTATGGGTGCTGATTCGCGCCCACGGCCGAAGGGGAGGTTTATTTCATGGGTGAAGTGTGGATCCGTACGCTCGGCAACGGGCTGGTCCGGGCAGACAAAGTCACCGAGATTACATCAACCCGCGGATCCCTTCACGAGGACCAGGGGTATTTGCTGAAGGTCATCGTGGACGGCAAGAGCCACGCGTTGATCGATGACAGCGAACTTCGGGGAACGTTGGCTGAGCGGCTGGAATATGCGCGGCATCTTGAGGACGCCCTCCTGCTCGCCATAGATGAGGTGCGGAACAGCGACGCCTCCGTGGTCATCTCCTATGAGCCCGAGCGCGGGCGCTGGTCATCCGCTCCGGTGACGGTACTGACCGGAAGTCTTCCCGAGGCGGTGGTCTAGCCGGTCCGGAAATTCGAGGCCTCGGGCGGAACTGCCCGGGGCCTCTGTCACAACACCAGCATCCCCAATTGGTGTAATAAATACGTAACTGTTGCGTGGGTCACATTCGCCCATTACTCTGGATAAGGCTTAAGAAACAGGCCATAGCAAGAAGCTGCAGCGTCGCAGCCAAATGCCGGGGAAGGCTTTACAACTTGAACTCCAAGCTCAACATCGTTGTCCGTGTAGATCTCGACCACGCCAAGGCTCTGGTGATTGCAAAGGGGCATATCACCGTCCACAGCGTAAACGCACTTTATGTAGTAGTTAAGCGGGCTAACTCCTTACGGGAAGGCCTGGACCTGAAGCTGGACATCAGCCACGCACGGGTGGATGAAGAAGCGCTGGAAATGCTTTATACCGCTTCGGAAACCCACCACCTGCCGGCCAGGATCGATCCGCAGCAGGCGCCTTGCACCATCAGTGTGCTGGCGCCGCGCCGGGAGCACGCTCCGGCCCGGCGCGCTCTGATCGCGGCCTAAAGCAATACAGGCAAGGCACCCGCAGCGCCCACTCATCGGGCCAGGATGCCGCCACAAACTTTCTTCTTCTTCCAGATTTTCCACAAACTTTGAGTGCAGCTGTATCCGAATAGACGGGTAGCTGCACTCATAGTTTGAGGGAAAAGGTCGTCAAGCGCGGGCCGGTTTGCCGCGTCATTGGCGTCCAGCCATGCAGCCAGGTTGATGCAGCTGCCCACGATCACTGAATCTCCCGAGTCTGCACCGAAGCCGTGCCCCAGGCTGTCATTGACGGCCTTGACATGGTCCAGGTCGATAAAGAGCGCCGCCAGCCTGCTGTCTCCTTCCGCCAGGCCGCCGGAGTGCCGCTGGTCCAGCTCCGCCTTCAGGCCTGTCCTGTCAGGGAGCCCGGTGAGGGCATCCTGCAGGGCGAGCCGCTGCAGCTTCTTCTCTCCCTCGGCACGGCGGACCTCGGATTCCTCTGCTGCCCGGAGAGCTGTCACCAGTTCCTTCTCGTATAACCGGCGTTCGTGGGCGCTGAAGATGATGACGCGGACGACGACGGGGTCCCCTGTCGAGACCGGGGACCGCGACGCCGGGATCAGCGCGGCCCGGCGCTGATCGTCTCCAGCGGTAATTTCAACCGCTATCTCGGACACCGCGCCCGCGATGCCAGACTGCGGTATGCAGTGGGTGGAATACAGATTTTGGTCACCCACCGGCATTAGGACTGCAGCGTGGATCCGAGCCGACCGGAAACCGTGACGTTGTTCCGGCAAATCACTGTTGAATCGGCTGCCGTTGCCGCTACGGGCATTCTTCAATGACCCCATATCGAGTGACCTTATCCTGCCTCAGATACTAGTGCGGGGTCGCCGGGAAGCCTGGGACCCACGGGAGTTATCGCTGGTCAAGTGCGATCGCAGCGATGTCCACGGCAGAGGGCTGTCTTGCGCTGGAAATAACAAGTGTGCTTAGTATGTAGATAGTAAACATGCTTACTAATTAGTTGCCTTCTACGAAAGCGAGTGATGATGACGGAGAACCAGTGGCCCTCGGCTTCTGCCCCGGGCACCCTTGACCAGTACGGGAATGCAGCACCGACCGTTCCCCCAACAGGCCAGGACGGCACCAGCTCCAAGAAGCAGGCCGCCAAGGAAGAGGCGTCGAATGTGGCCGGCCAGGCAGCATCGGCGGCGCAGGGTGTAGCGCAGACCGCGAAGGAAGAAGTGGCCAACGTCGCTTCCGAGGCGAAGTCCAGTGCGCAGGATCTGCTGTCGCAGGCCAAGTCAGGGCTTTCCAGCCAGGCCGGCACCCAGCAGCAGAAGGCTGCCGAGGGGATCCGCACCATTTCCAGCCAGCTGCAGAGCATGGCTGATGCCCCGGATCAGCCGGGCATTGCCAGTGACCTGATCCGCCAGGCCGCTGACCGTACCTCCTCTATTGCTTCCTGGGTTGAGAACAAGGATGCGGCCTCGCTGTTGAGCGAGGTTCAGACCTTCGCCCGCAACAAGCCCGGCACTTTCCTGCTGCTGGCCGCAGGCGCCGGCATCCTCGCAGGCCGCCTCACCCGTGGGCTCACCGCCGGAGCTCCGGCTGCAGGAACGGCAGCCATCCCGCCCCAGCCCGCACAGCCACCGTTGGCTGCTGCGCCGCTGGTGACAGCGGGAATCGATGAGCCATTCCCCGGAGAGGCGGTTGTCCCGGCCACCTACGGTGACACCATTTACGGGGAACCGGGACAGCCTGTTTTCTCGGACACCGAGGCAGGCGGCGTACCGCTGGCGGACGTGGATGAGCCGTATAACGATTTCCAGACGAGGGAAGGACGCCACCTGTGAGTAGCCAAATTCCGGAGCCTGCTCCGAGTGAGGCGCATGTGAAGGCGGACAACACGTCCCTGGGTGAGTTGCTCGGTGATGTCACCCGGGACCTGTCCACCCTGATGCGCCAGGAAGTCGCCCTCGCCAAGGCCGAGCTGAAGCAGTCCGCCACGAAGGCAGGCAAGGGCGGCGGGATGCTCGCCGGCGCCGGCGTGGCCGGGCACTTCGTCCTGGTGTTCCTGTCCCTGGGGCTGATGTTCGCCCTGGGCGCGCTGATGCCGCTGGGCTGGGCCGCTGTGATCGTCGCCGTGATCTGGGGCATCATCGCCGCGGTCCTGGCCTCGATCGGCCGCAAGGAACTCAAACAGATCCAGGGCCTGCCCCAGACGGGCGAAACACTTTCTGAAATTCCCCCAACCCTAAAACCAGGTGAGGTAAACCGATGAGCGATAACCCGGATGCAATCCGTCAGGAAATCGAAGAAACCCGTGCGCGCCTTGGCACCAACGTGGACGCGGTCGCGGACAAGGTCACCCCGGCCAACGTTGTCCAGCGCCAGACCGACAAAGTCAAAGACACCGTGAAGGACGCGGTCAGCGGGGTTAAGGAGAAAATCATGGGAGCAGCAGACTCGGCCACCTCCACCGTCCAGGACAAGGTCTCCTCGGCCACCTCCACAGTCCAGGACAAGGTCTCCTCCGGGACCGGGCACACCGGGAACGCCCTGCACAGCACCGGCGATACCCTCCACGGGGCCAAGGACAACGTCAGCGCCAAACTCTCCGACGCCGGAACCGCGATCTCCCACGCACCGGCACAGGTCAAAGCCCAGGCCCAGGGCAACCCGCTGGCCGCCGGGCTGATCGCGTTCGGCGCCGGGATGCTCATCTCCTCCCTGATCCCGGCCAGCCAGAAAGAACGCGAAGCGGCCCAGCAGCTCAAAACCGCTGCCGAACCCCTGGCCGGAAAGGTCACCGACGCCGCCAAAGACGTCGTCCAGGACCTGAAGGAACCAGCCCAGGAAGCCATCCAAAGCGTCAAGGCCACCGCCACTGACGCCGCCCAAAACGTCAAAAACGAAGGCCAAAGCGCCGTCACCGACGTCAAAGACCGCGCCACTGACGCCAAGGACAACGTCGCGAACGCGTGAGCGGCCAGGACAGGGTCCGGAAGCCGCCCCGCGATCCTGCGGGACGGCAACCGGAACCGGACCAGCAGTTGCCAGCCGGTGGCCCGCGGCATATGAACGCTCTTCCGCGGTGGGAGCCGGAGCAGTGGGCCACTCACCGGCTTGTCAGCATCGCCGCCCGGCTCACGGAACGCCAGCTCAACCGCAAACTTTCCCGCCTCCGACTTACCAAAGGCGCACTCGACGCGCTGGAGGCAGTGGCGGAACTTGAACCCACCACAGCCTCTGACGTGGCCGCGCTGCTTTGTGTAAGCAAGCAAAGCCTGGGCAAGGTTCTGCGGCGCCTGCACGAGCTCGGGTTCCTTGCTAAAGAACCGGGAAGGGACGGCCGAAGCGCGAACATCCAACTTACGGAAGCTGGACGGGCGGCCCTTTCCACGGCTGAGGACCTGGTTCAGGCATCACCGGAAGCCGAAGCCGAGGTTGAGTTCCGCCGCCAACTCGAACAACACATCATCCAGCTCAGGAACACCGAGCACACTCCCCTTTCCCGGGGCACAGCCCGAAGCCGCCATCCAGGCGCATCGGCCCTGCCGCCGCCGGACATCACAAGCACAAACCTCAATGAACCAGGAGCACACCCATGGCTACAACAAACCGGACAACCGGACCCAAAACAACCCTCCAGAAAGCAGCGCAGGCAGTAGGTGCAGTCTTCCTGCTGGTAGGAATCCTCGGGTTCATCCCGGGCATCACCAGCAATTACGGGGCACTCTCATTTGCCGGACATGGCTCGGAGGCACTTCTCCTGGGCATCTTCCAGGTCTCGGTCCTGCACAACATCGTCCACCTGCTGTTCGGCGTGGCCGGCATCCTGATGTCCCGCACTCACGGTCAGGCGCGCAACTTCCTCCTCTACGGCGGAGTCGTCTACCTGGTCCTCTGGCTCTACGGCCTCGTTATCGGTCATGACACCCCGGCCAACTTCGTGCCCGTCAACAACGCGGACAACTGGCTCCACTTCGTCCTCGGCATCGCCATGATCGCCCTGGCCATCCTGCTCTCGCGCAACACCGCACGTACCGACCACCGCTAAGCCAGGGTGAGGGGCAAGTAGACCTCGCCTTACACGGCCCGTCCTTCCGGAGGACGGGCCGTGCTTTTTGTGCTGCCGGATGGGGTCGCCTTCCCCTCCGACTCTTGACGAACCGGAGGGGCTTTTTCGACGGCGGAAAGGGGAACTGTCAGTCGGTGCGGACAGCGCTCGTAGCAGATCCGCTGCGCGTGGATTCGGCCTTCACCACTGTCACCTGCTGGCTCGGGCCCGGCTTCGCCTCCAAGGTCCAGCTGCCAAGGGAGTTGACCGTGACGGTTCCAAGTTTGCTCGGTGCGCGGTTGGGAGAGACGTCGTAGATGGTGACCGATGCCGAACCGGCCGGGACGGCGCCCGCGACCCTGGCAGTGCCTGAAATCGTCAAGTCCTTCCGGAGACGGTGCCTGGCGGTGGTGATGCTAAGAACATCGGTTTGGGCAGTCGGGGGTTCAGCCGCCGGCTGGGTTGTGGTTTGGGTTGGGGTCGGGGTTGCAGCAGCTGTTGGCTCAGCTGTTCCGGTTGAACTGTCGCCAACTGTCGACTCAGTCGTTGCCGGCGTTGGCTCTTTGGCCGGTTCCCCCACTCCTTCTGGTGCGATGGGGTGCGGCCTCGACGCCTCGATGGGATCGTTGGGGTCCGGGTCGTTCGGGTTCATACCCACACTGAATTGGGCCATCATGTCGTGGTCTTCGTGCGGGAGGTTGTGGCAGTGGATCATGTACCTGCCGCGATGGTGTTCGAACTTCATCAGCAGCCGGACTGTTTCGCCCTCGCCTACGTAGACAACATCCTTTGGCCCGCGCTCGTAGTTGAAGGGCGCCCGCCCGTTGCGGCTGAGGATCTGGAAATCCACCAGATGGATATGGACAGGGTGGAACCAACCACCTGAGCTGTTCTCGATGTCCCAGATTTCCACATCATCCAGGTCCGGGTCGGCCAGGACTTTTTTGTAGCCGCTCGCCACCACTTCGTCCCAGGTCATGCCACCGAACGTCCAGATGTCGTTGTCCCGCTTTACCCGCATGTGCCGGGTTTTCACGGATTGGGACGGCTTGAGGTCCATAGTGGTGCTTGACGTAAGCAGAGTCGGCAGGACCTTTGCCGCAGGCCCGGACGTATCCACCGGTTCATCCGTCACATCAAACGCCATGACCTTGCCGGTGTTGTCGTAGTCCACGTTGTTCTTGTTGGACAGGTTGCGCAATTCCACTCGTTTGCCTGCCGGGTACTTGGAGAAGTCAATGAGGACTTCGTAGCGCTCGGCACCGCTGTGCCGCCATGATGTCACCTGCTGTGCCGTGGGCATCAGGCCGCCATCCGTTGCCACCATGGTCACCGGGTCCCCTGTGCTGAGGGAGAACCGGTAGGAGCGGGAGATGGAGGCATTGAGGATACGAAAGCGGTAGATTCTCCGCTGGACCTTCATCACTGGCCATGGGGCGCCATTTACCAAAATCACGTCACCCCAGAGCCCGGAGTGGGTGTTGTCGTCGTATGCCAGTTGACCGTTGGCAGCGAACATGGCATCCGAAACAGTCAACGGAACGTCGAACTTGCCCTGCGGAAGCAGGTTCCGCTCAACGTCATCGTGCAGGTGGTAGTGGCCGGCGAGACCGGAATAGACACTTTGTGACGTGTTGTGCACGGCATGGTCGTGATACCAAAGAGTTCGCGCCGGCTGGAAGTTGGGGTACTCGTAATCCTTGCAGTAGCCAAGCCCGGTCAAATCGTTCGCGTAGCCGTCGAACTGAGGCAGGGAAGCCGAACCGTGCAGGTGGGTGGACGTATCGAGCCGATACCCCCACTGCGGATGGAGCAGCGGCAGCACGTTGTCCATCATGAGGGTGGTACGGTCCCCCTGGTTTACCTTGATGGTGGGGCCCGGAAAGGTTCCGTTATAGCCAAGAATAGGCGTGGTCATACCGGGCACAATGTTCGCTGAACCCAGTTTTTGCTGAATGCGGTAGTGGTACCTGGTGTGGCCATCCGGGTCCACGGTTTTGTGTGTGTGCCTCAGCACTTCAGGGACAGTCAGGGTCCGCTGGTAAAGCCTGGGCATGTTACGAGGATCCAGCTGGCTTGCAGACTTGGCCTCGACCGATCTCAGTGGCACGGCCAGCCCAAAGGCGCCGATGATTCCGATACCACCTATTTGCATTGCCTGCCGGCGTGAAATGGACATGTCCAAAGCATGTGCGGACCACAGTGCGAAAAAGTTGGGGAAATCTGGGGCTGGGCCATGCCAAGGATTTCCCAAGCGGGCAACGCCAGGCTGGCTGGCACAACGCCATGGCCGGCAGAGGAAGCAGCTGCCGAAAATCCCATCAGCCGCCTGCCCTCGTGCGCGGCTTCAAGCAAAGGACTGTCCCTTGAGCACCACCACAAAACCCCGCGTTCGCTGAAGGCAGCTGCCGTGGGGGCAGCCACTGCCACTCTCATGACCTTCGGCCTCGGTGCCGCCTCTGCCCACGTGACCGTGACACCGGACGCCCCCGCCGAAGGCGCCTCGACCCAGGTGACCTTCAGGGTTCCCAGCGAATCGAAGACCGCCACCACCACGAAGATTGAGGTGGACCTGCCAACGGATACCCCGTTCACGTCAGTCCGGGTGAGGCCGGTCCGGGTTGGACCGCGGAGGTGGTCAGGGGAGCATTGCCCCAGCCGGCCACCGTTGACGGTGCCACCATCACTGAGGCGCCGTTGTCTGTGTCCTGGACCGCCAACGACGCAGCGAGCCAGCTGACAATTGATCTATACCAAACGTTCTCGGTGTACGTGGGAAAGCTTCCGAAGTCCGGCACCACGGTGATGCTCCCAGTGGCGCAGTCCTACTCCGACGGCAGCGTGCGGAACTGGGATGACCCCGTCGTCGAGGACCAAGGCGAACCAGAACACCCTGCCCCAGCCTTCACCACCACTACCGCTACGCGGCCCGAACACGGCCACCCTGGCACTGCTGCGGCTGCGGCTACCCAGGCCACCGAAACGGTGGCTTCAGTGAGCCCGGACGCGGGAACCCCCGGACAGGTCTGGGTAGCGATGGTGGTTGGCCTGTTCGGACTCGCCGCAGGCATTGCCGCGTTCCTCCGTGCTGGCCGTACCAGGAAGAGCTAAGGGCCAAGCATTGCCGGCGCCGGCGAGTACTGATCCGATAGAGCCACATATACGGCCTAGCGAACCCTTGAAACTACCGAGTCCTGGCTGGAAGAGGGCGTAGGAAAGTGCCGGCTGGCGAAGCGGAGGGCGGGAGCTGCCCCACCGAACGTTGCGGTGACCGAAGTCCCGGCCCCCGGGGCTGACCGGACCTCGAAGGTGCCCCCGGCCTGGCGGATGGTGTCCGCAAGGATCCGTAGGCCAAAGTGGCCTTCCGCTCGGGGTTCGGTGGGGTCGAAGCCCACACCATCATCGGAAACGGTGAGCTGCGTTCGCTGGCCGGCCTGCCACATCCGGATCCCCACCGATTGGGCGGAGGAATGCTTGCTGACATTGACCAGGGCTTCACGCGCCACCCGATAAAGCAGAACCGCCCGGTCCCGGTCGACCACGAGCTTGTCGGGAATGTCAACGATGAGGTTGATACCGCGCTCCACCAGGGGTGCTTCCAGCCTCGTGAGGGAAACCTTGAGCCCCAACTCCTCAAGGTCGGGCGGATAGAGTTCGCTGGTCATGGCCCGCAGGGTGCGGATATTGTCCTGCAGTATTGTGCGGGCATTCAGAAATACGGGCTGGAGCTCCTCCGGGCCGCGGCGCTCCTCGGATTCCAAGGCGTAGGCCAGCCCGGACAGGTCCTGGATGACCTCGTCATGGAGTTCAGCGGCTATCTGGCGGCGCTCCTGGTCCGATGCCTCGATGGCACAGCGCAGCATGGCGTTGCGCGCGGCCTGGTGGACCTGCATCCGCCGTGCCAGGCGGACGGCGGGAACAAGTTGCGTCAGCTGGAGGACCGCCAATGAAAGCGCCAACGGCGGGACCATTCCCGTCAGGACTGCTTGTTGCTCGCGGCGGACCCCGTCGCCTGAAGTGTACGTTTCGAAGATCATCGGAGCTCCGCTTTGCGAGATGGAGCGGGCATAGACTTCCACGAGTTCGCCGGAGTCTGCCTCAAACTCGTTTTCTTCCCCTGTCTGGGATTCAAAGGTTGCCGTCGCCGGCCCGCCTTCGAGGAGCTCGCGCGCCCACTCTTCCTGTGCGAAATCCTGCCCAATGAGCGATTCGGCATCAGAGTAGACAACGCGCCCGCGCTCGTCCCAAACCTTAATCCTGGTGACGCCGCTTTCCGCCAGCCACGGAGCCAGCCTCTGGTCCAGCAGCTCCAGCGCGGCGGGGTCGCGGGCAAGGAGCTGGTCTGTTATCAAGGGCCCAACCACGTTGTCGGCCAGGCGCTGGGTGATGTCCCTGGCATTAGCCAAGGCGTGCCTTTCCGCCTCGGCACCAACCCAGAACGAAACGGGGACGGCAATCAGGACGAGGGCCGCAAAGCCGGCAGTGAGAAACCGGGCAACAGCAGCCCGGACCTCGCGCCGTTCAGCGGCATCACGGCCAATGTTGGCGCCATTAGCGGGCTCTGCCGCATGAAAATTGAGCACGGCTGGTCTGCCTAGTTACTTTCCCGAAGGCTCCGGGGCGGAAAGGGCGGTGCTGCCCCACCTGGCCACCAGGGATGGATTCACGATCATGTTGCCGGCGTGGGCATGCCGCAAGGTGTTCAGCACTACTCCCAGGGCGCCGTCTTTCGGAAGGAACCCGCAGATGCCCATGCGGGCGGCATCGCGCAGCGCATCCTGTGACGGGTTGCCCGTGAGCATCACGATCCGGGTACCCGGTGCCTCGGAAAGGATGCGCTCCGCAGCACCGAGCCCGGAACCGTCGGGAAGGTATAGATCCATGATGACGACGTCGGGCGCGAGGTCCCGGAACATGGTCACCGCTGATGCCACGGACTTCGCCGCTCCCACACTTTCCAGGTCCGGCTCGCGGTCCAGGGCACCGGCCAATAAATCCGAAAATGTGGTGTGGTCATCAACAATCATGATCCGCAGGCGCCCTGTTTCCTGCCGGGCCAAAACATCCTGCTTGGTTATCGCCGAACCGCTCTCCGTGACCCCGTGGTTGGGGCGAGGGGACTCCGCCTGCCCGGACGGTGCGCCGGTGCTCCTCAGGAGCCTGGTTTGCGCTTCCCTTAGCACAGGGCCCGGGGCGCAGCCCAGTTCCATATCGATGATCCTGCGGCAACGGTCGTAGGCCCGCAGGGCCTCAGTAGTTTCGCCATTCTGCTCAAGACCCAGAATTAGCGCTGTCCATGCCCGCTCGTTGAGGGGGTCTTCCTTGACGGCCGCACCGCTCCAGGCGATCGCCTTTTCTGCTTCCCCCACGGAGAGGGCGGTTTCTGCGGCCATGACACGGGCAAGGCCCACCTGCGCTGCGTGGGCGGCCCGCTCCTCCTCCGCCCAGGCCGGCAGCAGCTCATCCCCGAGCAACGGGTCGGAAGCGAGGTCAAGGGCCTCAGTCAGCATGGAGAGCGCCACGCGCGGCTCCGCCTGGCCGGCCATTTTGGTCAGCGTCTCGAACCGGTCCAGATCCAGTTCCACCAGGGACCGGTCAATGGCATAGCCGCCGGTGACTGTTTTCAAGGGACCCGTCCGGCCGCTTCCGGGCTGCAGGTGGCGCCGGAGCACGCTGACATAGCTTTCCAGAGTCGGCAACGCCACGGCGGGGTGGTTGCCGCCCCACAGCAGGTCCATCAGCCGGGCCTTGGAGACCGCCGAACCAAAATTCATCAGGAGAATCTCCAGCACCTGGCGGGGTTTCGGTCCACCCAGGTGGTTGGCACTCAGCTCCACGTCACCGCGGCGAATCGTCAACGGACCGAAAACCGAAATCTGAAGGATCGGTGCCTGCGGCGTTACATCGCTGACAAGGCCTGCCTGCTCGGTGTTGTCGGCCAGTTCCAAAGTAATCACGAAGGTTCCCCCCAAGTAGTCCGGTGGTGCGTGGTTCTCATTGAAACCGGGGGCATACTCACCAACCACAGTGCTCGGTACTCGCTTTGTCACTTGAGCTTTTCCAGGGAGTACTTGGTTTTGGAACTCAATACACAGAATGCAAGTCCCCGGAAGGCAACAGCAGCTCCGGTGAGCCGGTGTTTGTGGGAGCGTTTGCGCTGGTGACACCCGGAACGCGGGCGCCTCGGCCGAACTTTGGGAAAAGCCTAGGTAGCGCGGTGTAAGTATTCACTTTGCCGCCAAAGCTTTCCCCAACCCGGTACCCCTAATTTTGGAGCACAAGCAAAACCCCGTCCCACTGAACCAGTGCTGGCACGGTGTCCGGGCAGTAGCAAGGAAGGCCGTTTCGATGAAGAAGTTTTGGTATTTCTCCGTAGCAGCTGCAGTGGGTGCTGCAAGCCTGGGGGTCTGGGGACAGGCAAATGCCGGGCCGCCATCTGAAGTTACCCCCGGGGTGGTGGTGACTGCCGGCACAGGTAAAACGCAGCACCCCGCGGCCCTGGTTCCTCCACCGACCCCCACGGCCACCATCACCGCCACCCCTGCGCATGCAGCTCTTGGAACGCAACTCGTCCCCGCAAAACAGCAGACCTACACACCCGTTCCGACGGCCAGCGCCGCGCACAAGGCCGGTGACGATAAAGGCGGCCTCAGGGGCGCCGGCGTCTCAGACGACCACCCGGGCGACGACAAAGGTGGACTCAGGGACGACAACATTTCGGACGACGCCCCCGGCGACGATAAAGGTGGCAGGCGTTAGCACCTGACCAACCCCACCAAGGTTTTCCCTAGGACACCCCTGCAGCATGGCCTTGTTTCGCCGACTCTACTGGGGAGTTGGCCCCACAGGGGAGCAGATTGCAGGATGAAGGCTTCATCGCGTAAACCAACACAAAAAAACAGCACCCGCCCACGCCTGCGGTTCCTGGCCGCTGCCGGGGCAGTCGCCATGGCCGCGTCCATGGGCCTGCCGCCTGTGGCAGCAAACGCAGTGCAAGCTCCGGTAGGCGCGGGATTCACCGTGACGCCCGCGGACTTGTCCTTCATCCTGAAGCAGATCAAAATCGCGGAGGCCCACGTGGCCAACACCACGTCGGAGACCGGGCCATGCGGGGCTCTGGTGGGAACCGGACCCAACCAGCTTGCCAGCCCCCTGCTGTCCCACGGCCTGCGCACCGTCGACGGAAGCTGCAACAACCTTCAGCCGGGCCAGGAAACCTTTGGCGCATCGGACCAGGTGTTCCCGCGGCTGGGGTCCAAGTCGTTTGGGCCCGCCGAGAGCGGCTCCTTTGGCGGGCCCCCGGCAGCCACGAGCTACACGCAGAAGTCAGGCAACGTTTTCGATTCGCGCCCCCGCACCATCAGCAACCTGATTGCGGACCAGACGTCCACCAACCCGGCAGCTGTTGCCGCCGCGGGCTTCCCGGCCCGGACCCAAGGCAACGAGGGCGTGGTGCCCTGCACCACAGACCCGGACCCTGAGGCGACTCCCCCCGTGGCAGCCGCCCCGGACGGTTGCGTGCCCTCGCACAACACGCTGTTCATCCCCAACGTGACTACCGACGTCGGACTTTCACCGCCCTACAACTCCCTGTTCACCCTCTTTGGGCAGTTCTTTGACCACGGCATCGATCAGACGGTGAAGGGCGGCGGCACGGTCTACGTACCGCTGAAGGCAGATGACCCGCTGATCGCAGGCCCGGACCATGTGTTCGGCAACGCCGACGACCTTAACCCGCGCATGCGCTTTATGGTCCTGACCCGCGGCCAGAACCAGCCGGGTGAGGATGGCAAGCTGGGCACCGCGGACGATGTCCAGGATGCCCTGAACACCAATTCACCGTGGGTGGACCAGAGCCAGACCTACTCCTCCCACTCCTCTCACCAAGTGTTCCTGCGCGAGTACACCAACAACCCCGCAGGCCGGCCTGTGTCAACGGGCGCGATGCTGGGTGGTCCGGAAGGAACGCCCACCGCCGGGGGCATGGCCACCTGGGCCGACACCAAGAAGCAGGCACGGGAGCTGCTCGGCATACAGCTGCTGGACAAGGACGTCCTCAACGTTCCCATGCTGGCCGCGGACGCCTACGGAAAGTTCATCCCCGGCCCCAAGAACGGGCTTCCGCAGTTCGTCACCAAGTCCGGCCTGGTGGAGGCAGACCGCGCCGCAAACGGGGGGCAGGGAACCCTTGTGCCCCAGGACGTGCTGTACTTCAACACTCCTTTCCTGACAGACATCGCCCACAACGCCGATCCGTCACCGCAGGACATCGACCACAACCCCGCCACACCCCGGACTGCTCCCGCCCCGGACGCCGACGCCGCCGCTTCCGCCGATTTCATGAGCCAGGCCCCCGGCACCTACGACGACGAAATGCTGAACGTGCACTTCATCGCCGGAGACGGCAGGGTCAACGAGAACATCGGGCTGACCGCCATCCACCAGGTCTTCCACTCCGAGCACGACCGCATGGTGGCAGACATCAAGCGGGTCCTCGGCAACGACACCTCGGCTCGGGGCGTCGCCGCACTGGCCGAGTGGAAGCTGGCAGAAGGAGCAGACGGCTGGAACGGCGAGCGCCTTTTCCAAGCCGCGCGGTTCATCACGGAGATGGAATACCAACACCTCGTGTTTGAAGAGTTTGCCCGGAAGATCCAGCCGGCGATCAACATCTTCGAGCCTTTCGCTTTTGCCCAGACGGACATCAATCCCGCCGTCAGCGCAGAATTCGCACACGCGGTGTACCGCTTTGGCCACTCGATGCTCACGGAGACCATTTCCCGCCGCAACGAGGACAGCCCGGGAGCGGACAACATGTTTGGCACTTCCGACGACGTCAGGGGCTCCCAGAACGACCTGTCCCTGCTCGAGGGGTTCCTGAACCCGCCCGCCTACACTGACGGCGGCCCCGCCGGCACGCTCACCTCCGAGGAAGCCGCCGGAAGCATCATCATGGGCATGTCGGACCAGGTGGGCAGCGAACTGGACGAGTTCGTTACTGATACCCTCCGCAACAAGCTGCTGGGGCTCCCCATGGACCTCGCGGCGATCAACCTGACCCGCGCCCGGTCAGAAGGGCTGCCTACCCTGAACGGGCTGCGCCGGGAGATTCACGGCGCCACCAACGACAGCCAGCTCAAGCCGTACACCAACTGGATCGACTTCGGCGAAAACATCAAGCACCCGAAGTCGCTGGTCAATTTTGTGGCCGCCTACGGCAAGCACCCCTCGATCGTCAGCGCAACCACCCTGGAGGCCAAGCGCACCGCAGCACGGCTGATCGTCAGCCCTGACGCCCTGGCCGGCGAGGTGGCCCCCGAGGACGCAGTTGCCTTCATGAACAGCACGGACGCCTGGGCCAACAACGGAAACTCATCAATCACCGGACTCGACGACGTGGACCTGTGGATGGGCGGTCTGGCCGAACGGACCAACCTGTTCGGCGGCCTTCTCGGCAGCACTTTCAACTACGTCTTCGAGAGCCAGATGACCGATCTGCAGAACGGTGACCGGCTGTACTACCTGGCACGCACCCCTGGCATGAACCTGATGGCGCAGCTTGAAGGAAACTCCTTCGCTGAGATGATGATGCGCAACACCAACGCACAGGCACTGAAGGCGGACGCGTTCGCCACGGCTGACTGCAAGTTTGAGCTGAAGAACCTCAACGGAACGGCCGAGGGCTTCAAGGCCGCCGGCAACGCCGTCGCGGATGACCCCGCCTCCGAGTGCAACGAATCCGCGCTGCTGATCAGGATGCCGGACGGCACCATCAAGTACCGGGCCTCCAACTCCGTGGATCCGGCCGGCATCAACGGCCAGGCCGTCTACAACGGCTCCGCCAATACTGACCGCATTTACGGCGGCGTGGACAACGACACCATGTGGGGCGGCCAGGGCAACGACGTCATCGAAGGAGGCGACGGCGCTGACACCGTTCTGGGCGGCGACGGAAACGACATCATTACCGACCTCGCCGGCGATGACATCCTGAAGGGCGGGCCGGACAACGACGCGATCGACGGCGGCCCCGGCCTGGACCTGCTGCTCGGCGGGGACGGAAAGGACTTCATCAACGGCGGAGCGAACTCAAACGAGACCTTCTCCGGTGAAGACGACGACTTTGTGATCGCCGGGGAAGGCCTGGACGCAGTGTTCGGCGGAGGCGGGAACGACTGGGCGGAAGGCGGCGACGGACCCGACCTGCTGATCGGGGACTCCAGCAACCTCTTCTTCCTGGACGACTCGCAAAAGCCCGGCAACGATGTCCTGATCGGCCAGGGCGGCGACGACGACTACGACATGGAAGGCGGGGACGACATCGGCATCGCCGGACCCGGCGTGGAAAAGGTGGCCGGCGCCTCCGGCTACGACTGGGAAACCGGCCTCTACGATCCGCAGCCGCAGGACGGTGACCTTGACCTCCCCATCGAACCGCTGGACATCCTCCAGGTAGGCGTCCGGGACAGGTACAACGAGGTGGAAGCCCTTTCCGGCGGTCCCCTCGACGACAAACTCCGGGGCGATGACCGGATCCCGAAGACCATGGGCGGCGCAGGCTTCATCGGCTGTGACGCACTGGACCAGGCCGGCGTGGACCGCATCAACGGACTCAACCAACTGATTCCCTCCCTGCCCACTCCCCTCGCCGACGTCATCAACGCATCCGCCTCCAAGGAGTGCCCTGTGCTTACCGGATCGCATGTCTGGGGCGAAGGCAACATCCTCCTGGGCGGCGGCGGCAGCGACCTCCTTGAGGGCCGCGGCGCCGATGACATTCTCGACGGCGACCGTTACCTCAGCGTCCGGCTCAGCGTCCGCACTGACGCCAACAACGCGGCCAGTGAAGTTGGCAGCGCCACCGGAATGAACGCCCAGTACCAGCGCAGTGCCGACGGTACCCTGACCGGCCCGACGCTCCAGCAGGCCGTGTTTGCCGGGACCGTGGACCCCGCCAACATCATTGTTGTCCGGGAGCTCCTCACCTCCGCGGAAGGAACCGACACGGCTTTCTTCTCCGACTTCGCGGCCAACTACACCATCACCACAACCGGTGGTGACGGCACCCTGGGCTCCCCTGGCTCGGTCACCACTGTGCAGCACAACAGCGGTGAGCACGGCACGGACACCCTTCACAACATCGAACAACTGCTCTTCGGTGATGGAACCGACGGAGTGGATGACGATGGGGAGAACGAGGTGGAGGATGGCGCCGATGAGGTGGATGAAGGAGCCGACGACGGTGCTGGCGAAGGCACCGAGGACGAGGTGGACGAAGGAGCCGGCGAAGGCACCGACGGTGGGATCAATGACGGGATCGGCGTCATCCCCGGTGATGGCGAGGTGGTTGTGATTGTCACGCCGGCACCGGGGACCGGGCCCGCGCCCGGAACCGCACCGGTCGATCCAGCACCTGTGGACCCGGCACCTGTGGACCAGGGCCCGGTGGACCAGACCCCCGTCGACCCGGCACCTGTGGACCAGGGACCGGTCGACACCGCACCCGTCGACACCGCACCCGTCGCGCCGGTAAACCAGACACCGTCCGACACCGCACCCGTAAACCAGGCACCCGTGGATACGACGGATTTCAGCGGAGGATTCCTGCTCAGGACCGTTGATTCCCAGGGCACCCAGGTGGGAGAAATCCTGACTGCCGAGCCAGGTGCCACACGCATCGTGGTCCGGGACCTGGAGAACGGTGCCGCTTACCGGTTCCAGGTTGCCCCGGCCGACGGCAGCAGCGCTCCAAAGTTCTCCGACCTGAGCGAAGTTGTTGTTCCCGGTACAACAGAGAAGGAACGCGGCATCTTTGATCAAGGCCTCCCGAACCCGTTCAGCGCAGGGCCCGGCACGGAACAGCCGGCACAGGTACCCGGAGTAGCACCGTTCGGTGGCGCCCTCGGTACCGCCGCAGCCATTTCCCTGGCGGCGCTGGCCGAGTACCTGGTGACGGATCCAGGCACTGCCACCCTGGCAGTCACCACGGGGGGCCTGCTGGCAGCCTGCGCCCTCCTGGCGTACAAGCTGTACCGCTCCCGGGCCAACGCCAGGAAAGCACCGGCCAAGGAACTCACCGGGGCCAAGTAACCGGCGTAACCACAGTCGTACCACCAAAGCCAAAGGTGGCCTACCCCCAGTCAGGGGGTAGGCCACCTTTTGACGTTGGTCCCAGCATGCTCCCCTATGACACGGGGGTTGGAATTGCGCTAAGTCGAACTACTTTTGCCCCGCCAGCAGGGTGCCTTGGATCGCCGTCAACGGCACAGCCCCGAAGTCCCTGGAATCAATGGACACGCCCCGGTTGTCACCGAGCACAAAAACGCTTCCCGCGGGCACAGTCTCCGGCCCGAAGTACGTCCCGTCGATGCGGCTGTGGTCAATGAACGGCTCAGGCACGGCCACGTCGTCCACATACAGCTCGGAGTCGAGGATGGCAACGGTCTGCCCCTCCTTGGCCACCACCCGCTTGATGGCCGGATGGCCGTCCATGGGGTTGGTGAAAGCGACCACTACGCCGTTCTGGATCAACCCGGAGGCGGCAGCCGGCTTATACAGGAGCACCACAGAGCCCGAATCAATAGTAGGTTCCATGCTGTCCGAGGACACGGTGAAAGGTTCCAGCACCCACGCGCGTACGGCAAGGACTGCCAGGGCGGGAATCAGCACCGTCGCCAGAGGGCGGCGCCAGCGGCCTTGAGCCGAAGCTTTCCTTGGCATGGCCGGCAGTGGGCGGGTCGCGAGCCGGCGCCTGCCGTGTCCCTTCGATATCGACCCGGTGCGCTTCAGCGGTGCTGTTGGTGCCATACCTGCAGTCTCCCCAGCCGTGCTAGGGAATCCCTAGGAGGCCGGATGGTTTCCAGGCAGCTGGGATGCGCCCCGACAGTAAAACTTGAGCCAACCTTGATTCATCCTTGACCCCATCTGCGGGGGCCCTTGAGCCAGGCGGTGCACAGTTGTCCGTGTAAGGCCCGAAGCGCAAAGCACTAACTGGGATCTGGGTCCAGTAGCCAAGGTCTTTTGGGGGAACAGCAGAGGTCTTAGCGCTTGGCGGTGTCGAGAAGCCGGCACCGTCAAGCAAAGCAACTTCCATTGATTCCCCCGTCGCCGCAACCCGGCAGAACGGCCGGAACCAAGTAGTCGAAAATTAAAAGCGAGTACTCACTACTCGTGTGCTCCCCACCCCCGCCCCGTAACGTCCAAAAGACGTCGCAGAAGACTTCTTCAACGATTCAACTGTTCAGGGGGGACAGATCATGGGGATCAATCTTGGGGTGCGGAAGCTGCACCATCAGACCGGGGCCGATGACGGAGGCGGCGGGACAGCGTGGTTCCGCAAAGAGTCATCGGTCCCTACGACGTCCGCACCACTGCTGGATTTCCGGGCGGAAAATGACCGGGAATCACTGGACCTGCTTGTCCTTGCCGGCGCAGCGGTGCTGTCGGACGCCGGCTGCCAGCTGGACTGCGTGGTGTCCCTGCCGCAACCCCGGCAAGCCTTTTTGACGTCCGGCACCGCGGACCGCGCTGTCGGCCTCGCCCGTGCCGACCAGGAAAACGGTGACGGTCCGGTCGCCCAGGCACTCACCGGGCAATTGGCCCTTATCCTCAACAGCTACTCCAAGACGCCCCGCTGGCCCGCCTACTGGCAGCTCCTGGCGGAGGCCGGCCACCGCTCCCTGGTAGCGGTTCCACTACCCCTCGAGCCAGGCAATTTCGGAGCATTGACCCTCCTGGCGGACAGGGATGACGTTTTCACTCCCCCGGTCGTCTCGCGACTCACGGCCTTCAGTGAGGTGGCGGCCAGCAGTTACATGATGGCCAGGGACCTGAGGGCTGCCCAGGCAACGGCGGACCACCTACGCAGCGCAATGCAGGGCAGAACCTCCATCGACGTTGCGTGTGGTGTCATCATGGGCCAAAACCGATGCTCTTACCAGGAAGCCTTCAACATCCTCGCCAAGGCCTCAAGCCACAGAAACGTCAAAGCCCGGGTGGTGGCCGAAACCATCCTCAGCGACCTGCCCGGCGGAACACCTACCACCCACTTCAAGTCCTAGGCGATGGACCCGTTGGCGAAGAGGACAGCCGTGACCCAGTACGACGGCCACACCCTGCCCCTGCTCGACTGCTCTGTGCTGGACAGGTTGCGCTCTGAACTGGACTACGACGAAAGCGTTTGGAAGGTCTTCGTCCAGGATTTCGTTGCGCATATGCCGGCCAGGACGGAAAGGCTCCGGCTGGCATTGACTACCGGTGATGCCGTCACCGCCAAAGACGCAGTGCTCAGCCTGAAAACCTCGAGCCAAATGGTGGGCGCGGAACGTCTGGCGGGCCTCGCCCTTGACCTGGAAGGCGCGCTGCGGTCGGCGCCCAAGAACGGCGACCCGGGGGTCCTCCTGCCCCGGATGGCAGCACTCCATTTGATCGGGATCAGGCAATGCGCCCAGCAGACGAGCTATTTTTTGAAAAGGCACCTGCTGCGGTCCCCCGATAGGGTTTAGCTGCGGGGGCGGCAGGACTCCGCCGGGCCGTAACGCAGCCAGTCAGGCAGCGCCGCAACAAACGCGTCGCGTACCGCAGGAGTATTGGTCACCGTCCAGTCCACCCGGCCCTTGATCTCTTCCTCGTCCCTGTCCCACTCGAACCAGTTGATCATTTTCAACTGTGGGAACCGTGCCGCTGTGGCCGGATCGAAGAGTTGGCCCCACCAGGACTGCTTGATGGCCAACTCCGCCTCCCCGCCGCCTGCCGGATTGAAAAGCGCGGCAGTTTCCGTGATGGCCACCGGCTTGCCGTGCGCCTCCCCGTATACCTGGTAGAAGTCCGGCAACGCGCTGTCATCACCGTTGGCTCCGGAGTAATTGCCGGTGAGCTGATTTGCGAACTTGTTCGGCTCCGGCAACTCGTTTTCGCCCCACGGGAACTCGCCACCCCAGTGATAGAGGGACATGCCCACCCAGTCAACGGCGTCATCGCCCGGATAGTAAGGAGCATAGGAGTCGTCGTTCGTGGTCAGGGAACCGTCCGTATCCGTATCCAAGGCCGCGTACTCGGGCGACCCGGCTTTGGCTTCGTATTGGCCGCCGGCGAACGGGTAGCCCCCGCCGTAGCTCGGTGCCCACATCATTGCTGAACCGGGGGCGTGGGTGTGTACCGCGGCGGCAATCGTCCGGAATGCTTCGATGTATTGCGCCGGCTGCTGGGCCCATGGGTACCAGGAGCCGTTCATCTCGTGGCCAAACCGCAAAAGGACAGGGACGCCGTCGTTGTTGAACTCGGCTAGGTCCTTCGCGAGCGCCTCGGCGGAATCGGGAGTGACCCCGGCCAGTCCGTTGGACGGTTCCAAGGTCAGCAGCAGCATTTGGCCGTTGGCGCGGATCTGCACGACGGCGCGCGCCAGGTCCGTTTTTTCATCCGCACTGTAGGGGAACGGGGTGAAGTAGACGCTGACCGCGGGCTTGTGTCCCAGGTCGAATGCGTAACGTTCCAGAGCTTTGGTTTGCCAGTCAAGGTTGACGCCGAACAGGGCACCGCTTGCCGGCACCAGCGACGCCCGGTCCTGGACCTGACAGACCGGAGCCGTGGGCTCTGGTTCCGCGACCTGGCTCTGCCTGTCCTGACCGCCGGCAAGGCCGCCATAAATTCCGGCCACACCAATTCCTGCCGCGATCGCCGCGGCAAGCCCTACGAGAACGAAGACGCGGCGTGTCCCCAAAGTGCCCTTCGGGCCCTCATCTTTGCTGATCTCATTCGGCATTCGCGCACTACCCCCCAGCATGACCTGCAACCTGACCACCATTGTAAAAGGTGGGGCCGTAGTCCAGGCCAAAGCGCAGGCTGTATTACAAGCCGCCCCACAGAATTCTGGTGTACTTCGACGCTCGTCACGGCGCCAGGGCTGTCGGCCGCGAAACTGCGGCCGGCCGGCTGGATGGCCAGCAGCCGGAGCCTCGCCGCCATGGTGATGGACGCCGTCGAACGCTCCCACGGCACGGCCGGAGTCCCCCAACCCCGGCCACGGCATCTCGTACCATCTGGGCCCGGCGATGAGTGGATTGTGGAGGCTATGTGTGCTGTGATGTGGGGAGGAGAGCAGTTGGTTCATCAAGGGCCAAAGCGCTGGGAATGGAGCGGTCATGGACACTGAATTGCCGCTGGCTGACGAACTGGCCGCCGTCTATGCGCGGTTTTCCAACGTGCTCCTTACCGAGGAAACGGTCGACAATGCCCTGAAGCTCATCACCGAGGCAGCCGTTCTGGCAGTCGGCGACGCCGCCGGCGCCGGTGTTTCCCTGATCGACTCCAGCGGCCGCCGCAGCAGCGCAGCTTCCACGAACCAGCTGGTGGAACAGGCGGACACCCTTCAATACGAGCTTGAGCAGGGTCCCTGCCTTAGTGCCTGGGCGTCCGGGCACCCTGTCGATATTGCGGACGTGCGCACCGATCTCCGGTGGCCGGAATGGGGCCTGGCAGCGGACGAACTGGGGTTGCGGTCGTGCATCAGTGTTCCACTCCTTTCCGGGGACCTGGCTTTCGGGGCCATCAAGATTTACTGGGCAAACCCGAAGGCGGCGTCGCACAAACTAATCCGGCTGCTGGAATTGTTCGCAGCCCAGGCCTCGATCTTCCTCGCCAACGTTCAGGCCAGGGAACGGGGCAAGATGCTGAGCGAGCAACTCAAGTCGACCCTGACGCAGCGCGACATCATCAACACCGCCAAGGGCATCGTCATGGCCAGCCGCGGCGTTGACAACCACCACGCGATGCTCCACCTGATCACCAGAGCCCTCAACGAGAACCGTCCGCTGCAGGAAGTGGCAGAAAAAATCATCGAGTCCACGCCGGGACTCGATCTTGACCGGGGGTGAACTATGGCCGTCCCTGGGGACGAGGACGAACAGCGCCAAGGTTTCCGGTTAGCATTTGAGGCTGCACCACTGACTCTTGAGCAGATCTGGATCAAATACTTTGGAATTGGAGGAAAGGCAGGCCTGATTGAGGTCCAGGCGTACGTTTACGGCGCCTTAAGCCTTCCGGCGATTGAGCGCGACATCCTGGCACACGCGTTGAACGAAACCCTTAACACCCTCGGCGTCGACGGGCTGCGTGCCAGCTACAGCCAGACTATCCAACCCAAGGCAGACGAGGGCGAACGGGGCGCACACTAGTGGCAGGCACGCCGGCGTCCCTGTTGTTCCGCAAACCGTGCTTTTAGCATGGGAGTTGTGGAAACAGACAGGCAGTATGAGGACTTTCAGCAACTCCACGAGCTCATTGTGGAAAGCGAGGACATCAAGGGCTTCCTCGACGGCGTCGTCCAGCACGCTGCTTCAACCCTCAGCAGAACTACGCGTGCAGCCGTCGCCTGCGCCGTCACCCTGCACCGGCACAAACGGACAGCTACTGTCTCCGGCAGCAGTGAGACCGCCGTAGCCCTGGACCGCATTGAACAGGACCTCGGGTTCGGCCCATGCCTGGAAGCAGTGCACACGTCCACAACTGTGTTGCTGACGGACACCCGGAACGACCAGCGGTGGCCCCTGTATTCCCGGGGATTGGAAGCTGCAGGTTATAGAAGCGTCCTGGGGGTACCCGTCGACTTAGGAAAAAGCGCGTCCGCGTCCCTGAATTTCTTCGCCCCCGCGGCCGGACTGTTCACCGAGGAAGCCATCCAGGACGCGACCGTGTTCACGCACACCGCCGGGCGGGCGCTGCGGCTGGCCCTGCGCATTATCACTGCAGAGCTGCTGGCTGAGGACCTGAAAGCCGCAATGAAAAGCAGGACGGACATAGACCTCGCCTGCGGCATGATCATGACCCAGAACCGCTGCACCCAGGAGGAGGCGTACCAGTTCCTCCTCCTGGCCTCCAACCACCGCAACATGAAGCTCCATACGGTCGCCGAGCAAATCATCCGGCGGCTGTCCGGCGCCAAGGAAACCGTCACCCACTTTGATGACTGAAAGGTGTAACTGATGAAAGCGTTAGTCGTGGCAATTGTCGCCGTCGCCATTGTCCTTCTCGTTGTGGGGCTGGCTGTGGAAACACTAGGCTTTTTTCTCGGCGTGGCTCCGGTACTGCTGGTGGTGGCCATCCTCCTTCTGCTCCTGAACAGGTTCAGGGGACGCCGGATCCCCCGCTGATCAGGACGCCGAAACGAAACCGGTGACCAGCGTCCCGAGACGGGCAGCTGTTGTCAGCTCCAGGCCAGTTTGGGCAAGGGTCAGGTTATCGCCGCTGATTACCAGGACACGCCCTTCCCGTGCGGCTCGCAGCCAGACGGCGTCGTGACGGTTCCATCTGTCCAGCTGTTGCGAGCACATCAGGAGCCCGTCGACATGCAACTGGACTTCGCCTCTCCTGGCCAAGGTGCAGCTGCAGGTGTCGCGGGTAGGGACAGCCCGCTGCAGGATGTCCCCATAACTGGCAGTGGCAGACAACCTAAATCCGTGGTTCAGCAGGACCGAGACCAGCGCGGAGGTCATTTCCCCGCCCGGTTCCCCAATGACAACGTTCGGCACCAGGGTGTAGGCCAGCACAGGAACCGCAGCCGTCCCCGAGCTGCCCCCGCCAAGGACCAGCCGGGCACCTATTGAGATAACGCCTTCCACCACTCCAAGTGCTTCACGCACGCTCAGTCCAGGTTCCTGGCATTGCCGATGACAGACCACAGGGTCGAAGTCCAACGACGAATTGCCTTTGGAATCCAAGCTCTCGGTGACAAACACCATCAGGGACAGGGCTGCGCCCGGGCCAAGAGGTAGCCGGCAAGCGGCGCACCGGCTGGCCGAGGCCTTCACAAACTCGACGTATCGGGCTGAGTCCCTGCCCTTGAAGGCCTCGAGTCGTCCGTCCCAAGCGACGTTGCTGGTGATGGGCATTTCCGCGATCCAATCCGTGACGCGCTACAACGACGCGCGGCGCGGGTGGGCTATTCACGTCTTGAAGCGGGAGACCTGGCAGCCGGGCCTGGAATCGCTTCTGGGGTGCGACGCCAGGCCCGGCACTGACCGGAATGAACGATGGGGGCTTCGCTCCCCGGCCAGATACCTACACCTTGACGGTTCAGCCTTGCGGAAATCCTATGGATCCACGCCAGGCCACCACCAAGGAAAACCCTAGGAGGCGGGCAGCCGGTGAGCGCCGCTAAGTGCGCGCGTCGACATGGCCTTGGACGATCGCAGCGAGCGTCCGGAGGACCTGCTGCTCCGACGGCGGGAAGGCGCGGGGTTGTTGATCGATGATGCACAAAGTGCCGATGTTCCAGCCGCGCGGCCCATGCAAGGGGTAGCCCGCGTAAAAGCGAATGTGCGGCTCCCCCACCACGAGTGGATTGGACGCGAACCGCTCATCGGTAAAGGTGTCATTGATGATCAGCATAGAGTTGCGTTCCACTGTGGCAGTACAGAGCGCGATCTGCCGTGGAGTCTCATCGCGGAGCGGCCCGAAGACGGATTTGAAGTACTGGGCGTCCTCGGCGATCAGGGACATTGACGCAGCACCCACTTGAAAAAACTTCCTGGTGGCAGCCACAATCCGGTCGAAGGTTTCCTCAGTACCGCTGTGGAGCAGGTCCGTCTCGTTTAAGGACCTCAGGCGTTCGGCCTCGGCCCGCTCGGGAGTAAGCAGGGAACGGCCCGCGGCTCCCAGCGCCGAGAACGCGTGCTCCCGCGTTTTTCCCGGGCTTCCCGCCTTGTCTGTCCCGTGGCCGGCTTCGCGCGTGCGCCAGGGCGTCGCACCATCAAGGTATGCCTCCAACTCGAACTTCGACCACCGGGACCGCCCTGCTGTGGCCGGCAGGAGCTTCCGGGGGTCTACACCGATAGCGGCAGCGAGTTCACGACGCCGCTCCTCCTCTTTATCCACGCCGTTCACCTCCAACCAGCGCGCGCGTCCTGAAACCGAGGCTTTCGAAGTTGCAGCAAAACATATTACTAAGCCTACTTAGCAATTCGTCTCGGGGCTACCCCGCACGCGGAGAAGGCACAGGGACCACGTATCGAAAACTTACAAAAGAGTGTGGGAACCAACTTTGTCCTGGACTGCTTCTAAGATTTGCTTATGAGAATTGCCGTTGCAGGGGGAACCGGTACCGTCGGGCGCCACGTCGTCGAGGTAGCGAAAGAGCGCGGCCACGATGTGGTCAGCCTGAGCCGTTCGGAGGGTGTGGACCTGGTGAATGGCCGGGGCCTGAATCAGGCGCTCCAGGGCGTTGAGGCGGTCATCGACGTTTCCGGCATCGAGACGATGTCCACCAAGAAGGCGGTGGACTTCTTCACCAACGCCACGCAGAACCTGCTGGCGGCGGAGAAGACGGCCGGCGTGCGGCACCACGTGGCGCTCTCCATCGTGGGCATCGACAAAGCAACCTCGGGGCTGTACGCGGGAAAGTTGGTGCAGGAGGACGAAGTTCGGCACGGCGGCATTCCCTGGTCCCTCCTGCGGTCCACCCAGTTCCACGAGTTCGTGCCCATGACGGTGAGAGTTGCCTCGGCCGGCCCGCTGGTTCTGGTCCCGAAAATGTTCACCCAGCCGGTGGCCGCTGCGGAAGTGGCCGAGGCTTTGGTTAACGCCGCTGAGGCAGGGCCGAAGGGGCGCCTGCCGGATCTTGGCGGTCCCCGGGCCGAAAGGCTCGCGGACCTGGTCCGCGCCTACCTGCAGAAGACGGGCAAGCGAAAGCGCGTAGTGCAGGTGAATGCTCCCGGCTTCATGGGCAAGGCCATGCGCAAGGGGAAGCTGATTCCCAAGGCAGGTGCCACCGTCGGACGCCAGACATTCCAGGAGTGGCTGGAGACTCAGCAAAACAAGTAGCCCACCGGAGGGGCATGGGAAATTCGAGTACCCGCTACTCGTGCCCTCCCCTTGTGTGCCGCCCTAGTTTCGAAAGGGAGTCCGCGGATGACGCTGCGCGGACGAGGATCGAACGGGGGCATGACGGTGACACTACAGGTGGCGGGTATCAGGAACAGGGTGCTGAAGGCCGACGGCGGAAGGCTGGCAGCGGCGGGCTTATCCGGCCCGGAGCTTTGGCGGGAACCGTCGGGGCTCCTGCTGGACCTGGTGACGGACTCAGGGTCCGACGTCGATTCCCTGCGACGGCTGGCGGAGGTTGCCGCGCTGGCCCTCAGCGGTACTGCAGGGGTCCAGATCGATTGCGCGGCCACGCTCATATCGCCGCAGGGCCCTTCAACCCTGGCGGCCAACAACGGCCGGGCGGCTGCCCTTGCCGAGCTGGAAAAGGATTTTGACGACGGACCGCTGGCCGCGGCTGTGGAGGCAGGCAGTCCCGTGATGGTGGAGGCCGACGGCGGCCCGCCACTGCGGTGGGAAGCCTACCGGCGGCGTTTCCTCGACGCCGGCTACGGCGGGGCCCTCGTTGTACCGATCCGGCTGGACGCCGGAGTGTCCTGCGTACTGGCTTTTTTCGCGCCCCGGGAGGTCCAGTTTGCTTCCGAGATGGTCAGCCATGCCGTCTGGTTCTCCGGCATGGCGGGGAAGAGCCTGCGGCTGGCCCTGGAGGTCCGCAGCGTCCGTGCGGCCGGGGACAACCTGAAGGCCGTCCTGGAAAGCCGCACTTCCATCGACGTGGCATGCGGTGTGATCATGGGCAAGAACCGCTGTTCCTATCCGGAGGCTTTTCGAATGCTTGCCGGCGCTTCAACCCGGCGGGGCATGCGGGTACGGGAGGTGGCGGAAGGGATTTTGAAGAACCTGCCCAGCGGCGCGCCCGGGACCCGGTTCGTGGTCTGAGTCACCCGGACTGGAGTGTTGCATCAGGCCTGAACCTGGCTGGTAATCATCCGGGGCGGCCTGGCTGTAGCCAAATGCGCCTGGAGGGCGTCGGACGTTTGTTCGGCACGTTGCCTGATCCGGGTTAAGTGGCTCACCGCGAGGCCGGGCAAGGAAACACTCGGATCAGCGATCCGGGCAGCTTCACGCTGGGCCGCCTCCAGGTCCATGGCCAGGGCAGCGAGGCGCTCGGCGCCCACCATCTGGCTGGCGGTCTTGAGGCTAAGGACGGCGTCCCTGGCACCAGCGGCGTCCCCGGTGGTCAAAGCCGCGCGCAACTTTTCAATCCGCAGAGGCAAGGCGGCTATGAAGTTCTGCACAAATATCCGCCACACGTCGTACTCACGGAGGTCCTCGCGCAGCCTGTCCAAGACTTCATGGTCAAGGAGCGGACGGTGCGACCCTCCGGCGGTTATCCAGGGTGAGGTAACGCCAGGTTTGGACCCACTCGCAGCGCGGGCTGAGTTGGTGGAAGTGATCATGGTTGGACGGTACGGAGTGGACGCTGGGAGAACCCTGCGGCCGCACCTTGACGTTTTCTAACGGGTCCAAGGTCGCTTTTATTCCTGAAGAACTTTCAGGCGCTGATAAGCTGGCAGTTCGCTTGTTGTCCCGTGCAGGACATCGGGCTTGGCTGCTGTAGCCCAACGGCGGATTACTGCACCCTGCTGAGAAGAGCCGACATGGCGCAATCACAGTTCAACCAATTCCTCACTGAAGCCACCTACGAAGACCCGCTGGAGACCAGCTCCACTCTCAGCGGGGACGCCCTCTACGGGCTGTACACCAGCTGGTGCAACCTCTCCCAGGAAGCACCACAGCCGGAACACGTCTTTTGGGACGCCATGGCAAACCTCGTAAACCCGGCACACCAACTGCGCATGACAGGCCCGGCTGCTGCCGACTACATCCTGACCAGCTACCCGGCCGTGGTCTGAACAGATTGATTGCGACAACGAACACTTACATTCCCTGTGACACCCAGCAGCCTCGCGGTAAACACCCCTGGTGCGCTGCCTGCGATACTGACATCCACCTGGTTGTGGAATTTCCGGCGGTAAGGGGCAGGAAACACGGTACAGTCGCCGTCGCCCTCCGTTGTTCGCAGTGCTGCTTCTCCCGGGTGGTGGACACCACCGCGGATCACGTTGCAGCCCTTCCCCGGCTCTTTCCCGAACCCAAAACGGACCTAAGGAACATCCCGATGACTATCACCAGCAAGCCTTCCACTTCCGATGACGGAACTGCCCGCGTGGCCAGCCTGGAAGACCTCGACCTCACACCCGCCGGCCTCGCTGACGCACCCGCCAGCGAGCAGGACCGCGACAGCATCGTCCACATCGGCAACAGCTGAGGACCTGCTGGATGCCCGGCGGACAAAGGTCAGCCCGGACAAGGGAAAGCCCCTCCTGGGAGGGGCTTTCTACGTAGTGGTCAATTGTCTTCTGGTATAGGTCAGTGGTGATGCACTCCCCCTTCCCGGACGCCCCCTAGCGCCCATCCGGACTTTGACAAGAAGAGACTTTAGTAAACGAGCTCCGGTTCGTAAAGGGTTCTGCCAAAATAATCTTCCGTGGGATGCGGCATCCAATGATGCTCCTCGAGCCGGCGGAGGATAATGGCATGCATACCCCGGGAGCAAAGCAGCCAAGGGAGGCAGGCATGGACGGCCACCACGTTCTGGCAGGCAGGCCGGTTCACGCTGACGGCAGCGGACCGTCAATGTCTGCTGCAGCCGAGCTTTTCAAGGCCTTGGCCCACCCGGTGCGGGCGCAGGTCCTGGTGCTGCTTTCCCAAGGCGAGTCCACCATCCCGGAGTTGTGCGAGGGCACGGGGGTGAAGGCAACCCACCTGTCCCGGCACCTCACGCAGATGCGGGGGCAGGACCTGATCCGGTGCCTACGGTCCGGCGGACATCTTGTCTATCGGCTGGCCTACCCCGAAGCCACTCAACTGCTTACCGCTGCCCAATCCGTGCTTCACGCCCGGACAGCGGCCGCCCTTGGCTCCCTTAGCCCTGGCCCGGTTCCGCAAGATCTGGGATCAACTGCACTTTGGGACGAGTTCTCAGCCTTGGAGGGCTCACTCGTATCGCGTTCGGTGATAATAGATGCCTGCCGGGCGCTAGCGGCACGAACGGGTTGCACCACGGAGGAAGCTGCCGGGCGGCTTCTCATGACAGCCCGCACCGGAAACTGCACTGTGCTGGAAGCTGCCCGCGACGAACTTCGCGATGGTTCCGAAGGGCGCTACGGCTAACGCCGGCGCCGGTCACACGCTCTGAAGACTTGGGCGTCTCCTGCAGCCCCCGGCACAATTGTTCTAAGTCCCTTGACCTACCCTCCAGTAGGCAACACACTCGTACTGGCGAATTGACCAAAACGTCTATTTGTCAAAAGGTTCGGGCTTCTTTTCCTTTTTCTTAGGAGAGGACACCGCACCAAGGGAAGGGATATCCCTTGATTTGGGGGCTCCTGGTGCGGGCAGACGCGGAGGGGACAATGACGTCCCCTCCGCCCCTGGAATCACAAACCCCTCCATCCCTTCCCTGCTGGCGCCAGGGACGCGGGAATCAGACGCCATCCGCCCACGAGCTGGGCGGCGGTTGTCAGGAATGACTAGGGTGGAGGCAACCGTAATGGGCATTGACAAGTTGTGGGACCAATTCGCGCCGGAAACGCAGCAGTGGCTGGTCAATAACCCCGGGTGCAGGACCCTTCCCCGAACAGTAGTGGCAGCCATCAACAAAGCCACCGGAACGCAGCTCGAACAGGACCGGCACGGCGAAAGCATCCTTTCCGCCGAAGACTGCGCATTCATCCGCACCGCAGCAGAGCCGCAGAACGCCCCGCGGCCGTAGCCGGCGCGGCATCAAGATCTTCCCAGCCAGCATCCTTACCGGATCAACTCTGCCCAGGACTCCAGGAATCGCTCAGCAATGTACGCGTGGCCGGCACTGTTGGGGTGGGCGCCGTCGGAAGCGAATTCCGGACTGTTGGCACTCGTGAACCAACCGCCCTCGACGGCGTCAATAAAGGGAGCGCCGGCAGTTGCGGCCCCAGCACGGACGGCGCTGTTCGCCCCGCGCAGTTCCTCGGCTACGGGCTGGGGTGCGGACGGCCCCAGTACCACCACTTGGACGCCGGGCCAGAACCTGCGGGCCGCCTCGATGGTTTGCGCCGTGGCCGCTTGAACTTCATCCGCGTCTGTAACCAGCGAGTCGTTCTGGCCGCCTTGAAGTATAAGCAGGTTGGGCACGAAGGCGGGGTTCGCAGCGGTGTTCCGCAACC
This sequence comes from Arthrobacter sp. K41, assembly GCF_059089645.1. Taxonomy (NCBI): domain Bacteria; kingdom Bacillati; phylum Actinomycetota; class Actinomycetes; order Micrococcales; family Micrococcaceae; genus Arthrobacter; species Arthrobacter sp. K41. The sequence continues at coordinate 318,925 of NZ_JBNHEW010000004.1, read as the reverse complement.
GGACTTCGTACTCACCGCCCAGCTCGTCTTGGCGTCCGCCGCCCCAGGCAAAGCCGGTTCCGGACACTCCGTCAATGTTGGTGGGGTATCCGAGTTCCCGGGCGACAAGGGACGCCCACCCCTCGTCCGGCTGATCTGCACCAACCCCGGCGGTGTACGAGTCCCCGAGGATTAGGAGAACCGGCTCGGCGGGCAGCCGGATACCGGGCTGTTCAGCTGTAGGGGTGGAAGTGGGGGCCGGAGGCGCGGTAGTTGTCGCAGTGATGGCGGTCGGGCTGACCCGGACAGCGGCGGATTCGCCCGTATCGCGCGGACCCATTAGGGCGATGGCTGCCACCCCGAAGGCGGCCACTGCGAGCACAAGGAGTGCACCGTACTTGATCCACTCGTTTTTGGTCATGCTTGGCCCCCGGTTTGATGTCTTCCGCCATACTTTACCCGCGCCGTATAACTGCCCGGGCAGCTAACGGCGTTCCCTGGCCTGCGGCGCCGCCCTCATCAACCTCCGCAGAGCTAGTGCTCCCGGCGGGTCTCCTGCAACCGCTTGATGAACCAGCGCGACTGCTCCGGCCCGTAAGGCAGGACGGGGATGGCCTTGGTGGCATCAGAGGGAGCTTCGCGGATGGAACGCTGCGCCTGGCGGACCGCAGTGATCATGGTTCTCGCCATGGTCTTGACGAACTGGTCGCTGCACGGCTCCCCATGTCCCGGGATCAGGAACTCGTAGCGGTGGCGGAGAGCCGAGATGTGCCGAAGCGCGTCCGCCCACTCCTCCGGGTACGAGTCTTCGAAGGACGGATGCGCGCCCTGCTCCACCAGGTCGCCGACATAGAGCGTGGTCGGGGTACCCACCAGCAGGTCGCCGTCGGTATGTCCGCGGCCCAGGTAGAAGAGGGTGGCGGTCAGCCCGCCGAGGTCAACCATCACTGGTTGGTCCTTCACGATGGCGTTGGGAACCACGATCTCCACGTTCCGGCCCTCACCCGTGGACATCTCCGGTTCAATCGTCCCCACGAAGCGGCGCTGCAGGTCCCCGTGTTCGTCAATCTCCGTGGCGCAGTTCTGGTGCGCCCAGAACTCGGTGACACCCGCTTCCGCAAACACGGCATTGCCAAAGAAATGGTCGTAGTGGGCGTGGGTGTTGACGACGACGAGGGGCAGCTGGGTCTTCACCCGCACCGCATCCAGGATCTCCCGCCCCTGCCGGGGGCCGCAGCCGGTATCGATCACCATGGCACGTTCGGAGCCCACGATCAGTCCGGTGTTCAGCAGGGACCCTTCGGTAACCAGCACGTAGTTGTTCGTCCCGACTTCGAGCCATTCCGACATTGTTTCTCCGTACCTCCGGCAAAGCAGTGTTCGTTCGTTTAGTCGTCGATTGTACCCACCGGCCCGGTGGTTGGGCCTGACGAAACCCCGGGAGGGAGAACGAGAACGACGGCGGCGTGCCCTCCGTCACGCTGAGGTGGAAGTCCCTGTTTAAGTGGGCAGGATACTCACGAGCCCTGGAAGGTCGAGGACTTGCCGACGATGCTGGCGTGGCCGCTATTCGGGTGCCAGCAAATGATTTCTGCGGAAGTAGAGAATTTTCTGCCTAAGGAGCATAGTGGATTTATGCGTTCTGGGGACGGTCGCTACTAAGGAGCGCCGAATGCCCTACGAGCAGGAATTGAAGCTGCGAGCGGTCAATATGTACCGTGAGAGCGGGCGCTCGTTGAGGTCCATTGCTTCCGAATTCGGAGTAGCACCAAGCACGCTTAGACGCTGGGTCGATGAACTCTCCTATCTCCCTGAACCCCCAGTTCCCTCGCGTTATGACGCCGAGCTTGTTGATGTAGTTACTCGCCTGAACAGAAGCGAAGAAGAGGGCGTCAAGTCGTATGCGATCGGCAGCAAGAATATGGCAATTTCAGTTAGGTCCGCCAACGTAATTTCCGTCCTTGGCTCAATTGTTCTGGTGCTGTCGATAGCGGTTGCTGTGGTCCGGCTTTACATCGGGTTACCGCCGGATGTCCGGGAGCAAAATCCGTGGCTTCCGGCCGCGGCAATAGCAGCAACTGGCATTGCATCGGCGCTCGCAGTCAGCACGCTTTGGGACTTCGTTTCTCGGGTCTTGGTTCCCTTCCCCTACGCAGTTTCGGAGCTTCACGAGGCCGAGTCTGGATTGATGCAACTAGGGGATCGCGAAATTTTTCGTGTATCACCCCTAAATTTAGTGGCGAGGCGAAAAAGAAGGCGCATTACAAAAATGATGAGTCGAGCGGCACGGAGACTTGCCACTACGCATCGGCTGGGACATCGGTACTTTTCCGAAGATGCGCGGGACGTCGAAGTAGCCGAACGAAAAAAGGTGGCGCAGAACTTGGCTAAGGCCGAGATGTGGCTGCATCGGGAGGGGACAGACGCATACGCGAGAGTTTCGAGCCTACTCCGGACCGTAATAATCCTGACAATTCTGAAGGACTGGTCCCTCCCCGACCTGAACCAGGAGACGGAAGTAACCGGCAAGTACAACTCGTGGCCCAGGCGAACTGGAAGGGTCCTGCGAAATGTCCTCGGATTTGGGTTGGGAACTATTGGCGTCATCAACGGCCTGCTTGAGTTGCCGAATGCCCCCGAACAGCTAGCGAAGCTTGGTATCTCACCTGATTACCTCAGTTTCCTACCGTGATGAACGTGAGAACTCGGGTTCATGCAGCGAGGCCCAAGCTATCTCACGCCTGGGCGAGCACCATTGGCTGGTAGTAGCCGCTCGCGTCCGGCATCAGCCATTCGATTGCGGTGAATCCGGCCGAGGCCAGCAGGCTTCCGAGTTTTGCACGGCGCAGCGCGCGGTAGCGGGTGGTACCGGAGTGCGCTGTCCATGATCCGGCACCATCTTCCATGAAGGTGAACACCTCGATGTCCACGTACTCCGTGTCCTCGGACCACGTCCAAACCTGACCGGACCCGTGCCTGGACCCGGCAGTTCCGTGAACGGAGATTGGCACTCCCCCGGGCGACGAGAGGCGCAAGGCGTCATAGTCGCGGAGGGAGACGAGCAGCAGCCCCCGGGGCCGCAGGCATGCATGGACATTGTGCAGGGCACGCAGCAGATCCTCATCGGTGAGCAGGTGCGGCAGGGCGTTATCGCAGGAGATGACCACATCCAAGGACCCGCCGAGCTGCTCTCGCACGGCTCGCACATCGCAGCAGGCAAAATCGACGTCGATTCCCCTCGCAGCCGCCTCCGTCCGGGCCCGGTCAACCGCTGCTCTGCTCACGTCGGTGGCTGTCACGCGGTACCCCAGCTTCGCCAGCGGCAGGGCTTGGGTTCCTATGCCACAAGTGCAGTCCAGGAGGCGCCCCTCAATGATCCCCCGCTTGGCCAGGACGGTAGCGATCACCCGCCCGTGCCATTGCGCTGCCGACCACCAGTCCCCGAACAACAGGTGGTACTCAGGCGCGAGTCCGTCGTAGAACTGTTCCGGAGTAGCCACTTGGACACCTTCTCCCAACGGGTGTGACGGAATCAGCCGCCAAGTCAAGCGTACGACGACGGTGCGCAGCCGCCGTCGTTCCTTGCCCTCGTCCGGCGCGCGGGTGCTCGTATGAAACCTGTAACGCCGGAGTAACGCCGTCGGGGTGGGCTAGGAGTGTCAGCGTCGGGCCCCCTGCCGCGGCGCAGCGGAAGGGAAAGGGTAGGAAAGATGAGGAAGCCGTCTCGTGAAGGGACAGGAAGTACACCAAGCGTTTCGCGCACCTGTGGGGGCTTTCCTGCCAGGCGCCTTAGTGCACTGGCCGCCGTCGTCGTCGGGCTGCTTGCGGGCCCGACGACGACGGCGGCAACCGCGCACAATTGGGAACCACTGGATTACGTAGCCTTTGGGGATTCCTACACTGCCGGCATCGGCGCGCCCAATGTCAGAGTGTCTCCGCTCTACCCCGCCGAGTCTGCTGACAAGGCGTGCTACCAGGCATCGCCGGGCTACGTGGATGTCTTGGACGCGCGGGATGACGTTCAACTGAAGGCCAACGCCGCCTGCTCGGGCTGGACTGCCGCCATGGTGCCCCTCCAGGTGAAAGTGGCATCGGCCGCAGGGCTGCTGAATGCAGAAACAGACCTGGTGACCATTACCGCCGGCGGTAACGACGTCGGATACGCCGACGTACTCCGGGCGTGCCTGCTCCCCAGTACATTGAACGACTGCAAAACCGCCGTCAAGATCGGCGAAGCCACGGCCAAGGCTAAGGTCCTCCCCGACCTGGCCAATGCGTACGCGGCCATCCGCGCCAAGGCACCCAACGCCACCATCGTCGCGCTGGGGTACCCGTACCTGTTCTCCCCTGAATTCGGCGACCAGCCCTACATCACGGACGAAGCGGCCAAGGTCTTCAACAGGGGCACGGACAAATTGAACAAGATCATCAGGAACGCGGCCAAGCACGTCCCCGGAACTGTGTATGTGGATGTCACCGACGAGTTCTACGGGCACGGAATCGGCTCGCCCGCACCCTGGATCATCTTCGACGGCAGCAACGTCAGCTTCCACCCGAATGAAACCGGGTATGCCAAGGGATACTATCGGGCAGTTGTCCGGGAAGCGGGAATTGTCGCCTTTCGGCATTGACTCCTGAGAGGACGTACGACGGCGCACGCGGCCGCCGTCGTACGTCCACCTTCCCGATTCTTTCGCATAGATTGCGGAAGCGTTGACGTTTAACCCACACCAACTGCGAGAGGGTTGGGGTTAGACCCACATCAACTGCGAGAGGGTTTCGGAAAAACCGACGTTAAGTGAGAGAGCGTCGGTGGGAGGGGTTAGAGGTCGGCGAGGAGGGTGGTCGGGTTTTCGATGGCGTCGGCCACGAAGCGGAGGAACCCGGCAGCGGTGCCGCCGTCGCAGACCCGATGGTCGAAGGTGAGTGTCAGCTCGGCAACTTTCCGAACGGCGAGCTCACCGTTCACCACCCAGGGCTTGTCGATGATCCGGCCGACGCCGAGAATAGCCACCTCGGGGTGGTTGATGATTGCCGCCGAGCCGTCCACGCCGAACACCCCGTAGTTGTTCAGCGTGAACGTACCGCTGCCCAGTTCGGTGGGGGTTGCCTTGCCTTGGCGGGCGACGTCGGTCAGCCGCCTGATCTCTGCGTCCAGCTCGCGGGCACTCAGCTTTTCCGCCGCCCGGACCGAGGGGACCACAAGGCCGCGGTCGGTCTGGGCAGCGATGCCGAGGTTGATTCCGTCGAACGAGACGATCTCCTGGGACCCGTCGCCCGCGGTTTCGATGCGCGTGTTCAGCTCCGGGTATTTTTTTAGCCCGGCTGTGACAAATCGGGCGATGAACGCGAGCAGGCCCGGCACGTCAGGCCCATTCGCTTTGAGCCCCTCGCGGAGCTCGAGCAGCCCAGTGGCGTCAACATCCACCCACACGGTAGCTTCGGGGATCTCCGCACGGCTGCGCGACATGTTGGCGGCTACAGCCTTGCGTACTCCCCGGACAGGAGTGCGCGAAGAAATAGGCAGGCCGGTGCGGGCGTCCGCGCCCTGGATGTCGGAGGGCCGGGGTTCGGCCGGCACCCCCTCAACAGGTTCAACCGCCGGTTTCGGTGCGGTCACCGGTGCCGGACTCGTTATGGCGGCCTCCACATCTTTGCGCATAATCAGGCCACCCCCGCCGGAACCCGGCAGTTCCCCCAGATCCACGCCGTGTTCCCGCGCCATGCGCCGGACCAGCGGGGAGATCACCGCGCCGAGCTTGCCGGGAACCCGGGTGCGCAGGAGCGAAAGGTCCACGTCGGCATTCACCGCCGGCCCGCCGTCGGCCGCCCCATCCTCCAGGGGAAGTGCGCCATCCTCCACGGGAAGGGTGGTGACTGCGGCAGCCGCCGATGACCTCCGCGCCCGCGTCCGCCGCGCCACTCCGTGCCCGCCCGGGGTACCGTAACCGATCAGCACGTTGCCTGAGCCGGCCTTTTCCTCTTCGCGGTACAACTCGCCCTCCGCCTCGGCAGGAGTTTCAACTGCCTCAGCCGCAGGCTCCCCCAGTTCGGTCTTAACAGGCTTGGTTTCGGGCTCGGTTGGCTCGGCTGGGGCGGGGGCGGCATTATCCGCGGCGATCCCGGTAACCAATGGCGTCACCGAGATCAGCGGCTTCCCCACGTCCAGGGTCTCCCCCGGCTGCCCGTGCAGCTCAGCCACAATCCCGGCATAGGGCGAAGGCACCTCAACAGTGGACTTCGCGGTCTCCACCTCGGCGATCGGCTGGTCCACGGAAATGGTGTCCCCCACGGAAACGTGCCACGACACCAGTTCGGCTTCGGTGAGGCCCTCGCCCAGGTCCGGCAACAAAAACACGCGTGTTTCACTCATGGTCAGTTCTCCCACTGCAGGTCGTCGACGGCGTCGAGGATGCGGTCCACGCCGGGCAGGTAGTACTTTTCAAGCTTGGGTGCCGGGTACGGGATGTCGAACCCGGTGACGCGGCGGATGGGCGCGGCCAGGTAGTGGAAGCAACGTTCCTGCACCCGGGCCACAATCTCGGAGGACACAGACGCGAACCCGTGCGCTTCGGCGATCACCACGGCGCGGCCGGTCTTCCGCACGGATTCACATACCGTCGCATCATCGAACGGCACCAGCGTCCGCACGTCGATGACCTCCAGCGAGCGCCCCTCCAGCGCGGCGGCCTCGGCAGCGGCGAGCGCAGTGGGAACGGACGGACCGTAGGCGATCAGCGTCGCGTCAGTGCCGGGACGCGCGACGGCGGCACGCCCCTCGGAGGTGCGGCCCGCCGTCGTGCCTTGCTCATGGGCGGACCGCAGCGACGCAAGGTCCACCAGGTCCTTGGACCAGTAGAGCTTCTTAGGCTCCATGAACACCACGGGATCGTCCGAGTCGATGGCTTCGCGGAGCAACCGGTACCCGTCGGCCACGGTGGCGGGGGTGTAGACCTTCAGGCCGGCGGTGTGGGCGTAGTAGGACTCGGAGGAGTCGCAGTGGTGCTCCACTCCCCCGATGCCGCCGCCGTACGGCACCCGGATCACCAGGGGCAGCTTGACCGCCCCGCGAGTGCGGTTATGCATCTTGGCCACGTGGCTGATGATCTGTTCGAACGCCGGGTAGGCGAAGGCGTCGAACTGCATTTCGATCACCGGGCGCATCCCGTTGATGGCCATGCCTACGGCCATGCCCACGATGCCGGACTCGGCCAGCGGGGTGTCGAAGCAGCGCTGCTCGCCGAAGGTGGCGGTGAGCCCGTCGGTGATGCGGAAGACCCCGCCGAGCATTCCCACGTCCTCGCCGAACACCAGGACGGAGGAATCAGCCTGCATGGCGTCAAACAAGGCAGTGTTCAAAGCCTTGGCCAGGGTGACCGGCTGCGGCCCGGCGGCTTCGGCGGACGCAGCAGCGGAGGCGGCTGCCCGGGCGGTGGCGGCGCTGACGTTGCCGTTGGCCTCGGACGAGGTGGTGATGGTGGGGCTCACTTGCCGGCCTCCTTTGATGCTGAATCCTGCGATGATGCTGCTGCGTCGCGGGCCAGTTCGTCGGCGAGCAGGGCGGACTGTTCCTTCAGCTGCGGTGTGGGCGCGGAGAAAACGTGGCGGAAGAGTTCCTGCGGGTCCACCGGCACGTCCTCGCTCAGTCCTTCGCGCAGCTGGGCCGCCACGGCTTCGGCGTGCTCACTGATCCGCGCTTCAACGGCGTCGTCCAGCAGGCCGCGGTCCGACAGGTACGTCCGCATCCGGTTCACCGGGTCCTTGGCCCGCCACTCGGCAACTTCGGCGCTTTCACGGTAGCGGGTGTCGTCGTCGGCGTTGGTGTGGGCCTGCATGCGGTAGGTGTTGGCTTCCACCAGCAGGGGGCCGGAGCCTTCCCGGGCCAGTTTCACGGCCCGGTCCAGGACGGCGAGGAGGGCGACGACGTCGTTGCCGTCCACGCGTTCGCCGGCCATGCCGTAGCCCACGGCCTTGTGTGCGAGCGACGGCGCCACGGACTGGTGTGCCAGCGGCACGGAGATGGCGTACTTGTTGTTCTGGACGAAGAAGATAACGGGCAAGTGGAAGACGGCCGCGAAGTTCAGGGCCTCGTGGAAGTCGCCTTCGCTGGTGGCGCCGTCACCGCACATGGCCAGCACCACGGTGTCCTCGCCGCGGAGCTTGGCAGCGTGGGCCACGCCGACGGCGTGCAGCAGCTGCGTGGTCAGCGGGGTGCACTGGATCCCTACCTTGTGCTTGAGGGGATCGAACCCGCCGTGCCAGTCGCCGCGGAAGATAGTCATCACCTGCACGGGGTCCACGCCGCGGGTCATCACGGCCACGGCGTCGCGGTAGGTGGGGAACATCCAGTCGCCCTCGAACAGGCACAGCGCGGCGGCCACCTGGCACGCCTCCTGGCCATGGCTGGACGGGTACACGGCCATGCGGCCCTGCCGGACCAGTGCCGAGTTCTGGTCGTTGACGCGGCGGCCGACGACGAGCTGCTCGTACGCTGACAGCAGTTCCTCGTCGCTGGGCAAGGGGTACTCGTGGCCGGGTTCGGTGCCCTGCTCGCCTTCGGGTTTGAGCCGGCCGTCCGGGTCCACCATCTGGATCTGATGCCGGGCCGGGAGCATGTAATCCTCGGCCGTGATGCCGAACTTCTTAACGGCCTCAGCCAGGGCGTCCTCGGCGGGGGCGGCGCTGGCCTGACCTGCGTTGCTGGTGCCCGGCGCGGTTTGGTTCGCGGAGATCGTCATCGGTTCCGTCCTTTTGTTGCCACTATTACTCCCCAGTATCCGCCCGGGAAAGGTTTCGTATCCAGCACCTACAGGAATCGTGGAAAAGCTTCCCGGTTCTGCCTAAACTGGGAGACGAATTGTAAGTGTGAGCCACATTACTGACGGGGCGCGTGGACGAATTGGCAGCCAAGGATGCGGGGACGGAACCGGTCCCGCTGGACGACATTGACCGCAGCATCATTTCGGAGCTGACCCGGGACGGCCGGATGTCCGTGACGCAGGTGGCGGAGAACGTCCACATCTCGCGGGCGCATGCGTACACGCGGATTAGCAGGCTCACGAGCGAAGGGGTGTTGTCCAAGTTCACGGCGCTCGTGGACCCGATCAAGGCGGGGCTGCGCTCCTCCGCCTACGTGACCCTGAAGCTGAAGCAGGATTCCTGGCGCGAACTCCGGGACCTGCTGGCAGCCATCCCGGAAGTGCACCACGTGGCCCTGGTAGGCGGGGACTTCGATGTGATCCTTCTGGTCCGCGCCGTGGACAACATCGACCTCCGGCGGGTCATCTTCGACCAGCTGCAGTCCATGCCGGGCGTGCTGGACACCCAGACGTTCCTGGTGTTTGAGGATGTTGATACTCGGTAATCGTGTCCTCTGACCGGTAGTTTAACTTTCAAATACCTTGAGCTTTTGTTGACCCTTTGACCCCCCAGTTTTTGAGGTTGCCCCGGCAATGTAGTTTCCAGCTGAACCACGGCACACAAAAACTAAAGGGGACACATCATGAAGAACAGCACTCTGGTCAAGGGCACCGCAGCCATCGCCGTTGGCGCAGCACTGCTGCTGGGCGGCGGCGGAACCCTCGCCGCGTGGAACGCAGAAGCCAGCGCAGCGCCCGGAACCATCGTTGCCGGTGACCTCAACGTCGTAAAGAGCACCAACGGCGTCTGGAAGGACCGCACCGGAACCACCATCCCTGACATCAGCGCCTACAAGGTGGTCCCGGGCGACAAGCTCACCTTCACCCAGGACGTTGACGTCACCCTCACCGGGGACAAGATGGCTGCCACCATCGTGGCCCTCGGCGCTGAGCCAACCAACGGTTTCACCCCTGCCAACGTCGCAGTCAGCGCCCCGAGCCTGACGATCAACGGCCAGCCCGTTCCGAACAACCTCACCGCGTCCACCGGTATCCAGAAGGTCACCGCCACCATCACCTTCGAATTCCTTTCAACCACATCAGGCCGCGCTGACGTGTCGAAGTCCTACAGCTTCGGCAACATCAAATTCACCCTTCAGCAGGTGGTTGCCGGTACCGGTCAGGCCGCAACCCAGTAACCTGATGCCGGTGGGCGGCTTTCCAGCCGCCCACACCGCTGACGATCCAGAAGCAGAGCCGGGAGGGGCCAATGCGCATCAAGCGCTTGCTGCAGGCGGCGGCTTTGATCGCCGTCGCAGTGGTCCTGGGCCTCCTGACCGTACAAGGCACCTACGCCCTCTGGAACGCCACTACCAGCACGACAGCCGGAACGGTATCCTCGGCCTCGTTCATTGTGGGCCTCACCTCGGTTCCGTCCGGCCAGGCAACCACCATGACCCTGGCCGACGGTACCCCCGCCACCCTGGCTATCACTCCAACCGCCACACTGCTACCGGGCGGATCTGTCTACGGCGGGGTTGCAGTGGCCAACAACACCAACGCCGGTGGTTCGTTCGACACCGTTATCACTGTCGCTAAAGGACCCTTGACAGGCACGGGAGACGGAAGCCTGGCGCAGAACGTCACCGTCAACACCAAGATCGTTTCCCTCCCGGCGGACTGCAACACCACCACCGGCTACACCGCCCTGGAAGCATCGGGGCTCGTATCACCAACAGTGGCTAAGGGCGGGTCCACGGTCTTTTGCTTCCAGGTCACCCTCAACTCCTCAGCCCCTGCAACTGCCAAAGGACAAGCAGTGAACATTCCCCTGACGCTCACCGCCCGCCAGACCTGCGGGGTGCCCGGTGGCTGCTGACCTGACAACACGTCCGGCTCCCCCGGCCCGCATGCCGCGGACGGACAACCAGGCGGCAGCGTCGCCGTCCAAAACCAAGGACACCCGGGACGAAGGGGGTGGGGCGTGGAGCACCATTGCTCGCATGGCCAGCATGTCCGCGATGCTCATCGCCTTGTTCGCAGCGATGGTGTTGATTGTGATTCCGGTAGCAACCGGATCCCAGACCTACACCATCCTCACCAAATCCATGGTCCAAAAGTTTCCCCCGGGGACGTTCATGGTGATGAAGCCCGTAGCGTTCAGCGAGCTCAAGTACGGCGATGTGATTACGTTCCAGCAGTACTCCGGCCGCCCGGATGTGGAAACCCACCGCATTGTTGGTTTTGGCGCCACCCAGCAGGGTGAAAAGACACTGATCACCCGGGGCGACAACAACGGCGCCAACGACCCTGAGCCCGTTCGTGAGATCCAGGTCAAAGGCAAACTTTTTTATGCGGTGCCGTACGTCGGCTACGTAGCCAACGCCCTGGGCAATTCCGATCGCGAGACGTGGACCAAGATAGCCGCCGTGGCGCTGATCGGCTATGGCGCCATCGCCGTCTATAAATCCGTCCGCCGATCCCGAACCGGCAAGACTCCCGCCCAGGCGGCATAGATGCCCCGCTTTCGGGATATGCCAGGCGCCGCACCCGCTGTTGGCGCCTTCGTCCTCACCCTTCTGCTCGGGCTGGGAGGAACGGCCGCGTCCGCACTGTGGCAGCAAAGCGCAACGGCCACCATGACCGTCACAGCCGCAGCCACCTGGCCCGCACCAATCTTTTCCGGGTTCACGTGCACCAACGACAACAACAGAACGAACGCCGTCTTGACTGCCACCGGCCCGAAGGTTCCCGTTTCCCTGACGTACGACGCTCTCCAGCCCAGCGGCGCCTACGGACCCTCCTACTCCGACGCGGTGACGCTCGGCACCACCAGCACGGTGGCACTTAACATATCCTCGCCGATCATCGCTGCCAACCGGACCACTCCGCACCTTACTGTTCGGGTAACAGCCGCCTACGCCGACCAGACGCAGATCACCGCCACCGCAGTGGTACAAATCGAACAGGGCAACAACAGCAACAAAGTTACCTGCATTTCAACCACGACGTAGCGTTCCAAGCTCTCTGCCGATCCTTAAAGTTTTCCGCAATAGTCCTCGTCTTGAACGAATTGCACACGTGCCTCCGGATTTGGCGCCGGCGACCAAAAAAGCAACAACTTTCGCCATTCCTGCGCAATTCCTGCGCTAATGGCAAAATCCTTCGTTTCTCTTGAGCTAAAGTCCGATAAATCCACATTTGTTCTATTGTTTTGGCCGGAAAACGCAGTGAGGATGAATTGGTGCACACCGTGGTGCACGCAAAGCTTGCTGGGAGCAATGATGGAGGGGACTTTGCATGACCGCTGGAAACTGTTTTGCCTCACCTTTCGCGCGCCGCGGGAAACCGCTCGCTATCTTGGTGGTCGCGGGGGTGACAGCATTGGCGGGACTGCCCGGCGCAAATGCTGCTGATACAACCCCGCTTGATCCAAATCCCGGCCCATCGGGCAGCTTCAGCTGGAAGGGTTTCAACTGGGAAAAGCGCTTTTGGGGTGGCGCACCCCAGTACAACCAGGCATACGACCCTGCCAACGTGAGCGGTCCCGACGCCAACGGGTACGTCTCCCTGAAAATCACAAACCCTACCGGGGAAGCACCCGTTGGAGCTGAATTCCAGTCCACTAGGGAGGGGTTCGGGTACGGGACATACAGCACTGTTGTGGAAAAGGATCTCAGCGCACTGCAAAAGGAAGTGGTGTGGGGATGCTTGTTCACCTATGATCCCGCGGCGGCCCCGGGCTACAACGAGATCGACCTCTGCGAGGCTTCGGCCTGGGGAGGCGGGGCCGCCTATGGGGAGTCCTGGCCGGTGAGCCAGGGCCACGGCTATTGGTTTGATGCCACCAAGCCGCCGGGAACGGGCAACAACACCGTCACCTTTGATGTCACTAACAGCCCCATTACTACCCACCGGATGGTCTGGGAACCGGGCCGGGTCACGTATGAGACCTTCGCCGGCGAAGGCTACACAGGGCCTCTGCTCAAGCGCACGGTACTGGAAGGTGCAACAGTGCCGGTACCGGCAAAGGAGCGAGTCCACTTCAACCTGTGGGTCACCGGCGGGGGCGGGGGCGACCCTGCCCACGTCAAGCCCGAACACGTTGTTGTGCGGGACTTTTCCTTCGTGGCATCGATCAGCACTCCCCCGCTACCTGCCCCGGAAATCAAACTAAGCGCCACCAGCACCGCTACGAAAAAAGGCGCCACCACAACCTTGAAATGGGCCGGTGCCACTGGGGCCAGCGTAACGCTGTGGACGAACGGCGTGAAAAAAACAATTGCCAATACCGGAAGCTTCACAAGTTCCGTGAGGCTGGGAAGTACCACGACTTATAAAATCTGCGATACCGCAAGGTGCTCAAATACCATCAGCATTACAACGTAAAGAATGGCCACAGGCGCGAGGTGCGCATCCGGTGCTCACCTCGCGCCTGTGTCTGCTTTTGCATCACATTTGCTTAATAACCAATGTTGATGGACCTACTGGCCGCGGACCGGAACTATCCGCTTGATGGCCAGGCCAAGGGCGAGGAGCGCAAAGGCGGCGAGGGCGAACCAGAAAATATCGCCCGCTCCGGTCATGGCGAGAGTTCCTGAGCCGGCGCCGGCGGCCGCGGGAATAGCTGCGTTGTTATACATGGATTACCACACTTTCTTCCTTTTGAGAATTGCATCTGTATACGCCTTCGCGTGGACCGCCTGCAGAAACAGGTCGATCATTATTTCGTACATAGTGGCGGCGGCGAGCATGTACCTCCATCCCCGCAGTCTCACCGTCACTATCCGCTCGATCACGAAGACACCGGTCACGGCAAGCCAGAATGGCTGGATATGCATTGCTGCCCCCGTGACCAGTGCAAACGCCACCGTGCCCACATAGGCAAATGTCACCATCACACCTATGGCGGAAAGCAGCTGCCTGCCCCAGTACGGACGGGTCACTGCGGTCCAGCCGTACTGCATGCAGTTTTCCAGTGCGCCCCGCTTCCACCTCAGCCGCTGCGCCCACAATTGCCGCCAGGTGGGCATTACTTCGGTGACGAGGGTGCAATCTGTAGGAGAGCGGATGCGGTACTTAAGAGTCAGCAGGGCGAACGACAGTTCGTTGTCCTCCGTCAGGACGGACGTGTCATAAACGCCGCCGCGCCCGTCGCCGGCAGGCAGGATTCCGTCGAGCCGGGCCGCCACGATGTCCCGTAGAGTTCGGGCCCGGAAGAGCGCTGCCGTGCCGGTCACCACCAGGCACTTTCCATGGAGGCGCTGCACGTCCCGGACATAACGGGCATATTCGTTCCGCTGCAGGTGGCCAACGAAGCCACCACCGGGGCCGCCCTGGAACACACCTCCTACGGCACCGAGCCTGGAGTCTTTCCGCAAGTGGGCGGCCGAGCGCTCAATAAAGTCCCTGGACAGCTGGGAATCGGCGTCCTGCACGAGTATGAGATCTTCCGGTGCCGATGTTGGCAGCAAGTCGGCGAGGACGAAGTTCAGCGCGCCGGCCTTCTTGTCAGTGTTGCCAACCGTCCAGATCACCTCTGCACCGGCCCGCGCGGCAATTTCCTCAGTGGCATCGGTGCAGTTGTCAGCCACAACTATCACTCTGTCTGGAACAAGGGTCTGTTTATACAGCGAGCCCAGTGTTTCTGCTATTTCGGCTTCTTCATTGTGCGCCGGAATTATCACTGTAATCACGGATTCACCGCCAGCAACTTATTAGGTTCAACAATTGCCAGGCAAGGCACCAGCAATGCCCATAGCTCTTTCATGAGTCCCTTTTCGTCAGCGGTTTATTCGAACCGAGCCTTCCAACGAAAACGCAAAAGAACTGCATGTAACCCGTCAAGGAAAGTGCAAACTTTCATCAAGAACAACTCAAGCGAATTGCAATGTGATGTATGACACGTTTTGCAGCACACGCGTAAAAACTCTTGAGCCTTTCTTGACTTCCAACTGCAGGGATTCTTGATTCATACCCGGCAAAGTCTCTTCAACCAGCTGAATAGATGGACCACCGAGTATTTGCGAGCTTTCCATCGAACGCTTTCCAGCTATTCGCTTCACCCCCCAAGGACCTGATTCATGATGCACGTACGTCAACCCGCGCTGCCCACAGCCCCCGCTAACGCTGCTGAACCTGCCTGCGCGGTTAAACCTGCAAAGTTCCGCCGGAAACGGTGCCACATACTTAGGCAAGCTGCTGTTGCGAAAATACTCAGAGACCGTGGTTGAGCGCGGCCTGGCTCTGCTGGAAGCGGCACCGCTCATGGCCCTGGCGAAGGACATAGGAGACCCGGCCTGTGCTTTGAACTTCTTAGGTGACTATCTGCGTATGCTCCCCGGCAGGATGGCGCGGATCAGCATACATCTCAATGAAAGGGACCGGGAGGCCGCCATGGATGCGCTCTTGAGCCTGAGGGTCACCTCCGCCATGATTGGGGCAAAGGAAACGGAGCGCAAGTGCCGGGCCATTGAGGCCCTGATACGCACCAATCAGCTTCAAGAAGCGCGTGCTGCTGCGCTTTCCCTTGAGAGTTCGGTTAGTGCGCTGGTTGTGAGCAGCCAAGACCTTCTTGTCAAAGCCCGGGCTGACCTACAACAAGTCGCCCAGCCGGTTTAGTACCGGGTGTCCGGAACTTTGAGGACGCTTCAAGGCTCTGCGGCCTCATCGCGTCACTTGTTGAGAGCCATCAGCACCACCGGTATGGTCGCCAAGGCCAGGGCGGCGAGCATTACGTAGGACAACAATCGCATGCGGGCCTGCCGCCGCTCTCGGCGGGAGTACTTCCCGTAATAGCCAGCACCATGTTTTCCCATGCCGCGAGGTTACAAAAGTGACCCTCAAGAAACGATCAAGCCAACGGAACTGTTACGCGACTTGGACTGAGCAGGCTGCGCCACCTAGTGCCGGCTCTTCGCCCTAATCAGACGAGCGGCGAAGAGGCCTGCCGCTCCCAGTGAGGCCAACATGCCACCAAGAGCCACAGCGTAGTCAGTGATGCCATGTCCCGCTTCCTGCCTATTCCCTGGTATTGCCTGATGAGCCCAAACTACGGGACAGACTCGGGACTTTGCGAGGAATTGCAGGCAAGGTTAGGTCAAAATTCGGCCACGGCAACATGAGCGCACCGTGTACACACAGGCTTTACCTAGGCTGACGTCTACCGGTACCCGTCCACGATGGCAGCGGCAATTTCCTTGTACGCGCGCCGGGTCTCGGGCTTGAGGACGTCCAGGGTTACCAGGTCACCGTCGGCCACGCCGCGGTCGTGCGGCACTGCGATCAGCTGGCGGCAGATGCCGGCGAGGTGTTCCTCGATGGCGTCCTTGTCCACCCGGGAGGAAACCTCGTCCTTGTCCGTGATCACCACAATGGCGTTGCGGGCCAGGTCCTCGTAGCCGTGGCTGGCCAGCCAGTGCAGGGTGCTGCGGGCACGCTTGGCGCCACTCACCGCATAGCCGGCGGCAATCACCAGGTTGTCCGCCGATTGCAGGATGCCGCTCATGGCGTTGTGGGTGACACCGGTGCCGCAGTCGGTGAGTGCTACGGAGTAGTAGGCGGCGATGAGTTTCCGGATGCGCAGGTATTCCTCGGCGGTCAGCGAGTCCGAGACTTCCGGGTCCTGCTCCCCCGCGATGAGGTGCAGCCGGCCGGCGTGGTGCATGTACCGGGCCAGTGCGGTGAGCGAATCGACGGACTCAATGTTGCGCAGCAGGTCCGTGATGGTGCGGGGGCTTGACTGCTGGTAGATCCCCTCCCCAAGGGCGCGTTCAACGAGGTCACCGGAGTCGGGGTTCGCGTCGATGGCGCATGGCGCATCGCCGCGGTACTCCGCCAGGGTCAGGCCTACACCCACGGTGGTGGAGGTCTTGCCGATGCCGCCCTTGAGGCTGAGCACTGCGGTGTTGTAGCTGCCTTGCAGCTGTCGGGAGATGCGGCGGCCCAGTTCTTCTTCTTGGCGCTGTTTCTGTCCGGGGCCCATGTTCCAGGCTCCGCCGGTCATTTTGAAGATGGCGCCGCGGACGCCGCCCACTGGTCGCGGTTTCTGTTCCTTGACAAACAAACCGGGCGAGCCGATGAAGTCCGGAATGGGCTTGTCGGCGATCGTGTCCGCAACCGTGGGCCGGGCACGCCGGAAAGCGGGGGTTTCAGAAGGAGCGTCCGACTGCGTTGCGGAAGCTTTCGCGTTTGCGGAACCAACGACAGGGGCGCCGGCGCCCCCCTTGGCAGGTTGGACTGAAGCAGACGCCCGGGAAGGAGCAGGAATCTCTCCGGCAGGTTTTGCCACGTCGGCTGCAGCAGCGGCCTCCGCCCAAGAAATTCGACGCGTGAGCGGTTTGCCGGCGTCGGGCCGGCGGGAAGGGTTGGGCGTTACGGCTGGCATGGTTCCTGTCCGGGCATCCGTCAGGTCACCATCGTCGCGACGATTGTCACGGCGACGGCGCAGTTGCGGCTGCCCTGCATCCTCTGCATTGGCGCGTGCGTTCTGATCCGCCGGATCGAGCATGTGTGTCCCCCAGGACGTTTCGGCAAAACTGGCATGCTGCACTCGTTCAAACAGTAAGTCTAGGGGTTCCGGCAGATGACCTGGGTTAGATGCGGACGAGGGCTGCGCCTACTACGGCTGCAGTAAGGACCAGGAGGGCTGCCAGGGCCGCGTAGGCCTGCCATTTGGGACGGGCTTTGTGGGGGTTGATGTCGACGTACGGCATGGCTAGCGGCGGTTTCCTCGTGGTTGCGTTTGAGCGGTTACACGGATGGCGCGGCGCTTCAGCCGGAGCATCTGGCCCACAACAAAGAAGGGAACCAGCAGGGTGCCCAGCAGCGCACTCAGCGCAAAGGCGTACTCGGATATAGCCACAACAGCCTCCATCGGTCACAGTGATCCCCCAATCACCCTGACCTAACCACGTGACAGATGCAATGACAAGTCATATCAATAGCAGGCATGCCGCCCGCAGACGCTACCTCAGCAGGGCCACCAGTACGACAGCCACTGTCACGACTGCTAAGGCACCGAGCAGAAAATAGGAAAGTACCCTTAGTTTCCGGTGCCTCAGCTCACGCCGCAAGTACCGCGCGTCGTAAGTGGATCCATATCTAACCGTGCCGCGACGCTCTACAACACAACCTCAAGGCTTGATCAAGTCACAGCGTTTATTACGAGTAACGACGTCAGCCCGGAGGCTTGGGTACCACAGCTACCCCAACATAAACCGCACCACAATGTTGGTGTCTCCTTGACCTAGGGAACTGTTGCTCATGAGTGATGCTTCCCATGATCACGGGCAAGGAGCGGGCTGCCGCCACGGACACTATTGAAGAAGCCCACAGAGCGAACTTCCCTTGCGCAGTCTGGATGCTAATTCGGCGACAGAGTTCCATGACGTCAATCTTCAGGGCGTCGCAATTCTCCAAAGCAAGACCAACTACGACGCATCACCCCTTCGTGAGCCAAAAGAGGAAGAGGTCCCAAGGGACCAAGCTCAAGGACAACTTCCTCATGCCACTAAAACCTACGTGTCAGTTGTTTCCGCTGACCGGCGCGCCAAGTCTTGCCAGTTTCGACTCAAGCGCTGGGGCGAGAATGCGAACATAAGTCGCGGTGATGTGCTTGCAGTAGCGGTAAACAAAGACGTTGCCAGTAACAGCAGAACGTTACTGGGAGGGCAGATGTGGGCGGTTATGGCCATAACCTCGACTCCTCCGACACTCTCGGCAGCAATTTGCTGAGTGGCAAGCCCATTGTTCATTGCAAGGACCCGTCGGCTGCGCACTCCGTCAACCGATTCTCGTTAGCAAGGGCGCATTAAGGCACATTTATGCCTAGACGAGGAGTAACCGCTGACGCGCTCGCCTATGGATATTTTAGGGTGTTTCGGGACCGACATCGAGCACTAGCTACTCTCAATCTCCCATTAAACGATGCCTCTTTAGACAAAAATCGGCCGCCTAATGTAGCCATAGTTACTCCAACAACTACCGCCAAGTAGAGACCAAGGGTTGGGAGAAGTGCTTTCGAAGGTTCTGCTACGGCGACGGCAGGTAGGACCCGCACCGCGCATCTCACGCGGGGTAGCCTCTTTGCTGTTAATCCTAATGTCTGAATGGCCTTGGTCGTCCCTGGTGGACGATAACACTGCCACTGGAGGAGCCCCTGCGAAGAGTCGGTCCTGACGCCCTCGCTATTGGATACGGCGGTGGCAACGACAGGGCGTATGGAACTACTTGCTACGAGCGCTACAGCATTTGTGGTACCTAACTTGTATGACAGGCAAACACGAAGAACAAACGCCATTTAGTGCACTGGACTTGTAAATGGTAATTCTGATTTATTTCGTTCGTCTCAAACCGAGCAAGAATAAGCCTACAGCCGTAAGGTAAATCGGCGCGAGTGATCCGAGCGGGCCGCGCAAGAAACCTAGCAGGGCCACAGCAATCAACGGCGCAGCCAAACCAAGACGCGTACTCCCAAACGCGACCCAAGATGAGTCGATGCGGCTCGCAAATATACCAAACAGAACCATTATAACGATCATCCCAATGACACCGAACTCTACATACATCTCTGCGTGGAATGGCATCGAAAGGTCCGTAAAACGATACCCCCTGTTAGACGCCACATCGATGGATGCTGGAATTGCTTTCTCCTCCCATATCGAGCGCGGCAGGAAGTAGAGTAAGGCCGACAGGCTGTAATGCCCATAGCTATGACCGCGCTCTTCGGCATAGATAATGCTGTTTGCCACCTGTTGAAATCCGTCAAAGTCCACGCTTCCAAAAGCTTCCACTCCAGCCTTCAGTGACGTTGTCTCCACGAATCCTCTGCGGAAGATATCTAGCAAAGGATAAATTACAAGCGTGCCACTAACGGAAGCTATGGCAACTATCAGCCCGCCCCATTTACTCCGGGGCTGAAAAACGTAGAGCGCTGCTGATCCAAAAGCGATGACGGCAATATAGCGGCTGTTCGCAATGGGGTTGCAGAATAACACAATGAGGCCCAGCGATAGCAGGAGCGCAGCAAACTCATTTCCGTAGAGCCCCATGAGTCCGTGCGCTCGGACGCGTTTTCTCGCCTGAACGACGGAGAGGCAGGCCGCTGCAATGGACAGCGCAATGGGTATCTGTTTGCCCAATGCGTAGCGCAATCCGCCTACGGCCTCTTGCGTCAAACCAGCTTGCTCAAAGGCATCTGCGCGGGCAAATCGGGTGGCAAACATACCAGACAATCCCCCGCTAGCGGAAAGAGCAAACGGGACCAAAGCAACGGCGACGAAAATTAGCCCCCAGACCACCAGTGGGCGCACCTCCACGGGTGCTGCATCTGCTGCCATAGGTCTCCGCCTATACCGCAGAAACTCGTAGCCACCAGTAAAAGCAAGCAATGCCACGAGGGTCAATAGCAACGCAAAAGATATAACGCCGCTTTGTGCGAATAGTGGGATGTCACCCCAAGCGAATGCACCATGCGATAGCTGATAAATGGGACCGACACCGAGCCAAGCAAGAGTGAATGGATAGAACACTAAGCCTAGCGGCCTGGCGCCAGCGGAGAACGAGCGAATAGTACCGACAGCACAAATGCAAATAAGAATGGCAAGAAGGACAGCATCCCAGACGTTCTCAATAGAGCTTAACCAGGGTAACAACGCCACAACAACGAGCATCGGAAGGACTAACAAGCTGGGCGTCATGCCGTAGCTACGAGCGCTTCGCACCAACCCATCAGCATTGGAAATGGCTGTTTTTCCGAACCCTGGTGTTCGAGGCGCATCGTCCAGCGCGGAGTTAACGGACGGCAAGCTTCCCCCAAAGATTAAAGTGACGCAGATGGCCTAATTTTAGCCGAAGAACGTTGCTTGCTCTCCAAGTCGCCCACCCTCAGCGCTTCTCGGTCCGCGCGCCCCCACCTACGCAGGGACGGCAATTTCCTTCCAGACCGCTTTGTCGTCGGAGCTTCAGCACACCCCGCGTGGCTGGGCCGTTCTCCGCTTCGCCGCGGCCTAGAAGAACCACACTGGCTGACACAGAACCCCGCCCGCCCGGGGCTCCGCGATCCTTAACGTCTGATGCCAGCAGAAGCAGTCATTTACACCTAGACTTTCCCACGACCCGCGTTTCACACTACCGAACTCGAGCGGTCGACGCGACCTTGCTGGTGCGTGCCAGGTCTAACTCAGAAGTTGTCTGCGTCCCTGATCGTGAAGCATGTCCATGCGAGACTGCTTCCCCGCAAACCTCTGGCGCACAAAGAGCTCACCGCAGTATCTTTACCTATCGGGCCAGGCAAATAGCACTCCTCACCATGCCCTCAAAGCAACAATAAGGTTGCCTGCATTACGAGCGGCTAGCGTGTGCTTTTATGGCCTGCCCACGCCGCGAATCTCGAGTTGCCAGCTCCTCGTCGCTCAA
Source organism: Arthrobacter sp. K41 (assembly GCF_059089645.1). Classification (NCBI taxonomy): domain Bacteria; kingdom Bacillati; phylum Actinomycetota; class Actinomycetes; order Micrococcales; family Micrococcaceae; genus Arthrobacter; species Arthrobacter sp. K41. The sequence goes on along the minus strand of NZ_JBNHEW010000004.1, from coordinate 297,671 downwards.
AAATGCGTGCTACACGTTTTCCGCACAGACAACTTCTGGCATCGGTAAAAGACCCAAGAATAAGGACAGATCATCGATAGTTTGATGACCTCCAACCTTAGTTGCCAGTATCTTCAAGGTCCTTATGGTCTATGCCCCGAGGATGCGCCTGGCGCGGATGAACCGAACCGTCAGGAGATAAGTAGTCAGGATGAGGCTGGTGAAAGCCATGACCAAAAAGGCTCCAAAAGAGCCACCCACAGACGCGCCGACGACCATGCCGACTACGCAAAATGTCGCAGCGACTGACGAAGACAGGTAAACTAGACGCTGCATTCCAAGAGGAATCAAGCCCAAGAGGCCCGCCGCCCTTGACGCGGCGAACATTCCCATAGATAGGGCGCATACGATATTCAAGGCTTGGGAAACTTCAACTGAGTCGTCGTAGAGCCAACTAAGTATCGGCAGACCTAAGAAGGCCCAGCCTAGAGAAATCATAATGCCAACGACTATTGTTATGGTCGCAAGCAAGTTTGTCCTTTTAGCGCGTTCCTTCATGTCACTAGGAGAACCCACCCACCACGCAAATGCCTGTGGGAAAGTTGCCGAAGCGTTGTTCATGGCTTTATGCACATTGTACAGTGCGGTGAAGACGTGAAGGCTTTGGGGGTGAGCGACTGCTACGATCGCAGGCCCAACGTGCAGCTGCGTGGCAGTGAGCATACGTGACAAAGCGCCGTATGATTGCTCCTTGATAATTGCGGAGGTACTTCGCGCAATTATCCAATCGCGCCGATTAAAAGGACGCAGTATGACAAGGAGGTTCAAGAGGGCACTTACGAGGGCGGTCAAAAGAAGTAATGCGGCATAAGTCATAAGCGACTGGGTCAGAGCAAGCACCGGAATAGAGAGCACGTAACCGGTGAGTCGAGCTAGGCCCTCGTTGTAGAAGACGTACTTCGCCTCCCCAGTGCCGGCAAAAAACCAGGAAGCGTTTAAGCAATTCAAGCCCATTGCTGCAGCAAACACGACGGCTTCCGCTTTGAATTGAGGGCTCAATATGTGGCACGTTATTCCAGCGGGCCCTAGTAGAAGAATCAGCACTAGCGCGCGTGATTTGAGACTTTCTGCGAAAAGAATGCGCCTACGCCTTCGGCCGCTTTCAGCCACCTGTTGGGCGCCAATAACCTGCCATCCAAGACCAGCAACGATGCTAATGAATGCTCCTATGGACTGTCCGATTCCCACCGCTGACCAGCCTTCCGGCCCGAACTGTCGGCTGATCAAAGGCAAAACAAGAACTGTCGAGATCATCGTCGCAGCTGGCACAAGGGCAAACCCTACAACTCTCCTGAGATGGCTGCGACCCCCCTTCATCGGTGTAAGTCACCTCGGTAGCCAATGGCAGCCTCAGAGCTGCTTTGCTGGTCGTGGGTACTTAGGTTGGGCAGATGCCAAAATGCTCCCAGTTCCGAGTCAAAAGATTTTGGGCTGAAAGGGGAGAGACCTCCGCCCGGGTAGGGAGTTGTCTCTCCAAAGTAGACCCCATTAGGGGTGTCAAACAGGTCGATTCGCATAAAGTCGAAGTCGCGCGCCGCGGATTCTGCAATTCGGATCATTTCGGGAAGGTTTGCTGGACGGCCGACTGTACTAGTGCCGTCCCAAAGATCCTTAGAGGCTTGGATCCTTTCCCAGTCACGAGTGAAGAGGCTTAGCCTGTGCTGCTGGAACCTGTCCTCATCGACCTGGATCATGCGCACTACACCGTGGAAAACGAAGAACTTATAGTCACTGGGAGGCTGATCCACATCACCAATCCACTCTTCGAGAAGAAAAGACGGATTTGCCACCTCATATGCCCACTCACCGAGATTGGTTGCCTGAAACGAGGTCATCCAACCGTCCGTAGCCTCTGACAGTGCTTCAAAATCAGGTTGACCTCGCCCGATATATACGCATTGTGACCTATGATTTGCTTTTAAAATCCATCGGTCAGGAAAGGACCGATCCTTCAACTCTTGGAGGTCCGTGCCCTGCCATAGGGTCCGCGGTATGAGAACAGCAGAATCGAGAAGCGCGACATTCCGTTTCATCTCAACCTTGTCGCAAGTCCAGGCGAGGAGCGGACGGCGATCGTGAAGAATACGCCAATTGACTTTCTCATTGAACGTCATTGGTTCAGCCAAGCTTAGAAGCCTGCGGTGGGCTTTTAGGTAGAGAAGGCGCCTTCGCAACCTAACAGGAACATGGCGAAAAACCGACCATAACGCCTCGCGAAAGGCAACTTCTGACGAATTAATGCCGTCCATCCTTAAATTGGTGCCCATTATGGGCAACGATAAATCACGAGGAATGTAGCGCCTAAGTGCCGCAAGCCCAATCCTCCTCTAACAAGGTCACATGCAAGCTTGTCTTGCCTGCATAACTTAGGGGACTAGCTCTATTCCTGACGCCTGGACAAAGCCGGAGGACTCGCCCTAGCTAGCCTTCGACCTTCTTCCAACAGTGTGCGGCCAGCATCATAGGAATCAGGCGGCAGGGATGACTGTCCGCTATCCTGCTTTATCCCAACAGTTGAGATATCTACCTCATCCGAAGGCTCATACCCGTAGGATGTGTAGCCGTACGCGTCGGGTCCCTTGACGGGTGTCCGATTCATAACGATACCTAGCAAGTTAGCCGACACCAGGTTCAAGGCGTCCAGTGACTTTTCGAGCTCCTTGCTGGTGACCTTTTGAGTGCCCACAACAATCACAACACCGCCCACCTGCCCGGAAAGTACCGCTGCATCTGTGACGGGCAGTAGTGGAGGAGCATCAACGATGACAGCATCGAAAGTTGCCTCGAGCTCCTTAATGGTGGAAGTCATAGCCGCGCTACCGAGGAGTTCGCTTGGGTTGGGAGGAATTTGCCCTGAGGTCAAAACGTATAGGCCACCTTCTCCCCAAGGTTGAAGAAGATCGTCCAGTTCTGCAGTCCCAACCAATGCGGTGGTTAAACCGGCGTTACGGTCTAGGCCCAAATACTCATGAACCATCGGACGTCTTAGGTCAGCATCGACAAGGCATATAGTTTGCCCGGACTGCGCCATAGCAATGGCAAGGTTTGTTGCGGTAGAACTCTTACCTTCACCTGGCAAAGAGGAGGTAACCAAAATTGTCTTTGCATGGCCTGAGACGTTAGCAAACTGTAAATTTGTCCGAAGCTGGCGGAATGACTCTGCCCGAGGACTCCGCATTGCTTCCTGTGTCAGTAGCGGAGATACCTTTGCCGCGGCATCGTACGCAATGCCACCTAGTATCGGAGCATCCGTCGAGCGGCGAAGGTCAGCTTCATTGCGAATGCGACTGTCGAGGGTAGCTCTGAGAAGAGCAAAAGCGGCACCACACGCTATGCCTACGAGCAAGCCCAGCATCAGGTTCAGCTTTGCGTTTGGCGCCGAAGGTGTCGCCGGCGCCTTGGAAGGCGCAACGACAGAGAGGCTAACGGGTGAGACGCCCCCAGTTTTAGGCTTCTCAAGCTGGTCAACCGTACGTATTAGACTGTCAGCCACGGCTTGGGCAGTCGCTGCCGACTGGACCGGCGAATGATCTGTTACGGAAATATTTATCAATACCGTGTTCAGATCGGTCGACGCTTTGATTTTGTTCGCCAAAACCTCGGGCGTTGTGTCAATACCCAGGGAATCGATAGCGGGCTGCAGAACCGCAGGTGTTGTGATGATTTTCACATACGATTGCACGCGTGCCTGGCTGAACGTATTCCCCTGTTGCAGTTCCTGCACAGATCCAGAATTCTGTATCGCCACGAACAGTCGCGTACTCGACGTGTAGCTGGCTTTGACTAGGACGGTGGCGGCTCCACTGACAAGTAGCCCCAAAAGCGAAAACGCCACTATCCATATCCAATTGCGGCGCAAGACGCGCAGGTACTCTTGCAGGTTCAAATTTTTAGTCCCCAGTGTCATTACGGGGGGCACCACGCGGGGTGCCACCGAAAAGGCCGTATGTGCTCACCGGATACTATACCGGCGCGGAAGAAGGACACTGCCAGATGCTCGCTCACAAGAAGCGTGGGCTTTGGCAGCCGCATCAAAAAGGTGGTCAAACTTAGGCTGGGAGTCTTGTGACGATCAACGGATACACCACGTAGGGGTGAATCAGCCATCTTCGGTGCACCTTCAGGGCCTGCTGCCTTGCCTAAAACCTCCCGCACGCCTTGCTAGACTGCAGGACAACCGCATGCGATCGGCGACTCCGCGCTCGGCCCGTCCTAGGTTGAAGAGTACCCGCCAGCGTAAAAGCACTTGGCAGCGTATCCGAAATGCGAGCTTCCCAACCGGCTGGGCTAAGAGCTGCAGCGGGTGGCGAAGCCTAGCGAAAAGCTTCAGCCGTCCGTCACGTAGAAAGGCCACCCGGCTCTATCCACTATGATTTGGGATGGCCGAAGCAGCACCCCCTCCCTAACGAGGTTTGGGAAAAGCTGAATCGGCCTCGGCATGCGCTGCTCTCCGATGACAGCGTTTTTGGATTCACTGGGGGGACGCTTTGACTCGTATGGGGAAGTCTGACTTCCGAGGACTGCTCGTTCACGAGTGGATCGAGGAAACCGGAGGAGCGGAAAAGGTCCTGGACGAGTTCGCCCGAATTTTTCCTTCAACAGATATCTTCTGCCTTTGGAATGATCATGAAGATCGTTATGAGACCGGACGCGTTCAGGAATCTTGGCTGGCTAAAACGCCTCTGCGTAAGCGAAAATCATTAGCTTTGCCGTTCATGCCTGACGTATGGAGCAAGGCACCTCTTGGCCACTACGATTGGGCGCTGGTGAGTTCGCACCTTTTTGCACACCACGTCGCTTCCGGCAGGAAAATGCGTCCGGTCCCAACCTACGTCTACGCGCACACGCCGGCCAGGTATATATGGGCAGCTCATCTGGACCACAGAGGAGCAAGCGCAACCGTCAGGTCCGTCGCGCCCGCATTCAGAGCATTGGACCGGCATCGCGCCAAACAGCCAGTTGCGATTGCAGCGAATAGCAACTTCGTAAAGCAACGGGTACAGGACTCTTGGGACCAAGAGGCAGTAGTCATATATCCGCCTGTCAACGTCTCCGGAATTTCTGCGGTAGGCAACTGGATTGATTGTCTCAGCCAGAATGAGCAAGATATCCTCGCTTCTATCCCAGAGTCCTTCTTGCTGGGGGCGTCCAGGCTTGTCCCATACAAGAAGTTGGATGCTGTCATACAGGCGGGAGATGCAACAAAACTTCCCGTTGTGGTCGCAGGTTCCGGACCTGACCTGGAGAGATTGCGAGTGGTGGCCGCCAACGCCACCGTCCCAGTTATATTTCTAGGCAGGGTCTCTGATGCGATGCTTTACGCCCTATACCAAAAGGCACTGGCATTTGTTTTTCCTGCAATTGAAGATTTCGGCATCATGCCAGTTGAAGCAATGGCAACCGGAACTCCTGTCGTGGCCACAACCATGGGCGGGGCTTCGGAAAGCCTCCTACCTGGCGTGACCGGTGCGCTAACTGACTTCAATTCTCCTGATGACATCAGGGCAGCCGTTGAAGTTGCAGTCAGCGTTAACAAGGAAGCGTGCATCACGCGAGCCTTCAAATTCGATCGCCCAGAATTTGAAAGGCACACCTTGAATTGGATTCCGGCGGCGTTCCATGAGAATTAGGAGCCAAATATCAGTGGAAATCAAAACCCCGGTGGACGTTTTAATTTTCAACCACACGTCCGTTATGTCAGGCGGAGAAATCGCGCTACTAGATCTTGTCCGCGAAGGTCTTGCTCACAAAGTGCATGTTCACGTAGATAAATCCGGGCCGCTTTCACAAAGTCTTCAGGGTCTGCCCGGTGTGTCATGGTCCGCCGCCCGCATGGACTTTGGATCGCGGGCAGCAGAGCACCTAGGAACCGTTCATAGGTTGCAAGCAATAATCCTGCGTATTGAAACTTTATTGAAGATGCGTAAGGACTACGCGAATGTCTTGAAGCAATATTCTAGTCCTACCGTTTACGCAAATACACTACGAAGTGTTCTTGTACTTTCAACGCTTCCCCTCCATGGTAGGCGCCTAATTTTTCATCAGCGTGATCAATTGACTCCAGCATATTTGGGCAAGATTTCCGCGCTTTTGAGCCGTCTTCTGATTCGTGTCCGCGTTGCGCATGTAATCGCTAATTCGGCGAGCACAGCCTCATCTTCGCCTCTCTCATCAGCGCGTACCAGCGTGATACCGTCAGCAGTCGCCGATTCATTTTACGAGTTGCCGCCTGCACCATCACAAGCGACCCCAAAACTCATCATGCTCGGCCGACTCAGTCCCTGGAAAGGTCAGTTAGAATTTTTGCGCTCATTGGTAGTATTGCGCGATGAACTAGAAAACAGCAACTGGCAGGCCGAGATTGTGGGCGGCGCTCTTTTCGGTGAATTTGAGTATGAAAGCAAACTCAAGGCGTTTATCAAAGAGCATGAGCTAGACGACCGCGTTTCTTTGCGCGGCCACATAACAGGAGTGGAATCGGTTTTAGCTACGGGCCACATCCTGGTTCACGCCAGCATCCTTCCTGAACCATTCGGCCAGGTGGTGGTTCAAGGAATGGCCGCCGCCCGCGCTGTTGTAGCAGCAAATTCGGGGGGTCCACTTGAAACTATTGATCATGAGCGCACGGGCTTGCTCGTCGACCCCAGTCAATCGCTCCAACTCGCCAAGGCACTGGACAACCTCATTCGCGATAGATCACTGCGAGCAAGACTTGGCGCAGCTGCACGGGAAGCTGCCAGTCGCTACCGGATTGATCTAGTCGCACGCCAGGTGTCAGTTGTATTGCAAAGTGAGCCTGACCGAGCAGGCGTACATGGAACCAAGCGAATAATAGGCCAGCAAAATGTTGAAGCAGGGGTCTCCAATGACGAGAAACCGTGACGTTCTGCAGAACGATGTGAGCCAGGAGGAATGGTCACGAGATTCAGTGCCTGCGTGGCACCGTGCTTACACTAGACGCCTACAAATCCTTGATGCCCTCGTCGTAGGGTGGGCAGTAATCGGGGCCTTTGTCATTCGATTTGGCGTTGAGCCTGGTGGGATTGCCGGTCAGGATGCTCCTTACGCAATCCTATCTGTCACTTTAGCGATTGTATGGTGGCTCATGCTAGCTGCTTGGAATAGTCGTGAACGTCGAGTGCTGGGTTCTGGCGCCGAGGAGTATAAGCGCGTGGCTGCCGCCTCGCTTTGGTTGTTCGGTTTGATAGCCATATTCTCCTACGTTTTTCGTATTGATACGGCGCGCGGCTATGTCGGAGTCGCCCTTCCGGTCGGCCTTGCTGGTCTTCTTTTAGGGCGTTGGATGCTCCGGCAGCATCTGAGTGTTGATCGTCATAAGGGGGACAGCATGTCCCGCCTGATGTTGGTAGGTGGACCTAGCGCCATTGTTCATTTGGCATCCTCCTTGAGGCGCGCTAAGCACGCGGGATATTTACCAATTGCTGGATACTCCCCTGGATCCTCAGGAAGGAAAGAACTAGAAGCCGAGTCCAAACTGCCTATTTTAGGTACAGCCCCTGATCCGGCCTCGATTCTAGCGGCGATAAGGGCTTGTGACGCAGATGCGGTAGCAATTTCAGCCGGCGTCCAACTTCACCCTCAGACGCTTCGCCATCTGGGCTGGGAGCTAGCGGCGAAAAACGTTGGGCTGATTATGGCTCCAGCCCTTACGGATATTGCTGGCCCGCGCATCCACACGCAACAAGTCGCGGGGCTTCCCCTTATTCACGTAACCACTCCCGCCCTGGAAGGTGGCCAAGGCGTGGCAAAAAGGCTATTCGATATCTTGCTGGCCACCCTTCTTATCCTCGTAGCACTGCCCGTACTAGCCGTTGTAGCCCTAGTGGTTAAGTTTGACAGCCCTGGACCAATTCTTTTCAAACAAGACCGCATCGGCAGAGAGGGTTCGCCCTTTAGGATGTTAAAGTTCCGATCCATGGTTATCGACGCTGAAGCCAAACTTAACGAATTAGCTGAAAAGAATGAAGGCAATGGCGTTTTGTTCAAGATGCGTCAGGATCCTCGTGTAACTCGCGCAGGAGCGGTATTGAGACGGTACAGCCTCGACGAACTGCCACAACTTTTCAACGTCGTAAGTGGTTCTATGAGCTTGGTTGGTCCGCGGCCACCGTTGCCCAGAGAAGTCGAAATTTACGAGCATGATGTCCGCCGGAGGCTGCTAGTGAAGCCCGGATTGACGGGCCTCTGGCAAGTCAGCGGTCGTTCCAATCTATCTTGGCAAGATTCGGTTCGACTTGATCTCTACTACGTTGAGAACTGGTCCTTGACCGGCGACTTGGTAATTCTTCTCAGGACCGTCCGCGCTGTTTTCCAGAGTACTGGCGCCTACTAAGCGTCATGCCCCTAGCCCTATGCCTCATGAAGAAGGAAACACAACTATGCGTATCAGCGTAATCGGATGCGGTTACCTCGGTGCAGTTCATGCTGCCTGCATGGCTAAACTCGGCCACGAAGTAGTAGGAATTGACGTTGACGAACTGAAAATACAGGAGCTATCTGCGGCTAGGGCTCCTTTTTATGAACCAGGTTTGACTGACTTGCTGCGTGAAGTTCAAGAAACGGGTCGCCTCTCGTTCACAACAGACATGGCAGCGGCCGCAGGAAGCTCTGTGCACTTTGTCTGTGTTGGAACGCCGCAGAAGAAAGCGGAAAACGGCGCAGACATGACATATGTAAATGCTGCAATAGCAGGACTTATTCCGTACCTGTCCGGCGGCGACCTTGTAGTTGGTAAATCTACTGTTCCCGTAGGCACTGCAGAGCGGCTTGCAGGCTCCATTACCGCCCATAATTCGGATGTGGACCTAGTTTGGAATCCCGAGTTCTTGAGGGAAGGCCATGCGGTCTCAGATACCTTACAGCCTGACCGATTTGTATATGGAGTCCAGGGGGGGTCTGAAGAGCATCGGGCCGTGGCGATCCTTGACGACGTGTACTCCGCTTCTCTGCAATCTGGCACCCCTCGCCTAGTTACAGACCATCCAACCGCGGAACTCGTCAAAACTGCAGCCAATTCCTTCCTAGCTACGAAAATTTCGTTCATTAATGCGATGGCGGAACTGTGTGAGGCTGCCGGAGCGGACGTCACACAGTTAGCAGATGCAATAGGTATGGATGAGAGAATTGGACGGAAGTTCCTAAACGCCGGCATCGGCTTTGGTGGTGGTTGCCTACCCAAAGATATTCGAGCCTTCATGGCACGGGCCGGGGAGCTAGGCGCTGATCAAGCCCTTACATTTCTTCGAGAAGTTGACTCAATTAATATGCGACGCAGAAGCCGAGTTGTGGAGCTAACTCGCGACCTATGCAACGAATCCCTACTTGGAAAACGCGTCACTGTCTTGGGCGCCGCTTTCAAGCCGGAAAGCGATGACGTCCGGGACTCGCCGGCCCTAAGCATAGCTGCGCAACTGCAGCTACAGGGTGCTGTTGTTACAGTAACCGACCCAAAGGCCCTTCGTAACGCAGGTCGTCGTTTCCCTGAACTCCACTACGAGACGGACACACGTACCGCTATTCAGGGCGCAGACGCCCTACTTCTGCTCACAGAGTGGAAGGAATACTGTGACCTAGATCCCTACGATCTAGCGGGAGTCGTATCGTCGCCGCGCATCCTTGATGGCCGAAACGCCCTTGATGCTGCCAAATGGCGAGCCGCCGGTTGGGTATATCGAGGTTTGGGACGTCCTTGACATGGATAACATTCCCAACAGGCGCAACCACGTTGAGAACTCCGAAAATGAAGGGCGTCCCCACAGCCGCGGGACACCTAGTCGCCGGCATTTGCGGATAGTTCTGTTGTCCTGCCTGGTGTTATTAGTTGTCTCAGGAGCGGGCGCAGCATATCTGGCAACTAAGGCAGCAACGATTCACTCTGAACTGACGGCAGCGTCGAGACTAATCGCTTCGATTAGGCATCATGTCGCAGACAACAACCCTGCTGGTGCTTCAGCGACAGTCGAAGAATTTCGGATTCGGACGTCAGCGGCGAAGGAAGCCGCAAACGATCCAGTATGGACGTTGGCAACAATCCTCCCCGGAGTAGGAGCGAACTTTGGCGCTGTAGCCGAAATAGCTCGTTCGGCAGACGACGTAGCAATTAGGGGTTTACAACCCTTGGTCAGTGTTTACAGTTCCCTTGACTGGAAAAGGCTGATTCCTGGCAGCTCAGGAACTGATCTCACTCAACTCGAGGCGGCTGCGCCTAGCGTTGCATCTGCGGCTCGCGCTATTCATCTTTCGGCCGAGAGGCTGAATCAGATTGACGCTGCCACTTTGCTCCCTCAAGTCGGGGAACCCCTCGAGCAGGCACGAGACCAACTCAACGGTGTGACCAGTACTTTGCATGCAGCCGCTGATGCAGCAAGCGTGGCTCCAGACATGCTTGGCTCCAAGTCCCCGCGTAATTACCTGCTAATGATCCAGAATAATGCTGAAACGCGTGCAAGCGGAGGCATTCCTGGAGCCCTTGCCGTGCTGACACTCGACAAGGGAAAGTTGACGCTTGCAGCACAGAACAGCGCTAGTGCACTGGGTCCAATGTCCCCTTTGGTGGATATAGAACCGGAGCAGCGTCATATATATACGTCTCGCTTAGGGAAATTTATGCAGGATGTGAACCTCACGCCTGACTTCCCTACGGCAGCCATGACTGCTCGAACCATGTGGCAACAGAAAACGGGGCAGACAGTTGACGGCGTTATATCTGTCGATCCGGTGGTGTTGGGCTACATTTTGGATGCCACCGGTCCTGTACAGGTCTCCGATAGCGAGCTTCTGGCCTCAGCGGCCGCTGGTTTGCCTACCGAACTCAACGGTAACAACGTTGTTCCAACTCTGCTATCAGACGTCTACGCGAAGATTGAGCAGCCCACGCTGCAGGATGCTTATTTTGCGGGCGTCGCCCAAGAGATATTCGCAGCCCTGTCTGACGGTAATGGAAACGAAGAGGGGATTCTCGAGGGTCTCGGTCGCGGTGCTGCCGAGGGACGGGTTCTCGTATGGTCATCACTTCCGACAGAACAAGCCGTTATAGGCGACTACGCTCTCGGCGGGTCAGTGTCTGGCTCTAGCATCGCCCCAGCCCAATTTGGGGTCTACTTCAACGATGGCACCGGCGCGAAGATGGACTACTACGTCAAGCGCACAGTTCAGCTCGTCAAAGAATGTCCAAGGGACGGCTACGAGCAGACGACCATCCGCATCACGAGCACGAACACGGCCCCGACGCATGCAGCCGATTCATTGCCCGCCTACGTCACCGGGAATGGAAACTTCGGCGTTCCCCCTGGATCCGTACAAACGAATGTCGTTGCCTATGGCCCGGTTCAAGCTCAGGTGGAAACGGCGAAACTGGATGGACAAAGAACAGAATTCGCGCCTTACATCCACAGCAACAGGCCGGTGGGCGTACTTGCCATTCGGCTTGCGCCAGGAGAAAGCCGAACGGTCGAGTTCACCTTTGGCAAGATCGTCCAGCACACAGAACCTAACGTGGTTGTCACGCCCACAGTTCAAGATGTAAAAGACGTGACATTAGCCACAGAGACGGTCCCGTGCAGCTAGAAATGCGGATTGCGCGTTAACACAATGTAAACCGTCTCGATTGACATTGCTCACGACGTGGAGCGGATGGTAACGTCTTTCTCGGGATCACTATCCGTAGTTCCACACAGGTCTCGTGTGGAGAGGAAAAATTCCTCACAATCGGGTACACCAAAACTTAAACGTCTCCGGGGGGACACTCATGAAGAAAACTCTTGCAGCACTCGCACTTGCTGGCTCCATCGCCCTGATTGGCTCGGCTCCCGCCATGGCCACCACCAACACATACCCGGCTCTTCCGCCTCAGGCTGCAGTTTCTGACGGTGTCGTAGGCCCGGGCGAAAACTTCGTCTTCCGCGGCCAGGGATTCCGCGCTGGTGAACCGCTCATCATTCGCGTCACGCCGGGACAGGCTCCCGCTTCCAATGGCGCCAACATTGCCGGAGGCCGCTCGGTGGCCGCGCGCATCAGCGTTGTAGCCGAAGCCCAGACACTGCAGGCAACCGCTGACGCCCAGGGTGCAATTTCCCTCCCGATCGCTATCAGCGAGGCCGGCACGTACTCCATCACCGCAACCGGCCAGGAATCAGGCGTTACCGTCGGTCCCGTTACGGTTACCGTTGTAGCTTCTTTGGCCAGCACCGGCGGCAACACCGCAGGGGCTCCCCTGGCCAACACGGGTAGTGGCACCGGCCTAGCCAACACCGGCGCTGACTCCGGCCTGGTCCTCTGGACCCTAGTTGGCGCAGGCGCCCTGGCTGCAGGCGCAACTTCAGTAGTTGTTGTTCGCCGCCGCGCCAAGTCCGAGGTCGCTGCATAACAGCATGACCCGATAACCGCCGAAGAAGGTGGGTGTACTCCAGAACGGAGCACACCCACCTTTTTCATTTAAGGGCTTAGCATACTCACCGGCCGAGGCGTCGGCGAAGTTGTGGTATCTATTAGACCTATGGGGAGACATTGGCAGCGAACACCGCGGCACTGCGACTTTTCCATACCCCTCCCCGGCCCTCAAGCGCTCTCCTATGTTTTGCTGGCGCTGCTGGCGGTCGCCGCACTTGCCACTGCAGCGCTAGCCCTTTTACGAACTGCCTAAGGGCCGAGTGAAACAGCTCGAGAACTATCGGCTGTGGCGATTGGTCCTGATTGCCATGCTGGTTCCCCTGGCATTGATCGCATTTTGGCCGAGCCCCATAGACCAGCCCGTACAAGGCCAACTCGCAGCCATCCTGAAATTCCTTCACAGCCATGGCCTGCCCCGCCGGATCAATTACAAGTTTATTGAAGCATCCGCGAACGTCGCTCTTTTTATCCCCATCGGAATTATAAGCAAGCTTGCTTTTGCCAAAAAGCGTTGGTGGCAAATAGGAATATTCGGTCTACTCATCTCCTGCAGCATGGAACTGGGCCAGCTCCTGTTTCTACACAATCGCTTTGCAAGCCCAACGGACCTTGTGACAAACTTGTCAGGCGCCGTCATAGGCGCCCTACTCGCCGCGCTTGCGCTAAAAAAACTAGAGGCCCGCCGCCTCCCGGCAGCGGACCTCTAAAAAAGTTAGTACAGGGCAATCTAGCCTACGAAGCCTTTCAGCCACGTCTTCAGGTCCTCGCCGAACTCCACGCGCTCAGACGCCAAGGTGATGACAGCCTTGAGGTAGCTGAGCTTGTCACCGGTGTCGAAGCGGCGGCCCTTGAACACTACGCCGTACACGCCGGAGCCTTCGCCCTCACCAGCAGCCAAGGTCTGCAGCGCATCAGTCAGCTGGATCTCGTTGCCGCGGCCCGGAGCAGTGTTTTCCAGGACGCCGAACACGGTCGGGTGCAGCACGTAGCGACCTATCACGGCCAGGTTTGACGGAGCCTCAGCCACAGCCGGCTTCTCAACCAGGCTGTTGACGCGGACGTAATCCTCGCCGTCCACAGGGGTGATGTCCGCGCAACCGTAAGCACTGATCTGGGACGGGTCCACCTCGATCAAGGCAATCACGGAACCTCCGGTCTTCTGCTGCACCTCCATCATGGTCTCAAGCAGAGTCTCCGCCTCATCAATAAGGTCGTCACCCAGGAGGACGGCGAACGGCTCATTGCCCACGTGCTGCTTGGCGCACAGCACCGCGTGGCCCAGGCCCTTGGCCTCGCCCTGGCGGACGTAGTGGATGGGACCGAGTTCTGAAGCGTAGTGGATGGCTTCCAGCCGGTCCTTGTCGCCCTTTTCCTCCAGCACGCGCTCCAGGCCCGGTGCACGGTCGAAGTGGTCCTCCAGCGCACGCTTGCTGCGGCCCGTGATCATCAGGATGTCGTCGAGGCCGGACTTGACGGCCTCTTCCACCACGTACTGGATGGCCGGACGGTCAACCACCGGCAACATTTCCTTCGGCATTGCCTTGGTGGCGGGCAGGAAGCGAGTTCCCAATCCGGCAGCAGGAATCACGGCTTTGGTTATAGCTTTCCCCTTAGTCATAGCTGAACCTTACAAATCAGCAACTACCCATGGCAATTCTCCGGCATCCTGAAGCTCAAGGTTTCCTCAAGAAAGTAGGGCGCAGGAGACCTAAAACGGATATGATTCATTCATCCTTCATTGTGGCGTAGGCCTCAGTGGCGCCTGCATCGACCAGCCCGGGGGGCTTGCTTATGGAACTGACGTCCGAGATGGCACAGAAAATCAACCGGGCTGCCCAGGTCATGAGTGGCTTGACGAGGGCGGCGTCCCAGGACTGCGGCTGGGTGCGGACCAACAACGATCTTCACGCCGAACTCCTTGAGCTGCAGAACGAGCTGAGGGACTACGCCGCAGGCGTCCTCGGCTCCAGTGACATGAGCGAGCACCTAATGGAAGCGCACATGGTGGGAAACCAGTTGCGTGAGCTGTTCCAGCCTCTCACGGTGCCGGATCTGCCAGCTTCCACAGATAACAGCTCAGAGGGCCTTGATCCGTACGCAGAACCCGTACCGTCCTGACCCTCAGCTGCCCATAAACCGGGGTTCGCGCTTCTCCTGGAACGCCCGGAAACCCTCGGCGTAGTCGTCGGTTTTGCAGAGCCGTGCCTGTTCGGTGTTCTCCTCGGTCATGGCTTCCCACAGGCCCAGTCGCTGGTCGCGGATGTGCGCCACCAGCTCCTTGCTGGCCACAAAAGCGCCCGTCGCCCCTGTGGCGACCTTCAAGACAATCCCCCGCGTGGTCTCCAGCAGCTCGTCCGCCGGCATAGCACGGCTGAACATCCCCTGCGCCACGGCCTCACTGCCGCTGATCAGCTCAGCCGTATAAATCAGGTCAAGCGTCCGGTGCATGCCCAGCCGCTCAGTGAAGTACCAGTGCCCGCCCGAATCCAGCGTGGCGCCCAGCTTGGCGAACGGCGAGCCGAACTTCGCATTCTCCGCCACGTACACCACGTCCGTGGCCAGCAGCAGCCCCAGCCCCACACCGAGGCAAGCGCCTTGGGCCGCAGCGAACGTGGGCGCCGGGAACGCGCTCATCTTCTTCAGCAGCGGCTCCACCAGCCCGCCCAGATACGCGGCGGCGTCGTCGTTTTCCGGCGTCACGTTCTGGATGTCCCGGCCGGCGCAAAAGGCGCGGCCCTCTCCCCTCAGCAGCAGCGCCCGCACCTCACCGCCGGAGGCGGCGGCAGCAGCGTCGTCGTACGCCCGGGTTAAATCCGCGAGCGCCTGCTCATCCAGCGAGTTCAGCTTGTGCGGTGCGTCCAGGACGACCTCGGCGACGCCGTTGTTGATGGAGTGGGAAATCATGGAACTCCTTGAAGTTGAAGAGACTTAGACGTCGAAGTCGACGGTGACTTCCTTGCTGGTGGGGTGGCTTTGGCAGGTCAGCACGTACCCTTTGTCCAGCTCATCCTGCTCCAGCGCGTAGTTCTCGTCCATGGTCACACTGCCGGTGACGACCTTGGCCCGGCACGTGCCGCACACTCCCCCGGCGCACGCGAACGGCACATCCGGACGGACCCGCAGCGCGGCGTTCAGGATGGACTCGCGGGCGTGGGTGGGACTGGCCACCTCGCCCTGCAGGCCGTCGAGCTTGAACGTGATCTTGTACGTCTCCTTGGACTCGTCCACCACCACTGGCCGGCCGGCGTGCCCCTCCGGCCGGTCCGGCTTGCCCGAGGTGAACAGCTCGAACCGGACGTTCTCCGGCTTCACCCCGCGCTCGGCCAGGGTGTCCCGGCACAGCTGCACCAGCTCGAACGGCCCGCACAGGAACCACTCGTCCACATCGTCCGCGTGGATGGCCGTGCCCAGCAGCTGCTGGAGCTTCTCGGCGTCAATCCTGCCGGACAGCAGCGGCGCGATCCGCTGCTCGCGGGACAGCACGTGGTGGATGGCCAGACGCTGCGGGTACTTGTCCTTCAGGTCCGCCAGCTCCTCCAGGAACATCACGTCCATCGCAGCCTTGTTGGCGTAGATCAGGTCGAACCGCGACTCCGGGTTCTTGGCCAGCAGCGTCCGGGCGATCGCGATCACCGGGGTGATGCCGCTGCCCGCGGCGATGGCCACGAAGCTCGCCTCCCCGTGGGCGGCGACGTCCCCCGCCAGCTCCTCCGGGTTGTTCATGGAGTTCATCCGGTTCTGCTCCACGGCCTTGCCGTCGCGGCCGTGCCGGGACACAAACGCGCCCATGGGGCTCATCACATCCAGGGTGTCCCCAGCCTTCAGTTCGGCGTTGGCCCACGTGGAGAACAGCCCGCCCAGGTCCTTCTTCACCGCCACCCGGATCTCGCTGCTGCCGTCCGCGAAGCTGCGCGGCTCGGCGCAGATGGAGTAGCTGCGGCGCACCTCGTGCAGCTCGCCGGTCTCGTCCGGGAGCTTGGTGCGCAGGGCCACGTACTGGCCGGGCAGGTAGTCGAACTGGCCGGCGAGCTCCGCTGGGACATGGAAGGCCACCTCGATGGCATCCTCGGTGAGCCGGCGCACCTCCTTCACGGCCAGGGTGTGGAAGGACGGACGACGGCGGCCGGTGGCCTGCGCCGTCTCTGCGGCGGTCTGGCGGACAACAGGCATGGGGCTTCCTTACAGCACTTTGAAGTAGTCGAACGGTTCCTTGCAGTCCTGGCACACGTACAGCGCTTTGCAGGAGGTGGAGCCGAAGCGGGTGAGTTCCTTGGTGTGCAGGCTGGCGCACTGCGGGCACTTGACGGCCATTTGGAGGCGGATGGGGCCGGCTTGCCTTGCTGGGTTGGACATGCCCGACGGCGGGGCGATGCCGTACTCCTGCAGCTTTTGTTTTCCTGCCTCGGTCATCCAGTCCGTGGTCCAGGCGGGGGCGAGCACCAGGTCCACATGGATGTCCGTGTAGCCCTCCTTTGTGAACGCAGCCTGCAGGTCATCGCGGATGGCGTCCATGGCTGGGCAGCCGGAATAGGTGGGGGTAATGGTGACGGTCACTCTGTTGTTGGCTGCCACCTGTACGTTCCGCAGGATGCCCAGGTCCTCGATGGTGAGCACGGGGATCTCCGGATCACACACGGTGGCGGCGATGTCCCACGCCTTCTGCCGCGGCGTGCGCGTCCGGCTTTCGAAGTCCGAGATGTACATGGCCTGGGTGGTCACCACTTCGCTCCGGGGTACTCGCGGGCGAGGACCTGCATCTCCGCGAGGAGGTAGCCCAGGTGCTCCGAGTGCCTGCCGTGCCGGCCGCCGCCCGGGGCAGCCGGGACGTCCGGCACCTCGAGCTCTGCTTCTGCAAGGACCTCACCGGTGAGCCGGTCAAAGTCCTCCCGCAGGGTGGAAGGCGCGACGGCGGCACCCGCCTCGGCGAGCCGCTGCGTCAGCTCATCGTCTTGGAACAGTTCGTTGACGTACGCCCACATCAGGCGCAGGCCGTGAATCATCCTGCGGCGCGACTCCTCGGTGCCGCCAGCCAGGCGGAGGACCCACTGGGCACTGTGGTCCCGGTGGTAGTCCACTTCCTTCACAGCCTTGGCTGCGATGGCGGCCAGGGTGGCGTCCGTTGATTCCGTGAGCCGGCGGTAGAGCTCGAACTGGTAGTAGCTCACGATGAACTGGCGGGCGATGGTCACCGCGAAGTCGCCGTTGGGCTGCTCGAACAACTGGACGCTGCGGAACTCGTGCTCCCGGCGGAAGTACGCAAGATCGTCCTCGGACTTGGCCGTGCCGTCTTCGTTGGACAGTGCACCGCCGGCGTAGCTGAGGAAACTCCGGGCGTGGCCCAGCTGGTCCAGGGCGATGTTGCCCAGGGCCACGTCCTCCTCCAGCTCCGGGGCACGGGAAATCCAGTGGCCCAAACGCTGGGCGAGGATCAGCGCGTCATCGCCGAGCCGCAGGGCGTACTCGGCAACATCCTCTGACGGCTTGGCCAGGCCGGTACGGACCTCGAGGGCAATGTCCTCCGGGCGCAGGGCATTGCCGGGGGTGATTCTGGTGGCGCTGGCATTGCTGTCGCCGCTTCCCGACGGGGCCTGGACGCCAGTGGAGATGTCGCCGTGGCCTGATGTTTCCTGGGTGTTCGATGCGGGGGTGTTCACAGGTGCTTTACCCCTTCGCTCTTGGTGTAGTACGTGGCGTGCCGGTAGTCCTTGCCCTGCGGCGACTCAAAGAACGAACCCTTGGCATCCGGATCGCTCGCGGCAATGGCTTCAGCCGGGACAACCCAGATGGAGACGCCTTCGTTGCGGCGGGTGTAAAGATCACGGGCGTTGCGCAGTGCCATGGCGGCATCCGGAGCGTGCAGGGACCCGGCGTGGACATGGCTGAGACCGCGGCTGGACCGGACGAAAACCTCCCACAGACCCCAGGCGCCGCGGCCCGTGGCTGCGGCAGCATATTCCCGTTCGGTGGCCGATACCGGTACCGGTGCTGTAGGCGCCGGAGCCGATGCCGCGGTGTTGACCGTGGTGTCCGGGCCGGCCGGGACCTTCGCCGCGTCGGTGTTGATGTCTGCGGCCGAACTGGCGGGAACTTCCGGGTTGCCGTGGGGGCTCATGCTGCGTATTCCTTCGTCTTCATCGACTCCCTAACCTGCTGCTTTACTGCGTAAGCGGCAGCTGCCTCGCGGACCCAGGCGCCGTCGTCGTGCGCTTCCCTCCGGCGCTCCAAACGCTGCGCGTTGCAGGGGCCGCGGCCGGCGAGGACTTCCTGGAACTCGTGCCAGTCCAGCGGGCCGTGCTCCCACTTTTTGGAGTCCTCGTTGAAGCGGATCTGGTCATCCGGGAGGGTGAGGCCGAGGACCCGGACCTGTTCCACCATCATGCCCACGAAGCGGCTGCGGAGTTCGTCGTTGCTGAAGCGCTTGATGTTCCAGGCCATGGACTGCTTGGAGTTGGGCGAATCGTCATCCGGCGGGCCGAACATCATCAAGGCCGGGGCGTACCAGCGGTTGACGGCGTCCTGGGCCATCTGCTTCTGCTCCGGAGTGCCGTTGGAGAGTTCGAGGAGGATCTCGAAGCCCTGGCGTTGGTGGAACGATTCTTCCTTGCAGATCCGGACCATGGCCCGGCCGTAGGGGCCGTAGGAGGCGCGGCACAGCGGGACCTGGTTGCAGATGGCGGCGCCGTCCACCAGCCAGCCGATGGCGCCCATGTCCGCCCAGGTGAGGGCCGGGTAGTTGAAGATGGACGAGTAGCGGGCCTTGCCGGCGATGAGGTCGTCCATCATCTTGTCCCTGGTTTGGCCAAGGGTTTCGGCGGCGCTGTAGAGGTAAAGCCCGTGGCCGGCCTCGTCCTGAACCTTGGCCATGAGGATGGCCTTGCGCTTCAGGCTGGGGGCACGGGAAATCCAGTTTGCTTCGGGCTGCATGCCGATGATTTCGGAGTGGGCGTGCTGGGAAATCTGGCGCAGCAGGGTCTTGCGGTAGGCCGCCGGCATCCAGTCCTTGGGCTCGATGCGGGAGTCCTCAGCCATGACGCGGTCGAAGTGGGCCTGGGCTTCCGCCTCCTGGGCCGCCTGCTCCTCCGGGGATAGCTCGGCTGGCACTGACTGCAGGTT
This sequence comes from Arthrobacter sp. K41, assembly GCF_059089645.1. Classification (NCBI taxonomy): domain Bacteria; kingdom Bacillati; phylum Actinomycetota; class Actinomycetes; order Micrococcales; family Micrococcaceae; genus Arthrobacter; species Arthrobacter sp. K41. Next base: position 278,111 of record NZ_JBNHEW010000004.1, on the reverse strand, counting down.
CTGCGCTGCCATGGTTGCTCCTATGCAAAGACCTTCTGGGACGTGCGGAATTATTTACCGACCGTTCGTTCAGGATATCCAAAAGCGCTCCGGACCGTCAAGCACGCACCTCCCCCAGGACGCTCTCTCACTTAACGCACGCTTTTCCCGGACGCTCTCTCACTTGATGCCCGTTTTATTGGGACGGTCTCTCACTTAATGCCGCCTTTCCTCCAACGCTCGCTTACTTAACGCGCTCAGCGGCCGGCGAAGAACGCAGCCACCAGTCTTTTGGGCGCGCGGGCGGCCCAGGCTTCGACGATGATCTCGGCCAGTTCGTCGCGCGCGATCTCGCCCAGCCGCGACTCCTGCACCAGGACTGCGTTGTAGCCGTCGAAGTGCGGAATGGTGAAGAAAGGAACGGACGGGTCCTCGACCAGTGCTGCCTTGGCGGCGTCATCCGGGACGACGATGACGAGCAGGTCTTGGTATAGCTCGCCGGTTTCCGGGTCCACGGCGGTTTTATGTGGGGCCCGGTACAGCACGAAACCTCGTCCTTTCGGTCCGCGTGGAACTTTGTACGTTGGGCGGTCACCCCAGGAAGTCCCGAGTTCAACTTCCGGCAGGCCCCTGCAGATGGCATCAATGTCCTCGGGTACGGCCATGCGTTCCATGGCGACAAGGTAGCCCCGCGGGTGATGAGGGGCATTACCGGCAGGTGGGGCAGAGTAATTCCGGTTCCGCTCCCTCGGACGTTGCCGTGCTGGCCTATAGCCGCAACGGGGCTTTCGTGGATGTCCTGACCGGTCTCCCTGTCACTAAACCGGGACTTCCTCGTCCAAACATGGTTGAAAACCGACGCGGCAGTTTCCCGAGTGGCAGGCCCCGCGCGTCACCACATGTCCGGAGAAGAGGTTGCCTACACTTCCTGCCGCATGGGTTGGGGCACGATCTCTACCGGCGCAGGGCAGGAAAGCAGTCTTCTTTTCTAAGACGTACCGGCCTACGATGAACATCTGCCCGGCCTCTCTTTCCCGGGCAGTTAGCGCAGAGACAAGATCCGGACAGCAGAAAGGAAACTGGCACGATGGCCGAGACCCCCAACCCCATCCAGATTCAGAAGTTCCTCGGCGGCGTGGAATATCCCGCCAACCGCGACGCCTTGTTGTCCAAAGCAAAGGACTCTGGCGCTGACAGCAATGTCATCCAGGCCCTTGAAGCGATCCCGGACCAGGAGTACGACAGCCCAACTGCCGTCAGCTCAGCGGTTTCCGACAGTAACTAGCAGATGGTCTGACCCGAAGCAGGTATTCGGTCATGGGACTGCTCATCACACTGCTTGTTATTTGGTTCGTCCTGTCAATCCTGGGCCTCATTATCGAGGGCCTGCTGTGGCTGGCCTTCATCGGCCTGCTGCTGTTCGCCGCCACGGCCCTAGGGGGCTGGATAAAGCAACGAGCCCGTGCTTAGCCGGTGATGCCGGCAGCACTCACCGCCGGCCTCGACCCACGCGTCTTAGGCATCGGCTGTGGCGAGCTTCGCCACGGCGTCGGGGTTGAAGCCCTTCACGACCAGACGGATGCCCATTCCAAACTCCCAGACGGTCAGGCACAGCGCACCGAGTCCGGCCAGCGGCGACACAGGGCCCCAGAAGCCGAAGAGCGTGCCCACTGCTCCCGCAATCAGCAGCGGCGCCCCGATCAACCCGAACACCGGCAGCACCCGTGGCAGCAACCGGGACTTGTACATGAGCGAACCGAGCAGCAGTGCGTTGAACGCGGGCATCAGGCCCTGGCCGAGCAGCGTGGTCCAGACATGCTGGGCCAGCAGCGCCTGACCGGTGATGAGCCCGTCCTCTCCAACGCCGGCCTGGCGCAGGGTGACGATGGACATCAGCGCCACAACGCCGGCGAAAATGGCCCCGGCCTCCAGAATCCGCGCAGCCACGAACCCGAGCGCGAGCCCTTCATTCTGTCGCTTCACCACCGGATACAGCGCCACACCGGTCCCGATGCAGGCCAGGGCAACAACCACCTCCAGGAGCCCGCCGACAATAACAAGGGTGTCGGGACCGGGACCGGCGATGTATCCGGGATCGGTTTTCACCTCGCCATAGAGGAATAGGGTGGGGATAGACACGAACGTGAGGAGGTAAAGCACGCCGGCAGCCAGCGAGGTCTTCCGGTGAGAAACCATAGGACGGAGCTTTGTGCCCGGTTCCGAACTGGCCATGATGCGCCTCCCTTACTGTTGAGGTGTACGGCGTACACTTCTATTGATTGCGACTTTAGGTGTACCGCGTACACTTGTCAACGGCTTATCCTCAAACTCCGCGGAAGGAGCCCGATGACGCAGGCGAAAACAGCTGAGCGCGTGCGGTTAAACCGTGAGCGGGTTCTGCTCGCCGCCGTAGCACTCGCGGACGTCATTGGAGTCGAGGCGCTCAGCATGCGCAGACTCGCCCAGGAGCTTTCCGTCGTTCCCATGGCCCTGTACAAGCACGTCTCGGACAAGGAAGACCTTCTGGACGGGATGGTGGAGGTCATCATCGGTGAAATTGACCCGCCCGAAACCCACGCGGACTGGAAGACCGCGATCCGGAACCGGGTACTGTCCGCCCGCCGAACGCTCCAGCGGCACGCATGGGCGAGGCCGGCGATCGAGACCCGCACCAAACCCACTACGGCTGTCCTTGACTACCAGGAGTCCTTCGCCGGACTGTTCCTCGCCGGCGGTTTGTCCCCTGACCTCACCCACCATGCCATGCATGCCCTCGGCGGTCGGATGTGGGGATTCACCCAGGAACTGTTTGACTCCTCAGCGGCCGAGAAAACCGAGTCGGCGCCGCAGCCCGCCCCTGAAGTGCAGGCGGAGATGTTTGCACAAATGGCGCAGCGGTACCCCAACATCGTGACCGTCGCCACCGCCACTCCACACGACCCCGACTCCGTAGTGGGCCACGGGTGCGATGACCAGTTCGAGTTTGAGTTCGCCCTGGACCTGCTCCTGGAGGGCTTCGACAGGCTCCACCGTGAGGGCTGGACCTCAACGAAGGCTAAACTGCGCCGCGCGTAGGGGCGGCTTGGCAGCCAAGCACCAGCCGCCGTCGTCCGCAAACCATCCGCCCGCGGCAAGGATCAGGCCGCGGCGCCCCACGTAGCCACCAGCGCCGGACTCACGATCATGTTTCCAACGTGGGCGTGCCTCAGTGTGTCTAGCATGACTCCCAGTGCGCCGTCTTTCGGGAGGAAGCCGCAGATCCCGATGCGGGCGGCCTCACACAGCGCTTCCTGCGACGGATTGCCCGTCAGCATGACGATGCGGGTTTCCGGCGCCTCCGCGAGGATGCGCTGGGCAGCTGTGAGCCCGCTGCCGTCAGAAAGGTGAAGGTCCATGATGACGACGTCGGGCGCGAGGTCCCGGAACATGGTCACCGCTGTTGCCACGGACTTCGTCGCTCCCACGCTTTCCAGGTCCGGCTCGCGGTCCAGCGCCCCGGCCAGCAGGTCTGAGAACGTGGTGTGGTCATCAACAATCAGGATCCGCAGGCGATCCGTATTTCGTTCAAGCACCGCAGGGGCCTGGGGCCGGCTGCCGGCGACCACCGAAAGGGTGCCACGGATGCCTGACGGCGCTGATGTTGCCGCCGTGCTTTTGAGGAGCCGTGCCTGCGCTTCCCGGAGCGCCGGCCCCAGGGCGCAGCCCAGTTCCTCATCGATGATCCTGCGGCAACGGTCGTAGGCCCGCAGAGCTTCAGTAGTTTCGCCGTTCTGTTCGAGCCCCTGGATCAGCGCTGTCCAGGCCCGTTCGTTGAGGGGATCTTCCTTGACGGCGGCACTGCTCCAGGCGATGGCCTTTCCTGCTTCGCCCACGGAGAGGGCGGTTTCTGCGGCCATGACCCGGGCAAGGCCAACTTGCGCTGCGTGGGCAGCCCGCTCCTCCTCTGCCCAGGCCGGCAGCAGCTCATCCCCGAGCAGCGGCTCGGACGCGAGGTCAAGTGCCCCTGTCAGCATGGAGAGCGCCACGCGCGGCTCCGCCTGGCCGGCCATTTTGGTCAGCGTCTCGAACCGGTCCAGATCCAGTTCCACCAGGGACCGGTCGATGGCATAGCCGCCGGTGACTGTTTTCAAGGGACCTGTCCGACCACTTCCGGGCTGCAGGTGGCGCCGGAGCACGCTGACGTAGCTTTCCAGTGTGGGCAGCGCGGCGGCGGGGTGGTTGCCGCCCCACAGCAGGTCCATCAGCCGGGTCTTGGAGACCGCAGAGCCGAAGTTCATCAGGAGAATTTCCAGCACCTGGCGGGGTTTGGGTCCGCCCAGGTGGTTGGCGCTGAGCTCCACGTCGCCGCGGCGAATGGTCAGCGGGCCGAAAACGGAAATCTGAAGAGCCGGCGTCTGCGGCAGGACTTCAAGCACAAGGCCTTCATGGCCGGTGTCATTTGCCAGTTCCAAAGTAATCACGAGAGGTTCCCCCAAAAGCAGTTCGGTGGTGCAATGGTTCCCATTGAAGCGACGGGACATTTGGTGAACCACAGTGGTGGGTACTCGCTTCTTACTTGGGCTATTTCCGCCCGGTACTTGGTTCGCTGGGCCTGTACCCGGGCTGTAAATCGGCCAACCTCTGCTGTAAACAACGGAAAGTTGCCGCAAGGGCGCAGCTACTCCTGAAACCGCGGTGAAAACAGAAGGGGTCGGCGAAGTTGGGAAAGCCCTAGGTAGCACCTCTCTTCCGTCCTGCAACAAGCTCGTGACAACTACTGTCAAGTAGCATTAAATTCCCGTACATTGAAGTTGACAGCGCTTGGGGGGCTTGCGGACACCTGGGAGGGTCCGCCTGGTTAACCAGGCATAAACCCAATTCATCGGTTCCAGGACAAGGTCTCAGTCATGAAAAATCCCTCTGCTCGCGCCCGTAAAATCGCCGTGTTCGGCGCTGCCCCCCTGGCCGTCCTCATTGCCGGCGGCATGGTCTGGCAAGGATCCCAGGCCGCCTTCACGGCATCTACCAGGAACTCCGGCAGCTCATGGAGCACCGGCAATGTGACGCTCACCGACGACGATCTCGGCGCCGCCGCCTTCACCGTGGAAAACATCGTCCCCGGACAGACGGGCCAAAAGTGCATTGTAGTCACGTCCAACTCCAACGTCCCGGGCGAGGTCAGGGCCTACACCCAGAACCTCATTACCTCCAAGGGCCTGGAAAACCGGATCTACTTTGACCTCGAGCAGGGCACGGGCGGTTCGTTCAATGACTGCACCGGATTCACTCCCGTTGCCAACACCGTCCCCGAACTGCCCCTCTCCACACTGGCCTCGGTCAACCGCGATTTCGCCACCGGCGGTGCACCGTGGCAGACCGCCGGAACCCCCGGCGAAACGCAGAGCTACCGCGGAACCTGGCGTTTTGACACCACCGGCATGAGCCAGGAGGACGTCAACGCACTGCAGGGTGCCCGCGTGGGCATCGACCTGGTCTGGGAGCTGCAGTCGGACGAGTCCCCCACGCAGCCGTAGCCGGAAGGCAGCGGCAAACCTGACCTCGTGAACCGGGAGGAACCCGGGTCCGCCCGGGTACCCTCCTGGTGGGGGCCCCTGTTTTCAGCTGACGGCTGGACGCTTTTGGTGGCGTCCACGCTCTCGCGGCTGTATCTGGGCGTGCTGTTGAGCCTTGCCCTGATTGCGGCGCTGCCCGTCCTGCTGGGCTGGCATGGCACTGTGGTTCAGAGCGGGTCCATGGAGCCGCACATCAGCGCCGGCGACGCAGTCATCGCGGCCCCGTTCGGCGCCGAGCAGAAGGTGCCGGTGGGCGGCGTGGTGGAGTTCACCAGCCCTGCCTCCGCCGAGCCCGGTGGAGTAGAGAAAATTCGTCTCCACCGGATCGTGGCAGAGAACAGGGACGGCACCTTCGTGACGGCCGGAGACGCCAATGCCGAGGCGGACAGCACGCCGTTGGACCGCGGCCAGATCACCGGCCAGGCCCGGCTCCTGATCCCCTCGGTGGGGCTTCCCGGTCTCTGGCTGAAGAGCGGCAACCTCCCGGCCCTGGCATGGTGGAGTGTTTTGACACTGCTCGCCATCGCTCTTGCCGTGTTCGGCACCAGGGCATGGGACGAGGAGGACCACGAGGACAGGGGCAGGGACGACGGCGGCACTCCCCCGCCCGCCCCGGCTCCCCCAGCTGCCCGGTCGCGGCGCCGGAAGGCAAGCGCCGCCGTCGGGATAATGGCCGCCCTCGCTGTGCTGGTGACGGCGACGTCCACCGCCTTCTCCTCCGCTGCGTTCACCGCTACCACCGCGAGCACCGCCAACACGTTCGGTACGGCAGCCGACTGGACGCCGCCGTCGGTCAGCATGGCCAGCCCGGGAGCCACGGTACGGGGCACGGTCACACTCACTGCCGAAGCGAGCGACGCTGAGACCGGCATCCGCAACGTGGCCATCCAGCTGCTGCCTCCCAACGGGGCCTGGACCACGCTGTGCACGGCGGCGGCAACACCCTATTCGTGCCCGTGGAACACGCAAGACTCGCCCGATGGCGCTTATGGCCTGCGGGCCGTGGCCACGGACAATGCCGGGCTCACCAGCACCTCGCCCACCGTCCAGACCACGGTGGCGAATACATTCTCGGTGGTCCTGAACAATCCCGGCGAAGTGGTGACCGGCACCGTGAACCTCTCCACCACCCTTCACAGCCCGGGCAACACGGCCTACACCGTCCGCGTCGAGTATTCCGTTGCGGGGGCCAACAGGTGGAACACCCTGTGCCTGAACCTGCTCGCCCCGTACAACTGCAGCTGGGCCACTGGCACGTTTGCCAACGAGTTCTACGACCTCCGGGCCGTCGCCGTCTCGGGATCCACGTCCACCTATTCGGAGACCATTCCGGATGTCCTGGCGGACAACGCGGCGCCCACAGCGACGATGACCGATCCGGGCACACCGCTGCGGGGCGTCAGGACGTTTGCCGCCTCCGCCGCAGATGCACACTCCGGCGTTGAACAGGTGCAGATCCAGTACGCCCGCACGGGCACCAATACCTGGTCATCGCTTTGCACAGTCACCGAGCCGCCCTATTCCTGCCGGTTCGACACCACCGTCCTGGCAAACGCCTCCTACAGTTTCCGTGCCATTGCCACGGACGCAGCAGGCGTCAGTACGACGTCGGCCGCGGTCACCAACAGGGTGGTGGACAATACCGTGGCCTCCGTGTCGGTGGAGGATCCGGGGGCTTACCTGACCGGTACCGCAACCCTCACCGCCGCAGCCAACTCGACAGCCGGCGTCGGCAGCATCAGGATCCAAACGGCACCGGCAGGGACGTCCACCTGGACCACGCGCTGCACCCTGGCTGCGGCTCCGTACTCATGCACTTGGGACACCCGGCAGGTGCCCGACGGGTTGTACGATTTCCGCGCCATCCTCATTGACGGCGCCAACAGGGAAACCATTTCCGCCACCGTTGCGGGACGGCGTGTGGACAACAGTCCCCTGCGCGGCGCTGACGTCCAGGCGGTTAACGGCACCGGAGCGGCGGCCAGGCCGGACGCTGGCGACACCGTGAGCTTCACCTACAGCCAGCAGGTAAGCCTTCCGTCGGTCACCCCGGGGTGGACCGGCGCTCCCCTCCCCGTAACCGTCCGCCTGCGCGACGGCAACGTCCAGGGCCTCGGCACGGGCAACAGCGGAGACACGCTGGACATCCAGCGGCCGGGCAGCACGGTGAACCTGGGAAGTGTGAACACCCGGGGCAACTTCGTGAAGAACCGCAAAACCGTCACGTTCAACGCCACGATGACGGCCACCACGGTTACCACAGCGGGTGTGCCGAGGACAGTGGTGACCGTGACCCTTGGCAGCGTGGCGAGCGGGACTGCCAGCATCCGGACCTCCGCTACCCCTGCAGCCATGGTGTGGACACCGACGTCGTCCGTAACCGGCACCAGCGGTACAGCGAGCTCCATCGCACCGGCGACCGAGACGGGCATTGTGGACGGCGACTTTTAGTTCCTGGCTGACACAATCTCTTGACGCTTATACCCCTGGGGGGTATATTTCGAAGTGTTGTCAGTGAAGTGGTATGTCCCGGCCGTGCGTTCAACCGGCCTTCACAGCCGTTCAACCCCAGCGCCCATCACCTCTTAGTGGAAATGGAAACTGACATGGAACACCAGACCCAGCACCACCAAAATGTGCATGCAGGCGGGACTGCCACCACACCGCAAAGGTCCCCCGCCGCCGCGCTCTCCGGCCACGTGACCGTCTCCCCCGCAGGCCACGGACACAGCCGCCTCCACGACGATGACCACGCCGTGCACACAGCCGGCCAGCACGCAGGCCACAGCACAGCGATGTTCAAGAACAGGTTCTGGCTGAGCCTGGCCCTGTCCCTGCCGGTGGTCTACTTCAGCCCCATGGTGGGGCACATCCTGGGCTACACGGCCCCGGCCTTCCCGGGCTCGGCCTGGATCCCGCCCATCCTGGGCAGCGTGATCTTCCTGTACGGCGGCCAGCCGTTCCTCAAGGGCGGATGGCGGGAACTGAAAACCCGCAGGCCCGGGATGATGCTGCTGATATCCATGGCCATCACGGTGGCGTTCGCCGCGTCCTGGATCACCACCCTGGGCATCGGGGGCTTCGACCTGGACTTCTGGTGGGAACTCGCGCTGCTGGTGGCCATCATGCTGCTGGGCCACTGGATTGAGATGCGGGCCCTCGGCTCGGCACAGGGCGCACTGGATGCCCTCGCCGCGCTCCTCCCCGACGAGGCCGAACGCATCACCGCCACCGGCACCGAAACCGTCCCAATTTCCCAGCTGCGCGCAGGTGACACCGTCCTGGTCCGCTCCGGCGGCAGGATGCCCGCGGACGGGACAGTGGTCACAGGGCAGGCGGAAGTCGACGAGTCCATGATCACCGGAGAATCAAAAACCGTTTCCCGCGGCCCCGGGGACCCCGTGGTGGCCGGGACCGTCGCCACTGACAACAGCGTCCGCGTCCAGATCACCGCTGTGGGTGACGACACTGCCCTGGCCGGGATCCAGCGCCTCGTGGCCGAAGCGCAGGCGTCCTCTTCCAAAGCCCAGGCCCTGGCGGACCGGGCAGCGGCCTTCCTGTTCTACTTCGCTGCCGGCGCCGGTGTCATCACCTTCACCGCATGGACCCTGCTCGGCAGCGTCCCGGAGGCGGTCACCCGGACCGTCACAGTGCTGGTGATCGCCTGCCCGCACGCACTGGGCCTGGCCATCCCGCTGGTCATCGCCATCTCCACCGAGCAGGCCGCCCGCGCCGGGGTGCTGATCAAGAACCGGATGGCCCTGGAACGCATGCGCACCATTGATGTTGTCCTTTTTGACAAGACCGGCACGCTCACCACGGGCGAACCGCAGCTCAAGGACATCGCCACTGTGCCCGGCGGAGACCCCGACGTGCTGCTCGCACTTGCTGCCGCGGTGGAGTCCGACAGCGAGCATCCCGTAGCCCGGGCCATCCTCCGCGCTGCACAGGAGCGGAATCTTGCGGTGCCCGCTGCCACCTCGTTCTCCGCGCTGACGGGACGCGGCGTCCGGGCCAGCGTGAACGAACGCACCCTGCACGTAGGCGGACCCGCGCTCCTGCGCGAGCTCGCCGTCGTCGAACCTCCCGCCCTGGCCGAGGTGACCCGCGGGTGGATGGAGCGCGGCGCGGCTGTCCTGCACGTACTCGACGGCGGACGCACCCTGGGTGCGGTCAGCCTGGAGGACGCAGTGCGGCCCAAGTCGCGGCAGGCGGTGGCGGCCTTGCAGAACCGCGGCGTCAAGGTGGCCATGATCACCGGTGACGCCCGCCAGGTGGCCAAGGCCATCGCCGAGGACCTGGGCATCGACGAGGTGTTCGCCGAGGTCCTGCCCGCGGACAAGGACAAGAAAGTTGCTGAACTGCAGGCCCGCGGCATGAAAGTGGCCATGGTGGGCGACGGCGTCAACGACTCGCCCGCGCTGGCCCGCGCCGAGGTTGGCATCGCCATCGGTGCCGGCACGGATGTGGCCATGGAATCCGCCGGCGTTGTCCTGGCCGGGAACGATCCACGGGCCGTCCTGTCCATGGTGGACCTGTCCCGCGCCAGCTACCGGAAGATGTGGCAAAACCTCGTTTGGGCCACCGGGTACAACGTCCTGTCAGTTCCCCTGGCAGCGGGCGTCCTGGCATTCGCCGGGGTGGTTCTGTCACCAGCTGCCGGGGCCGTGCTGATGTCTGCGTCCACGATTGTGGTGGCACTGAACGCCCAACTGCTGCGGCGGGTCAAGCTCAATCCCGCCCAGGTGCATTGACCCGGCAGCGTGAACCGGCAGGCCATCGCGCCGGTACCCTGATAACCATCTGCCCCTGCGGGAGGCAGAAAGAACCGGAAGGACCTTGATCACCATGAAGAAGACGCTGACGATTTCAACTGTTGCCATCGCCGGGGCAATCGCCCTTGCCGGTTGCTCCGCCGGTTCCGGAGCGGGCGGTTCGGACACCACCAGCATGCCGGGCATGCACCACGGCAGCTCCGGAACACCATCCGGTTCGGCCCCGGCATCAAGCGAGGCCCCCGCAGCGGCGGCCGGGATCAATGATGCGGACACCATGTTCGCGCAGATGATGATCCCGCACCACGCCCAGGCGGTGGAGATGAGCGATCTTATCCTTGCCAAGGAAGGCATTCCGGCGCCGGTGACGGACCTGGCCACCAGGATCAAGGCCGCCCAGGGCCCCGAGATCGAGAAGATGACCGGTTGGCTTCAAAGCTGGGGCCAGCCCACCCAGATGCCCACGCATAAGGCATCCGGGCACAGCATGTCGGGGATGATGGGCGAGGATGACATGGCAAAGCTCGAGGCCGCCCAGGGCACCGAGGCGGCCAGGCTGTTCCTGACCCAGATGATCGCCCACCATGAAGGTGCCGTCACGATGGCCAGGACCGAAACCACCGACGGCAAGAACAGCGACGCGGTCCAGCTCAGCAAGGACATCGCCAGCTCGCAGGAAGCCGAAATTCAGGAGATGAAGGACCTGCTGGCTGCCCTGTAGCCGGCAAGTACGGAAGTCGGCCAGAGGCCTGCAGGTTGTTGGAAGTACGCTTTGACCGTGATGGGCGGTAGCAAGCTTCGCACGAGCGCCGACTGGAGGGGTGCGTCATGGAGACGAAAATGATCGACGGCGGGAAGGGGACTTTGGCGCTCGGCCCGGAGGGGGTCCTCCACTTGGTTTGGTCCCCCAAAGCCATCCTGGGAGAAGCGGATATTAACGCTGCCATGGCGGAGGTTAATGACGTCTGCCATGGCAAGAGCCGCCCCCTGCTGGTGGAGATGACCAGCGTCGAAACAGTCAGCCACGCAGCCCGTGCCGCTTTCTCAACTCCCAGTGCGGCTTCGCGCATTGCGCTGCTCGGCTCCAATCCGGTGGACCGCGTGATTGCCGGCTTTCGCGGTCCTGGCAGCCATCCGTGTCCCACCCGGTTCTTCACGAACAGGACCGAGGCTTTGCACTGGCTTCTCGAGGAACCCATCTCCACGCCTTGAGCACGGCGGGTGGTTGCAGGAATTCTCAGGCTTGGCCCCGGGAGCCAGTTTCAGCCTGAATCATGCCTCCTGGAAAAGAGAGGCCCAATCGCCCCCGGGTCAGGACCGTCACGACCGCCATCAAAACACCGAACGCCAACGCCGAGATCAGGTAGTACATGGTGGCTGTCGGCCCGTCCCCGGATCCGTCGAACAGTCGAATTACCAGTCCCCCTGTAGCATTCTGGGCTCCGTGGAGAAGCATCACGATGAGGACGCTGCCGCTGGTGGAGTTGTAAGCCCAGGCCAGGACGAAGCCGTTGACCACTGTGGCCAGCAGATGGGCGAGGGTCTCGGCATGGTTTTGCACAAACAAGGCGTTTGGAAGGTGCCAGAGTGCCCAGATCACTGACACGACCAGCGCGGCAAGCAAGGGATGGAAACGCCGATTGGCAGCTGGCTGGGCGTAGCCGCGCCATCCAGGTTCCTCAGCCAGACCGGTGAAAACGGCAATGCTCAAAATACCCAATGGCAACTGCGTGTAGAGCAGCGGCCAGTTCTGCCCCAGGGCTGCAACTGTTGCCCCCGGGTGGAACGCCCAGGTGGCGGCTACCCCGAGAAGCGGGACAGCGAGAAAAACGAACGCGTACCACAAGGGATGGACCCGCCACCGGACGAGGCTCCCCGCCAGCCAGGCCAGGCCACGCCTACCCTGGCTGAGGGCCAGGACCACCACGGCAGCAAGCAACGGGGCCGCGGAGGCCACCTGGTTCATGACGGCAACCAGCCCGCCTTCGGGGTCCAAGGTGCCGGCCTCAGTTCCGAAGAATCCTCCGACCAACAAAGGCCAGGCAATCCCATACGCCATCACCGTATAGGCCAGCAACCCATGACGGGCTGTCCAGTGGCGGAGCCGGCCGGTCCCGGCGCCTGTCCGCTCCGGAGTATCAGGCCAGGGGGTTGAACGAAATTGAGGAACCATCGGCTTTTCTCTTTTCGATCAACGGGCGTAACGCGGTCCGTCGCTGTCGCCGGTGGTGTTGGCGCTTGAGCCCTTTGTGGGGCGCCGGACTGTGCGGGCGTCCTGGCCTCCTTCAGCCGGTGCAGCCCGCAGGCGCCAAGCCCGGGAGGCGGCGGCCACCACTCCCAGCAGGACGATCACAGCGGCAATCTGCTGCCACTCGCCGTCGAACACGTCCAGCTTCGTGGAGGCAGAGGCGTTGAAGGAGGCGTGCAGCAGCCCCACTATGAGCAGGCTGTAGCCCGTTCCCAGGTAGGCGATCCCCATGAGCAGGCGGAAGAACGGTGCGAAAAGGAAAAGGACCGCCCAGGAGACCGCGACGTCGGACCATGGAGTGCCGGTGAAGCCCCGCTCGGCGAAGGCGAACGGCAGATGGATGAGTGCGAACGGGATGGCCGTCAGCAAGGCAGCAACTACGGGTCCATGCCGCTCCATAAGCCGGTGCTGCACCACCCCGGTCCAGGCGAGCTCCTCCCAGATGTTGCCCAGGAGGGCACCAATAATCACAGTGTTCAGCAGGTAATTGCCCGTCAACGGCCACCAGCCGTCGGCCGGCGGGTGGATCGTCCCGGTGACCGCAGCGATGAGCGCCGTCAGTGCAGGAAGTGCCAGCAGCGCTGCCATGTACCACCCCGCCCCCACCCTCCAGCAGAATGCCCTGCGGAAGAGCTCGCGGACGGCGGGCCGGCCGTCCGCCGCCGCCGTTACCAGGACTGCCGTTCCCAGCAGGATCAGGAGTTCGGCAAGGATTCCCGGCAGGATGTTTCCCAGCAGCAGGAGGGAAAGGATCTGGACGGTCCATGACAGCGCGATGGCAATGACCACGAAGGCCGCCACCGGGTGCCGTTTGGTGAGCGACAGGACAGAGCCAGGGGAACCAGGCGATTTCATCAGCTTGACCGCCGTTTGAAGTTTCCGGTGAGGAAAGGCACCGCAGCGCTTGCCGCCGCGTGCCTCAGAAGCGCTGAGCCGCTGACGTGGGAACAGCTACTATTCTGTGCCCCCGCAGGACCGGGAACAAGTGTCCGGCACACAGAAAAAGCACGGCCCGTCCTCGGGGGAGGACGGGCCGTGCGTGGGGAATCGGATGAGGATTCCGGAGTGGTTTAGCGGCGGGTGATGCCGTCGTCGTCGAGTTCGATGTTTTCCTTGCGGACTTCCTCGGTGACGGTGTGCTCGCTGGTGACCGTTTCCTTGTCCAGGCGCACGCGCTCGACCGGGACGGTTTCCTTCTCCACTACCGGGCGTTCCTCGTGCAGGATGACTTCGTGCTCTTCCTCGCTGATGGCCGGGCCGTCCAGGGCGTCGCCGCGGTTGGCGTCGGTGATCGGTTCGCGTTCGATCCGGACCTCTTCACGCTGGACCGGGACCGTGGTGGTGACGTTCTCGGTGACCACGTACTTGCGCAGCCGTGCCCGGCCGGCTTCTTCCTTGCGCGTGCCGACGTGGAGCTGTTCCTCCGAGCGGGTCATCGCCTCATCGGTGGTGGGACCGGAGGTGTCGTGGCCAACGGTTCCGCGGCCCACGGTGTCCTCTGCGGTGCCGGCGGCGTATCCGTTGCCCGTGAACCCCTGACCGGTGCCCAGGCCATAGTAGGTGTAGAGCTGGTCTTCCTCGGCCGGTTCCAGGTGCCCGTCCGGGGCGACCCGGGGGGCGTCCTTGACCTTGTCCTTGGTGTGGGCGAGGACGATATCGTTGCCGTCCTGCGTAGCGGCCTCCAGCGGGGCGAAGGACTCGTGCGTGCCAAAAAGCCCGGTCTTGACCGTGACCCAGGTGGGCTCGGCAGTCTGGTCATCCACGTAAATCTGGCCGATGGAGCCGATCTTGCTTCCATCGGAACCTACGACGTGTCCGCCGGCAGTGGTCAGTGCAGAAAGGTTCTCAGTGCTGATCATGTGTATCTCCTTCTTGGTACTAACTTGATGCTGCGTGAAGACAAAACTGGAAGCATTAGTAAGCATGCTTTCTACCTAAATAGTAAGCACACTTCCTATCCGTCATGCAAGCCGCGCGCCTGGAATTGGTCCGTCTGACGTGCCTTCAAGGGGCCAGCCGGGCTTGCAGAATCCTCTGCAAATCCTGCGCTGATACGGCGGGGCTGAGGGCGCAGAATGCCTAAAACTTGAAGGGAAGGGGGTGGATCGTGCCCTCATGCTCCCTGACTCCGTTCGGGGACGGAACTGTTTTTGGAGTGGAATGAAAACGCTACGTTTTGTGGCATGCGTCCTGGCGCTTGTGGCCTGGACAGTGACGGGTACGGCCCCGGCCGTGCAGGCCGCAGGTGCCTCAATCAGTCTCAGCCCTACGTCTGGGCCAGCGGGAACTTCGGTGACGGTCACCGGGACCGGCTTTCCGAAAAAGGCCGCAGGAACAGTCACCGGCGGCACGGCCGCCGTTGCTTTTACGGCCAGCGCGTCGGGCTACTTTAAGGTTGACCTGGTGATCCCGGTGACGAACGATCCCGCCGTCGTAATCCAGGCAGCCTCGGGCAGGACCACAGCCGCGGCCAGCTTCACCGTCACGTACAGCTCACCGTCCACCACAACGGAAGACAGCCAGGAAGCTCCCGCTCCGGCACCTGCACCGGCAGCCGAAGCCCCTACCAGGGCGCTCCTGCGCTTCGGGGCCGGTGTCCCCGGCGGCCCGCTGGCGGGCGCGGAGCTGGACGAAGTCGCTGCCCTGGCCGGCGAAGCGCCGTCCATCATCCTCTCCTACAAAGACTTCAACCAGGCCCCGCCGCTTACCGAACTCGAAGCAGTCAGGGCCCGGGGAGCAATAACGCTGCTAACCTGGGAACCCTGGGCCTGGGGCGGCGGCACGGACCAGCCCGCCTACTCCCTGGACCGGATCGCAGCCGGTGATTTTGATACCCACCTTCTGAGCTGGGGACAGTCCCTAACTGCCTGGGGGCACCCGGTCATGTTGCGGTTCGGGCACGAGATGAACGGCGACTGGTACCCCTGGGCCGAAGGCATCAACGGCAACACCACCGGCGATTACGTGGCGGCCTGGCGTCACGTCCACGACGTCGTCGAATCCACCGGTGCCTCGAACATCACCTGGGTATGGAACCCCAATGTCCCCTACTGGGGATCCACGCCGCTGGCCGGGCTGTACCCCGGCGCCGCCTACGTGGACGCCGTCGCCCTTGACGGCTACAACTGGGGCACATCGGCAACATGGAGCGCCTGGCAGACGCCCTCACAGCTCTTCGGCCAG
Source organism: Arthrobacter sp. K41 (assembly GCF_059089645.1). Classification (NCBI taxonomy): domain Bacteria; kingdom Bacillati; phylum Actinomycetota; class Actinomycetes; order Micrococcales; family Micrococcaceae; genus Arthrobacter; species Arthrobacter sp. K41. The sequence continues at coordinate 262,374 of NZ_JBNHEW010000004.1, read as the reverse complement.
GGCATCTCCGAGCTCCGTTCCCTGGCGCCGGGCAAGGAAATCCTGATCGCTGAAACATCTTCCGCGGAGCAGGGCGGCTCCAAAGCCGACTGGAACACCTCGTTGATCAGCTACCTGGCGGCCCAGGGTGACGTCACCGCCATCACCTGGTTCCATTTCAACAAGGAAGCGGACTGGCGCATCAACAGCAGCAGCTCGTCAGCGCAGGCACTGAAAAACGCGCTGGCGGCACGGCAGTAACAGCGTCAGCACCCATACCAAACAACCAATTGCCCGGCAGTGGACTGCAGATTCCCCTGCCGGGTAATCAGTGTCCAAACGCAGCACCCATCCTTTCTTGCGAGCACTACGAACGTCTTACGGCAAAGCGCACCCGCAAATTAGGAAGTTAGATGCATCTGACACCCGATCACCCTTTCTACCCCCTGTCGTCCCGATTCGAAGTTGTGGACGGGTATTGGATTCCGCGAAACATGGTGGAAAGCAGCTCTTCCACTTCAGTCCACTGCACCAATAACGTCATCATCAGAAGGCGGCCCCGGGTTGGAGAGACGGTACCGGCCGCACCCAAACCGGCTCCTATTGGGGACTGACTCCGGTTCCTGGGTGGCGGCAGCCATGCGGCCACGCTGTCAGCGAAAGCTTTACCGCCAGTTAGGCGTCGTCCGGCTCATGCAATTTAGGATGACATAGTTGGGTATGTCGGTATCCGGCAAAAGGAGGCAGATAGCCAATGGGTGAGCAGACTTCAGAAGCAGCAGCGGAAGAGGAGAAGAACCGGCTGGCGTCGTTGGCGGCGACAGAACTTCTCGACAGTCCTGCTGAAGAGGGCTTCGACCGGATCACCCGGCTGGCCCAGCAACTTTTTGGAGTCAGCACAGCAACTGTCGCCCTTGTTGCGGATGACCGCCAGTATCTCAAATCCCTGGCCGGAAGCCTGGAACGGGTAATCCCCCGGGCGGATGCATTTTGTACCCACACCATCAAGACCCCCAATACCCTGGTTATCGAAGATGCACGCCAGGACGATCGGTTCCGGAGCAACCCGCTGGTTCTGGGCCAGCCCAACATCCGTTTCTACGCCGGGCAGCCGCTGCAGGGACCCGGCGGCTGGAACATCGGAACGCTCTGCCTCATCGACCAGGAGCCACGGACTTTCACCCCTGAGCAGGAGCAGATACTTCGCGATCTCGCCGCCATCGTCCAGCGCGAAATCAACGTCCGCGCCGATATGAAGAACGCAGCAAAGATTCAGCGTGCCCACGCGCCTGCCGCTCCTCCCGCGCTGCCCGGTTACGAACTCCACGCACTAACCCGGCCCGCCGGCGACCTGGCCGGGGACTTTTACGACTGGCAGATTGAGGACAAGTTGCTGCGGTTCACTGTGGCGGACGTGATGGGAAAGGGAACAGGCCCGGCCATTTTGGCTGCCACCGTCCAATCCCGGTTGCGTTCCACCGGCCCTGTCGAGCCAGGCGAGGCCCTGACCGCGGTTTCAAACCAGCTGCACGACGAACTGGCTCTCGATGACGTGTTCGTTACCGCGTTTCATGCCGACCTCGACGTCGAAACAGGAATTGTCCGCTATTCCGACGCCGGGCACGGCATCGCCCACCACTCCACAGGCGAGGGAAAGATCACGCAGCTCCCGGCCGGCGGCCCACCCCTTGGCATTATGCCCGGTTGCCGCTGGGAAACGGAGTCGCTTCGCCTCGAGCCGGGTGACGCCCTGATCATCCCCAGCGATGGCATCCTGGAACTCGCCAACGACGACGTCGAACAACTGCAGACGGAACTACTGGCACTCACCGCCCCCGGTACCGACACGAAAGGGGCCATAAGGGCGATGATCAACTCTCCACTGCACCCCACGGATGACCTCACCCTCCTTGTCATCAAGCGCCTTAGGTAGTATTGGAACGCAGGAGGCGCTGTGAAAGAACATGGGTGTGAAGGAACCACTGGCACTGTGGAGCTGTGCGGGCGGGTCCTCTGTTTGACATTCGCACCCGGTGCCGTAGTCACGGAAAGCGACGCGAAAGCATTAATGGAACGGGCTGCTGTTCTTAGTGCAGGACGCACCCTTCCGCTGCTGGTGGAGATGACCGGAATGACCTGGATTGGCCAGCGGGCCCAGGACGCCTTCGCCGCACCGTGGCCGCTCGCTCGTGCAGCAATTGTTGGCGCATCCCCGGTAGACGAAGCCATCGCCAGCTTCTACATGGCCCGGCACAAACCCGCACACCTCACCCGCTACTTCACCTCAAGGGATGAGGCGATGAGGTGGCTCACCGCCTAAGGCTGCGACGGCGTGCTGCATGGATCTGAGGGTGGCCCCGGTCGCCGCACAGCGCAGAGCCTCCGGGGGTTTTCACACGCCCGGAGGCTCTGGTTACAAATCCGAGCCGGGCTGCCCGGCCTGGCAACGGTTAGAAGCGGTTCCGCGGCGGCCGGGTCTGGCCTGCGCGAAGCTGCTTTGCCTTGCGGGCGTTCAGGACCCGGCTGATGATGGCGGGCAGAAAAGCGATGAGCAGTTTTTTCATGGCACTGGTCCTTTGGTTGGTGGATCCGTTGTCTTGCGGTGACTTTAAACGTTTAGGGCTGGCGCTCTGCGCCACGGATTTCGCTGTACGGATCATCCAGGTCCCTGAGCGGAACTCCGCCTGCTTCGGTGCCGGAGTAGGCCGGACGCGCTGGTTCGCCGTAGATGGTTTCGCCGTACGTCGCCGGGGCCGTTGTATGGTTCTGGTAAACCGACTCTTCGCCCCAGGCAGCAGTTCCGGTTGCTGCAGCGGGTGCCTGTGCAGGCTGCGGCGGGATGGCAGGTTCCGGCGCCGGGGCAGGCTGCAGGCCCCGTAACAGACGGCCCGCAAGGACGCCTGCGCCGGCGGCCAGAAGCAGGAACATACCGGGCTTGCGGCGGGCGAAGGACTGGACGTCCTCCAGCAGCGCCCCGGGCTCCTTGTTTTCCACCCAGGATGCAACGGAGGTTGCGCGCTCGGCAGCCTGCCGGACCAGGTCGCCGGCGATGCCCGGTTGATCAGGAGCATCAGCCATGGCCTGGAGCTGGCTGGAGATGGTCCGGATCCCGTCCGCGGCCTTCTGCTGCTGCGCTCCGGCCTGGTTCCCCAATCCCGACTTCGCCTCGTGCAGGAGCCCCTTTGCGCTGGACTTTGCCTCGGACGCGACGTTTCCAGCCTCAAGCTTGGCGGTCTGCGCCACATTGTGGGCCGCACCGGCCGCCTGCCCGGCGATCTTCGACGTCTCTCCCTTGGCTGCATCCTTCTTGGTGACGTAGGTTTCGGGCTCTGCCGATGGATCCGTTGGTGCTGCGTTTCCGTACTGGTCGAGATCGCTTCGGGCAGAAGCCTCAGGCCACTGGTTTTCCGTCATCATCACTCGCTTCCATTGGTTGGCAGCTGGACTTTCAAAGCCAGCCTGGTGAATTAGTAAGTAAGGTTACTAACTAAATACTAAGCACACTTGTTATCTTTCGCGCAAGGCGTCCTGGCCGGAAGGGCATTTCGGGCCATCCGTTCTCCCGTTCGCCACGAACCCTAGACTGGCACCAAGGAAGACTCGATGACAGAAGGATGAACCATGGCCGACCTCAGCGCATTTGCCCTTATCTGCTCCCTTACACCTTCGCCCGCCCCGTCCAGCAGCGAACTCCTGGCCCGCCACGTGCTGGATGAACTTGCAGGCCATGGGGTGGGAGGAGCCTCACTGCGGGTTGTCGATCACAACGTGATGCCCGGCGTCCAAACCGACATGGGCGACGGCGACGAGTGGCCCGGGATTCGCGCGAGGATCCTCGCGGCCGACATGCTGGTCCTCGCCACCCCCATCTGGATGGGGCACCCGAGCAGCATCGCCCAGCGGGTCATTGAACGCCTCGATGCCGAGCTGGCCGAAACGGATGAGGCCGGGCGGCCAATCATGTACGGAAAAGTTGCGATTGTGGCCGTGGTGGGCAACGAAGACGGCGCCCACAAGACCGTGGCGGACACGCAGCAGGCACTGAACGACGTCGGCTTCACCGTCCCTGCCCAAGGCGCCACCTACTGGGTGGGAGAGGCCATGCAGACGGTGGACTACAAGGACCTCGACAGCGTCCCCGAAAAAACTGCTGCGGCAACGGCGGGAGCCGCCCGCAACGCCGTGCACCTGGCCCGCGTACTCACCCAGGCCCCCTATCCGGCAGGGTGAGGCACCCTGCCGTGCCTGCGCCGCCGTCGGCAGGTCATTCCGCTGTGAACGATGCTTGAAACTTTTTCGGTATCCGACCCATCCTTCGCGCACGTGGCTCCGAAGCACTTCGGCTGGACATCTACCACTCACACGCTCGTCACGCTCCACGACCCGAAGGAACGCCATTCATGAGCATCCCGAACTACACCCGCTTCCTTTCCGAATGCTTTGTGCAGGACTCAGAAAAGCAGCCCGCCCTTCGGGAGGATGATATTTACGGGCTCTACATCAGCTGGTGCCTGCTCAACGCCGAGCGGCCGGGCCCTACCAACTCCTTATGGACCGCCATGCACCAGCACGGACATTCGAAGCTGGAGCGCAACACCGGTCGGCACGAATGGCCCGGACTGGCCATGAAGGGCCCGGCAGCCGTGGATTACATCCTCTCAAGCCAGCCGAGCCTGGTCTAATTCCCCTTGCCAACCGCCGCGGTATCAGCCACAAAGTCCTGACTGCATCTCCCCGCTGAAGACGCCCTGCTTCACGGCTAGGCTGAACTGATGGACTCCCTCGCTGCCTTGGCACCCACCTTCGCGGCCGTGTCCATCCTGATGCTGATAACCGTCGCGGTGCTCCGGGGCGCGCGGACGCCCTCGTTCCTTGCACCGGCCGTTGCCATTCTGCGGGGAGCCGCCCAGTTGGCGCTCATCAGTGTGGTTCTGGGTGGCATCATCAGCGATCCGCTCTGGGTGGCGGCGGCGCTGCTGGTGATGTTTTCCGTGGCTGCTGTGACGGCAACGCGGCGGTTGGCCTGGTCATGGCGGCGCTTTGCCATGGTGTCAGCAACCATGGCCATCGGCATTTTGGTAACTCTCGCCGTCGTCTTTGCTACAGGCGCCGTGGCCCTCGAGCCGCGCTACGTCCTTGCGGTAGGCGGGATAGTGATCGGCAACTGCATGACCATCGCGGTGCTTGCCGGACACCGCTTCCAAGAGGCGGTCCACGAGCAGTGGGACCAGGTGGAAGGCTGGCTCGCCCTCGGCGCCACGGCACGGCGCGCCACTCTCACTCAGGCCCGCTACTCTGTTCATGCCGCCCTGATCCCCTCGACGGACCAGACCAAAACCACCGGCCTGGTGACCCTGCCGGGCGCGTTCGTTGGGGCAATCTTCGGCGGCGCCTCCCCCCTGGAGGCCGGGCGGTTCCAGGTGGTGGTCCTGGCGTCCATCATGGCGGCCGGCGCCATCACCGCCGTCGCGCTTGTCCGTTCGCTGGCTGCCGTGCGCGTGCGTCCCGACCCGCTGTAGCCGCTGCAGCTCCAAGCCTGACTGGGTCAGCCCGCGTTGCTGCTCACAAAGGCCCGGATCTCCTCTGCAATACGCTTCGACTGGGTCCAGTGCAGGTAGTGAGGGCCTTCCAAAGTGACGATCTTGTGGCGTGTAACGTTGTTCAGCAAGTTTTCGGCGGCGGTCGTTTTCCTGGGTGTTGAGCCGGACCCGTCATCGGCAAGGAGGGCCAGCACCGGCAGGTCAGCGGGATAAGTCATTCCCCTCAGGGCCGCCGCGTTGTTCGCTATCCGGGCCGTTTCATCCGTTACTGCCGGGTTGCCGTAGTTCCAGCTGGTCATCATCCGCATGCGCTGCAGCTCGTCATCGGTGTAGGCATCACTGGCGGGGTCCACGAAGTCCGGGGCGACGGCGGACACTGCACGCACTATGCCGGTAACGGCCAGGGCCTTCTGCCAGTTGAGGCCCGACTCCGGCCCTGGCACTGGCCCGTCTCCCGGTTTGGGTACTGTTGCATCGATTCCGACGACGGCGGCCACCTCGGCGGGATACCGGTTGGCGTAGTCGAGCATGTAGAAACCGGCGATGGAGTGACCGGCCAGGATGTAGGGCTGCCGAACCTCAAGCTTTGCCAGTACGCCGTGAAGTTCGGTGCTGATGTTCTCGTTGGTCCGCGGAGGGGCCTCCAGATCGCTGTAGCCGTAACCGAACCCCTCGACGACGATCGCGTCGAAGCCGTGCAGCTCGCGGACCAGAGGCGCGAAGTCGAGGCCGGGCGCCGGGGTTCCCAGGCCGCTGAGCAGAACGATCGGTGGGCCGGTCCCCTGCCCGTTCCGGTACACGTTCAGCGCGCCGCTGCTCACGGCGACGCGCTGGCCGTAGGCAGTGATGCTCGACTTCTCTGTTGACTCCATGATCAGGTTGACCACCGTGGACACAAGTATCAGTCCCAGCACAATGAGCACCGCGATGCCGGCCCGACGCAGCCCGCACTGTGGCTTCTTCCGTGGCCCCTGCCCCATGTCCTCCGATGTTCCCTTCAATAAGAGGTCAGTTAAGAGCCGGAGCGGCCGTGGGCCAGGCCGGTGGGGATGCCGACCAGCACCGGTTCTGCGCCGGTGGAGCAGACGCCCGTCCTGGGGAGCTCCAGCTGCACGGTCTCCGCGGCCTCCCTGTCACCGGCCAGGGCAGCAGCGACGGAACGGACCTGTTCGTAGCCGGTGGCCAGCAGGAAGGTCGGCGCCCGGCCATATGACTTCATACCCACAATGTAAAAGTCCTTGTCCGGGTGTGCCAGCAACCTGGCACCGTGGGGCCGGACGGTACCGCAGGAGTGGAACTCGGGATCAATCAGCGGGCCCAACTCCTTCGGCGCCTCAACGGCAGGGTCCAGGTTGAGCCGGATTTCGCGCAGGATGTCCAGGTCCGGGCGGAAGCCGGTGCAGGGAATGACGACGTCGGCCTCGAGGGTGCGGCCATCGACCGCTTCGACGGTCACGTGCGAGCCGAGGGACTTCAGTGAACTGATGCAGAAGCCGGAGTGAAGTTCGATTTTTCCGGCCTCCACGAGCCGCCGGACACGGCCGCCGAGCTGGCCCCGTGCCGGCAGTCCGTCCGCGTCCCCGCCGCCGTAGGCCTTCTCGGCGGAAGGACCGCGGACGGCCCAAAGAATTCGGGTGCCCGCTTCCTCTTTGGCGAGGTTAGTGAGGCTGATCAGGGTGTTGGCGGCGGAGTGGCCGGAGCCCACCACCAGCACACGGCGGCCGGCAAAGGCCGCCCGGTCCCGGCCGACGACGTCGGGCAGGGGCGCGGAGATCCGGTCCGCCGCGGTGTCCTCGCCAATGGCAGGCAGCCCGGAAGCACCAAGCGGGTTTCGCCGGGACCACGTGCCGGAGGCGTCGATCACTGCCGCTACAACGTGGTCGCGGGTTTCGCCGTCCGTGTGCTGCACCCTCACCAAAAACGGCGTGGTCCCCCGGTTCCTGGTGTGGGTTTTATCCATGCCCTGCCTGCTGACGGCCACAACGTGGGCGCCGGTGTGCAGCCGGGCGGCGATCTGCGGCAGCGCGGCCAGCGGTGCGAGGTAGTTGTCGATAAGTTCACCGCCGTACGGAAGTGCGGTGGGGCGGGGTGATTGCCAGCCGGCAGCCTCGAGCAAACGCACGGCAGCGGCGTCGAGGTTGAACCGCCAAGGTGAGAACAGCCGGATGTGACGCCACTGCTCGATAGCGGCACCCGCCGTCGTGCCCGACTCGAAGACCACCGGCACCAGGCCGCGCTCCAGCAAGTGGGCCGCGGCGGCCAGCCCGACGGGCCCGGCGCCGATCACGGCAACGGGCAGGCCGCTCGCGGTCGCATCCATGCTGTCCTCTTCTTTCATTACTTAGGCGGTGGGCGCCCAGCCAGGCAGCGTGAAGTGTCCCTATGAGGCCTGAAGCCCTGCTGCCTGGCCGGGCGGAAGGGGTCAGCAACAGTCCTGATCGTCGCAGCAACCGGAGTCACCGCAGCATCCTGTCGTCATTCCGCTCACCTCCTCCCCTGGTCAGGATTTAGGCGTGGGTTGGTTCCTCGACGAGTGCGGTGGCAATGCTGTCCGCGTCCTCTAAAGCAGCGAGGTAGCGTTCGGCGTCGAGGGCGGCAGCGCATCCGGTACCGGCAGCCGTGATCGCCTGGCGGTAACGGCTGTCCACGGCGTCACCGCAGGCGAAAACGCCGGAGAGGTTGGTGACGGTGGTGGGTGAGTCCACCTTGATGTAGCCGTCCTCGTCCAGCTCCACCTGTCCAGTGAGCAGCTCCGTCCGCGGCACATGCCCGATGGCCACGAAGATCCCGGTGGCGTCCTGGTGGCGGGACTCCCCCGTGCGCGTATCAGTCAGCGTCACACCGGAGACCTTCCCGTCCCCGTGGATCGCCGTGACGGCAGAGTTCCACGCGAAGGTGATCTTCGGGTTGTCCTTGGCCCGCTGCGCCATAATCCGGGAGGCGCGCAGCTCGCCCTTGCGGACGACGACGGTCACGGACTTGCCGAACCGGGTCAGGAACATGGCCTCTTCCATCGCCGAATCCCCGCCGCCGACCACGATGATGTCCTGCTCGCGGAAGAAGAACCCGTCGCAGGTGGCGCACCAGGAAACACCATGGCCGCTGAACTTCTTCTCCTCCGGAAGCCCGAGCTCCTTATAGGCCGAACCGGTAGCCAGGATGACCGCCGGAGCCTCATAAGCCTCGCCGCCGCCGGTGACCACGCGCTTGAGGTGACCCTTCAGCGCAACATCAGTGACGTCGTCGAACACCACCTTCGCGCCGAACTTCTCCGCCTGCTCCTGCAGCCCGTCCATCAGCTCCGGCCCCTGGATACCGCCCGGGAAACCGGGGAAGTTCTCCACCTCCGTGGTGTTCATCAATGCACCGCCCGCAGTGACGGACCCGGCCAGCACCAGCGGCTCAAGGCCGGCGCGCGCGGCATAGATTGCGGCCGTGTACCCGGCGGGCCCGGAACCGATAATGATCAGCTGCTCGGCCTTGGCCGGTCCGCTTGTGACGTTGTTGCTGCTCATGGATGTCTCTCCTGGTGTCCGGAACGGGCTATTTGGCGGCGGGGATAAGGGACTCGATCAGGCCCTCGATGCGGGTTTTGATCTGGTCACGGATGGGCCGGACGGAGTCGACGCCCTTGCCTGCCGGGTCTTCCAGAACCCAGTCCTCGTAGCGCTTGCTCGGGAAGTACGGGCACTCGTCGCCGCAGCCCATAGTGATGACGACGTCCGACTCCTTCACGGCCTCGGTGGTCAGGACCTTCGGCACCTCGGCGGACATGTCGATGCCCAGTTCTGCCATCGCTTCGACGGCGGCGGGGTTGATCTGCTCCGCCGGCTGGGACCCGGCGGAGCGGACTTCAATCTCGCCCTTGCCGAGGCTGGTGAGGAAGGCGGCGGCCATCTGGGAGCGCCCGGCGTTGTGGACGCAGACAAACAGGACGGAGGGCTTCTTGGCGGTTTCGGTACTCATAGTTTGCTCCTGGGGGTTAGGGGACGCTGGGTTTATCGCCGCGACCGCACCTCCCGCATCATATATTGAAGTTGATCGATGCAGGAAGTATGGGACAGTGCATTGATGGTTGTCAATATGGTGCGGCAAACGTTCAGGCCGCGAGCATCCGCGGCGCGAGGTCGCTGATGCGGTGGGAAAGATCGTTGAAGGCGTATTCAAAGGCTTCCACCGTGTTGGTCCGAAGGGGATCCGGAACCGACCAGTGGACGCCGCCGAGGCCGGAAAGCTCCTCATGGGCGTTATCGCATACCGTGATGACAAAGTCGCCGCCGGTCACCGGTCCCAGCTTCCTGGGCCGGACCTCCGGAAGATCCACGCCGTGGCGGCGGGCGACGTCGATGGCTCCTTGCGCGATACGGTCCGCCGGGTGCGTGCCGGCAGAGGTTGAAGGGATGTCGCTGGCCTGCTGCCAGAGGGCGGCCGCCAGTTGGGAACGGGCGCTGTTGCGCGTGCAGACAAATAAAACGCGGGCGGCGCCGTGTTCAGCGCCGGGCGCCAGCCCTTCGAGTGCCCCGGCAGCCAGGCGGATGTAGCTGCGGCGCTTATCGGCCTCGGAGCGGTGCCGGGTTGCCAGCCCCGCTCCTTCCAGGGCGCGCAGGTGATGGGACAGCAGGTTGGACGGCATCCCGAGTTCGGCCTGCAGTTCCGTGGGGGAAAAGTCCCCGAGGGTGAGCAGATCAACGATCCGCAACCGCGCAGGGTCAGCGAGGGCAGCATGCTTGGCCACCCGCAAGTGGAAAGTGTCAGCAAGCTCAGTTTTCATTGCCTCAATTTTGACTGAGATAATTTCGTGGGTCAAGCTTGAAGCCATGACTACCAACCAGCCACCGCTGTGGCGCCGCGCCGTCGCTGAGCTTCTGGGCACCAGCCTGCTCGTCATGATCATTGTCGGTTCCGGGATTATGGCCCAGCAGCTCTCACCCAACGACGTCGGCCTGCAGCTGTTGCAGAACAGCACCGCGACGGTGCTGGGCCTGACCGTCCTGATCCTTCTGTTCGGGCCCGTCAGCGGAGCGCACTTCAACCCGGTGGTCTCCCTCGTGGACTGGCTCCTGGGGCGGCGCAGCGGGACGGGCCTCACCCTGCCGGAGGTGGGCACCTATGTTGCGGCCCAAACACTCGGCGCGGTCAGCGGCAGCGTGATCGCGAACGCCATGTTCGAGGTAGGGACTTCCCTTTCCGGGAAGGACCGCGCCACCGGCGGCCATCTGCTCAGCGAAGTTGTGGCCACCGCCGGCCTTATCCTGCTGATCTTCGCCCTTGCCGCCACCCAGCGGGGCGCCCTTGCCGCACCGGCGGTAGGCGCCTATATCGGGGCCGCGTACTGGTTCACGTCCTCGACGTCGTTCGCCAACCCGGCAGTAACCATCGGCCGCATCTTCAGCGACACGTTCGCCGGCATCGCACCGGCATCGGTACCTGCTTTCATCATCGCCCAGCTCATCGGCGCGGCAGCGGGTGTGGGCCTACTGCTCCTCCTGTTCCCCCTCGCGGCACAAGCTGCGGACCGCGTGGTCCTGCCGCACGGGGCCGACGAAGCCAGCTCCTGAATCGGCGGCACTGGGGCCCTGCGCACCGTGGCCGCCCTGAGCAGCCGGATAGAGCTGCGAAAATAGCCCTGTGACCATCGCGAAAACAATTCTGCTGTTTATCCTTGCCGCCGCCGCTGAAATCGGCGGCGCCTGGCTGGTCTGGCAGTCGGTCAGGGAAGGCAAGGAGTGGTGGTGGGCCGGCCTGGGCGTTATCGCACTGGGCATCTACGGTTTCGCTGCTACCCTGCAGCCTGATGCACACTTCGGCCGGATCCTCGCCGCCTACGGGGGCGTGTTCGTGGCGGGCTCCCTTGTCTGGGGCATCGTCTTTGACGGCTTCCGGCCGGACAAATGGGACATCGCAGGTTCCGCCATCTGCCTGCTCGGAGTCGCCGTGATCATGTTCGCCCCGCGCAACACTGCTCTCTAGTCCTCCTTGGCTGGGACCCGGACAGTGCAGTCGGCCGCGTCCCGTACAACGTCCTCCAGGTCCCCGGTGCGGTGCAGGACCTCAAGCTGCCGGGCTGCGCCCGTGCCGGCGTTGAGCAGATCGTCCATCAGCTCCTCCACCCGTTCCAGGTCCCCGATGTCTTCCAGGGCCTTGCGTACGTGGTTCATCAGGGCATTAACGACGGCGAGAGCGGGCGCCGGCCGGCTTGTCACCGGATCGAGGAGCTCTCCGCGCAGCCCCCACCTGCTCGCCTTCCAGCCCGCCAGCCGCAGCAGCGCAGTGGGAACCACCGCCGGCTCGACGCCCTGCCGCCACTCCCGCGCCGCCGTCTCCACCAGTCCGCGGGCGATGCCGGCCAGCAGCACGGTGTTCTCCGGCCGGAGGCAGACATCCGCAAGCCGTAGCTCCACGGTGGGGTAGTGCCGGGAAAGCCGGGCGTCAAAATAAATCATCCCCTCGTCCAGCGCGACGCCGGTGCCCACCATGTCCTGCACCAGCTGATAGTAGGCCTCCGGGGTACGGAGGACTTCAAGCGGACCGGCGGACGGCCACCGGTTCCACACCTGGGAGCGGTAACTGGCGTAGCCGGTGTCTTCGCCGTGCCAGAACGGGGAGTTGGCGCTCAGGGCGATCAGCACCGGCAGCCAGTTCCGGATCCGGTCCAGAACCGCCACGCCCTCCTCCGCCGACTCCACGGAGACATGGATGTGGCAGCCGCACGTGAGCTGCTCACGGGCGGTAAGCCCATACTCCTTCGCCATGGCTTTGAACCGCCGGAGCTGCACGGGATGGGGATCTGCCGGAAGTGGCGAGGTGGCCAGCGCTGCCACCCTGACCCCCACGTCCTCAGCCGCCTGGTGCGCGATGGCCCGCCCGGCAACAATGTCCGCTTCCAGGGCAGCCAACGTCGATTGGGGCGGGGTGACCACCTCGATCATCTCCTGCTGGAACTCGGCCGTGAGGACAGGACCGTTGCGGGACTCCAGCGGGCGGACGTACAGGTCCAGAAGGGCGCCCGCTACCGGAACCGCATCCCCGCTGCCGGGGTCCACCAGGAGCAGCTCCTCCTCCACCCCGAATGTCCGCGTGCCGGGGCCCCGGCCGTTCGCGCCGGCCGCCCCCGCTGGGGTGCCGTTAATGCCTGAGGTGTCCATCGCCGTCGTCCTTTGTCAGTTCCATGCCCGCCAGCTCATCCCAGAAGCAGGCCAGCGTCACCGCGCCGTTCACCAGGACCTCAAGGTTGGCGCTTTCATCACTGTCGTGCCAATGGTCCTCCACCAGGCCGGTCCCGAAGAACACCACCGGAGCGTCCAATAACCTGCTCAGCAGTGTGGCCGGTCCGCCGCCGGCGTTTCCCATCCTGCCCACCTCTGATGAGCGGAAGCCTGCAGCCATGGCCCGCTCCAGCGCCGGGACAGCGGGGTGCTCGGGCGTCCAGTACGGTTCCTGGGCTGTCGCCAGGTCAACGCTCAGCGTGTGGCCGTAGTTGTCCCCCACCGTGTCCTGGACCCATTGCCGGAGCTGCTCAGCCACCTTCTCCACCCGCTGGCCCTGTACTGTCCGCAGGCTCAGGTCCACGGACGCCACAGACGGGACGGCGGCGCTGGAAATTCCGGCCGGATCACCTGCGATCATTGCCGTGATTTCCACCGCCGGGCGGAGCCACAAGCGTTCCGGTACCGAGTAACCCGCTTCGCCCGTGACGCTCCCCATCTTTGAACGCTCAAGCCAGTCCTCGTCCGTGAACGGCAGGCGTGCGAGCGCTTCCCGGTACTCCTCCGGCACCGGCGCCACGTCGTCGTAGAACCCCGGGATGGCAATCCGGCCATCCTTGTCATGGAAGGCGGCAAGGAGCCGGCTCAGTTCGAAAGCCGGATTGGGGACGGCACCGGAAACGGCGCCGCTGTGCACGTCCACCTCAGGACCGGTGATTTCCAGATGTGCGCTGAGCATCCCGCGCAGGCTCAGGCACAGCGCCGGATAATCCTCCCGGAAGAGCAGGGTGTCCGAGAACACCACAAGGTCCGCCTTGAACCGGTCCGCCTGCTCCTCGAGCAGCTCAGCCAGGTGCGGCGAGCCGCCCTCCTCCTCCCCCTCGACAAGGAACTTCAGGTTAAGGGCCGGCGCCGGGGACTGCAGGAGCGTTGGGGTTTGGGGTGCGTTAAGTGAGAGAGCGTCCGGGTTTTGGGGGTCATAAGTGGGAGAGCGTGTGGACTGCTGGTGCAGGTGCGCGCGCAGCCCCCACAGGTGGGCCAGAACCTGGCCCTTGGCATCCGAACTGCCCCGCCCGTACAGCCTGCCGTCGCGAACCACCGGCTCGAACGGGGCAGTCTGGTCCCACTGCCCGGGCTTGGCCACCCGTACATCGTGATGGCTGTAAACCAGGACCGTGGGTGCGCCGGGTGCCTCACACCATTCTGCGTACACGGCGTGGGACTCCCCGGTGGTGAAAACCTCCACCACCGGGAAGCCGACGTGACGGAACTCGCCGGCGAGCCAGTTGGCGGAGCGGAGCAGGTCCTGCACGTGCCCGGGGTCACCCAGCACGCCGGGCACGCGCACCCACTCAGCCAACTGGCCCTCCAACTCGGCCCGGCGGGACCTGACGAACGCGTGAAGGTCCTCGCCGCTTTGGTTTTCCGGGCCGCCGTTATCCCCGCCGGCATCATCCGGGGCGGGGCGCTCCGGGCCGTCGTGGTCGGGACCGTCGTGGTCCTCGACTCCGTGATGCTGCTCCATGGCTCACCGGGGCTGCGCAGGGTTGGTGGGATCACCTTGCGACGGCGGATTGATGGGCGGTCCGGGAACACTGGCCGTCTGCGGGGTGTCCGGCGTGCCGGTGTTGACCTCCGGGGTGCTGGGCGCCTGTGGGCCGCGGGGCACCGTACCGCCCTGCAGGTCATGAAGCCTCTTTTCGAGGATCTGCATGATGGGCAGGCGGTTCCCGTGGGCCTTCTCGTAGGTGATCAGCTGCGCCACTTGCGCCTCTTCCAGGCCGGAGATGCGCGACGGCAAAGTTCCCACCGGCAGGTGGTCGTAGTCCGGCAGTGGCAGTTCCTTGTGAAGGGGTACTTCGTTCATCGTTGTTCAGCTCCTCCTCTTGTAGGGCAACTTGTGGGGGTTCCAGAACACAATCAGGCTGTCGCCTCGGCGTCAACCGGTTCCGGTTCCTGCAATCCTGCTGCAAAAACCGACTCCGCCATCCGGGCGGCAATCGCATCCCAGTGGTACTTCTTCAGCAGCTCACGGGTGTTGGCCTTGGGCCCACGCGACGGGTCCCGCTGGCCAAGCCTTCGGCACAGGGCGGCAAAGCCGGCGCCGTCGTCACGCAGGTGCACCACGCCGGGGAAGTCCGCCACCACATCCGGAACCCGCGTGGAAACCACCGGCAGTCCGGCCGCGAGGTACTCCAGGGTTTTGGTGGGGCTGATGGAGCGTGTGGCCTCATTCAACGCGAACGGCATCAGGGCCACATCCAGGCCAGCCATCGCTGCCGGCAGGTCCGCATAGCTGGTGTACCCCTTATAGCTGATGTTGGGCGCCTGCGGCAGGCTGGCCGGGTCGATCTTGGCCACCGGCCCGTACATCCTGATGTCCCATTCCGGCAGTGCCCGGGCAAGATCTGCGACGAGGCCCAGGTCCAGCCGTTCGTCCAGCACTCCCACGTACCCCGCCACCGGACGCTGCCCGGGAACCCGGGGTGCCGCCGTCGGGGTCCGGTAGTGCTCCGGCTCCACGCCGCTGGGGAAGAGCAGTGTGTCCGCGCGGCCCTGCCGCACCATCGACCTGTGCAGCGAGCGGCCCCCGGCAAAGACGACGTCGGCCCTGCGGAGCGCCTGCCGTTGCCTCACTACCAGCTCCGGCGGGGCATCCTTGAAGGCGGCGAGATCGTCCATGACGTCATACACGAGCGTGGTGGGGTTAAGCGCGAGGGCCAGTTCCAGCGACAGTGGGGTGTACATCCACACCACACGCTCGCCGGCCTGCGGGCCCACCAGCCCGGGCAACTGCTCGATGTAATCCGGGAGGACGTCGTCGAAAAAGCCCACGTGGTGGCCCTGCTCCGGGATCTCCAGCCAGGCGCGGTTCAGCCCGTCCACTTTCGTGTGGTTCATGCGGTTGGGTCCACCGAAATCGGGCGCGGGCGTGAGCGGCTCCTCCACGTACCATGTCGAACAGCGGGAGCCCAGCCGGGACACGAGGTGCTGGGGACGCTGCCATACCCAGTCCCAGCGAAGATGCGACAAGACGATCAGTTCACTCTGCATTGACTATCCTCAATTCCATCTTGGTCTGCGTATTGGGCAGGCTGTTTCCCTGATCCGCATCAGGGGCAGCTGTCCAGTTCCAATGCGACATTTGTTGCTCGTAACCGCGCAGCCATGTGGCGACGGGTTCGCCCAGCGTGAAGGCCGGGAGCTCACTCGACGGCGTGCCGGCGGCGGCTTTCGCGTACGACTCCGACATGGCTGACGGCTGGCGGGCCAGCTCATCGTCCAGCCAATACACGCCCACAGGGTCGATGGAGCCGTCGCTGCGGTACAGGAGCGTGTTCCAGTCCGTGGAGTCGATCACCGGGAACCAGCACAGGCCTTCAAGGGGAACCCCCATCTGCTGCGCCCGTTCGCACTGCTCCAGCACGTACTTGAACCAGGTGGCACGGTCAGATGTGCGGCCGCGGATGTTGGTTTCCGTCAGCAGGCACGGCAGCCGGTAGCGGTCCCAGTACAGGTAGATCTGCTGGGCGAGCGGCAGGGGATACGGAGTGTTGGGCGAGCCGCCGAGGTCATCGAAGTGCCACTGGCAGTGCGCGTAATAGTCCAGCCCCAACACATCGACCCGTCCCGGCTCCAGGTCCTGCAGCCTCTCTCCCCCGGCTTCGCTTAGCAGGTCCGCCACGGGGCCGTCCGGGTCGTAGCCCTTGCCGAGGAAGCTGTCCAGCACCAGGAAGCGGCGTTCGTTGGCCATGGCAGCGTAGGCGCTTCCGCCGGAACCCTCACCGGTGTGGTGTTCACAGGTGTCCACCCATACATGCTTGGCGCCGGGCAGCAGGTCCGCATAGGCGCGGCTCGCCTCTGCCACGGCCGGCAGCACGTTGAGGATCTGGCTCACAAAGTTGTCCATGCCCTTCTGGTAGGGCGGCCAGATGCCCTCATGCCCGGTGAGGAACAGGGTGGAGAAGGGCTCATTAAAGAGGGTGTATTCCTCCACCCAGGGGTAGCGCCGGGCAAACTCCTCCGTGTACCGCAGGTAGGCGGAATGGAAGCGGGGATCCGCAAAGCCCCCTTCCATCCACCGGGGATAGCTGGTGTGGTGCACCAGGTCCACGATGGGCTGGAAACCGTGGTCGCGCAGATAGTGCAGCACCCTGTCCGTGTCCTGCCAGCTGAAGACGCCTTCCTCGGCTTCCACCCGGTGCCAGCGCACCGGATACCGCAGCCTTTGAACTCCGCAGCTGGCCAGCAGTTCGAGGTCCTGCTTCCACTGGACGTCGTGGGCAGTGGACTCGAAGATGTCCTTGTCATGGCGCGGGAGGTACGTACTTTCAAAGGCGCCGATAATTTCGAGTGCGCTCATAAACCGGCGCCTTCGCCTTGGAAAGCAGGAGCCTGCGCGCCGCCCGGCCGGGTGCCGGCGCGGTCAAAGGTACCGGCCCCAGCGGCGGGGCGGCCAGGGTTGGCGGCCAGGTGCTCGTAGACGAGGTCCAGCAGCTCCGCAGCCCTTCGGTTTAACCGCCGGGACTCGTCAAGGTCCCGGTCCAGCCGGAGAACCTCGGCGCGCAGCTCAGCAATATCTGTTGCGGCGATGGCCAGCCGCAAATTTACCTCTTCCAGCGGGTCGGCCAGGGGCTCGTGCTCGTGGATGGCGTCAATCAGTGGATCATTCATGGCAAGGCCCTCACTTTCACTCGTCGGGTGGGAAGGGCGCCATCGTCCAGGCCCCCTGGTTGTGGTGGAACATCCTCTGCCTGCAGCCCCAGTTCAGCGAGGCTGCCTTTCAGGTCGCCAACATCGATGGGCCCGTAGAAGCGGCAATCCGGGAAGGCCGGCCGCGGCTCCGCCACCTGTACTTCCAGGAACGCTGCCGCAGTTTGGCCCTGGTTCCGCAGAAGCTGCCGGATCAGCCCCAACGTGTTCTCCCGGCCCTGCCAGTCCAGCGAATTCAGCAAAAGGCGCGAGTACACATGCAGCGGACCAGCACCGTCATTGGTCAGTCTGGCCAGTGGTGCAGTTTGCCGGAGCGAGTTGAGGTTGACCCGCCGGGCCTCCAGTGTCCCGGACCCGCACGGCTGCGTTTGCAGGTATTGGAGCGCCGGCCTGCTGTAGTCAACGGCCACTACGTGGTGCCCCTGTTCCGCGAAATGCTTCGCGTCCGCGCCGAGTCCGCAGCCCAGCTCCAGGATGCGTGACCCCGGGGGCAGTCCGCGGGCCAGCTCCGCTGCCCAGGCCGAGGGTGTCTGGCCGGCATCGTGCCCGGCTGTCCGCTGAAGCAGCGCCCGGTGGTGGTCCTCCCAGTTCTCCCGGTCCCAGTCCAGGCCGCCCAGCCAGGTGTCATAACGGCGGCGTGCCGGCGGTGGCGTGACGAAACGGAACGCCGGATCGGGGGTGTGCCAGCCGGGACCGTAGATCGCCTCAAGCATCTGCTCCGGCTCGGCCGGCATTGGCAGTTCCCTGCCGTTGATGGTGAGGTTCCGCAACGGGAAGATGGTTACTTCCTCGGCGCGCTCGCGGGCATGGAAGGTTCCGTGGAACCAGCCGCCCACGTTGAAGTACGTGAAGATGTCCAGGTAAAACCTGTCCGTCCCGTCCGCTCCGGGAAAGAGCAGCTGCAGGTGCCCGGCGGAATGCCGGACGGTTTCGTAACCCTCCGCATGCAGGGCCCGTTCCAGCTCGAAGCCCTCCAAAGCGATGTCCGAGGGGTTTTCGTACCTGCTGAGGTAGGCAAGGTCCACGTCGTCGTCACCGGGCATGACGTGCCCGTCCCGGACAGGCCCCAGGAGCGTGCCGCCTGTGACGAACAATTCGTGGCCGCGGTTCCGCATCAACTCAACCAGCGTGCAGGCCTCGTCCAACGCCTCATCAATCAGGTAGGCCCGCTGGCCTTCGAAGTTCCGCGCGATCCGCCCCCACTTGTTGATAATCTGGGGCACCCCGGTGCCCGGCTCCTCCAGCGAGAACTGGTGGGGTGAGTCATCAAAGATGACCGTCGCCGTCGGACACAACGCCTTTCCGTCTTGCAGCACCGCGAGCTGTGCCCAGCCGGACAGGCGGACGGCCAGGGCCGGCGGCCAGTCGATGGTGCAGCCGCCGGCACCGGCCCTGGCAGCCTCGCCCGTATGGACGCTCCAGATGGGCCTGTCGCCCAGCCGGATGGACAGGGTTGTGCCCGCCGGGATGGGCGGTCCTGTCAGGGTAAGTGACACCCTGTCCGCCCAGAGGCTGTGGCTGTAGCTGCCGCTCCCGGCCGGCACCTGAACAGCCAGAGCCCCGGGAGCCAGCGGGCCGTCCCGGGTCTCGACGTCCTGGCTCATGGCTGCGCCACCAGTTCCGAATCTTTGGACGGGTCCGTGTACGGAAGCCGGACATCCACCACCTGCCCGGTCATGGCCGACGCCAGGACCTGGACGCTCGCCCCGGCCACAGCTGCCGCGGGGAGCAGGGATCCTTCCTCCTCCGCCCCAAAAGCCCTGGTCCGCATGGGTGTCGCCGTCCGGCTGGGGCTGATGCAGTTCACCCGGATGCCATCCGCGCTCCACTCGTCCGCGAGCGCCTGGGTGAGATTCACGATCGCGGCCTTGGTGGCGGAGTAAACCGTGTAGTTCGCCCGGCCCCGGGTGTAGGAACTGGAGGCGAAAAGCGTCAATGATCCCTTGCTTTCAGCCAGGTACTTCTGCGACTCCTGGGCCACAATAAAAGCCGCCGTGAGGTTCACGTCAACGTCGTGGTGCAGTTGCTCATCGGTCAGCTGGGAAAGCGGCCCCACACTGAGGACGCCGGCTGTGAGGATGACGTGGTCCAGGCGGCCGTGGGTGGCAGCAGCTGAGGCGAGCGCCTCCGCTACGCACTTGCGGTCCTCCACGTAGGTTCCGTTACCGGTGCGGCTCTGCCCCACAACGAGGGCGCCTTCAGCCTCAAGTTGCTGGACAAGTTCCAGGCCGATCCCCGAACTCGCACCGAACACCAGAACGGTGGAACCGCGGAGCCCGTCCGTATTACCGCCGGGGAGCATGGTTTTGTGCCTGAGCTGGAAGAGTTTGTCCGCAAGGTGGATGTCGATGGGCTGGGTGATCTTGATGTTTGCTTCGTCCCCGTCCACCACAAAAATGGGGACATCGGGGCAGTACTTAAGGACAACGGAACAGTCGTCCGTGGCGGAAAAGTCCGGGTCCTGGCCGGCCCTTTCGTACGCCTTTGCGATGACGGGCATGTGGAACGCCTGCGGCGTCTGGCCCCTTCGCAGCTTGGCCCGCGGCGGAACGGCACGAATGAAGTTCTCATCATCCACTTCGATGATGGTGTCCGCTGAGGGGATGGCGGTGTCCACTGCGGCATAGACGTCGAGTGCGCGGATGCAGGCGATGATGATGTCGCCGTCGAGCAGGGGCCGGACGGCGTCGTGGAAGATGACGTTGGCGTCCTTGTCCGCGATGGCGTCCAGCGCCAGGCGTGAGGTTTCGCTGCGGTCCGCGCCGCCGGTCAGGATGGAAGTGAGCTTGCCGAATTTCTTGGCTGCTTTCGCATCCGATGTGGCCCCGGGCCTGTTGCCCAAAAGCAGTTCCTCGGCCCGCGGCAGGTACCCGGGGGCCATCATGACAATGATCTCGTCAACCAGCCCACAGTGCTGGAACAGCTCCACCGTGTGCTCAAGGCTGGTGCGGCCGGCGATCGGAACAAACTGCTTGGGTATGTCCAGGCCCATGCGGGCGCCGATGCCTCCGGCCAGGATGACCGCCACGTTGCGGCGGCGGGTGCCGGTTGGAGAGGGTGGTTTCTGGTTCATGGCTGGTCCTTTCTTGGGGATTGGCGGCCTAGCGGCGGCCGATGGGGGTGCCTCCTGCGTTCTCGGTGGCGGAGGGGATGGTGACGGCCGCGGCCTGGAGCCGCTGGCGGGTTTCCTCGGCAGTGACGTAGGAACTCATCCGGGGGTACTCGCCCACCGGGACCACCGCCGAGACAAAAGTCCGGTTGTGGATGCGGATGAGGTTGAAGGAACGGGCGCCGTCCAGGCCCTGCATGGCCCCTGACGGCAATGCCAGGTCCTGGTTATAGCTGGTGGAGGAGGCCACCGAGACGGGGATGTTGGCGAACGTGGAAAACACGCTGTGGTGTGTGTGGCCGGACAGGATGCCAATAACGTCGCTGCCTTCCAGTACCTGCGCCAGGCTGTCCTGGTTCCGCAGCTCCGAAAGCACCGCGAGTTCCTGTACGGGGGGAACAGGCGGGTGGTGGATCACCAGGAGCGTGCCGTCGTCGGCCCTTGTTTCCAGTTCCCCGGCCAGCCAGTGCAGTTGATGGGCACTGATCTCCCCGTGGTGGTGGCCGGGAGTGGAGGAATCAAGGACCAGCACCCGCAGATTGCCCAAGTAATAGGTACGGTCAATGGGAAGCGTGTCCGGCGCCTCGTCAAGGAGCACCTTCTGGAAATTCCTGCGTTCGTCGTGGTTGCCCATGGCCCAGATAAGCTGCGCCCCCATGCGCCCGGCGTACCCCTGGCACATGGTCCGCAGGCGCCGGTAGGCCTCCACGCTGCCCTTGTCCGTTAGATCGCCGGAAAAGATGATCGCTTCCGGTTTATGGCCGCTGGCCTCTATGGCATCAAGGACTTCCACCAGCCCTGTCTGGGGATCCAGCTCGCCGTACAGCAGCCCCTCTTCCACAAAATGAGGGTCGCTCACGTGGACTAGCACATGGTTGGGGTTTGAGTACTCGGAACGGGTCAGATGCATGGAAGCCTTTCAGCCGTTTCCCGGGGAGCCCACCAGGGAAGATGTGCTGACGGGCTCTGCATGCCGTCGAAAGAAGAACATAATAAGCACGCTTATGAATTGTTGGGAAGACTTGTCTTTTGTTACGGCTGTGTGCTGGTGCTGCCCCGGACGTGCTCCGCCGGTTCGGCGGACGGCTGTACTTCCCCTGTACTTCCCCCCTGCCCCGCGAGTAGATTCAGAAGCGTGACGGGCGTATTCGTCCTCCCCGGCACTCCTGCATCGGCCGGGCGAGCAGCTGCTGAAGCCACCCGGTGGCGCATTGTTGCAGAATCGGATAGAGCCATCATGCCGTCCTCGTACTTCCAGCAGTTCCTTGATGAGGCCACAATCCCGGACCCTGAGGCCGAGCACCCGTTGGGGCCCGACTGCCTCTACGGCCTCTATGTCAGCTGGGCTTCGCTGCATGGCTTCCGGGCCAAACCGGACCAGGCCTTCCGCGCTGGCATGTTGCGCTGCGGCGTGGACGTCAGCCGCTCCCAATTGCACATGACCGGAGCGGCCGCAGCCGATTACATCCTCCGCAGTTACCCAGACGTCGCCTAAGGCAGCAACACAGGCCTACGGCAACAACGCTATTGGGGGACAGCGATGGGATTTGAACCGCACGAACCGGAGCAACGCCACGAACTCAATGCCGCCCTGCAGGAGGCCGACATCAGCGTCTCCGAGCTCTGGCTCCGGTACTTCAGCATGAGCGGCGTTGCCGGCGAGTATGAGGTCCAGGCCTACACGGAGGGACTGATCTCCCTGCCGGCCCTCCAGCGTGAACTGCTGGCCATGGCGGCCAGGGAAATCATCAGCGAAGCACCCGATGCGGCCGGCGGCGGGGCAAGCTGAAGTGACGCCCGACGCCGATAGTTTCGTCCCGCCGTCGGGCGTCACCTCCAGCGGTGCCAGGCCGCCTGCCTGATCATCGCAGTCCCTTATCGCGGCGTTGGCCATGGGATGGGGACGAGTACGCCCTCTTCCCATCGCGCTCCTCCCCGCGCTAGTGTGGGCACAAACCACTGGCCAGCGCCATGGGTTATTCGGCTCATGCAGTTGGGCCTCTGGGTATGTCCGGAGGGAACCGCGGTGAGCAGCACTGGAAAAAACATCTTCAGATCGCGGCGCAGTGCCGCGTTACTTTCGATTCCGGCCCTGATGGGTTTGACCTCCTGCTCTGCTGAAGTCCAGCGCGGCTGGCTGCCCGGCGAACGGGACACCACGGACCACACACCCTTGATCACGGACCTATGGGTCAACTCGTGGATCGCTGCACTGATTATCGGTGTGATCACCTGGGGGCTCATCCTGTGGTGCGTCATTGCCTACCGCCGCAGGAAAGACACTGTCGGGTTCCCTCGCCAGATGAGCTACAACCTCCCGCTGGAAGTGTTCTACCTGTCCGTGCCGCTGATGATCGTCGGGGTCCTGTTCGTGTTCACCGACCGCGACCAGCGTGCCATAGACGACCGCTTCGAGGACCCGGATGTCATCATCGATGTCCGCGGCAAGCAGTGGTCCTGGGACTTCAACTATGTCAAGGAAGACGTCCACGAGGATCCCGGCGTGCAGGCCCACCTGGATGGCAACTGGGGCGCTCCTGACCGGCTGCCCACCCTGTACCTGCCGGTGGGTAAAAAGGTTGAGCTGCAGCTGAACTCCCGCGACGTCCAGCATTCCTTCTTTGTTGTGGAGTTCCTTCAGAAACGGGATATGTACCCCGGCGAAAACCAGTTCAACAGGTTCATCGACATCATTCCCAACCGCACCGGTGAGTTCACCGGCAAGTGTGCCGAGCTTTGCGGTGAATACCATTCCGAAATGCTCTTCAAAGTCCGGGTAGTGACCGAGCAGGAATACAACAGCCACATTTCGGATCTCCGGGCAAAGGGCAACACCGGCATCCTCGGGGATCAATATGACAAGAATCCGGCACAACCGGCCCTGGAGCAGGCACAGCAAAGGACGGAACCGTAATGACCGCCATCGGCCAGAACATGGGCGTTACATCGGACACCGCCGCTCCCTCTGTGGTCAGACGCCCCAAGGGCAGCATGGTGGTCAGTTGGATCACTTCCACGGACCACAAGACCATCGGGTACATGTACCTGATCTCGTCCTTTATCTTCTTCCTTCTTGGCGGCGTGATGGCCCTGCTGATCCGGGCCGAGCTGTTTGAACCCGGGATGCAGATCCTGCAGACCAAGGAGCAGTACAACCAGCTCTTCACGATGCACGGCACCGTGATGCTGCTGATGTTCGCCACCCCGCTGTTCGCCGGGTTCACGAACGTGATCATGCCGCTGCAGATCGGTGCGCCGGACGTTGCCTTTCCCCGCTTGAACGCGCTGGCCTTCTGGTTCTTCCTCTTCGGCTCCACCATTGCAACCTCCGGCTTCATCACCCCGCAGGGTGCTGCTTCCTTCGGCTGGTTCGCCTACGCGCCGCTGTCCAATACCACCTTCAGCCCGGGCATCGGCGGGGACCTGTGGGTCTTCGGCCTGGCGTTGTCAGGTTTCGGTACCATCCTCGGTGCGGTCAACTTCATCACCACCATCATCTGCATGCGCGCCCCGGGCCTGACGATGTGGCGGATGCCGATCTTTACCTGGAACGCCCTTGTCACGTCCATCCTGGTGCTCATGGCGTTCCCGCCGCTGGCCTCGGCCCTGTTTGCCCTGGGAGCGGACAGGAAGTTCGGCGCACACATCTTCGACCCCGCCAACGGTGGCGCCATCCTTTGGCAGCACCTGTTCTGGTTCTTTGGCCACCCCGAGGTGTACATTATCGCGCTGCCGTTCTTCGGCATTGTCTCCGAGATCTTCCCGGTGTTCAGCCGGAAGCCGCTGTTCGGTTACAAGGGCATTGTGTACGCCACTATCGCCATTGCCGCCCTGTCCGTAACGGTGTGGGCACACCACATGTACGTCACCGGCGCGGTGCTGCTGCCGTTCTTCGCTTTCATGACCATGCTCATCGCGGTTCCCACCGGCGTGAAGTTCTTCAACTGGATCGGCACCATGTGGGGCGGCTCGTTGACGTTCGAAACGCCAATGTTGTGGAGCATCGGGTTCCTGATCACGTTCCTCTTCGGCGGCCTTACCGGCATCATCCTTGCCTCCCCGCCGTTGGACTTCCACGTCTCCGACACCTATTTTGTGGTGGCGCACTTCCACTACGTGGTGTTCGGCACCGTGGTGTTTGCGATGTTCGCCGGGTTCTACTTCTGGTGGCCCAAGTTCACCGGGACCATGCTGAATGAACGCCTGGGCAAGATCCATTTCTGGCTCCTGTTCCTTGGCTTCCACGCCACCTTCCTTATCCAGCACTGGCTCGGTGTTGAGGGTATGCCCAGGCGTTATGCCGATTACATGCCGGAGGACAACTTCACATGGATGAACCAGTTCTCCACCCTCGGTTCCTTCCTGCTGGGTGCGTCCCTCATTCCATTCTGGTGGAACGTCTATATCACCTGGCGGCACGGCAAGAAGGTCACGGTGGACGACCCCTGGGGCTTTGGAGCATCCCTGGAATGGGCCACGTCCTGCCCGCCGCCGCGGCACAACTTCACCTCGCTGCCCCGGATCCGGTCCGAGCGCCCGGCCCTGGACCTGCACCACCCTGAACTCAGCGTCCGTGAGCACGCGCCTGCTGACAACCCGATTGCCGATGTCCTGGGTGCCGCGGACATCGGCCCACGGGACGTCAAGGACCCGGACCCCAACACGTAAGCGCCACAAGGAAGCCCCCTGTCAGCCGGTACTTTCCGGGTACCGGCCGGCAGGGGGCTTTTCGCTGCCTATTACTCCTTGTTGAGCTTGTCCTGAATGGTTCCCGCTGCCTTTTCCATCATGTTCGGCAGCTCGGTGGTGCCGTAGAAGCGGGAGTCCGGGTGCGTGGGCGGCGGCATGGGGACACCGGCCGGGGGCTCTGCCACGTAGCTGAATTCGCCGAGGCCGTCAGGTGAAGGACCCTTGGCCCACGAACCGTCAGCGGCGGCCTGGCCGTCGGAAAAGTTCCGGTACTGGTAGGCGACGTCCCGCATCTCCTTGTTGATGGGGAAGTTGCTGGGAACGGGGAAGTTTTCGTTGCCTTCCTCCTGCAGCTCGCGTGCGGCAGCGATCCACTGGTTCTGGTGCATGGTATCCCGAGCCAGCAGGAAGGAGAGCATGTCGCGGATGCCGTGGTCATCGGTCATGTGGTAGAGCCGGGCCACCTGGAGCCGGCCCTGCATTTCCGCGTTGGCGTTGGCCCAGAAGTCCGCGAGCATGTTGCCGCTGGCGGTGACATAGCTGCCCTGCCAGGGGTTGCCGTTGCTGTCCACCGGCCGGACACCGGCTCCGGCCACGATGGCGGACTGTACATCGGTTCCGCCCACGATGGCGGCGACGGTGGGATCTGACTGGACGGCGTCTTCGGTGATTCCGAGGGGGGCCTTTTCAAGCAGCTGGGCGATCATGGTGGCCAGCATCTCCACGTGGCCGAATTCCTCGGCGCCGATCCCGAAGAGCATGTCCCGGTACTTACCCGGCATGTGCGCGTTCCACGCCTGGAACGAATACTGCATGGCAACAGTGATTTCGCCGTATTGGCCGCCCAGCACTTCCTGGAGCTTGCGGGCGTAGACGGCGTCCGGCTTGTCCGGAGTTGCCTTGTATTGAAGTTCCTGCTTGTGAAAGAAAACCATGAGTATGTCCTCTCGAGCTCACATCTGGGATTTCAGAACCGAGCTGGTTCCGGCAGCCGACTTAATCAGCATGCTTACTATCCTGCGCCAGATCCGCCAATTTTTCCAGACGCTGGGCTACCCCGGAACAAAAGCCAGCCGCCCAGGACCAAGAGCACACTGACTGCCAGGAATCCGAGGTCCCAGGCCAGCGGTCCGCCGAGATCGTCCCGGACGTGGTGGATCTGCAGCACTTGGTGGTTGATCAGGCCTTCGATGATGTTGAAGACGCCCCAACCCACCAGGACCAGGCCGGCGTGGAAGTTCCAGCGGGCGGAAAACCTCCCCTGCTGCCGGGCGCGGACGGTCAGGGCTGCCGCGGCCACCACCAGCACCCACATGGCGCTGTGGAACAGGCCGTCAGCCAGGGTGTTCAGCTCCAGGCCCGCGACGGTTTTGGTGTTGCCGCTTTCGGTGTGGCTGAGCATATGGTGCCACTGCAGCAGCTGGTGCAGGACGATGCCGTCCACGAATCCGCCAATGCCCATGCCGAACAGGAACGCGGGGGCTTTGGCCGGCGCTCCGGCCGCCTTCCCCGCAGTGGTTCGGGTTTCCCGTGACACTCTTCCGCTCCCCCTTCGATGGGTCCGCCTATCACCCTGTCCCCTACCCGCCGTCGGACGCTCTAAGCATTCCGTGCCCCCACTATCGGTGCCCGTGTTGCGGCCCTTGACCAGCCCCTGCCCGAGGTGGAAACGTAGGGCAGGCGGTGCGCCTCAAGCAGCGGGGTGGTTCCTGCACGAGGGAACCGCACTGCCAGCCAACAACCAAGGCGGCACACATGCGAGCAATGGTTTATCGGGGCCCGTACAAGATCCGGGTCGAAGAAAAAGACATTCCCAAGATCGAGCACCCCAACGACGCCATCATCCGGGTGACCACCGGAGCCATCTGCGGCTCCGACCTGCATCTCTATCACGGCATGATGCCGGACACGCGCGTGGGAATGACGTTCGGGCACGAGTTCGTGGGCGTGGTGCATGAGGTGGGCTCTTCGGTGCAGAACCTCATGCCGGGTGACCGCGTGATGGTTCCTTTCAACGTCTACTGCGGCTCCTGCTACTTCTGCTCCCGCGGCCTGTTTTCGAACTGCCACAACGTCAACCCGAACGCGACGGCGGTGGGCGGCATCTACGGCTACTCCCACACGTGCGGAGGTTACGACGGCGGCCAGGCCGAGTTTGTGCGCGTTCCCTTCGCTGACGTGGGGCCCGCGAAGATTCCGGACTGGATGGACGAAGAGGACGCCGTCCTGCTCACCGACGCACTTCCCACCGGGTACTTCGGCGCCCAACTGGGCGACATCGTTGAAGGTGACACTGTGGTGGTGTTCGGCGCCGGGCCGGTGGGGCTGTTTGCCGCCAAATCCGCCTGGCTGATGGGGGCCGGCAGGGTAATCGTGATCGACCACCTGGAGTACCGGCTGGAGAAGGCCCGGACCTTCGCACACGCTGAAACGTACAACTTTGTTGAGTACGACGACATTGTGGTGCACCTGAAGAAGGCCACCGACTACCTGGGCGCCGACGTCGTGATCGACGCGGTGGGGGCCGAGGCGGACGGCAACTTCCTCCAGCACGTAACGGCTGCAAAACTGAAGCTGCAGGGCGGTTCGCCCGTGGCGCTGAACTGGGCCATCGACGCGGTGCGCAAGGGCGGGACGGTGTCCGTGGTGGGCGCGTACGGGCCCATTTTCAGTGCCGTGAAGTTCGGGGATGCCGTGAACAAGGGCCTAACGTTGCGGATGAACCAGTGCCCGGTCAAGCGGCAGTGGCCCCGGCTGTTCGAGCACATCCGGAATGGCTATTTGAAGCCCAGCGACATCGTCACCCACCGCGTTCCGCTGGAGCACATTGCCGAGGGGTACCACATGTTCTCCGGAAAGCTCGATGGCTGCATCAAGCCCCTGATCGTTTCCACCCCGGCCTGAAAGGAACGGATTATGGCTGAAATACCAACGCCTTACACCGCCGGCAAGCCCGGCTTGAAGGAATCCGCGCAGGACCTGCGGGCGCGGATTCCGGGGTGGGGAGCAGACCTCGACCCCGCCGACCGGCCTTCGTTCCCCCGGGAGCAGCCCGGGATCGAAACCGGAGCGCACTGGGACTTTCCCGAACGCCAGCAGGAGGAGTGGCCGCGGGAGAGGTCCATCGAGCACGCCTTCGTCACACCTGTTTTTGGCACGTCCACCCCGCCGGCCGGCGCGTCAGGGGCCATTCGGAAGTACTCCTACGCCCGGTTCAGCGAGGGCCGGGCCGCGCACTGGCTGCTGCTCATTGCCGCGGACCGGGTGGATGCGTGGGAGCACCACCTGCGCTCACTGGCAACCCCGCGCCCGGACAACCCGGTGACAGAGACGGGAGTGCTCAGTGAGTTCTCCCGCCACGGCCTTAGCTCGCGCTTTGGGAAGAAACGGGCGGACGTGAACCACCAGTGGATCGATCCGATCCTGGTGGGCGGGCCCTGGGTACTGGCCGGCCTGGGTGGCGTCGCAGCGGTGCGTGCGATTTTGCGGGCGGGCCGGAAATGACCACGGCCACCTCGGGGAAGGCTTCATTCACCACGGTGGCGGACGGTGTGCACTGCGTTTCAGAAGCCTTCGTCAACTTCTACCTGGTGGAAAGCCCTGACGGACTGACCCTGGTGGACTCCGGGCTGCCCGCGATGTGGAAGACGCTGGAGGGATCGGTCCGGGGGCTGGGGCACGGGGTGGGCGACATCAAGGCGGTGGTGCTCACCCACGCCCACTTCGACCACCTGGGCCTGGCGCACCAACTGCACACCGAGTTCAAGGTGCCGGTCTGGGTTCACGGCGGTGACTCCTTCATCGCCCGCCACCCCTACCGGTACCAGCACGAGAAGTCCCGCTTCGTTTTCTCGCTCTCCCACCCCCGCGGTTTGCCCGTCCTCGCCAGCATGACCAAGGCCGGTGCCCTGCGCGTGAAGGGCGTGGACGAACTCACCCTGTTTCCCGCCGCCAACGGCACGCTGCCCGTGCCGGGCTCTCCTGAGGTGGTGTTCTCCCCCGGCCACACCGCCGGGCACTGCGGGCTGTACCTGCGGGACCGCGACGTGCTGTTCAGCGGGGACGCACTGGTGACGCTTGATCCATATTCGGGGCGGACCGGGCCGCGCATCGTGGCCGGGGCTGCCACCATGGACAGCCGGCAGAACCTGGACACCCTCACACAACTCGCCCGGACCGGCGCTTCCCTGGTACTTCCCGGGCACGGCCAACCCTGGACCGGTGGAATTGAGGAGGCGGTGGCGGCAGCCCGGCGGGAGGCGGCCTCCTAAGTTCAGCGGCTCATCTTGACGCAGAAATATCACGCTGTTGAAACATGCCAGCAACCTGGGCACGGCAAGCTGTGCCTACGGGGATACAACAGCAGGAGGCTCTCATGGAGGCACAAAAAGTACTGACGGCCCAGCTCCGCATCGGCGACCAGATCGAGGCGTGGCACAATGGCAAGCTCTTCCACCGGGGGCGGGTGACCGACGTCGTACCCGCCCTGGAACTGTTTTGGATCCTGGATGCAAGGACCGGAACGCGGAAGCTGCTGGATCCGGAGGCGCTGGAGATCCGGCACATCGAGGCACCGATCGCGCCGCTGGCCACGGCTTGAGGGCCTAAGTTCCAGGGACAACAGTAAGCACGCTTACAATAGAGCTATTGCGGCATCCTGCGGCAGTCCGGGCCGAGCCCGGTGACCACCATGAAGGAGCACACCGTGATTGGATTCATCGTTGCCGGCTTGATCATCGGCGCGTTGGCCCGCCTCATTAAGCCGGGCAAGCAGAACCTTGGTCTGCTCGCCACTCTCCTGCTGGGCCTCGTTGGCTCGGTCATTGGCGGAGTGGTGGCGTCCCTGCTGGGCACGGGAGACATCTTCGAACTGAACTTCCTGGGCTTTATCGTGGCTGTCATCGCCGCGGTGCTCCTGATCGGCACCGCCGAGGCGGTCTTGGGCCGTCGGAATTCAGTGCGGCGCTAAAGCCCGCCTGAGCGCCCATTCAAAGTGGGCAGGCAGCCGGTCGACGGAACGTCATGAAACAGGCCCTGGGATGTCCCGGGGCCTGTTGCATGAGGTTCGCCCGCCGGCTGTGGTGACAGCCCGACGTCGGCCGCTGGCTTGGGCTCCCTACGCCCGGTCCTGGTATACGTCAGGGATGCCGTCCTGGTCCGCGTCCACTTTTTCGGCTTCCTCGGCTGCACGGTACTGGCGGTTCCTGGTCCGGAGCACTGCCGTGGCCAGCAGCGCGGCCACCAGTGAGGCGGTAAGGATCCCGACTTTGGCGTGGTCGTCGTGCAGACTGCCCTGGCCGAAGCTGAGTTCGGCCACCAGCAGGGACACTGTGAACCCGATGCCGGCCAAAAGGGACACGCCAAAGACATCGATCCATTTGAAGGACTTGTCCAGCTCCGCCCGGCTGGTTTTGGTCAGCAGCCAGGTGGTGCCCATGATCCCGAGTGGCTTTCCGAGAACCAAGCCCGCGATGATGCCGACGGCCACAGGATCGACTAGCGCCGAGCCCAGCCCTTCCCAGCCGCCCACGGCCACACCGGCCGAGAAGAACGCGAAGATCGGCACGGCCATTCCTGCGGAAATGGGCCGGAAGCGGTGTTCAAAGATTTCTGCCAGCCCCGGTCCTGCTTCGGGCCCGCCGCCTGCCTGTGAGCGGATCACCGGGACGGCGAAGCCGAGCAGCACCCCTGCCACCGTGGCGTGGATGCCGGAAGCGTGGACCAGCGCCCACGTGGTTACCCCGAGCGGCAGCAGGATGACCCAGGCCGCGGACGCCTTCATGCCGAAGAAGTAACGGAACCTATGCGCCAGGAAGGCATAAAGCGCCAATGGGATGAGGGCCAGGAGCAGCGGCATGACGTGCAAATCGCTGGTGTAGAAAAACGCGATGATGCTGATGGCGATCAAGTCATCAACCACGGCCAGCGTCAGGAGGAAAATCCGCAGCGCGCTGGGCAGATGCGATCCAATGATGGCCAGGACGGCCACCGCGAAGGCGATGTCCGTCGCCGTGGGGATAGCCCAGCCGCGGATGGTTTCGGGGCTGGCAAAGTTGAATGCGATATAGATCAGCGCGGGGACCACTACACCGCCTACTGCGGCAGCCACCGGAACGATCGACTTGTTGATCTGCCGCAGGTCCCCCGCAACGAACTCCCGCTTGAGTTCCAGTCCCACCAGGAAGAAGAAGATCGCCAGCAGCCCGTCTGCCGCCCAAGCGCCGAGGCTGAGGTCAAGGTGCCACGGCTCGTAGCCCACTTTGTAATCCCGCAGGGCGAAGTAACTGTCGGCGGCGGGCGAGTTGGCCCAGACCAGAGCGATGATAGCTGCGGCAACCAGTAAGGCTCCGCCCACCGTCTCTTTGCGAAGGATCTCCCCAATCCGCAGGGATTCGGCATAACTGCCGCGCCCAAAGATAGTGGAGCGGGCGGGGCTGGGCGGGGGCTTTTGACTCATGAAGCGTCCTCAGATCCGGGATCGACAAATTTATGCCGACCAGACTTCCCGGCGCACCTTCAAACGATCCTACAGGGCCCGCGATTCCTTTTCGGCCTGTGTTACGTCCGGGGCAGTTCGTTCAGCCCGCCCGGCGCGCAACGCCACCTGGCCACCTGCTGTCGTGGGCAATGGCTTTGACGGCAGCGTCGAGGTAAGCGCCTGTTGCCGCAGAGTTCGCCAGCTGGACGAGCTCGGCTGCCACCACCACCAGTTTGACGTTGCGGTGGCTGCTGGTGCTTACCAGCACCTGGAAGGCATCGTCAGAGCCCAACTTCAGTTGGCCCATCAGGATCCCCCTTGCCTGGTCGATGACACTGCGGGTGGAGGTTGCCCCCGCTACGGCTTCGCGGGTTTTTTCCTCCGTTTCACGCTGGAGTGTGGAGGTAAGGTCGATCATGACCCCCTCCATAGTGGTGACTTTCCCTGCTTCCCCTATGATGGCTTCGCCGGAGGTCAGCACCCGCCGTGTACGGCCGCGGGAATCGATAATCCGGTGATACATGCAGAAGTAGCCTCCGGTTTTGACGACCTGCCCAACGATGTCTTCACACTTGGGCCTGTCGTCCGGATGCTTGTGTGAGAACAACAACTCCACCGTAGGGACCACCTCGCCGCGCTCATACCCGTGCAGCTGGAACATGCCGTCCGACCATTGAATCTTCCAGCCCTCCACGTCCACGTGGAAGGTGCCCGCCGCGCACTCGTTGCTGCCCAAGGCGCTCGAGTACGTGTAGGGGCGGCTCAGCTCAGCCACAGAGCTACCTCCGGTCCAATAGTCCAGCCCCGCCCGAAGGGCGCAGGCATCGTTGCCTGTCTTCTTCATTATCGCCAAGAAGCGGTGCGGCGGATAGGCCGGAGCCTCCCCCATCGCTGAAAGGTGAATAGAGCGGAGCGTAAAATCTGACCGGTGGCCTGAGGTTTCATGTCCTGCGGCTCTTGACGTGTTCGGGGCGGATTCCTATTCCGATTAGACGGGCTGTGACCGGGCGCAGCAGCGGCGACGCGGTCCGTATCAGCACCACCAGCCAGCGGGGTGCGATGCGGCGGCCGGCAGTTGCCCTTGCCAACGCCTTGTGCCCATTCCGCTGCAGCCGTTGCATGACCTTCACGGGCCTTTCCCGCCTTCGTTGCACGCCCGCGAGCTTGTCTGCCGGGACCGACCCCGTTGCGAGGTCCTCCGCGACGGCGTTGAACAGGGCGACGGCATCCTGGATGGCGAAGTTGACGCCGACTCCGAACATCGGGGACATTGCATGGGCGGCGTCGCCGATAGCGATAAATCCTGGTCGGTACCAGCGCCGGAGCCGGTTGATCTGGACTGACAGGAGTTTGATCTGATCCCAGCCCGTGAGGGTACCCACCACCGGCTGAAGGACAGGAGCAGCAGCGGTTATCCGCGCTTGAAGGGCGTCGATTCCTCCGGCGCGAAGTTCGTCGAAGCCGCCCTTCGGGATGACCATCCCGGACTGGTAACTGTCGCCACGGTCGATCGTGAGGACCATTCCCTGGGCGGATATGTATCCGAGGGTGGCGGGCGGTGGCTCGGGCGGTTTTGGCAGGTTGAACCACAGCACGTCGATTGGCACGCCGTACCCATCGGGAGCGAACCCGGCAGCGGCGCGCAGGGCGGAAGCACGGCCGTCCGCAGCGACGGTCAGCGTCGCACGGATCTCCCGTCCGCCGTCGGGCGCATCCACCTGGACACCGCAAACCTGGCCGTTCTCAATAATGAGGCCGGTGGCTTCGGTGGACATGCGCAGTTCGAAGTTGGGGAAGGCCGCCGCTTCCCGGGCAAGAAAGTTCAGGAAGTCCCATTGCGGCGCGAAGACGAGGAAGTTGTCCGGACGCGGCAGGGTGCTGAAGTCGACGATGGTGATGCGCTGGCCGTCGAGAACCGCGTCCAGGGTGGACAAACGCGTCAGCGGCAGTTCCAGGAACTTTTCACGCAGCCCGATCTCGCCGAGCAGGGACACGGTGGATGGATGGACCGTGTCGCCGCGGAAGTCGCGCAGGAAGTCCCCGTGTTTTTCCAGCACGGTTACACGCAGGCCGTGGCGGGCGAGCAGGTAGCCAAGGACCATCCCGGCCGGGCCGCCGCCGGCAATGACACAGTCACGTTCCATAGCGCTTTTCACACTCATATCATCGTGCCTCCTGCAGGAAAGTGAGAGAGGATCCCGGGAAAACCTGCGTAAGGTGAGAGAGGATGCGGGGAGGTGCGGCCGGCGTCGGGTAGTTGCGTGTATGTTGAAAACCACGGACGCACCGGCTGGAAAGAGAAATCTCCCTTGGACTCACCCGCACCAGTAAAAATCCTGACCGTCTGCACGGGCAACATCTGCCGGTCCCCGGTGGCCGAACGGCTGTTGCAGGCGGGGCTCAACCAGGTGCTGCCGGGCGGTTTCGAGGTTGCCAGCGCCGGGACCCGGGCCATGGTGGGTGACCCCATGCAGCCCATCTCCGCTGACATCGTGCGTACATTCGGCGGCGACCCTGAAAACTTCGCTGCCCGCCAGCTGACGCCCGGGATCCTGCGCGGCGTGGACCTGGTGCTCACCATGACCTCCGGGCACCGCGGCGAAGTCCTGCAGCTGGACGCGTCCCTCCTTAAACGGACCTTCACCATCCGCGAGTTTGCCCGGATGCTTGACGTTCTGGACGAGCGCGCCGCCTCCGGGGACAAGGAACCTGAGGCAGGATTGTCCGGCGACGGCGACCCGGAGGCCGTCAACCATGCCTTTTGGCGGGGCTTGCCGGCGAGCGCGGCCGCCGTGCGGCACCTGTCGCTGCCTGCCGACCCATCCGAAAACGACATAATCGACCCCTACCGCCGCGCGCCCGAGGTGTACCGGCAGATGGAGGACGAACTCGCCCCGGCCATCGTGTCCATCCTGCGCCACGCACGCCTCAACGCTCCCGTTCGCTGGACGCGTGCCGGGACGCTGTAGCGCTCCGGCGACCCCGGCACCTTTCCCCACGACCCTCGACGACGGCGCACCGCCTGGCGCGACCCCGTACCTGGCCGCGGCCCGGCCCGGCCCTTAAATATCCCGCAGATGACAGTTTGGACACGTCTGTAGCCAGGGAGGCCCGGACGGGCGGACACTGATCCCACCATCCCCGCTAAGAGGTGAGGCACGATGAGTTTGCCTAGCGGTTCTGAACCCGGCACCAGCCCCTCCAGCCCCCGGCCGCGCGGTCCTGTCCTGGCTTCGCTCGGGCGGCGCCGGTGGATCGCTGCACTGCTGGCGCTGGTGCTCGTGACGGTTGCCGTCGTCGCCGTCGTCAGCCTTAGCCGCACGGGCGCTGAGGCACAACCGGCTGCAA
This sequence comes from Arthrobacter sp. K41, assembly GCF_059089645.1. Taxonomy (NCBI): domain Bacteria; kingdom Bacillati; phylum Actinomycetota; class Actinomycetes; order Micrococcales; family Micrococcaceae; genus Arthrobacter; species Arthrobacter sp. K41. Next base: position 227,313 of record NZ_JBNHEW010000004.1, on the reverse strand, counting down.
CGCAAAGCGAAACTCCCTCACCCATCCCAACTGCAACACCTTCCGAAACCCCGCCGCCGGCCCCGCCTCCTCCGCCGCCTATTCCGGAACACCCTGCCGTTGCCATGAACGTACTGGTGATCGGCAGCGACATGCGGGGCATCGCGAAGGACGCGGCAGCCCATACCGAGGCAACCGGCCAGCCCATGGACCAACGTGCCGATGTCCTGATGCTGGTCCACGTCCCGGCCGACCGGCGGACCCTGTACATCGTGTCCATGAACAGGGACATGTGGGTGGATATCCCCGGCTTCGGCGGAGGAAAGATCAACGCGGGCCTCCAGTACGGCGGGATCGACATGGCCACCCGGACGGTGCAGCAGCTGTTGGGGATCACCATCGACCACACCCTGATGCTGGACTTCGGTGGCTTCAAACTGATGGTGGACGGGCTGGGCGGCATCGACGTGAACGTTCCCGTCCCGTTCCAGTCCACGCACGATACCGGGCACGTCTTCGGGCCGGGTGTGAACCACCTGGACGGCCAGGCGGCGCTGGAGTTTGTCCGGGAGCGGTACGCGTTCGTGGACGGCGACTTCCAGCGGGTGCGCAACCAGCAGATCCTGCTCCGCGCCGTCCTCGCCCGCCTCACTGCCGGCGGCGCCCTGAACGACGTGACGGCCGTCCGGAGCCTGGTGGATTTCGCATCCTGCTGCCTGACGGTGAACAAGAGCTTTGACCCGGTGCAGGCCGCCATCCTCGCATACAGCCTCCGGAACCTGGACGTGAACGCCATCGGTACGATGACGCTGCCTACGGCCGGGAACGGCTTTATCGCCGGGCAGTCGGTGCTGCTTCCGGACTACGGCGCCATCTACGCTGTGGGGGCAGCCCTGCGGGAGGGCCGGATCGGGGAGTTCGCGGTGCCGTAGGTCCGGAGCCGGAGGAGCGGGCGGAGGTGACCCCTCCAGCTGTTCAGCCCTGGCTCACCGCCCGTTCATCGAAGGGAAACAGTCTGTGCGCCGGGGGCCGGGAGGCTGGCACCATGACTGACATACCCCGCCGCACCATTGTCAAAGGTTCCGTTTTCGCCGCCGCATTGGCAACCGCACCCGCAACCGCACAGGCCGCCCCGAGCCAGCGACCCGCCGGGGTTGCACTGGTCCGGAACCGGCTCACCCTGCCCAGCGGCATCGCCACGGGCGACGTCACCTCCGACTCCGCCGTGCTGTGGTCCCGCGCTTCGGGCGTGGGGCGACTGACGGCAGTGCTGCGGGCGGTTGACGCCAACGGCCAGGTCCTGCGCGGCCGCGGCTCCTTTGAACGCACCCTGCGCGGGCCGCGCGCCACCCAGGCGTCCGACTTCACTGCCAAAATCCACGCCGCAAACCTGCCGTCCAACACCCGCTTTGCGCTGGAAATCAGCTTCGAGGATGACGGCGGCGCGGCAGGTGAAACGGTCCGCGGCGCCTTCCGCACGGCTCCGGACGCCGGGACGGTCAACGGCAAGGGCCGCACCGGTGGGACGAGCGCGGGAGGTGAAGTGCCGGCGTCGTCCGCCCAGAGCTTTGTCTGGACCGGCGACACCGCCGGGCAGGGGTGGGGCATCAACGAGGAGATCGGCGGGATGCGCGGCTACCGGGCCATGCACCAGACCCGGCCGGACTTCTTCATCCACTCAGGGGACACCGTCTACGCTGACGGCCCGCTGACCGAAACCGTGGTGGAGAAGGACGGGCAGGTGTGGCGGAACCTGGTGACCGAGGAGGTGTCCAAGGTGGCCGAAACCCTCACGGAGTTCCGCGGCCGGCACCGGTACAACTCCATGGACGCCAACATGCGTGCCATGTTCGCGGAGGTGCCGGTGATCGCCAACTGGGACGATCACGAGACCACCAACAACTGGTACCCGGGTGAAATCCTGGATGACCCGCGCTACACCGTCCGCGATGTCAACACCCTTGCGGCCCGCGGCCGGCAGGCGTGGCAGGAGAACATGCCGATCGCCGACTCGTCCGCGCTCTGGCGCCCAGGTACGTTCGACGATGCCGGCCAGTACCAGCCCGCGCGCATCTACCGGAAAATCAGCCGGGGCCCGCAACTGGACATCTTCTGCCTGGACATGCGCACTTTCAAGTCCCCGAACACCGACGGCAAGGAACCCTACGCCACCAACATCCTGGGTCAGGAGCAGGTGGACTGGCTCGTCCGTGAGGTCACCAGGTCCAAGGCGACCTGGAAGGTGATTGCCGCAGACCTGCCGCTGGGCATCATCGTCCCCGACGGCGGCGTGAACCAGGAGAGCCTGGCGAACCGCGACGCCGGCGCGCCGCTGGGCCGCGAGCTGGAGATCGCAGGGGTACTGAGTGCGTTCAAGCACAACCGGGTTAAGAATGTGGTGTGGCTGACGGCGGATGTGCATTACTGCGCCGCCCACCACTACTCCCCCGAGCGCGCCGCCTTCACGGACTTCGATCCTTTCTGGGAATTCGTGGCCGGGCCCATTGCCGCAGGGTCCTTCGGCCCCAATCCCATGGACGGCACCTTCGGCCCGGAGGTGGTCTTCGCCAAAGCCGGGCGCTTCCCCGGCGAGTCACCGCGCGACGGCGAAAACCAGTTCTTTGGGCACGTGCAGTTGGGCGAGGACAGCAGCTTTACCGCAAGCCTCCGCAACGCGAACGGCGCCACAGTGTTTTCGAAGGTGCTGACGCCGGAGCGGTAGCCGGGGCGGTGGGCGGGGCTTCCCGGGGCGCGCCACTTGTTGCGCACCGGCGGGCTCCGCCGTCGTCCGTTCCCTGTTGGTCGTTTACTTGCCCTGCCCTCTGGGTACGCCGCTGGTAATGTTCCTGCATTCGGCACGGCACACGGACGGGGTGAGGCTTTGTGAAAGAAGACGGACTGACAGAGGCTGTCCAGGAAGCCGGGGCGGTGGAGTTGATCCTGATCCGCCACGGTGAGAGTGAAGGCAACGTGGCGGCCACGGATGCGCGACTGGCCGGAGCGGAGGTCATTGAGGTCCCCGCCCGGGACGCGGACGTAAACTTGTCCGGCACCGGGCAGGCACAGGCCAAGGCCCTGGGTGCCGCGCTTGCCCGGATCGCTGAGGACCTCCGGCCCGACGCAGTGGTTTCCTCCCCCTACGCCCGTGCACGCCAGACGGCCGAAATCGCTGTTGAGGCAGCGGGCTGGCCGGTGAAGGTGCGGACGGATGAACGCCTGCGCGACCGCGAACTCGGCATCCTGGACCGGCTGACGCGCCGCGGTGTTGAAAGCCGCTTCCCGGAAGAAGCGGAGCGCCGCGAGTGGCTGGGGAAGATGTACTACCGGCCCCCGGGCGGTGAATCCTGGGCGGACGTGGCACTGCGGCTGCGGTCCGTCCTGGATGAGCTGAACAACCTTGGCACAGGCCACCGGGTAATGCTTGTCTGCCACGACGCCGTGATCCTGCTGTTCCGCTACGTGCTGGAGGGCATGACCGAGCGGGAAATCCTGGACCTTGCGGCCGGCACATCCGTCCTCAACGCTTCCCTGACCCGCTATGTGCGGCCGTCCGGCGAAGGGCCATGGACCTTGGAAAGCTTCAACGTGGCGGACCACCTTACCGAGCAGGGCGTAACAGTGACCGAACACGCAGGAGACGCCAGTGTCCACCCAAAGTGATTCCGTAGCCACCGCCGGAACCGGCACCGCGTCGCCCACGCTGGTGACGCCGTCCCTGCTGCGCGACTGGCCGCTGCCGGCGCCGGGCGCGGACAAGTATTCGCGGGGCTCCGTGCTGGTGATCGGCGGTGCCCGGGCCACGCCCGGAGCGGCACTCCTGGCAGGTACCGCTGCGTTGCGGGCAGGCGCCGGAAAGCTCACGCTCGCCGTGGCCGAGTCGGTAGCAATGCAGTTGGGCGTGGCCCTCCCGGAGTGCGGGGCGATGGGGCTTCCGGAAACCGCCGAGGGGTCGCTGACAGGTGAGGGCCTGGACCGGATTTCTTCTTATCTCGACCGCGCCGATGCGATCCTGGTGGGCCCCGGGCTTGACGATCCGGACCTCGCCGAGGAGCTGCTGCGGGCACTGCTGGACCGGGAATCGGGCGGCTCCGGTGATTCAGGCTCTGGTGAGGGGACCACAGGCAGAGGTCCCGCCGTCGTGCTTGATGCCTACGCCCTCGGCGGCCTGGTGAAGGTGGCGGACCGGCTGGATCCGTGGAAGGGGCGGCTGATCCTCACGCCGAACCCGAAGGAAGCCGCTGTCCTGCTGGAGCGCGACGTGGAGGACCTGCCGGCAGATATTGCTGAGATCGCCGACAAGTTCCAGGCCGTGGTGAGCTGCCAGGGCTTCATCGGCCGACCCTCCGGCGGGGACGCACCGGAGGAATCGGAACTCTGGAAGATGACCACCGGGTACGGAGGCCTGGGAACATCCGGGAGCGGGGACGTGCTGGCCGGGGCGATCACGGGCCTGCGCGCCCGGGGAACCACCAGCGCGCAGGCGGCATGCTGGGGGACCCACCTTCACGCCGCCGCAGCAGACCGGCTCGCCAGCAGGTTGGGCCCACTGGGATTCCTGGCCCGCGAACTGGCCGACGAATTGCCCGCCCTGATGCTGGAGCTGAACACCTAAAGCCATCCCCGGCGGTTCCAGCCCGGACATGGGACGACCCCCGGCCGAAACCGGGGGCCACCGTATCGGGAAATGCAGGCCTACCCTGCCCGTGCGCGTCCAGCGCTGTGGCGTGCTCAGAATGGCTATCCGCCCAAAAGGCAGTCAACAGTCTTTGCCCGACATCCCGATCCTGCTGGGGACTAGGCGGAAATTTCCTGCTTTGCCCCCTTCGTCTCAATCTCAATTTTACGCGGCTTGGCCTTCTCAGCGACAGGAATCCGCAGGGTAAGGACGCCGGCGTCGTAAGACGCCTTCACGTTGTCGGTGTCCAGGGTGTCACCAAGGATCAGCTGGCGGCTGAACACGCCGCGCGGCCGCTCGGAGGCGATCATCTCGGTATCCTTGCCTACAGGTTCAGGGCGTTCTGCCCGCACCGTCAGGACATTCCGTTCGACATCAAGGTCCACTGAGTCCGCTGCAACACCGGGCAGATCAAAGGCGACTACGAAGTCCTGGCCTTCGCGCCAGGCGTCCATGGGCATCGCTGCCGGACGCGCTGCCGTGCCGAGGACCTGCTGGGCCAGCCTGTCCAGCTCGCGGAACGGATCGGTTCGCATCAACATGGCTTCCCTCCTCGTGAGAGACGGTCCAACATAGTTTTTGTACCAGCCGATCTGTATTGGCTGATATAGATTTTTTAGCACTGGCCAAAAAGATCTGCAAGTGGTTCCGGGAAAAATTTTTCCTGCTCCTGACCGGGCGCCCGGCCACGAAAAGGGGCCTTCGCAGCGTGCGAAGACCCCTTCACGTGACGGGTTGCCGTTCAGCTTCGGGTGGGGTCCGGGCGAAGCGGTGCAGGCCCGGGATCCGGCACCGGCAGCGGCCCGGGAGGCTCCGGCACCGGGAATGGGTTGGGCGGCGGCGGACCAGGATGGCCGGGGTGGGCAGGATCAGGGCTTGGGCCCGGCTCCGGCGGAAACGGCTCGGGCTCGTGCACTGGCGGGATGGTCATAAACTTCCCCTCTCACGCTGGGCGGATGTTGCCTTAGCGGAAACAGAATACGCCTGCCTCCGGAGCCCTACTAGGGCAGCCCCCTCCCGGGTGCGCCGGCAGGCCATGGTCCCGGGTGGCTCGGTTCAGCGACCCAACCTGGCATGGCATCGCCAGGGTTCTCGTCCGGTAGCGAACGGCCGGTTCATTGTCAGGGCGGGTGGATATATTTGAACTCATGACCCAGACTCCGCTGCAGGATTCCGCCCGCACCGCCGCCACCGCCCCGAATCCCCCGGTTGCCAAGAAGATTCCGTTCGAGCGGCGTCACCATGGGGACACGTTCGTGGACAACTACGAGTGGCTGCGGAATAAGGATTCTGCCGAGGTAGTGGAGCACCTGAAGGCCGAGAACAGCTACCAGGAAGCGGTCACCGCGCACCAGGAGCCGCTCCGTGAAGCGATCTTCCAGGAAATCAAGGGCCGCACGCAAGAGACCGACCTGTCCGTCCCGCACCGGAAGGACGGCTGGTGGTACTTCAGCCGCTCGGTGGAAGGCAAGGAATACGGCATCCAGTGCCGGGTCCGTGCCGGCAACAGCGGCAACCCGGTGGAGGACTGGACGCCCCCGGCGGTGGAACCCGGCGTGGAGATTCCAGGCGAGGAAATCCTGCTGGACGGAAACGTCGAAGCGGAAGGAAAGCCGTTCTTTTCCGTCGGTGGCACAGCTGTCACCGTCGACGGCAACCTCTACGCCTATGCCGTGGACAATGCCGGCGACGAACGCTTCACCGTGCACATTAAGGACCTCCGGACCGGCGAACTCCTGCCTGACGTCATCGAGAACGTGTTCTACGGCGTCTCCTTCTCCCCCGACGGCACCCGCATCTTCTACACAGTGGTTGACGATTCCTGGCGCCCGTACCAGGTCAAGGCCCACACGCTGGGAACGCCCGTCAGCGAGGACGTGGTGGTTTACCAGGAGGACGACGTCGCCATGTGGCTGGGCTTCGAACTCTCCGCGGACCGGCGCTACCTCGTGCTGGGCATCGGCTGCTCCGAGTACAGCGAAACGCGCCTGCTCCGTTTCGATGATCCCAGCCAGGAACTCACCACCGTGATTTCCCGCGATGAGCGCGTGCTGTACGAGGCCGAACCCTTCCTGCTGCCGGGCCCGGACGGCCTAAAGACCGAACGCATCCTGCTCACCCACAACCGCGGTGCCATCAACTCCATGGTCTCCCTGACGGACTGGGCAGAGCTTCACAAGCCGCTCGCCGATCAGCGGTGGGACACCGTCGTCGAACACTCCGGGGACGTCCGCGTCAACGGCGCAGGCGTTACTTCCACGCACCTGGTCGTATCCATCCGCAAAGACACCATCGAGCGCGTGCAGGTGATCGGGCTTGACGGCCTGGGCACGGCTGCCCAGGAAGCGGCCGTTGAGCCCGCCTTTGATGAGGAGCTGTACACCGCTGGAGTCGGGGGCTCGGACTACGAGGCGCCGGTAATCCGCCTCGGCTACACCTCCTACTTCACGCCCTCGCGCGTTTATGATTTTGTGCTGCCCACTCCCGGGCAGCCCGCGGGTGAGCTGCTGCTAAGGAAGGAAAGCCCGGTCCTGGGCGGCTACGACGGCAAGGACTACGTGGCCACCCGCGAATGGGCAACGGCGGCAGACGGCACGCGGATCCCTCTCTCCGTGCTGCGCCACAAGGCGGTCAAGCAGGATTCGACGGCGGCCGGCCTGGTGTACGGATACGGCTCCTATGAATTGAGCATGGATCCCGGCTTCGGCATCGCCCGGCTCTCCCTGCTGGACCGCGGTGTGGTGTTTGTGATCGCCCACATCCGCGGCGGCGGCGAGCTGGGCCGGCACTGGTATGAGGACGGAAAGAAGCTCGCCAAGAAAAACACCTTTACCGATTTCGTCGCTGCCACGGACTGGCTGGCGCACTCGGGCTGGGTGGACCCGGCGCGGATCGCGGCCATGGGTGGCTCGGCCGGCGGACTGCTGATGGGGGCCGTGGCCAACATGGCTCCGGAGAAGTACGCCGCGATTGTGGCCCAGGTGCCGTTCGTGGACGCCCTCACCACCATCCTGGACCCGGAGCTGCCGCTGTCCGCCCTTGAGTGGGAGGAATGGGGCAACCCCATCACGGACCCGGAGGTTTACGCCTACATGAAGTCGTACTCCCCCTACGAGAACGTCCGCGCGGCGGCCTACCCGAAGATCGCCGCAGTGACGTCCTTCAACGACACCCGGGTGCTGTATGTGGAGCCGGCAAAGTGGGTGCAGGAGCTGCGGAGCAGGACCACTGGGTCCGAGCCCGTGGTGATGAAGATCGAGATGGACGGCGGCCACGGCGGCGCGTCCGGCCGCTACGTCCAGTGGCGCGAAAGGGCCTGGGACTACGCGTTTATCGCCGATTCACTCGGCGCCACTGAGCTGCTCCCCGGCGCTGGCCTGCGGTAATACCCCCGCAGTAGGACCTGCTCCCAGTATCCAAAAAAGCTAACCATGCTTACTATTGTCTGGCACTGGCTGCCCGCTGGGGGCAGGCCAACCGGTGCCGGATGTGGAGGTTTGCGTGAGCATGGAAAAGGAAATGCGTCCCCTGACCGACGACGAACTGCTGTCGGAGCAGGCAACAGCGCTGCCGGACAAGGAAGTTGCTTCTGTCCTTGACCTGAATGCGGATCTGGACCTTGGCATCGACGCCGCCGCACCGATCGACCTTGCTGTGGCGGCGAACGCCAACGTGGCTGCGCCGATTGACGCCGCGGCCTCTGCAAACATCCTTTCCTACGGATCGGACGCACAGGCACTCGCCGATCAGGGGGTCATGATCGAACAGGGCATTGTGGCGGATGCGAACGCCCAATCCACCCAGGACAGCATCATCGACCAGGGCAACGACACCGTAGAGGACGGCGGTGCCACCACCGAGGCGGGCGGCACCGACGCTGCTGGCACCGGCACCACTCCCGACGCCGGCAGCCCCCTTCCCGACGGTACGTCCACCGATGGCATCGTGCCCGAAGACGGCCTGGGCGGAGAACTGCCCGACGTCGGCGCCCTGCCGGTGGATCCAGCAGCCGCGCTGGACGGTGACCTGCTCAACGTCAACGTGGACCTCGCCGCCGATGCGGACATCGCCGCGCCGATCAACGGCGCAGTAGCCGCCAACGCGAACGTCGCCGCTCCGATCGACGCGGCCGTCGCCGCGAACATCGGTTCCATCGACAGCCAGGCCTATGCCGTGGCCGAACAGGACGCCATCATCTCCCAGCACATCGAGGGCGAGGCCAACGCCTCTGCTGACCAGCAGTCCGACCTCGAGCAGTAAGCACAGATGAGCCGCACTACCGGCGGGCCGCGCTCCCAGGGCAGCCCGCCACCGTCCGCTGCCCCCGTTGCCGGGCACCCGCTGCTGGTTCCCGCCCTGGCCGACGGCGTCCAGCTGATCGGCAGGACCGAGGGATCGGGCTACCGGGAGGCGCCCTCGCTGGTCCGCCGCGCGGACGGCCAGACCCTCCAGCTCACACCACTGCTGTTTCTGGTGCTCGAGGCGGTGGACGGCCAGCGCGGCCTCGAGGAAATCGCCCAGCACGCCAGCGCCGCTTCCGGAAGGCTGGTCAGCGCGGACAACGTCCGCACGCTGATGGACTCCCAGCTCCTGCCGTTGGGCCTGCTCCGCCTCGCGGACGGGTCCCAGCCGGAGGTCCGGAAAGCTGACCCGCTGCTGGGGATGCGCTTCCGCTACACGGTGACGGATCCGGAGCGCACCCGCAGGATCACCGCGCCCTTCGCAACCCTGTTCAATCCGTTGATCGTGGCAGCGGTGACCGCGGCATTCCTGGCAGCGTGCTGGTGGGTGCTCATGGTGAAGGGGCTCGGATCGGCCACCCATGAAGCGTTCGAAAACCCTGTTCTGCTTCTGCTGATCTTTGCCATCACCATCGTCTCCGCGGGCTTCCACGAGTTCGGGCACGCCGCCGCCGCGCGCAGGGGCGGAGCCACGCCAGGGGCCATGGGCGCCGGGCTGTACCTGGTCTGGCCGGCCTTTTTCACGGATGTCACCGACTCGTACCGGCTGGGCCGCAGCGGCAGGCTGCGGACAGACCTCGGTGGCCTGTACTTCAACGCGATAATTGCGGTGGCCATCATGGGCCTGTGGTGGGCCACCGGCTTTGATGCGCTGCTGCTGGTGGTGGTAACCCAGATCCTGCAGATGGTCCGGCAACTGCTCCCCCTGGTCCGGTTCGACGGTTACCACATCCTGGCCGACGCCACCGGGGTGCCCGACCTCTTCCAACGCATCAAACCCGTACTGCTGGGCCTGCTCCCCTGGCGCTGGGGAAGGCCGGAGAACAAAGTCCTCAAGCCATGGGCCCGGGCAGTGGTCACGGCGTGGGTGCTGGTCACCGTGCCGCTGCTGCTGTTCAGCCTGGCCATGATGGTGCTCGCCCTGCCGCGGCTGTTGGCCACGGCATGGAGCAGCGCCGCCAGGCAGCAGGAACTGCTGGCCGAAAGCCTCTCCGCCGGGGATCCCGCCGGCGCCGCAGTACGCGTCCTGGCTATCGTGGCCGTCGCCCTTCCCATGCTGGGCATGCTCTACATCCTGCTGCGGCTGCTGAGGCAGCTGGTCACCGGGCTCTGGCAGAAAACCCGCGGCAAGGTCCTGCAGCGCACCGCCGCCATGGGCGCGGTGACGGTACTGCTGGCCGGGCTGGCCTGGGCCTGGTTGCCCGACGGCGGGACGTACCGTCCGGTGCAGCCATACGAACGCGGCACGCTGGCTGACGCAACAGCGTCCGTCCTCCCGGCAGCAAGCACCGTCCTGCGGGAGGGCGGCAGCGGAATGACACTGGCGCTGTGGCCTGATGCTGCGCCCCTGCCCACCCGGGAGAACCCGCAGCTGAGCATGGTGCTGGTTCCGGTAGAGGCTTCGCCGGGGTCCGGCCCTACCAGGACCCCGTCTTCTTCTCCCGGCTCCGCCGCCCCGTCCTGGGTGTTCCCGTTTGACCGGCCGGCCGCCTCGAAGGAGGACGGCAACCAGGCGCTTGCCGTGAACACCACCGACGGATCAGTCACCTACGGCGTGGCTTTCGCGCTGGTGTGGGCCGAGGACGGCGGACCCGTCGATACCCGGAACGAGGCCTATGCCTTTGCCAGCTGCACCGGCTGCGCCGCCGTTGCGGTGGGCTTCCAGGTGGTCCTTATCGTAGGCCAGGCGGACGTGGTGGTACCGGAAAACCTGTCCGCGGCCGCCAACTACAACTGCGTCGAATGCCTCACCTACGCCCTCGCCAGCCAGCTCGTCCTCACTTTGGACGGTCCACTAAGCGATGCCGGCATGGAGCAGCTCATGGCGCTGTGGGCCGAAATCGCCGAGTACGGCCGGAACATCCACAACGTTCCGCTCTCGGAAATCCAAGCCCGGCTTGCCGCCTACAAGGAGCAGATCCGGGCCATCATCAAGGCTGATCCAAGCGCCGCCCAGTCTAACGAGACGCTGGCGCCGGTTGCTACGGACACCGCCGCGCCCCCAACTGCGCCGGCAGCGGGCACCGCGCCCACCGAAACCCCTGCTACTGGCGAAACACCCGCAACCGCGCCGGCACCTGCTCCGGCAGGAACCGGGGCCGCCACCGCCCCAGCGACGCAGCCCGCCCCCGTTGACCCGCCGGCGTCGTACGCGCCCATTGAGCCGCCGGTGCCAACGGCGGATACTGGGGGCACGGCGCCCGCCGCTGAGCCCCTACCCACCGCAAACCCCAGCTAGGAGAACAGAATGTCGTTAAGCAAGGGAACGTCCGTGGAGTGGAACACCTCGCAGGGCAAGACGCACGGCAAGATTGTGGAGAAGAAAACCAGCGACTTCGAGCTGGACGGACACACGCACCGGGCCAGCGAGGACGAACCGCAGTACATCGTGGAATCCGCGAAGACCGGCGCACGGGCAGCACATAAAGCCTCCGCCCTGACGGAAAAGAAGTAACCCGGTGGCAGCACAGCACGAAGTGGTCATCATCGGTGGTGGGAACGCCGGAATCGCGCTGGCGGCCCGGCTGGAGCGCTACGGCGTGAAGGACGTGGCGGTGGTTGAGCCGAAGGACCACCACCTCTACCAGCCGCTGTTCTCCCACATCGCCGGGGGCAGGGCATCGGCCAAAGAAGCGGTCCGGACCCAGGAGTCAGTGATCCCCAAAGGCGTCAGGTGGATCCGGGACAGCGCAGTTGCCGTGGACACCGACGCCAACACCGTAAGCCTGGCGTCAGGATCAGCTGTTTCCTACGGCCAGCTGGTGGTCTGCCCGGGAATCCAGTTCGACTGGGCCGCGGTGCCCGGCCTGGCCGAGGCAGTGCACTCACCGCACGGCACTTCGCACTACGAGTTTGAGCTGGCACCCAAGACCTGGACTCTCCTCAGCGGACTGACATCGGGCACGGCAGTGTTCACCATGCCGGCAGGTCCGGCCACGTGCGCCGGCGCGAGCCAGAAACCCATGTACCTTGCCTGCGACTACTGGAAGGAACAGGGCGTCCTGGACAAGATACGGGTTGTGATGGTCCAGCCCTATCCCACTGTTTTCGGGGTGCCGGAGGTTGACCGGGAGCTTGACCGCAAGATTGCGGAGTACGGCATCGAGTTGTGGACCAACAGCGAACTCGTAGCCGTGGATGCCGCCAGTCAGAAGGCCACCATCCGGAACACCGAGTCCGGCGCTGAGGAGAACCTGCACTACGACGTCCTCAACGCCGTCCCGCCCCAGTCCGCGCCTGACTGGCTCAAAGCGTCAAACCTGCCGGCAGCCGGGGACGACGGCGGCTTTGTTGAGGTGGACCGGCAGACGCTTCGGCACATCCGGATCCCCAATGTCTGGTCCCTGGGCGACGCCGCGGCTACCACCAACTCGAAAGCCGGCGGAGCCCTCCGTAAACAGACGATGGTCCTGGCCAAGAACCTGGTGGCCGCCCGGAAGGGGAAACCGCTGCCGGCCAAGTACAACGGCTACTCCGTCTGCCCGTTCACGGTGTCCCGCAATACGGTGGTGTTTGCCGAGTTTGATGACCGGTACCGTCCCATGCCCACCATTCCGCGCATCCCCACATGGAACGAGAGCAAGCTGTCCTGGGTGGTGGACCGGGACATCTTCCCGCAGGTGTACTGGAACCTGATCCTCAAGGGGCGTGCGTAGCCGCAGTCAGCCGCCCTGCCGGGCCTGCCGCCTAAGCGCCTGGTCCACGCGCCACTCGTCAGCCAGGACTGCATAGATCAGCTCGGTGGCCCACTGGCCTTTGTAGTGCCATTTGTCCACGTGCCGCGCTTCATGCCGCATGCCCAGGCGGCAGCAAAGCGCAGCAGATGCTGTGTTCAGTTCGTCAAGGCGCGCCTCGATCCGGTGCATGCCCAGCTCCTCGAAGCCGAGGCGGAGCATGGCCGCCGCCGCTTCCGTGGCGTAGCCCTTGCCCCTGGCCCCGGGCGCCAGGCTCCAGCCCACTTCGCCCTGGCCGTATCCCGGCAGCCATTTGAGGACCACCTCACCCTGCAGCCCGCCGTCGTCCGCTGCCTCGACGGCGAGCGCCACCCAGTCACCCTCCTTTGCGAAAACAAAGTTCGCGTACCGGCCCACCCGCTCCATTGACTGCGTGTAGGTTTTGGCCGGCCCAGGCAGGAACCTGGCGGTCTCAGCCAGTGAATGGTAGGCGTGGAACGCATCAAGATCGCCGCCTTCGAAGCGGCGCAGGATGAGCCGTTCAGTGCGGATGGGCAGGGTGATGTCAGGCATGGGGAGAGGATGCTCCTTGGTTCAGGAGGGCGGTTACCGCGCCACTGAGGCGGAAACGACGGCGGCTGTCGCCTCCGCGATGGCCCGCTCCTCATCGGTGGGAACCACCAGGACAGGGATGGCGGACTGCGGCGTGGAAATAACGCGCGGCTCCTTGGACCGCTCTGCGTTCGGGCCGGCGTCGAGCTGTATGCCCAGGGCGCCCAGCTTCTCCGCCACGAGCGCCCGGAACTGGTGGGAGTTCTCGCCGATTCCGGCGGTGAACACGAGTGCCTTGGCTCCGCCCACGGCCACGTGGTACCCGCCGATGTACTTGGCCAGCCGGTACGAGGTGACCGCGAGCGCTGTGTCCGCCCTGGCGTCGCCGGATTCGGCGGCCTCCACCACCGAGCGCATGTCGTTGTTGCCGGCCAGGCCCTTCAGTCCGGATTCCCGGTTCAGCATGGTGTCGAGGTCTTCCGGGGTCCAGCCCGCCCTGCCGAGGAAGACCAGGATGGAGGGGTCGAGATCGCCAGAGCGGGTTCCCATCACCAGGCCCTCCAGCGGGGTAAAGCCCATGGACGTATCCACCGAGCGGCCACCCCGGATCGCGGTGGCGGAGGCGCCGTTGCCCAGATGGGCAATGACGCCGTCGAACTCTTCAACCGGAAGGTCCAGCAGTGCCGCGGCCTGGCGCGTCACGTACTCGTGGGACGTGCCGTGGAAGCCGTAGCGGCGGATGCCGTGGTTTGTGTAAAGCTCATCCGGGACGGCGTAGCGCCACGCCTGCTCCGGAAGGGTCCGGTGGAACGCGGTGTCAAAGACGGCCACCTGGGGCATGTCCGGCCACTTTTTGGTGATGGCGCGGATACCCAGCACGTTGGCGGGGTTGTGCAGGGGAGCCAGCGGGTTGAGCCGTTCAATGGCGCGGGTGATTTCATTGTCTACCAGCACGGGTTCGGCGAACCGCTCGCCGCCGTGCACCACCCGGTGCCCCACCGCGGCCAGCTCCAGGTCGCCGAGCTCCTGGTGGATGGCGGCGTCCACCTGTTCCAGCGCCTCGGCATGGTCCCGGGGGCCCACGATCTCACCGTCCCCGTCACCGCCGTTGCCCATCCCGATCTTTTCGATCAGCCCCTCCGTGAGTACGCTCCCGGCGGCGACATCACGCACCTGGTACTTGAGCGAGGACGAGCCGGAATTGATGACGAGGACGAGCATGCGGGCCTCCTGAGCCTGGCGTCTGCGGTTCAAACCACACTATAGGTTGCCCCGGCAGCGGCGCTGTTTCCTTGCGGATGGAAGCCGGCTGTGCCTAGAGTCGGCGGACAGGCTGGACCACGCCCGAGAGGACACTTCCATGACGAACGAGCCCACTTCGATCGACGAGAACGACCCCACCAACACCGGATCCAGCAGCACCGCGCCGCTGAACGCTGGGGGCGCCGGCACCAAGGACCCTGCCGGCGTCGAGGGCGCCAACCCCGCCCTGGATGACACCGGCGCCAGCAAGGCCGGTGAAACGGGCGAGTCCCCGCAGGTGCCGGAGAACCTTGAGGACCTCGACCTCACCCCGCAGGGCCTGTCCGATGAGCCGGCCAAGCAGGAGGACTCCGAGAGCCTGGCGAAGCCGGACAACAGCTGACCCACGCGAAAGGACGACGCCGGCCCCACCCGGGTGCCGGCGTCGTCCTTTGCCGTGCTTACGAAGCCGGCGCCTGCGCCTGGATGGCTGTGATGGCCACCGTGTTCACGATGTCCTCCACCGTGCAGCCGCGGGAGAGATCGTTGACCGGCTTCCGCAGGCCCTGCAGGACTGGCCCGACGGCGACGGCACCGGAGCTCTGCTGCACCGCCTTGTAGGTGTTGTTGCCGGTGTTAAGGTCCGGGAAGATAAACACGGTGGCCTGGCCGGCCACCGAGGACCCCGGCATTTTGGACTCCGCGATCGAGGCATCCACTGCGGCGTCGTACTGGATGGGGCCTTCGACGGCGAGATCCGGGCGGCGCCGGCGCACCAGTTCGGTGGCCTGCCGCACCTCGTCCACCGCCTCACCTGAGCCGGAGCCGCCGGTGGAGTAGGACAGCATGGCCACCCGCGGCTCCACGCCGAACTGCGCAGCCGTTTCAGCTGAGGCGAGCGCGATGTCCGCCAGCTGCTCAACGTTAGGGTCCGGGTTCACTGCGCAGTCGCCGTAGACCAGCACCCGGTCCGGCATCAGCATCAGGAACACCGAGGAGACGATCTTCACGCCCTCGCGGGTCTTCACAAACTCCAGCGCCGGCCGGATGGTGTGCGCGGTGGTGTGGGCCGCGCCGGACACCATTCCGTCCACCACACCGAGCTGGACCATCATGGTGCCGAAGTAGCTGACGTCCTGCATGATTTCCAGGGCCTTGGGGAGGTCAACGCCCTTGTGTGCCCGCAGCTCCGCGTACTGCTCGGCGAATTTTTGCCGCAGGTCCGAGGTGGCAGGGTCCACGATGTTGATTCCGGACAGGTCGATGCCGCGGGCGGCGGCCAGCTCGCGGACATCCGACTCCGGCCCCAGGACAGTGAGGTCACAGACGTCGCGGCGGTGCAGGATCTCCGCAGCTCGCAGAATCCGTACATCCGTCCCCTCGGGGAGGACCACGTGCCGTCGCTGGCCGCGGGCCCGCTCGATGAGGTCGTGGAGGAAGCGAAGCGGGGTCATGCGTTCGGCCCGCGGCAGGTGCAGCCGCTCCATCAGCTCGGCCTCATCCACTGTGCGGGACCAGAGCCCCAGGGCGGAGGCAACCTTGCGGCGGTGGCCGGACCAGATCTCGCTGCGGACCTCAGAGACGCGGCGCGCGGTGGTGTAGGTGTCCTCTGCGGCGGCGAACACCGGGAATGGTGCCTGTGCCAGGAGCGGGTAGATGTTGGCGTCCGGTGCCAGGCCGCCGGTGAGGATCAGCGCCGAGGCCACCGGGAATTCGGGCGAGAAGGACGACGCCAGGCACGCGACCATCACGTCCGCGCGGTCTCCGGGGACGATCACCAGGGCGCCCTCGTCAAGGACGTTCAGGAAGTTGCCCACGTTCATGGCCGCCACCTTGATGTCCCTCACGTCCCGCTCCATGTCCGCACGGCCGGCGATCTGCCGGACACCCAGGGCCGCGGCAACTTCACCCGTGGTGGGACGCGCGATCTCCTCGAGCTCGGGCAGGACGTACACCGGCCGTTTGGAGGCGCCGGGCTTCACGGCGGCGGCGATAGCCTCGACGTCGTCCGGATCAGCGCGGTTCACCATAATGGCCAGCAAGGCGCACTTCTCGGCGGCGAGCTCCTTGCGGGCCACCTCGACGGCGGCCGCCGCCTCCGCCACGGTCCGCCCCTTGGCGCCCACCACCGCAACCACGGGGGCGGCGAGGTTGTTGGCCAGGCGGGCGTTGAGGTCGAACTCAACGGCGGCGTCCTGGCCGGTGAGGTCGGTGCCCTCCACTATTACCACGTCGCAGTGGCGGGAGATTTCCGCGAAGATCTCCACGCAGCGGGAATCAATGTCCTCGCGTCTGCCATCTGCAAGCAGGGACCTGACCTCCTCGTGGGTCAGGCCGCCGCGGCATCGCTCATCTTCCAGGGCGAACCGCGATTTCATCAGGGCCACCATGGGATCGTCCGCCGCGTCCGGGCCGTGGACCACGGGCTTGAAGAAACCGATCCTGTCCGCATGACGGTGCAGGGTGTCCGCCAGGCCCAGGGCCACAAGGGACTTGCCCGATCCGGGAGTGGTTGCGCTGACGTAGATGCTTTTGGCCATGGTCCGCCCTTTTGCTGTTCTGCTGGTTCCGGTCCTCCCATCCTTGCACTTCTCGCCGGAATGGCTTCGGGCAGTCCGGATTCGTGGCCCACATAAGTGGCGCCGCCGTGCCTTTTCCACCACTCGGACCGGGACGCGGCGCTGACCCGGTCCGGCGGGCACGCCCTTGACACCGGACCGCCTCATGGGATTACCTAATGAACATTCGGTAAATAAAGCTGGAGGCAATGACGCATGGCTGAAACAACAGTTTCCGGGGCCATCCACCCCATCCTGCAAAACGACTACGCCTCCATCTGGATGGGAATCGAAGTCCTTGCCGTCAGCGAGGGCCATGCCACCATCCGGATGACACTCCGCCAGGAAATGCTCAACGGCTTCGGCATGGCGCACGGCGGAATGATCTTCGCCTTCGCGGACTCCGCCTTCGCCATGGCCTGCAACCCGGTCCACCCGGCGCCCGGCGAGGAAAACAACATCACTGTAGCCGCCGGCGTCGACATCAACTTCCTTAAGCCGGCCTACCGCGGACAGGTTATTACCGCCGTCGCGGACCGCCGTTCCAGCGCCGGCCGCAGCGGCCTGTACGACATCCAGGTTTTTGCCGCCGACCCGGGCGCCCAGGCTCCGGGTGAACTCATCGCCGAGTTCCGCGGACGCAGCCGGACCATCCCCAAAAAGTAGGACACCATGACCCTCCACGCCCCCGAAACACCCACGCCCACTGCCTCCGGCGCGGAACTTGACCGCGAAGAAACGATCTCCCGCGACGAGCTCGAAGCCCTGCAGCTCAGCCGCCTGCAGCACACTGTGGTCTACGCCTACGAGCGCGTGCCCCTGTACAAGCGCAAATTCGACGACGCCGGCATCCACCCCGGGGACCTGCGCGAACTCAGCGACCTCGGCAATTTTCCCTTCACCACCAAGGACGACCTGCGCGCCGAATACCCGTTCGGGATGTTCGCCGTGCCGCAGAGCGAAGTAGCCCGCGTCCACGCCAGCTCGGGCACCACGGGCCGGCCCACCGTCGTCGGCTACACCAAACAGGACCTGGCGGACTGGGCCAAGCTCGTGGCCCGCAGCTTCCGCGCCTCCGGCATCCGCCCCGGGATGAAGGTCCACAACGCCTACGGCTACGGGCTGTTCACCGGCGGGCTCGGCGCGCACGCCGGAGCAGAGGCTTTGGGCTGCACCGTCATCCCGATGTCCGGCGGGCAGACCGAACGCCAGATCCAGCTCATCCAGGACTTCCAGCCGGATGCCATCCTGGCCACCCCCACCTACCTCCTGACCATCGCCGACGCCATGGCGCACATGGGCATCGACCCCGCCTCCACGTCCCTGAAGTTCGCCGTCCTCGGCGCCGAACCCTGGACCCAAGAGATGCGGCACGAACTCGAAGTCACCATGAACATCAAGGCCTGCGACATCTACGGCCTTTCCGAAGTGATGGGCCCGGGCGTCGCCGGCGAGGCGGTGGAAACCCAGGACGGCAGCCACATCTGGGAGGACCACTTCCGCCCCGAAATCATCGACGCCTTCAACCCCGTGGTGGGCAAGGAGAACGTCCTGCGCGACGGCGAGCACGGCGAACTCGTCTTCACCTCGCTCACCAAGGAAGCACTGCCCATCATCCGGTACCGCACCAAGGACCTCACCCGGCTCCTGCCCGGCACCGCCCGCCCCGCGCACCGGAGGATGGGACGCATCACCGGCCGCAGCGATGACATGATCATCCTGCGCGGCGTGAACCTCTTCCCGTCCCAGATCGAGGAAATCGCCCTCCGCATCCCCGAGCTCAGCCCGCACTTCCAGCTCGAACTCGCCCGGCCCGAGGGCCAGCGGATGGACCAGCTGACGGTCCGGATTGAACGCCGGGATGCCGTGACCTCCGAGCAGAGCGCGACGGCGGCGCGAACCCTGCAGGAGCAGATCAAGATCCACGTGGGTTCTTCGTGCTCAGTGGACGTCGTGGAGCCGGGCTCGCTGGAGCGGTCCAACGGCAAGCTGAAGCGCATCTACGACCTCCGGCCCAAGGGCTAGGGGCATCAGCCGGCGCCGACCGACCGACCGTTCATGAGAAACTAGGCTCCATGCCCAGCACCACTGACACCACCAGTTCCGCCGCCGGCGCCAAGCGCGGCCGGCCGGGATACGACCAGCAGTCGGTGCTGCGCATCGCCGTGGACGTGTTCAACCGGCATGGTTACGACGCCACGTCCATGGGCATCCTCGCGGACAACCTGGGCATCTCAAAGTCCGCCATCTACCACCACGTACCGTCCAAAGGCGACCTCCTCAAGCTTGCCCTGGATCACGCGCTCGGTGGCCTCGAAGCCATCCTGGAAGAACCCGAAGCTACCTCCGGTGCAGCCGATTCCCGCCTCGAATTCGTGCTCCGGCAAACGGTCGCGGTGCTGGTGGACCGGCTGCCGTTCGTCACGCTGCTCCTGCGCCTTCGCGGCAACACCGAGATTGAACGCGACGCCCTGGAACGCCGCCGCACGTTCGACCACAAAGTGGCCGGGCTGATTTCCGCTGCACGGGACGAGGGCTCGCTGCGCCAGGACATCGATCCCCGCACCGTCACCCGGCTCCTGTTCGGCATGATCAACTCCATCGTGGAATGGTACAAACCCGGCGGCTCCCTCTCGCCGGAAAGGCTCGCCGACGACGTCATAACCATGGCGTTCGACGGGCTCCACTCCCAACCGTAGGATCCTTGCGCCGATCCCAAATACTAAGCGTGCTTGGTATTTTTGTTGGTCCCCGGCTACGGTGGTAGAACCAGTCAGCATCCGCAGGAGGCCGTTCATGAGCACCACCACCAGCCAGGGTTCATCCCGCCCGGCGCGTGCGCGCGCAGCGGCCGGCGGAGTGCTGCTCGCCCTGGCCCTTACGGCGTGCACTGGCTCGCCCACTCCCCCGGCCCCAAGCGAAACGTCCGCTTCGACAACCGGCGGCACCGTGTCCCCGGGTGCGACGCAGCCCGGCCCCACGGGTTCTGCCGGCAGCACCGCGCCGGCACCTGACGCAGCCGGCGGTATTCCTGACCTGGTAGCCAACCTTTCCCCGTCTGTGGTGACCATCTTCACCGAGGGCGGCGGGCTGGGCAGCGGCGTGGTCTATTCAGAGGACGGCCTCATCCTCACCAACGAGCACGTTATTCGGGGCAACACCAGGGTGGAAGTCGGATTCGCGGACGGCCAGCGCGTGGCCGGGACCGTGCGGGCCACTGATCCCGTCACCGATTTGGCCCTGGTCCAGGCCGACCGCACCGGCCTGCCGAAGCCCGTCTACCAGAACGACCTCCCCCGCGTGGGTGAGGGTGCATTGGTGTTGGGCTCACCTCTGGGCTTCGAGAACACAGCCACGGCCGGCATCATCTCCGGGCTCCACCGTTCCATCCCCGGGTCCGCCTCCAACAGCCTTTCGCTGGTGGACCTGATCCAGACCGACGCGCCCATCAGCCCCGGCAACTCCGGCGGCGCGGTGATCAACATGCGCGGTGAAATCATCGGCATCAGCGAAGCCTATATCCCGCCATCGGCCGGAGCCGTCTCACTGGGCTTCGCCATACCTGCCGCCACCGCGGTGGAGGTGGCCGAGGAACTGCTCGCAGACGGCACCGCCGAGCACGCCTACCTGGGCCTCACCCCGTCCCAACTGACCCCGCAGATTGCCGACCAGCTGGGCATCGACACCACCACCGGCGTGGTGGTTCTGTCCGTTGACGAGGACGGCCCCGCCGGACGTGCCGGAATCCGCCCCGGCGATGTCCTGGAGTCCATGGAGGGCGTGGAGTTGACTGCGCCTGAGAAACTCCTGGCTGAACTCCGGAACCGCAACCCCGGCGATACCGTCGGCTTCAAAGTCCGCCGGGACAGCCAGACGCTGGACCTGAAAGCGGACCTCATCGACCGGCCCACAGAGTAGTACACCCGAGAGAAAGGTTAGACACATGAGCAACCACAGGGAAGAACCGGACGCCGGATACATCACTCCGGACCCGTCCAAAGTCCGCGAGGACATTCCCGGCGACGCCGGAGACGAAGCCAATGCCATCCGCTTCAGCGAGGAGCAGGCGCTGATCGAGGAACAGGCCAAGGGCATCCGTCCCGACACCTACAGCGTCCCCTCCGGTGGCCCCACCATGGACGAGGCCCGGGGAAACATGGACCTTTCAGACCAGACCGGAGCAGCGCCGTCGGACGACAGCAGCGACGACGGACTGCACAGCGGCGCCGAATCCTGACCCCGGCATAACGCGGCGGAAGGGGCGCCCCGGTTGATCCGGGGCGCCCCTGTCGTTTTCGAGGCGCTACTTGGCTACGAGGGTGAGGACGTCGTAGGTGGCCACGATCTCGTCGTTCTGGTTGGTCAGCACAGCGTCCCAGGCGACCTCGCCGTACTCGTCCGTCTCGCGCGGAGTGATCTTCTTCGCGGTGAGGGTCACCCGGATGGAGTCGCCCGCGGCCACCGGAGTGATGAACCGCAGGTTCTCCAGACCGTAATTTGCCAGCACCGGCCCGGGGGCAGGCTCCACGAACAACCCTGCACCCCAGGCCAGCAGGAGGTAACCGTGCGCCACGATGCCGGGGAAGAACGGATTGGCTTCCGCCGCTTCCTGGTTGGTGTGGGCGTAAAAGGTGTCGCCGGTGGTGTTGGCGAACGCTGTAATGTCCTCCAGCGTCACTTGGCGGAGGTCGGACCTCACGGCGTCACCGATACGCAGTGTTTCAAGCGGTTTCCGGAACGGATGCGTCCCCTCGGTTTCCACTGTGAAGTTGCGGTCGGCGCCCGGATGCCAGACCCCGGTGACAGCGGTCAGCATGTTCGGCGAACCCTGGATGGCCGTGCGCTGCATGTGGTGCATTACCGAGCGGATGCCGCCCAGTTCCTCGCCGCCGCCGGCCCGGCCCGGCCCGCCGTGGACCAGGTGCGGCACGGGCGAGCCGTGGCCGGTGGAGCTGCGGGCGTCCTCGCGGTTGAGCATCAGGACACGGCCGTGGTGGGCGGCGATACCCGTGACAAGTTCGCTGGCAATGGCAGGATCATTAGTACACACCGAGGCCACCAGCGAGCCGCTGCCCCGGGCGGCGAGGCGGACGGCGTCGGGAATGTCGGTGTACCCGATCACGGAAGAAACCGGGCCGAAGGCCTCCAGCGAGTGGACCTCCTCGGCCTCCGGGTCCTGCCAGTTGAGCAAAAGGGGAGCCATAAAAGCCCCGCCGTCCGCCACACCCGTGGATCCGTCAGCGGAGGTGACCGACGGCGCCTCGAGAGTTCCGTACGCGAGCTCGCCCCCGGCGTCGAGCATGGACTGCACGGCCGCGCGGACGCCCTCAAGCTGCTCCACGGAGGCGAGCGCACCCATGGTGACGCCGTCCGCCCGGGGGTCCCCAAGGACAACCCGCTCCGAGATGCGCCTGCCGATGGCCGCCGACACGGCGGGCACCAGTTCCTGCGGCACGATGGCACGCCGGATGGCGGTGCACTTCTGCCCGGCTTTAGCCGTCATCTCAGTGACGACGGACCGGACGAAAGCGTCAAATTCCGGCGTTCCCTCCACCGCGTCAGGTCCGAGGATGGCGGCGTTCAGGGAGTCGGTTTCGGAGCTGAAACGGATTCCGCCCTGAACCACATTGGGGTGGGACTTCAGCGACAGCGCGGTGGAGGCGGAACCGGTAAACGCCACCAGGTCGCGGTAGTCGAGCACATCCAGCAGTCCGCGGACGGAGCCGGAAATCAGCTGCAGCGAACCCTTGGGCAGGATGTTGGATTCGACAATCGCCTTAACCACGGCGGCCGCCACGTACCCCGTGGGTGTTGCGGGCTTGACGATGGTTGGGACACCGGCGATGAATGCCGGGGCCAACTTTTCCAGCATGCCCCATACCGGAAAGTTGAAGGCATTGATCTGCACGGCAACGCCTGGGATGCGGGTGTAGATGTGTTCACCGGCGAAGGACCCGTCCTTGGACAGCACCTCCATCGGACCGTCCACCACCACCTGGGAGTTGGGCAGTTCGCGGCGGCCCTTGGAGCCGAACGTGAAGAGGACGCCGATGCCGCCGTCAATATCGATCGTCGAGTCCACCTTGGTGGCGCCGGTCTGGGCGGAGAACGAGTAGAAGTGCTCGCGCCGGGCGTGGAGGTACTGTGCCAACTCCTTGAGCTTGAGGGCGCGCTGATGGAAGGTCAGCTGGCCAAGTTCCGCCTGCCCGGTGGTGCGGCCGTAATTGACGACGGCGGCGAGGTCCAGCCCCTCGGTGCTCACCTTGGCCAGGATCTCCCCGGTGCTCGCATCACGAACAGGGACGGCGGAACCTGTGGAACCGTCAGGGGTCCACCACGCGTCCATGATGAAGCTGGGTACTGTCTCCACGGTGTCGACCGTGGCCTGGGGAGCTGTGGCGGTGGTGGTCATCGGTGACGGGTCCTTCCAACAAGGGACATACAAAGGCGGCCAGTGATTACTGACCGTCCGTTCGGTAATATAGTCACCATACATGAAGGCCGCTGGTGCAGACTAGAAGGCCGGGCTGGAAATGGTCACCCCAAAGGAGAACTAATGAGCGCCCCGTCACCGAAGGATGCACCCGTCGAGAACCATCCCGACGCGCACCAGCTGTGGAAAATCACCCTTGGCGAGCTCGACGAGAAGATGGGCGTGAAGATCCTCGAGGAATCGGTGGAGCGGGTGGTAGCCACCATGCCCGTGGAGGGAAACCGGCAGTCCTTCGGGCTTCTGCATGGCGGAGCGTCGCTGGCCGTGGGTGAAGCGGTAGGGTCATGGGCGGCCGTGATCCACGCGAGCACCATGGGCAAGACGGCCGTCGGCGTGGACGTTTCGGCCACCCACCACCGCTCGGCGCGCGATGGCCAGGTGACCATCACCGCCACGCCCATCCATCTGGGCGGCACCCTGACCACGCACGAGGTGGTCATTACCAACGAGGCCGGCCAGCGGCTCTGCACCATGCGCATCACCAACCTGCTGATGCGGCGCCACAAATAAACCCGTCGCCCTGGCGCATAGCGTCAGTCACTCCCCGGCCGTCCCCTAGAGCTTATTTCGTGGTGGTGCGTTTCCTGCGGACGCGGACGAGCACCATCAGCAGGCCGCCGACGGCGATAGCCGCCGCGGCCGCGCCTGCCGCGGGCGCCAACGCTGACGCTCCGGTGTAGGCAAGAGTGCTGTTATCCCTTCGGTTATCGCCGCCTCCGGTGCCGGCGAGTGGAGCGGCCGGACTGTTCACGGGCGGGTTCTCGACGACGGCGCTGGGCGTGGGCGCCGGGATTGGCGTTGCGGATGGGGCAGGGCTCGCCGGGGCCGGCATAGGTGCCGAAGCAGAATCTGCTACCGGGGTGCCTGTAGGGCCGGTGCCTGCTGGTGCGGCCGGCACGAACTCGAAGCTGCTGGTTCCGGATGTGCTGTACCCATTGATCGTCTCCGCCGTGAACTTCAACGCTTGTGCGCCGTCAGGGGCGGCAAAGCTCCAGGTGCCGTCACTGCCAACGGGAACTTCGAACGGTTCCTGCCCCTGAATGGTGATCCGGACTTCCGACCCGGCTGCAATCCCGGTAGCAGGGGCTGCCGGGACGTTCCCGCTGATCACCTGGCTTGGCTCGTAGGTTGCTCCCGCGGCGGGGGCGGCTACCACCGGCTTGTTAAGGAACAGCTCCAGCTGGTACCCGGGCAGGACGGCGAGGCTTCCGCTTAGGGTGGCGGCGACGGCCTGATTCGGAAGTGGTGGTTGACCGGGTTTTGGTGCAGGTTCCCCGGCGGCATGTGTCCCCACGGCGTAGTTGCCGCTGACATAGGGTCCGCCGGAATCGCCTCCGCTGGACTGGACATCATAGGACAGGAAGCCGTTGAAGGCACGGACGTCCTTGGGGTCCGAAGTGACGGCAGGTCCTCCCACCAGGAAAATACCCACGGCATCTATGGTGCCGCAGGACCAGGCCGAGGTTCTGCCCGAACGGCAGACAGCCATCCCCGCTACAGGTTCTACCGTGCCGATAATTTTGACATCATGTGCCGGCTGGGAGGGGTCGCCCCAAGTGCTGGCTGCCGGAAGCGGTTCCACATCGGGGCCGAGTGACTCAACCACCGCGATGTCCGTTCCCACGTTCCCGGGGTCCGACAGGGCCGTGTGGTCCGAACCCGTGGCGGTGTTGGCGTCCAGCACCCGTGAGTTGCCCGGACCGCCAAACTGGCTGAATCCAAACCTGCCCAAGAACCCGATCCGGTTGAACTGCGATTCCAATTCGGCTGTTTCTGCAGCACCATCGGAAGCACAATGCCCTGCCGTGAGGACTGCAGGCAGCCCTGCGGGGTCGAAGGCAGAGAAACCCGTTGAACAGACCCAGCCGGTGTCGGCGATGTAGCCAACCCCGCCGGGAACGTCCGCTTCAGGCGCCAGTGGACCTCCGCCGTCGAGCTCCACGTTGGCGTAGCGGGAGACAAACTCAGCCGGCGATTTCTTGCCCGCACCCCCTGCCGGCGTCGCGTCTTCGGCGCCGTCCAATCGGGCCTGCGCACCAGCCGTATCCGGCACCGACTCCGGGAAGTTGATGTCTCCGGTCCGGATGACGAACTTCCCACCTGACGACACCACGGCCTGCAGGCCACTCGCGCCCACTTCGCGGAGGTACGCCTGAAACAGCTGCTCCGTGCTGACAGCCACTTCCGTGCCTTGGGGTTCCTCATCAGGAGCTTGAGGAGTTTCAGCTTCGGGCAGCTGGGCCGGATCTTCGACAGCCAGCGGGACGCTGACGGAGAGTGCTGCCACTTCCGCCAGCAGTTCCGCCCCGGAACCTGTAACAACGATCTGCCCGTCCTGGAGCCGTGTCCCCGTATAGCCCGGGACGTTCCGCAACCGGGCTATAATTTGGCCCGCCTGGGTACCCAGCTCCCCCGCTGCGGCAAACTCCGCCGGGGTCATGCCGAGGTCCCGCGCGACGGCCTCCTCGAGGGCGGCGTCGGACAGGCCCGAATGCTGCGACCCGGACACGGTGGCAGAAGGTGCTGGCACAGGTTCGTCCGCCGCCCACGCCGGTCCGGCGGCGTACGCAGAAGACGCCAGAACTCCCGCAGCGGCGCCGGCAGCGAGGGAACGCCTGGCTCTACCGGCCCTCATCGGGGCACCGCGGCTCCGCAGAGCGTCAGCACCGCGTCCAGCTCTTCAGGGGTGAGTCCGTGCCGCAGGAGGAAAGCACGCGTGTCAAGGCTCCGTACAAAGTCCACCACTGCGGCGCCGCGCTGCTCCAGCAAAGGAACTAGCTCGGCTTCCTCAACATAGCGTTCCCGGGCATGCGGCGGGCCGTGGGTGCGGTAGCGCTCATTGATGCCGCGGGCTGCGCGCCGATAGCCGTCGGCGATCTCTTGGTCGGACGCACCCGCCAGGTCCTGCACCATGGCCGCAACCATCCCGCTGCGGTCCCTGCCGGCTGCGCAGTGGAGCACTACATCCCCGCGCACCGCTGCCGCAGCGAGTTCACGAAAGACGCCCGCCAGCTTTTCCGGAAAAATCCGGGCGTTGTCCGGGTAGTAGGCGGGATCGTTGAGGTAGGGCCCGGACAGCTCGGTGAAGCGCGGATGGCCCGGTTCCTCGGTGGGTGCGGACACAACAGCGATTCCCGCCCAGGCGGTATCAGCCACCATCGGGTCGCTGTCCCGGCGCTGCACCTCGGCAGCGTTACGGAGGTCAATGACAGTGCGGACCCCGTCGTCGTACGCCTGCCGCCAGCCCGCTTCCGTCAGCCATTCTCGCCTGCCCATCCGGTAAACACCGCCGGCCACATGCCACGCATTGACAGCACCATCCCAGTCCATGGACCCGTCCGCTTTGCTCATCCGCACAGCTAACCACAAGCGTTAGGTAGGTGCACGTCACATTGGGGGAAGCGCTGGTGAAATTGGGGTAGCCGCTGAGGGTTACGTCCGTTGCCGCGCGGCGTACGGTACACATACCTGTCCTCTGCCCAGCACCAAAGGAGAGCCACGATGGGGAGCACAAAAGCACGACGGCGTCACTCCGCTCTTGCGGCGGGCCTGGCCACGGTGGCTGTGGCACTGGGGCTGGGGGTCATGCCCGCAGCGGCTGGAGCCCCTGCCGACGTGGACTATGTGGCCCTCGGGGACTCCTACACAGCCGGCACCGGGGCCGTTTCCCGGATCGACAACGTCTTTCCGCCCTTTGTGCCAACCCTGCCTTGCACCCAAACCGAGGGTGGTTATGTAGACGTTGTGAACGCGGTGGAACCCGTGGACTTGAAAGCCAACGCAGCCTGTCATGGCGCTCTTATAAAGGCAAGGACATGGGATGGAGTCCACAGCGTCCTGGAGCAGATTGCTGAGCTGACGGCAGCAGGAAAACTGTCCCGGAGTACTGAACTGGTAAGCCTCACGGCTGGCGCCAACGACGTGGGAGTCAACGTCGTGCTCTACAAGTGCGCCACATCCACGGCCGCCGTGTGCCGGCAGGCGGTCGGGTCCGCAGCGGCTGCCATGCCGGCCGTTGGGGCAAGTCTGGTGCGCGCCCTCGGAACCATCCACAGGCAGGCACCTGATGCCAGGATTGTGGTGCTGGGCTATCCACGCCTTTTCAACCCTGCAGGAGCCCCGGCCATCCCTGCCGAACAGCAGCGACTGGTGAACCAGGGCACGTCTCTGCTTAATGCGACGATCGCCGCCGCTGCTGCCACCGCCAGGGCCCTCTACGGCGCAAACGTGCAGTACGTCGACGTGACGGCCCGCTTCGCAGGCCATGAAGTCAACACCCCGGAGCCCTGGATCTTCTTTGACGCGGCACCTGATGCGAACGGCGTCCTCGTGTTTGATCCCCGGAGCTTCCACCCCAATAAAGCCGGGCACCAACAGTATGCTGCAGCGCTGCTTTCCGCAGTCAATCTGCAACAGCTCGCACGGCCGTAACCTGCAGTCCCCTAGCCCCGCCGCGCCAGCCGGTATTCGAGTCCGGCACGGACCATGGGCCACTCGTGCTCAAGGATTGAAAACACCACGGTGTCACGCAGGATCCCGTCACGCGTCCTTGAGTGGTTGCGGAGCACGCCGTCCTGCTTGGCACCCAGCCTCGCGATGGCCTCCCGGGACTGGTGGTTGAGCCAGTGCGTCCGGAACTCCACAGCCGGGCAGCCCAGAACCTCAAAGGCGTGGCGCAGGAGCAGCAGCTTTGAGTCGGGATTCGTACCGGTTCCCTGCACAGACGCGGCATTCCAGGTGGAGCCGATTTCCACGCGGGGAGTGCCGGCGTCGACATTCATGTAGGTGGTCATTCCTATGATCCTGCCGGCGCCCCCGGTGGTGGGATCCACCAGCCGGGTGGTGAAGGGCAGCATGGAGCCCTGCTCCTGCAGCGCGAGCCGCCGCTGGATTTCAGCAGCCATCTCGCCAGGGGCCGGCACCGACGTGTACCAGAGACGCCACAGCTCACCGTCCCGTGCCGCGTCCACCAGGCCGTCATGATGGTCCGGATCCAGCGGTTCGAGGGTTACATACCGCCCGGTCAGGGTAAGGGGTTCAAGGAAGGTCACCGCACCAGCCTAGGTCCAACCGCCTGTGCCGGGGTTAGGCTGGAGAGCACCAGGACGCAAACGAGGGAGAAAATCGTGTCAGGACAGAATCCGGACCCGGAAGAAGACAAGCTCACTGGCCTGGAGCCTGGAGGCGGAGTGCCGCCAGGGGAAACGCCGCCGGGCGAGGCCTCCACCACCACCACCCAGGGCCATGACGAGCACGGTACGAGTCGGGGCACGCAGTTCTTCGTGATAGCAGCCATCGCAGTGGTGGTCCTGCTGTCACTCCTGTACTTCGTCGGCTACATCGTGGGCTTCTTCGATTAGCCCGCTATCCTAGCTGGGCCAGTCAAAAAAGCCCTTGCCGGTCTTGCGTCCCAATTCGCCCCTTGCCACCTTGTCCTTGAGGATCTGCGGCGGGGCGAAACGGTCGCCAAGGGTGGAATGCAGGTATTCGGCAATGCCGAGCCGGACATCCAGCCCCACAATGTCGGTGGTTTTCAGCGGCCCGGTGGGATGCTTGTAGCCAAGGACCATGGCGGCGTCGATGTCTTCGGCCGAGGCCACCCCCTCCTCCACCATGCGCATGGCCTCCAATGCGATGGCAACGCCCAGCCTTGAGGAGGCAAAGCCTGGAGCGTCATTGACGACGACGGCGGTCTTGCCGAGTGCTTCCACCCACCCTTTCGCCGCGGCAGCGAGTTCAGGAGACGTGCGCGTTCCGAGCACCACCTCGATCAGGGTGGATGCCGGAACCGGATTGAAAAAGTGCAGTCCCAGGAAGTTCCCTGGCCGCTCGAGTTCGCTGGCCAGGCCGCTGACGGACAGCGACGAGGTGTTGGACGCCAAGTACGCGTCATCGGCGAGCCGCTCCTCAATTCCGCGCAGCGCGGTCACTTTCAGGTCCCAGTCCTCCGGGACGGCTTCAATCACCAACTGCCGGTCTTTGAAGGCGTCGTAATCGACGCCCACGGCAAGCCGGGAGACAAGCTCGTCCAGGTTGGCGTCGACGGCTCCGCGCTCGATGCTTTTTGCCGCGGCGGACTCGACCCGTTCCCGGGCACCCTGGGCGGACTGCTCGTCACGCTCGATCACCAGTACGTCCGCACCCTTGACCAGGAACGCATGGGCGATGCCCGCACCCATCCGGCCCCCGCCAAGGACGCCAACGCGGGACGGGAGCTTCGGGGCGGATTGCAGCGTGTTCGTCAATTCGTCTCTCCGGTCTTATTGCCGGCCTTCGCACCGGCACTCCTGTCGGCCTTCTTTGCGGCGTTCTTGTCGAGGAACCTTTGCATCCGGTCGAACTTGGCCTCTGATTCAAAAAGGATGCCCTGGGCCAATTGGTCGATCAGGGGGTGGGCTTCCGCCGGGGCGTGGAACACGGACTTGGTGATCCGGACCGCCAGAGGATCCTGCCGGGCGATCCGGTCCGCCAGGTTCTGCGCCGCCTCCAGGAGCTCCGCCGGCTCGTGGACTTCGGTGATGAGGTTGACGGCCAGTGCCTCTTCGGCTCCAAGGACCTGGCCTGCCAGCAGAATCTGCTTTGCTACCGGCTCCCCCACCAGTTCCTTAAGCCGCCAGCTGGCGCCGGCCGCGGCGAGGATGCCCAGCCCGGTTTCCGGATTGCCGATGCGCACGCCGGGGGTGCCGATGCGGAAATCGGCGGCGTAGGCCAGTTCCGCTCCACCGCCGAGGCAGTACCCGTCCACGGCAGCGATCACCGGCATGGGCAGTTTGGCGATCCGGACAAAGATGGTGGAGTTGATCCCCTGCAGGGCATCGTCCCGGCGCCGCTGGCGCAGCTGCCCGATGTCTGCCCCTGAGGCGAACACCCCGCCCACACCCGCGATGATCAGCACCTTCGGATTCTGTTCAAGGGCTGTGCAGACAAGGTGGAGTTCGTCCACCATCTGCTGGTCGATGGCGTTCCGGACCTCAGGACGGTTGAGGAGCACCACTACGCGGTCGGTGCGCTCCTCCACCAGCAGCGCATGGAACTTTTCGGACGCCAGGTCCACGGCGCCCGGCATCAAACCTTCTCCAGCAGCATCGCGGTGCCCTGGCCCACACCAATACACATGGTGGCCAGCCCCACGCGGGCATCCTCCCGCTCCATCCG
The DNA here is from genome assembly GCF_059089645.1 of Arthrobacter sp. K41. Classification (NCBI taxonomy): domain Bacteria; kingdom Bacillati; phylum Actinomycetota; class Actinomycetes; order Micrococcales; family Micrococcaceae; genus Arthrobacter; species Arthrobacter sp. K41. The sequence continues at coordinate 196,525 of NZ_JBNHEW010000004.1, read as the reverse complement.
TCCCAGCAGGGTGATGGCGATCCGGGCCCCGCTGGAACCCAGCGGGTGCCCCAAGGCGATGGCGCCGCCGTCGTTATTGACGATCTCCGGCTCCAGTCCCAGGCGGCGGATGCAGGCGAGGGACTGCGTGGCAAACGCTTCATTAAGTTCGACGGCGCCAAGGTCGCCTACGCTGAGGCCGCTCCGCTTGAGGACTTTCTGGGTGGCAGGCACCGGACCAATGCCCATGATCTCGGGCTCGCAGCCCGCCGAGGCACCATCAATGATCCGCGCACGGGGCGTGAGGCCCAGCCGCTCAATGGCCGCTTCCGAGGCGACGATGATTGCAGAGGCGCCGTCATTCAAGGACGACGAGTTGCCGGCCGTGACCACCGTTCCGCCGTTCGCCACCGGCCTCAGCCCGGACAGGACCTCCATGGTGGTGTCCGCCCGGGGGCCCTCATCCGTATCCACCACATGCTCCGACTTCCGGGTCTTGACGGTAACCCCGACAATCTCGTCTTTGAACCGGCCGGCAGCCGTGGCGTCCAATGCCCGCTGGTGCGAGCGGACGGCGAAGGCGTCGGCGTCCTCCCGGAGGATGCCGTCTACGCGGGCCACTTCCTCTGCCGTTTCCGGCATGGAGTAGGTCATCTTGCCGTCACGGGACAGCTCGCCCTTATGGAAGTGCGGATTGGTGAAGCGCCAGCCAATGGACGTGTCAAAGATCTGGCCCGGCTTGGCAAAAGCGGAAGTGGGCTTCTCCTGCACCCAGGGCGCGCGGCTCATCGATTCCACGCCGCCGGCAATGACGATGTCCGCGGCGCCCGCTTTGATCATTTGACTGGCCTGGATAATGGCGCTGAGGCCGGAGGCGCAAAGCCGGTTGACCGTGATGCCCGGAATGTGGAGCGGCAGCCCGGCAAGTATGGTGGCCATCCGCGCCACATTCCGGTTTTCCTCACCGGCCCCGTTGGCGTTTCCAAGAATGACCTCGTCGATGCTGTCCGGGTCCAGCCCGGCACGGTTCACCGCCTCCCGGATGACCAGGGCCGCCATATCGTCAGGGCGGACGGACGAAAGCTCGCCACCGTACTTGCCTACCGGCGTTCGGACCCCGCCTACAAGGAAAGCCTGCGGACCTGCGGTTGCAGCCATGGAAACACCCTTCACGCGATAAACAGCACTGTCATCGGCGGCAGGCAGAGCAAAGCACTTACCGACCGTTCGTTCTGTAAATAGTACACGGGCGGTTGTCCTATGGGTACCGGGGCTTAGAGGACCGAGAGGCCGAGGTGGGCGGCAAGCAGGGGCGCCAGAAGGCCCAACTGGTACTCATCCACCACCACGCCCGCCATGCTGCCGAGCCCGCTGATGCTGCGGAACTCCGTCCCGCGCAGGTCGAAGTCCTTGAGCTTCGCCCCGGTGAGGTCGAGGGACCCGATGGTGCAGTTCTTCAGTGCCACGCGTGTGCCCGTGGCAGAGCCCAGGTCCAGTTCGTTGATGATGCAGTCGGTGATGAGCACGTCCGTAAGCCTGGCGCCGCGCAGGTTGAGGAAGTCCAGCTTGCCGCCGTCGATCCGAACCGACTGCCAGCCGCTTTCATACAACTCCCCCGAGCCCAGCCGCGGGTTCCGCAATTCAACATCACGCCACGTGGAGCGGGCGGCTTTGAACACCGGCGCATACAGCTCACCCAGGATGCAGTCGCGGAACGAGGAGCCGCGCAGCTGGGTGTCGTTGAATGAAACCCCTTGGAACCCGCACTCCGCGAAGTCCGTGCCGCTCAATTCCAAACCGTTAGCCTCCGCACGGCTGTACCGGCCCCCGTCGTACCGACCGCCGCGGCGGAAGTCTGACGCCGGTTGCTCCGTGAGGTTTTCCAGCCGGACCGGGGTAAGCCTGGGCGCGGCCACCTTGAAGGCAGCCGCTTTTGCGGAACGCCCGGCCACTACGGAAGCGACTCTGCTTTGGCCGCGATCTCCGCCAGGTCCTTCGCCAGGGCCTTGCGGGTGGCGGCCATGCCCATCCTGCCGAACAGCAGCATCATGAGGCGGCTTGCGAACGTCGGCTTGATGACCTCGGCGCCGAAGGTGAGGGTCAGGTCCGTGCCGCCGTCTCGGGCGGCAAGGCCGAAGCGGGTGGTGTAGTCCGCCCCGCCCTGGACAGCCTTCACGGTGGTATTGCGCTGAGGTTCGGCCTCGGCCACCCACATCTCCACCGTCTCTGCTTTGCCCAGCATCTTCCGGGTCTCCTTCCAGCGCGTCCCTTCCCCGTAGGGGCCGTCGGTGAGAAGCTGCACGGAATCCACTCCGGACAACGTCGCCGCCGAGCCGGGGATGTCCGTGATGACGGACCAGACCTTTTCCGGGGACGCGTTGATGTGCTGGGTGAGGCTGATGCTGTGGTCCATGTTGTGAGCCTAGCCGCGCATCCGGACAATCAACAGGCACCCCTCCCGGGCGGGATGAGCCGACTTGAAATAGTAAGCAAGCTTCGTGTTAGTGTGAAAATGCACTGTTGATCAGCGGAAACGAAAGGAGGCCACCACCATGGGCCTCGGAGACAAGATCAGTAACGCAGCAGAAGAATTCGGCGGCAAGGCCAAGGAAGCCACGGGCAATGCCACCGGTAACGACCGGCTGAAGGCTGAAGGCCAGACCGACCAGGTCAAGGCTGACGCCAAGAAGGTCGGCGAAAGCGTCAAGGACGAGTTCAAGCGCGACTAGCCTCTTCCTGCGGCAGCCCGGCCCACCAGGCCGGCTGTAACAGAGCACAACGGCGGCGGTTCCTCAGGGAACCGCCGCCGTTCTGTTGGGCACCGAAAGCTGTCCGGTCACATCATCAGAGCCAAAGCCAGGGTCACCAGCCGCTGCGGGTGGGAGTGTGGCCCTTCCGTGAGTCCTCGGGCATGGGCATCTCAGCCCGCAGCCCCAGGAGCCGGATGGGGCGGCCCGCCTCGATCTTCGCCACCAGGTCCAGCGCGCGGGCGAGCACTTCAGATGCGTCAGACGTCTCGGGAATCTTCCGGGCATAGGTCTTGGTAAGGAACGGGGCGTAGCGGACCTTGAGCGTCAGTCCGATCACCGGGCGCCCCTCGGCCGTGACATCGTCCAGGACGCGTGCCGCCAGCTCCCTGACGGCGTCGTTAATCTGCCCGGGTTCGGTGAGGTCCTGCTGGAAGGTGGTTTCCCGGCTGTGGCCGCGGGCCACCCACGGGGTGTCGTCAACAGTCCGCGCACCGTCGCCGCGCCCGAGCTGCGCGTACCAGGGGCCCATTTTCGGTCCAAACTCGGAAACCAGATCATCAGGGTTGGTTGCTGCGAGGCCGGCGACTGACTCGATGCCGAGCTTGGCCAGGCGGCGGGAAATCTTCGTTCCCACGCCCCACAGCTCGATGGTGGGGCGGCTGCCCATGACGTCGAGCCAGTTGCCTTCCGTGAGCCGGAAGACGCCGGCGGGCTTGCCGAACGACGTCGCCACCTTGGCCCGGACCAGGGTGTCGCCCACACCGACGCTGCAGTGCAGGCGGGTCTGCTCCAGGACGGCGCGCTGCAGCTGCCGGGCGTAGGCCTCCGGGTCCTCCGTCTGCACACCGACGAACGCTTCATCCCACCCGAGCACCTGCACCGTGGCACCCGGCTGCGAGTGCAGCACCGCCATGACTTCCTCGGACGCAGCGAGGTAGGCATCCTGGTCTACGGGGAGGATAACGGCGTCAGGCACCTTCCGTGCGGCGATGCGCAGCGGCATTCCCGAACCAACCCCGTACGCCCTGGCTTCGTAGGACGCCGTCGATACCACTGCCCGCTCGGTGGGATCACCGCGGCCGCCAATAATCACCGCCTTGCCCGCGAGCTCCGGCCGGCGCAGCACTTCGACGGCGGCAATGAACTGATCCAGGTCCACATGCAGCACCCATGGTTCGCTCACACGCCCCAGTCTGCCCCCGCCGCGCGTTCCGCACCACCTCCCGGGCCGGGAAACGCCGACGGCGGGTCCCCTCCTAAGGGATCCCGCCGTCGTCGTACTGCCGGTAATTAGCTGTAGAGCGCGTTCTTGGGCTCGTTGTTCTTGACCTTCTGCCAGCCAAGCCACAGGAGTACCGCGAAGAACGGGATGGTGGCCAGGGTCCAGAGGCCCAGGTAGAACACCTCGCCGCTCTTGCTGGTCATGGTGTCGAACCCGATCAAGACCATGATGGCGAGCAGGGCGATCAGGCCGGCCCAGCTGGTCCACGGCGAACCGGGCATCGGCAGGCTCGAGGTGACGCCCTTCTTGTGGCGCAGCGCGATCTGGCTGGCGAAGATGGCGCCCCAGGTGAAGATCACGCCGATGGAGGCGGTGTTCAGGGCCAGGTCGAATGCGTGTGAGCCGCCCAGCCAGATGTTCAGCATGATGCCCACCAGGTAGAACGCCGCGATGGCAAGGATGGCCGCGTACGGGACGTGGCGGCGGGACATCTTGGTAAGCCACTGCGGGGCGTGTCCGTTGTTGGCCATGGTGCGGAACACGCGGCCGATCGAGTACAGACCCGAGTTGCAGGAGGACAGAGCTGCGGTGATCACAATCATGTTCATCACGTCGCCCACCCAGGCGAGGCCCATCTGGCCGAAGACGGTGACAAACGGGGATGTGCCTGCCACGTACTGGTCGGACGGCAGGAGCATGGCCAGCAGGGTGACGGAACCGACGTAGAACACCACAATGCGGAGCACGACGGCGCGGATGGCCTTGGGCACTTCACGTTCCGGGTTCTGCATTTCGCCGGCGGTGATGCCCACGAGTTCGATGCCGTTGTAAGCGAAGATCACGGCGTTGAGGACCAGGACCATGACCAGTGCGCCCTTGGGGAACATTCCGCCGTCGGCCGCGAAGAGGTTGGCGACCGATGCGTTGCCGTCACCCACCTGGGCGTTGGTGACCACCATGAACGTGCCCACCACGAGGAAGATCAGGATGGCGCCAACCTTGAGGCAGGAGGCCCAGAACTCGAATTCACCGAACGCTTTGACGCTCAGCAGGTTCACGGCCACCAGGAGCGCCAGCGCGGCGATGGCCGAGGCTTCCACCGGGACGTTGGGGAAGAAGAACTGGAAGTAAAGTCCGATGGCGATCAGCTCGGCAATGCCGGTCATGCCCCAGTTGATGAAATACATCCAGCCGGACAGGAACGCGCCCTTCTTGCCGAACATCTCACCGGCATAGCTGACAAACGACCCGGACGTCTGGCGGTACATGATGAGCTCGCCCAGGGCCCGCATCAGCAGGTACGCAATGACGCCGGCGATGGCGTAGGAGAAAATCAGGGCCGGCCCGGTGGAGGCAAGGCGTCCGCCGGCTCCCATGAACAGGCCGACGCCAATGGCGCCGCCCATCGCGATCATGGTGACGTGGCGCCTGCCCAGGGTCTTGCTGTAACCCTCGGCGCTGAGAGTGGGATCGACGGCGGTGGATGGTGCCGCGTGGTTCTGAAGATCTGTGGGGGTACTTTGAGGCACAACGATTCCTTGTGGGTTGGGGGTTGGCCGCATCCGGGCCACACATGATTCCACTCACAAATTCGGTGTTTTGCTCTGCTGAGCAGCCGAATGTGACCGGAATCTCTCGTGGCGCCGAAGCTTCGAGCGGCTCATCTATCCTACAAGACTCAGAGGGGTGCTACGTGACGCAAGCTACACCTGGGTCTGCAGCACAGGGTGAACGCTAAGCAGCGGCCGCAACAGCCTTCCTGCGGCGGGCCTTCGCAAGCCGGGTGCCGATCAGCCCCTGCCGTGGGCTGAAGAGATAGACGGCGGCGAACACCACTCCCTGGGTGAGGACCACCATGGCGCCGGAGGCCGTGTCCAGGTAGTAGCTGAGGTAGATGCCCGCAAGGGAACAGGCCGCCGAGACCACGGGGGCGATGACCAGCATGCGCGAGAAGCGGTCGGTCAGCAGGTACGCGGTGGACCCGGGAATGATCAGCATGGCAACCACCAGGACCACGCCCACCGTCTGCAGCGCCACCACGGAGGTCAGCGCGAGCAGGCCCAGGAGCAGCGCACCGAGCCGTTGCGGCGAAAGCCCGATGGCGTGCGCGTGGGTGGGGTCGAAGGCGTAAAGGGTGAGGTCCCGCCGCTTGAGGATAAGGATGACAAACGCCACCACCCCCAGCACCAGGACCTGGACCAGGTCCGGCACGCTGACGCCGAGCAGGTTGCCGAAGATGATGTGGTTGAGGTCTGTCTGGCTGGGCGTGACCGAGATCAGCACCAGGCCCAGGGCGAACAGTGAGGAAAATACGATGCCGATCGCGGCGTCTTCCTTCACCCGGCTCGTGTTGCGGACCACCCCGATCAATGTCACGGCGACGAGGGCGAATACCAGCGCGCCCAGCGCAAACGGTGCGCCCACGATGTAGGCGAGCACTACTCCCGGCAGCACGGCGTGGGACACGGCGTCGCCCATCAGGGACCACCCGATCAGCACCAGCCAGCAGCTCAGCACAGCACAGACCACCGCGGCCAGGGCGGTGGTCACCAGGGCACGGACCATGAAGTCATAGCTGAGCGGTTCGAGAAGTATCTCCATTATTGGTTCACCCGCTTGCCGTCCGGAAGCTGCGCAGGAACTTTGCCCTCCGGCAGGTCGCGTTCCAGCACGTCCAGGCCGAAGGCCATCGCAAGGTTTTCAGGCTGCAGCACCACCTCGGGCGGGCCGTGCATCAGTACTTTGTGCATCAGCAGGACGGCCTCGTCGCACAGCTGCGGCAGGGCGTGCAGATCGTGCGTGGACACCAGGATGGTGCAGCCGTCCGAGGCGAGTTCCCGCAGGAGCCGGGTGATGGTGGCCTCGGACCGCTTGTCCACGCCGGCGAAGGGTTCATCAAGGAGCATGATGGTGGCACCTTGGGCAATGCCGCGGGCCACGAAGGCGCGCTTTTTCTGGCCGCCGGAGAGCTGCCCGATCTGGCGGCCGGCGTACGGTCCCAGTTCCACCCGGTCCAGCGCTTCGTCGACGGCGGCGCGGTCCGCCCTGGACGCACGGCGGGTGAACCCCTGGTGGCCGTACCGGCCCATCATGACTACGTCCCGCACGGACAGCGGAAACTGCCAGTCAACGTCCTCGCTCTGCGGCACGTAGCCGATGCCGCCCTGCTTGCGCGCCCTGGACGGTGAGTGTCCGTTGATCCGGACCGTGCCGGCGTCGGGCCTGATCATTCCCATGATCACCTTGAACAGCGTGGACTTACCGGAGCCGTTCATGCCCACCAGCCCGCAGATCCGGGCGGGGTCCACGGCCAGGGTGGCGGCATCCAGCGCCCGGACCTCCCCGTAGTGGACTGTCACCTTCTCCACCAGGATTGCCGGGGTGGTCATGATCCTGCTCCGGCGGTTGCCCCGGCGAGCGCTCCGGTGATGACTTCGGCGTCGTGCCGGATGAGGTCCAGGTAGGTGGGTACCGGCCCGTCCGCCTCGGAGAGTGAATCCACGTAGAGGGTGCCGCCGAATTTGGCCCCGGTGGCGCCCACTACCTGCTGCATGGGCGCGTCCGAAACCGTCGATTCGCAGAAGACGGCCGGGACGTTGTTGGCCCTGACGTATTCGATGGCGCGGGTGATCTGCTGCGGTGTTGCCTGCTGCTCCGCGTTGACCGCCCAGATGTACACCTCCCTCAACCCGGCGTCGCGGGCAAGGTAGGAGAACGCGCCTTCACAGGTGACGAGGGCGCGCTGGGTTTCGGGTACTGCGGCAAGACTGGACGTCATTTGGTCCTGCACGGCCTGCAGTTCCGCTTTGTAGGCGTCCCCGTTGGCTTTGAAGGCGTCGGCGTTCTCCGGGTCCAGTTCCGTGAAGGCCTTCACCATGTTGTCCACGTAAATCTGCACGTTCACCGGCGACATCCACGCATGGGGGTTGGGCTTGCCCTGGTAGGAGTCCTCACTAATGGGCATCACCTGCACGCCCTCGCTCACCACGGCGTGCGGCACGTCGAGGCCTTCGACGAACTGCCCGAACCACGCTTCCAGGTTAAGCCCGTTGTCCAAAATGAGGTCCGCTTTGGAGGCCTTCCGGATGTCCCCCGGGGTGGGTTCGTAGCCGTGGATTTCCGCGCCGGCCTTGGTGATGGACTCAACCGTTAGCTTGTCCCCGGCCACGTTCCGCGCGACGTCGGCCAGCACCGTGAAAGTGGTGAGGACCACCGGCTTGCTGTCGTTTCCGCTACCTGCGGCGCCCTCCCCGCAGGCAGTGAGCAGAAGGGAAAGAACGACGGCGGCTGCCGCAGCGGCACATAGGCGCACCTGGGGAGAGCGGCTTCTTCGGGCGGCTACTTTGGCGCACCGAAACGGAAGTTTAGGCATACCGAACATTCTAGGCGAGGCGCGATTCCCCCGGCAACGCCGGATAGGCTGAAACCATGGCCATCGCACACCGGATACCACCCCCGCCACAGCCGCAGCTCTACCGGTTTTCAGCCCTGGATGTGGTGGCTATCGTCCTTTACGTGGCTCTTGCCGGGTTCTTCACCCTTGCCGGTGAAGTGCTCGCCCCCTTCCTGCGGCAGGTAGCCCCGACACCCGCAGCGGCCTCCTACGCAACCAACCTGCTCTTCTATGCCTCGGTGGGCCTGTTGGCATTCGTGGCGGCCCGCCGGGTGGTGTGGCGGGACCTGCGTGTGCTGGCGACCCGTCCGTGGTTCACGCTGCTGATGATTCCGGCCGCAATTATCGCCATGATGATCCTTTCCGCTGTAGCGGTTGCGGTGTCCGGCAACGTCCAGACCTCAGAAAACCAGGCCGGGCTCCAGGCGTTGATGCAACAGGTGCCCGCGTGGCTGATGGTCCCGCTGCTGGTGGTGGTAGGCCCGTTCGTGGAGGAGTTCATCTTCCGGCACCTGCTGATCGGCAAGCTGAGCCGGCGCGTGAATATCTGGGTGTGCTGTGTTTTGTCCGTGGTCCTGTTCGCTGCCCTGCACATCGTGGGACAGGAAGAGCTGACGCTCACCGTCCTGATGCCCTATCTGGCCATGGGCGCAACACTGGTGTTTGTGTATGTCTGGACGGGCAGAAACCTCATGTTTGCCTACTTTGTCCATGCCGCGAAAAATTTGCTGGCGGTGCTGTTTATCTACGCCATCCCACCGGAGTTCTACGAACAGCTCCAGCAGGTTCCGGCCTGATTGCCACCTACCGCAGGAGCACCTGCCACCGTACCGTGGTGGGATGGGACTGAACATCCAGATTGTCGTTGACTGCAGGGATCCGCACTACCTCGCCGAGTGGTGGGCGGAGTCGCTCGGGTGGGCGGTGGAACCGCAGGATGAGGGCTTCATCCGCTCCATGATCGACCAGGGTTTCGCCACGGAGGACCAGACAACCGTCCACAACGGCAAGCTGGTGTGGCGCACCGGCTGCGCGATCCGGCCGCCCGAGGAACTTGAAGCAGAAGCCCCGGAACGGCGGCTCCTTTTCCAGACGGCGCCCGAGGATAAGACGGTCAAGAACAGGGTGCACTGGGACATCAACCTGGCGGGCCGGGACAAGGACAAGGTGCGCCGGGAACTAGAGGCCCGGGGCGCCACGTTCCTCTGGACAGCCAACGAGGGCCGACATGTCTGGCACACGATGGCGGACCCCGAGGGCAACGAGTTCTGCATCAGCTGACCCCGATTACTAGACTTGGACGGTGAGCAACCAAATTCCCGCCTCGGTGTCCGACGTCTTCGATCCAACCCGCTGGCGCGTTGTGTCCGGCTTCGGCGACTTCCAGGACATGACCTACCACCGGCAGGTGGAGCGGGACGCCGACGGCGGATGGGTGCGTGACCTGCCCACGGTGCGGATTGCTTTCAACCGCCCCGAGGTCCGCAATGCTTTCCGGCCGGGAACAGTGGATGAGCTCTATCGGGCCATGGACCACGCACGGATGTCCCCTGACGTCGCCACGGTGCTGCTCACCGGGAACGGCCCCTCCCCCAAGGACGGCGGCCACTCCTTTTGTTCGGGCGGGGACCAGCGGATCCGGGGCCGGGACGGCTACCGGTACGTAGTGCAGGATGAAGCCAACGGCGAGGCCCGGGAAAGCATCGACCCCGCGCGGGCCGGCAGGCTTCACATCCTGGAGGTCCAGCGGCTGATGCGCACCATGCCCAAGGTGGTCATCGCCGTCGTCAACGGCTGGGCGGCCGGGGGCGGGCACTCCCTGCACGTCGTCTCCGATCTCACCATCGCCTCCCGCCAGCACGGCAAGTTCAAACAGACGGACGCCACCGTCGGCAGCTTCGATGCAGGCTACGGCTCCGCCCTGCTGGCCCGCCAGATCGGGCAAAAGGCCGCCAGGGAGATCTTCTTCCTGGCCCGCGAATACTCGGCGGAGGACATGGTCCGGATGGGCGCCGTCAATGAGGCCGTGGACCACGAACGCCTTGAAGACGTGGCCCTGGAATATGCCGCCGATATCGCCCGGCAGTCTCCGCAGGCAATCCGGATGCTCAAATTCGCCTTCAATCTTGCCGACGACGGCCTGGCGGGCCAGCAGGTATTCGCAGGCGAAGCCACCCGGTTGGCTTATATGACGGACGAAGCGGTGGAGGGCAAGGAAGCGTTCCTGGAGAAACGCGATCCCGACTGGTCCAGCTTCCCGCACTACTTCTAAGGCAGGACCGGCGATGACCACCAGGCAACAAAACACGGAAGCCCAAAACAACGAACCGCTTCGAACAGGCGCACCCAACAGCGCCGTCCTTGATATCGACCCTGCCCTGAAGGCACTTGCCGCCGCCCTCCACGGCGAGGGCCCCGCCGTCGAACTGTCCGTTGGTGAGAACGGCGCCCTGGTTGTGGGCCATGTCGAAACTCCAGGCTGTGATGACGCCGTTGCCGTGGTGCGCACCTCCGGTTCCACGGGAACGCCCAAAGCCACTGTGTTGACGGTGGAATCCCTGGCCGCGGCCTCGATGGCAACTGCCCTGGCGCTCAAGGGTGAGGGCCAGTGGCTCCTGGCGCTGCCCGTCCAGTACGTTGCGGGCATCCAGGTGCTGGTGCGTTCGCTGTTCGCAGGCACCCGCCCCTGGGTAATGGACATGTCAGGCGGCTTCACGCCCGAGGCGTTCACCGCCGCTGCGCAGGAACTGACGGACAAGATCCGCTTCACCTCCCTGGTTCCCACGCAGCTTCAGCGCCTCCTCGACGCGCCATCCGCGGAGACCCTCGCAGTGCTCCGCCGCTTCAACGCCGTCCTGTTGGGCGGCGCGCCTGCCCCGGCCGCGCTGCTGTCCGCGGCCAGGGACGCCGGCGTCAGGGTGATCACCACCTACGGTTCGGCCGAGTCCTGCGGCGGCTGCATTTACGACGGCTTCCCGCTTGAAGGGGTGTCGGTGCGCGTTGAGCAGGACGGCCGCATCCTGCTCGGCGGCGACACCATCGCGGCCGGCTACCTGGAAGCGCCGGACGAGGCGGGCAGCACCTTCTTCGAGGAGGACGGCGTGCGCTGGTACCGAACCAGCGATCTTGGCAGCATTGACGACGACGGCCGGCTCACCGTCCTGGGCCGCGCCGACGACGTCATTATCACCGGCGGGGTCAAGGTTTCCGCGGCGCATGTGCAGGAGGAGCTGGAAAAGTCCGACGCCGTCGCCGCGGTCTTTGTGGCCGGCGTCCCGTCCGCGGAATGGGGCCAGGCCGTGGCGGCCTACGTTGCACTGGCCAACCCGCGGGCAGGCACTGGGGAGCGCGCTGAACCCGCGGCGGGCCGGGAACACGCCGTCGTCCTTGAACAGGAATGGCACCGGACACTCGGCATTCTGGCGCCCAAAACCGTCCTGGCCGCGCCCTCGCTGCTGATGCTGCCCAACGGCAAACCGGACCGGCTGGCCATGGCCGCTGAACTCAACGCCCTGCACCAGGGAAAGTAAAGTAGACCTGCACCACGTGGCAGGACCCCTCTCCTGCCACCTTCCCAAAGTAACGCGAGGTACTGACCGTGGCTACAGCCGCACACTGGATCCAAGGCGCCCGACTCCGAACACTGCCGGCCGCGATCGCGCCGGTACTGATCGGTTCCGCCGCTGCGTATGAAATGGATTCGTTCCTGCTTTTCAACGCCATCCTCGCGGCTTTGGTGGCCCTGCTGCTCCAGGTGGGTGTCAACTTCGCCAACGATTACTCTGACGGCATCCGAGGCACGGACGACGACCGCGTTGGCCCGCTCCGGCTGGTGGGTTCAGGAGCCGCAAGCCCGGAACACGTGAAGCGGGCGGCGTTCGGCGCGTTTGCTGCCGCCATGGTCTTCGGGCTGATCCTGGTGGTAATCACCCAGAGCTGGTGGCTGATCCTGGTCGGGCTTGGCTGCGTGATGGCCGCCTGGGGCTACACCGGCGGAAAGAACCCGTACGGCTACATGGGCCTGGGCGACGTTTTTGTGTTTGTGTTCTTCGGCCTGGTGGCGACGCTGGGCACCACGTACACGCAGGCCGGGCAGATCAACCTGCCGGCCATCATCGGTGCTATCGGCACAGGGCTTATCGCCACCGCGCTGCTGATGGCCAACAACGTCAGGGACATCCCCACGGACACCCAGGCCGGCAAGAAGACCCTCGCCGTTCGGCTGGGTGACAAGCACGCCCGGGAGAGCTATGTGCTGATGCTTGCCGTGGCCATCATGCTTGTGGTGATCCTGGCCCCGGGGCGGCCGTGGATGCTGATCGTCCTGCTGCTGATTCCGGCGTGCCTGATGCCCGCGTGGCTGATGATCAACGGCCGCAAGCGCAAGAGCCTCATCCCGGTCCTGAAACAGACCGGCCTGATCAACCTCGGATACAGCCTGCTGTTCTCACTGGGCCTGGTACTGAGCCACGGCTTTTAGGTTGCCGGCCTGCCGCTGCAGGCGTTTGGGGTCCGTCGCGCTAGGAGCGTTTCGGGTCCTTGGCATCGTTGCTGATGGCGATGTCCGGATTGGCGTCCAGGAGCGCGTCCTCCGCGTGGGCGTCCTGGACCTCGCTGGCTGAACGGATCGGCTTGGCCTTGCCGGAGAAACGATGGTGGATGGCTGCGGCTGCCTCGTCACGCTGCTTCTGGAAAAACAGGTAGCTGACGGCGAATGCGATCAGTGCTGCGCAAATGACGGACATCAGCGCGCCCAGCTGCAACAGCATAAAAACCACGAACAGGGGCACGAACAGAGCAAGGCGGATCAGGGAATATTTCAAAAAGGCCACTATTCCAGTTTAGCCGCCTCCCGCCCGGGGCCCCCGCGCCTGCTGACGATAGACTTATTTGCATGCTCCTCCGTGTGGCTTTGGCCGTCGCAGTCCTCGTCATCTTTGTGTATGGCCTTGTGGATGTGATCCGCACTGATGGACGCCTCACCCGGGGGATCTCCAAGCCGGCCTGGATTGTGGTCATGATTGTCCTGCCGGTACTTGGCGCCATTCTTTGGCTTCTGATTGGCCGCCCGCGGGGAACTTCCGGCCAGCAGCAGAGCGGGCCCCATCCCACCGCCCCGGACGACGACCCGGACTTCCTCCGCAACCTTGAGGCCCGGCGCCGCCAGCAGGCAGAGGCGGAGCGGCTCAAGAAGCTCAAGGACGAACTGGACGCCAAGGCGAAGGACCACGACGGCAAAGGCAGCGGCAAGGACAAGCACGAGACCGACGAACACGATACCGACGGACTGAAGTAGGAGCGTATGGCCCAGGAACCTGAGGGAGAAGACCGGCTGCGGACCGCAACCCAAGGGGCCGCAGCCCCGCCTTCACCCGCAGGCCCGCCGGCGCCGCCGCCAAGGCCAGGGCTGTCCTATTCCGCACCGGCGCCCATCGCCGTTGTCCCGGCAGCTCCCCGCAGCATCAAGAATGCACGCACCCTCTGGCTCCTCAGCTTCGCAGCCGGGCTGGCCGTCCTGGTGGGATCCTTCCTCACCCGCGATTCGCATCTTGAACGCCTGCGGACGGTGGTGGAGCAGATGGCCCCCGGCGGCGACGCCGAAGCGGTCACTACGGCCACCGGCATCGTCTTTTGGGGCAGCCTGGCAGCTGTCCTCCTGGTGATCCTGCTGGAAGCCGCCATGCTCGGCGTCGTCATGGGACGGCAAGGCTGGGCCCGCTGGGCTCTGCTGCCGCTCCTCGCCGGGCACGTCATCGTCCTGGTACTGGCCTCCGCCTTCCTTGTTCCTGAAGGCGACGCCGGCAGTTATGTGGTTCTGCTGTGGGGACTCCAGCTCCTGCTGGCGCTCGTTGGGCTGGTGCTGTTCTTCATGCCTTCCGCCAACGCCTGGTTGAAATCGGGCCGGGACTAAGCCCGGCGCGGCCCGCCGTCCCGTTATGCGGGCTGGCGGGCCAACGGCAAGGCAGACTGGGCAACAATGCCCTCGCAGCTGCGGATAACCACCCGGCACGTGTCAAGGGCTGAACGGTCAGTCAACGGGTTTTCGGCCAGAGCCCGCCACCGCCCCAAGTAGTGCCGCGCCTCCGCCGCCAGTTGTTCCGGACCCGCATCCGGGTCGAGGCCAAGGCGGATGTGGGGTGCTGCGCCCCAGCCTCCAATGAGGCCCTCGGCTTCGTTCGCCAGCTCCGAGTCGAGCGCTACACCAGTGGTCCGAAGGGTTGCCAGCAGCCGCAGTTCCCGGAACTCATGGGCGTTCACCTGCAGCCGTTCGAGGGCAGCGGCCAGATGCCCTGTCCCCTCACGCGGGGATGTGCGCAGCAGGGTTTCCACCCCCACCAAAGCGGTCCTGGCCTTCAGTGCCTCGGCGCGGGCCTGGAACTGCCGGTTCAGCATCTCAAGCAGTGGATTCAGTCCGCTGCGCCGGGCCAGCTCGTGCGCCAGGGGCGTGGGCTCGGCAAATCCATTGCGGATGAGGACCACGGCCAAGCGGATGCCGAACAGGCCAAACCTTTCCAGCAGCGAGGCGCGGGCCGCCGTCGTCAGCCCTTCCGGGCAGGCGGCGGACCGCACAAACCGGTCCGCCGAGAGCAGCAGCTTTTCCCGGTCCACCCGTTCCATCCCGGCCAGCAGCTGCAGAGCCTCGAAGTCGGACTGCCGCAGGCTCCGTGCGCTTTGCGCCAGGAGCCCGGCCACGGGGACCACCCCCAGCGCCAGCTTCCGCAGGCTGTGGTCCTGGCGGTACCTGTCGGCGATCTCCCCGGCGGAGAGAAGGGAGTCAATACGCCCTGCTCCCACTTCATCGGCCCGGGAGAGAACCGCCAGGGCGTTGACTGTCCCGGACCGCCCTGCCTCGGTGTCCTTGAAGGATTCGAGGAAGCGGAGGTCGGAGGCGTGCATGTGGCGCATCAGGTAGATGATGGCGTCCGCCTCTGACGGGGTGTCTTCCGGAGTCAGGAAATTAGTGGACCGGGCAGACACGTCCCCGGAGAGCGAAGCTATGCCAGGGGTATCTATCAAGGTCATGTCCCGCAGGCCCGGGGAGGGCCACTCGACATCCAGCCTGTCCACCTCCTCGGCCAGGACGTTGCCCAGCACAAACACCAGGCGGCCGTCCACGCGCTTCACCGGGAGGCTGCGCGGTTCGCCTTCCAATGGGTACAGCGTGATCCTGGGGGTGTGGCCGTAGCGGTACCACGTAACGATGCGCGTGCACTCCCCCGTGTCCGTGGGAGCTATCTCTTCACCGAGGATGGCGTTCAACAGGGTGGACTTTCCGGCTTTTACCATCCCGGCAACGGCGATCCGAAGGGGTTCGGCCAGCCGCCGGGCATAACCCTCCAGGGCGGCCGCAGCTGCAGGATCCTCACGGTAAACCTCCAGCGCCTCCTGGACCAGGTCCGCCGCCCCCGTGATGGTTGACTCGGTCATCCCACCGCCGCCACGGCCGAGGGCGCCGGGATGCGGGCTGCACCGGTTGTTGATCCTGCACCGCCGGGACCGGCACTGTCAGCGCCGGCAGTGTCCGGGCCGGCAGTGTCCGGGCTGGCAGTGTCCGGGCTTCCAGTGGCCGGGCCGGCAGGCCGGAGGGCTTTCGCTGCGCTCGAGGCGACCTCGGCAGCCACTGCTTCGGCCGCCCGCGACAGGGCATCCACATTCTTAAGTTCTGCCTTGATCTCGCGGATGCGTACGTCCTTCTTCAAAGCGTACGTCGTGGCAGCCTTTTGGGCCGCAGCCACGGAATCCTGCAATGAGCGGTGGTGCTCGTCCGCGATCTCGGTGAAGTGGTCCCGCGTGGAGCGCTGGACCAGCCGCAGCCGGTCCTTCAACTGCTTGCCCACCTGGAACGTGACGTCATCCAGTTGCCGCCGGACCAGCGCCTTTGCCTCGCCCTGCCGGCGCTTAAGCCGTGCTTCCTTGTCCTCCCGGTAGGCCTTGCGGCCCAGCAACAGGCCGGCGCCCACGGAGAGCGGGTTGATCAGGGCCATTCCGAAGATGCCCGTCAGAAGGCCAAACATGAGCACGCCGCCGTAGGAGCCGCGCATGCCGATCAGCACCTTCTGCGCGGAGTTGATGCGGCCGTCATCGAGGACGGGCATGTCGTCCACGGGGTCCAGGGCGTCTCCGGTGTCGGAGACATGAAGGACGGGCAGGGTCACTTCCTCTGCGGCGAAGTGTTCGGCAACCTGGGTGGCCAGCCATTGGGCGCGCTCGTTGGTCCACACAAACGTGTCCGAGATGGCGGCCGCGGCGCACTCCTCCAGCCACTTCGAGAACTGGGGCCACGCGGGGCCGGGGTCGCCCTGGTCGATGGCGGTTTCAGCTTCGCGCTGGATGCGGCGCAGGCGGTCCCGAAGGTCGTACTCCATGTCGGCAATGAGGTCGCTGATGCCGTCGTTGAGCGTGATCTGCCACCGTGCGGAGCGCTTGCGGAGGTCGTCGGCTTCGGCCCGGGCCGCCTCGAGGCCGGCGATCATTTGCGGTGTCCGCTCCGGGTTTTCCAATGCTTCCAGCTCGGACTGCAGCGACAGGCGGAGGTTCTCGCACACAGAGAGCAGGTCCTGGCTGACTGAGCGCCGCTGAAGGCGCTCCGCCTTGCCCACAATCTCGTTGCGGATGTGGGTTATCAGCCCAGGGAAGCCGGACTCCGCGTTCAGTTCACCGTCCTGGAGGCGTGCCGCCTCGAGCCGGAGGTCGGAGGAAACCGAATACAGGGGGATGTCCTGGGCAACCTGTGCCAAGTGCCCCCGGTCAATCTCTTCGACGCGCCGCCAGTCCGGGTAGAGGTCAGTCTTGGACAGGACACCCACAACGCTGGGGGTGATCCGCATGGCCTGGCGAAGGAAGCGCAGTTCCGGTTCCGTGTACTCCTGCGAGGCATCGGAAACCAGCAGCATGGCGTCTGCAGTGGGAAGGGCAGTAAGGGTTGTCAGCGTGTGGGACGAATTAAGTCCCCCCACGCCCGGGGAGTCAATGATTGTGAGGCCGCCCGTTAGCAGCTTCCGGGGCAGGTAGACCTCACCTGCAACGAGTTTCTTGCTGTTTCCGGGGTTGCCCCGCTCGGAAACATAGTTGGCGAGATCCGCAATGGGAACAGGTTGGCGTTCGACGCCGGCCTCGTCGCCGGCGTCCGCGTCACCTTTGGGGACCAGGATGGCGGCCGAGGCAGGGTCTCCGTATCGGACAACCGTGGGGACGGAGGTGGCAATGTCGTCATCGACAGGACAGACCGGGGCATTCACCAGCGCGTTGATGAGCTTGCTCTTGCCTTGTTTGAATTCACCGACGACGATGACCCGGACACTGGGGTCCTTCAGCCTTCCCATTGCCTGGTCAAGGCGTTTGCGGAGATCGGTTCGGTCCCCCGTACCCACGAGCTCAAGGCCTTGCTGCACCAGCCGTACGAGTTGAGCCGCCGTCATCGGTGCCGACGGTCTTGCCTGTCCTGCTTCTGCCACAGCGTGTCCTTTACGTCAGGTCATGATCGGAAACGAGAGGTAAACCGAGGAGAGCCCGGCAGGAGGTGGATGCCTCCTGCCGGGCGCTTACTGTACCTCGGAATTGCTAGCCTGCGAAGGCGTCGTCGCCGGCGACTGCGATCTCGTTGTCCTCAACGTTCACGTCCACCTCGGTGTTGGTGGAGTTGTCCTCTGTGAAGGTGAGTTCGTTGTCAGCCACAACAACGTTGTCCTCGACGTTGGTGTAGTCGACGGTGTTGTCGGCAACCACCACGTTGTCCTCGATGTTGGTGTTGGTCACAGTGGAGTTGTCCTGGAACGAATCCTGGATGTCAACGTCCACGTCGGTGTCGACGGAGTTGTCGTTGAACGAGTCGTTCAGCTCCACGTTGGTCTCGGTCTCGTTGAACGAGTCCTCGATCTCGACGTCGGTGTTGATGGAGTTGTCCGAGTTGTCCGTCAGCTCAACCGAGTTGTCGTTGAAGGAGTCCTCAATCTCGACATCGGTCTCGGTGGAGTTGTCCGAGTTGTCGTTGAACGAGTCATCGATGTCGGCATCAACATCCACATCGGTGTTGAAGGAGTCGTCAATCTCCGTGTTGCCGATGTTGACGTCGCCGCCGGCGTTGACGGAGTTGTCCGTCGAGTTATCAGTCTTGGTCGAGTTGTCCGTGTTGTAGGAGTCCTCGATGTTGTTGGAGTCTTCTACGTCGGCGTCGTCGCCGGCAGCGATTGCGCGGTCACCGGAGGCAACGACGGAATCGTTGTCGAACCACTGGTTGACGTCACCGTCGGCCCAGATGTTCTGGTTGACGGACTGGTCGGTGATGGTGTCGCGGTCATCAACCGTAGTGGTGTAGGAGTAGTTGTTCACTACGTGATGGAGCTGCTGGACGGCGTGAGCGTGATCGTCGCCACCGGTGTTTCCGCCGCCGGTGTTTCCCCCGCCGTGGTGTCCGCCGCCGTGGTTGCCGCCACCTGTGCTTCCGCCGCCGGCGTTGGGTCCGGTCCAGGCCGTGTTGCCACCGGTGTTGTACTCACGGTCGAACGAGGAAGCGTTCACGGTGACCGGAGCGTAATCCAGAACAACCGGCATTGCGGCGTCCACGTCGGCTGAGCAAACCTTGCCCAGGCCGTGGTCTTCCAGAACCTTTTCCGGATCATCCAGGAAGTCCTGTGCGGCCTGACGGTCGCCGAAGAGGTGCATCAGGAACTGGACGAGATCGTTTGCGAGTGTCATTGGAATGTCCCCTAATTTCTTTGAGTTGCCCTTGGCCCGACTTCGTTGCCGGGCATGAATCAAACGTACGGTTCCCCTCCGGGACCGGGCATCGGGCCGTTTCCCCCTGCCGGCGGATCCCCTGCCGGGGAACCGCCGGCCGTCCGATTAGGGGTATTAGGGGTTTAGTCCTGTTGGGGATTCTCGGCACCCAGGGCCAGGCGCAGCCTGGCCAGGAGATCCGACCGGTTCTCTGCACCGAGCCGCCGGCGCATCCGGGCAATGTGGTGTTCGGCAGTCCGGGGAGAGATGTAAATCGTCTCCCCGATCTCCCGATACGTTTTGCCCTCAAGCACCAGCCGAGCCACTTCCTTTTCACGCTCGCTCAGCCCGGAACCGTCCGGCTGCATGCCGGTGGCCGGTTCGTTGCCGGAAGCAGTCTGGGAGTCCTGCACGCCGGAGGTTCCGTTTCCCGCCGAACTTCCCTGCGGGTGAAGGTCCCTGGCGCAGGACAACAGGCGCACCATGTCCTTGCGCTCCTCCGCACGGGCAGCAGCGTGTCCGGCCAGCCTTGCACCTTCCCAAGGCATTCCCACCCTGCCGAGGCCCCGCGCAGCCATTTCGACGTCGGCGGGCTGGAACCTGCGCGCCAGCACCGAAACCCACGCCTTGCCGGCGGCAGCAAGCACAACAGCCAGGTGGCTGTGCTGGGCGGCCCGCGCGAGTGCCGACGCATGCGGGGCCAGCTCCGCCGGGCTTTCACCCAGCAGTGCAGCCTGCACGCCGGCCCAGTGGAAGGGCACCGCCCACAGCGGTGGATCACCAAGGCGCCCCAGCAGCCGCTTGGCCTCGTCGAGGTAGTGCGCCACACGGCGGGTCTCGCGCAGCCGCGCAGCAGTGATCATCAGCTCACCCCACGGCAGCAGGCTGTACAGGTCTACGGACGTGTGCAGCATAGCCTCACGTGCCCGTTCCCAGGCCACAACCAGTTCAGCTATCTCGCCGTTGCGCCGGGCAAGGCCCACTTCCAGCGCTGCCCGCAGGAACTCATCCCTCGGCACCAAAGGCCAGTGGTTGGCTTTTGACGCCTCATTGATGGCCAACCTGGCGTCCTCGAGTTTGTCCTGCTGCATGGCCGACCACGCCTGAAGCAGGAAGAGCCGCGGCTTTGCGGCGTTACCGCCCTGCCCTGCAGCGGCTGCCGAGCGGCATACGGTTTCTGCCAGGTGCGGCTCGCCGCTGTGCAGGGCCATCAGCGCTGCGAGGGCGGCAGGAGTATCCGGAAGAGGAAGGGCTGTGCCGGTGGCATTGAGCATGTCAGAGGCATGGATCAGCAGCGGGAGCGCCTGCTGCGGATCCTGCCCCAGCGACTCGAGGATGCCCTTTCCCGTCTGGGTCAGCGCGGCGGCCAGCAGTGTCGGGGATGCCGGCGCATCGCTTTGGAACAGCGACTCCGCTCCGGGCCGGTTGCCGCAGCCAATCATGGCGACGGCGGCCAGCGGCGCCGAGGGTCCCAACCTGGAGGCTCCCAACCAGCTGTAGGCGTCGGCACTGCGTGCCAGCATTCCCCGCTGCGCCCAGACTGCTGACGCGACGTCCACTCCGCGGCGAACGTCCGGCGGTTCCGGACAGACCAGGAGGCTGTCAATGATGCGGGTGGCAGTGTCGAGGTCGCCGTCGGCCGCGGCCGCCTGGGCACGGCGGGCAGCGGTTGCTATCTCGTCAGCTCCGGCCAGGAGTGCCTCTCCGTAAAGCTGTGCGGCCAGAGCAGGATCATGCTCCAGAGCCTTGTCACCCCCGTGCTCCAGCTCAGCGGCAACGTGGGGGTCCGCCAACCCACCGCGGGCCAGCTCGCGGGCCAGGTCCCCCAGTGGCTGGCGGTCTGCCACATACAGGGATACAAGTTCACGCTGCAGTGCGTGCACCCTGGTAGTGGGCGCTACGTTCAGCAGGGCGTGCTGTGCCGGTCCCACGACGCTTCCGTCCGGAGAAAGCAGCCCGGCAGACTCTGCCCGTGCGGCCAGGGCATCGACGCTTTCCACCTCGCCGCCGTCGATTTTCCGCTGCAAATCTGCAGGCAAGGGTCCGGGCAGCACAAACCCAACCGACAGGGCCAGCAGAAGCTCGCGCACTGCTGCGTTCTCGCCCTTGAGCTGCCGGGCCATCTGCTCGGCAGCCTGGGGGCTTTGATGGTTCAGCTCCGGGTGGAACAGACCATGCACTTCCTCGCGCGTTTGATGACCAGCCATCCTAAACCGCCGGCTCGGAGTTGGTGATCGGCGCAGAAGCGGGAACCGTTTCCGCCGGAGTTACAGGGTCCGCAGGAGGCGGGTCCACCGGTGTCGGGTCCGCAGGAGGAATCGGAGTCGTTGCCGGAGGTTCTGTCACCACCGGAGGGTCGGTCACCACCGGCGGTTCAGTGACCACCGGCGGTTCTGTCACCACCGGAGGGTCGGTCACCACCGGCGGATTCGGGGTCGTCACCGGATCCGGAGTAGTCACCGGCGTGCCGGGGTCAGGAGTGCCAGGACCTGCAGGTGCCGGCTCCCCGGTTCCAGGGTTCGTTACGGGCGTCCCGGCGGGATCCTGAGTCCCGGCAGCTGCTCCGCCGCCGGCTGATCCGGTTGTACCGCCACCTGCAGCAGGGGTACCCGTGCCCGAACCGGCAGTTGCACCGCCTGTGGACCCCCCACCGGCTTGGCCGGAGCCTGCGCCGGCGCTGGACGACGGGCGGCTGGTGGGCGAGGCCTCCACGTCGAGGCCTGCCCCGCCTGCGGACGCGGCTTTCCTGTCCACGCCTGCTTCAATGCCTGCCACCGGTGCCCCGCCGGCTGCTGCGGCTCCCTGACCCGGCCCGCTTCCCCCACCCATACCACCAGGGGCGGAATCGGTCCCCGGCGCGGCTTCCGCTTGCTGGCCGAGGATTGATGTGAGGCTGCTCAAGCCTCCCGGGCTCTGGGCGGCGGTGGCCGTGAGGACAGACACCAGGGCAGCCGCGGCTGCTATGGCTGTCAGCCGGACGGTTGGCTTTGGAGCATGCGCACCGCCGTGGGCATGCCCATGGGCCGGTCCGGCAACCGCACCGGCGGCCGTCGCGCCTTTGCGCGACCAACTGGCCCGGCGTCCCGGCTTGTGATCGGCCACGGCAAGAATCCCGACGGCGGTAAGGCCGGCTTCCGCAGGGTCCTTGCCGGGCGCCGCTTCCGGCGTCGGTTCCTTGGCTTCGGGAACTTCCGCACGAGCCAGAACTGCTGAAACTGCGGCGCCAAGGCAGATGGACGACTTCGGATCGGCGTCGACGGCGATGGGCCGGTCCAGCTGTTCCGATATCAGCTGCGCCACGAGGGGAATCCGCGATGATCCACCGATGAGCAGCACGGCGGTCAGGTCCGCAGGCTTCAGTTCCATCTGGGCCAGTGATTGTTCCAGCGCGTCCACGGTGTCGCGGATGGGTTCCTCGATCAGGGCTTCGAACTCGGACCGTACCAGGCGGACCTGCTGCTGGACGCCGGGAAGAAGGACGGAGATGTTTGCCTCGCTGTCCGCCGAAAGCGCCTCCTTGGCTTCAACGCACTCCCGCCGCAGCCTGGCCAGCGCCCCGCGGACGCCCGCGTCCTCAGGGCTGAGCTTTGATAGGGCATCTCCGGTGTGCGCGGCGACGTAGCGGAACACTTCGGCGTCGAAGTCGGCGCCGCCCAGGTTCTCAATGCCCTCGGGGCGCCCCACCAGCTCAAATCGGCTGCTGCCGGCCTTCCTCAGTACGGCGGTGTCAAAGGTACCTCCGCCGAGGTCGTACACCGCGATGGTACTGCCGTCCTCCACCCGGACCTGGGAGGCGTAATAAAGTGCCGCGGCTTCCGGTTCGGTAACGAGGGTGACGTTCTTCAGGCCCCTGGCGGCCATGGCAGCGAGGATGACCGAGGTGCGGTGGCTGCCCCAGGCGGCAGGATGTGTGAGCACCACCGCCGACGGCGGCGCGCCCTCGCGCTCCTCGGCCAGGTCTGCCACCCAGCGGGCCATGGTGGCGAAAACATCCTCAGGGGGAAGTGACAGCTCCCCTACGGAGATTGGTACGGAGTCGCCCACCCTGCGCTTGAATTCGCGGACCACCCGCGCGGGTGAATCGAGGCCGCGGCGTTCTGCCGCCTCCCCCACCAGGATGGGCCCGTCCTCGGGGTAGTAGATAACTGAGGGCACCGCTGCCCCGCGGAGGCCCAACGGCAGGCCCTCAGGGGCAGGGGAAGATCCCTGGTCAAACCGGGCAATCGCGGCAGCAGTGAAACTGGTGCCGACATCAATGGCGAGCACGTAGCTCATGGGTACCTCGGTGAAACTGGTGTTTCGCCTGCAAGCTTCATCACGGGCGGACTTCACCAAGGTAGCATCACGGCAGGACCCCGAACAGTCCTATTGCTACACCGAATTGTTATTTACGGAAAGTGTCCTTGCCGCTGGTGTTAAAGCCCTGTTCAGAGCCCGGAGTACGAATGCAGCCCGTTGAAGAACTGGTTGACAATGGTGAAATTGAAGATGACGCAGAGGTAGCCAACGATTGACAGCCAGGCTGCCCTGGTGCCTGTCCAGCCCCGCGTTGCCCGGGCGTGCAGGTAACCTGCATAGACAACCCAGATGACAAACGTCCACACTTCCTTGGTGTCCCAGCCCCAGAACCGGCCCCAGGCTTTTTCGGCCCAGATGGCCCCGAACATCAGGGTGAAGGTCCAGCCGATGAACGCGATGGCGTTGATCCGGTACGAGAGGTTTTCCAGGCTCAGGGCGGACGGCACCAGGCGCATGAAGCCCAGTTTGTCCGCACCGCCGGCGGCAACGGTCCTCAGCCGGCGTGCCTGCACGAGCTGCAGCGCGGACATCGCAAACGTCAGGGTGAACAAGGCGGAGGAGAGCACCGCGATGGACACGTGGATGATGAGCCAGTAGCTCTGCAGGGCGGGAACCAGGTGGCCTACAGGCGTCCAGTACGCAACGGAGGCGGCCACCAGCATGATGATGACCAGCCCCACCACGAACGTGCCGAGGAAGCGCAGGTCGCGGCGAATCAGCACCAGCAGGAACACGGCCACGGCCACGAAGGCGCCGGTGGTGAGGAATTCATACATGTTGCCCCAGGGCACCCGGCCCGCTCCCAGCGCGCGGGTCAGCACGCCGGCGCCGTGGATCAGCGCGCCCAGGACGGTGAGGGCCACGGCCACCCGCGCGGGAGCACGACGCTCGCCGGCGTACCGCATATCCGCGTCGGCGGTAACCACTCCTCCGGCCCCGCTGCCGCCTGAGCGGGCTGCGGACGACGTCGGGCGTTCAGCCCTGCCCGCAGGCCCGGCGAGCTGGGACTCCGTGCGGTCCCCGGCAAGGGCGCCGGCCGGCACCCTTGCCGGCTCTTCTGCCTGTGCCGCCTTCAGGTCAACAGCGCGCAGTGCCTTGCTGCTCTTGGCCAGGTCCCAGGCGAAAGCGATGAAGGCCACCGTGTAGGTGCCGGCAGCCAGCAGCATAAAGAGCTCGCTGTACTGGCCCATGGTCTCGTTGATTCCGTACGGCATTACTGGTCCTTTTCGGGCCCGGCGGGGCCTGCTGTGGTGGTGGCTCGGCCTGCAGTCGTGGCAGGGCCGTCGCTATTATCGCGCGCGCTGCTGGGAGTTTGTTGTGCGGGTCCCGGTCGGGCCGCGGCGGGGTCGATATGCCATTCACCTGACAGCAGTTTCCGCACTGCTTCGGCCTCGGCGGCAAGCCGGTGGTCCTCACCGCGGGCCAGGAGCCCGTACTCCACCATGGTGGAGCCGTCTGCGTTGGTGCCTGTGCGGACCCAGACGCGGCGGCGGTTGACGTAGAGCGAAAGAATCAGGCCTGCGACGGCGAGGAGCGCGAAAATCAGGGCGTAGAGCTGGCCGGGGTTGTGGTGGATGTCCACGCCGATGTAGCGTTTCACGCCGTCAAAGCTGATGCTGCCTTTGCCGTCGGGCAGCGTGTAGCTGCTCCCCGGGGCAAGGGTGATGCCGCCGGCGTCGAGGTTCCTTGCGTTAAGGGGGGTCAGGTCCTGCACATCCAGCTCGAAGACGTTCTGCGGGGAGCCGTCGTCCAGGCCAAGGTCGCCGTAGTAGGAGTTCAGCGTCAGCTGCGGGTTGAAGAGTTCGGGGTCGCCGCTGAAGGACACCCCCTGATCCGAAATGAAGGCCGTAGGCAGGAAGAACCCGGCAAAGCCCAGCTGCTCCGGCTTGGCGTCCGGCACCTTGATCACCACTGAGGAGTAGTAGTTGTCCCCCTGCAACTTAGCCACCACCGGACCCTGCATGGCCACGTTGCCTTCACCGTCCCGGATGGTCACTACGGGAGCGTACCCATTGCCGGTCAGGTAGATGCTGGTGCCGCCCAGGGTGACGGGATCGTTAACCTTCAGGATCTCTTTCCGGGCAGGCGCGTCGGGGTTCTCCTTCGTGGTTACCGCGGCGGAGAAGTCGATGGGCTGGCCCACCTTGCCCTCGGACTCGCGGTCGAACGTGATGTCGAAGTTATCCAGCTGCACTGAGTAGGGCTCGAGCTGGCCCGACTGGAAATTGGTGCCCGGCGTGAACTGGTCATAGCCCACCAGGGTGTTCACAAACGTGTCGCCCTCCACCAGGATCCGCTGGCCGCTGTAGCCGAACAGGCCGCCGACGGCCACGGAAACCAGGACCCCGATCAGGGACGTGTGGAACACCAGGTTCCCCACTTCCTTCGCGAAACCGCGCTCGGCGCCCAGCGAAGGACGCTCGCCGCCGCTGTCCCGGACCTCCACGCGGTAGCCGCGGTTCTTCAGCACCCCGGCGGCGCTGTTGATGGCGTCCGACGCCGGGATCCCGGCGTCGGACGGAATGACCAGGGTGCCGTACTCCGGGAGGCGGGACAGCCGTTTGGGGGTCCGCGGCGGCTGGGAGCGCATTGCCTTGTAGTGGGCGATGGCCCGGGGCACCACGCAACCGATGAGGGAGATGAACAGCAGCAGGTAGATGGCTGAGAACCAGGCCGAGGAGTAGACGTCGTACAGCTGGAGGGTGTCCAGCAGCTTGCCGTAGTCCGGGTTGTCCTTGATGTACTGGGTGACGACGGACGGATTGGCCGGCCGCTGCGGGAAAAGCGAGCCCGGGACTGCGGCGACGGCGAGGAGCAGCAGGAGGAACAGTGCTGTGCGCATGCTGGTGAGCTGGGTCCAGGCCCACCGGAGCATGCCCATCGGCCCCAATACCGGCAGTGCTGCCCCAGCCTTGGCCTCTGACAGCTTGGCGCCACCCACCGGATCCGAAGTCTTCTTCTCTATGTTCACGCGCTCGCTCATCAGATTGGCAACTTCACATCGGTTTGGAACCAGTACTGCAGGCCGGTCACCCAGGTCCCCCAGACGCCGCTGGCCATCAGGAGCCCAAGGACCACCAGGATGCCGCCGCCAATGCGCTGGATGGCGAGGCGGTGCCTGCGGAAGAACGCCATGACACCCATCCCCCGGCGGAGCGCCAGGGCAATGAGCAGGAAGGGAATTCCCAGCCCGAGGCTGTAGACGAAAGCAAGGAACGCGCCCTTGGCAGCGGAGGACCCGCCGGAGAGGCTCAGGAGCTGGACCGCTGAATAGGTGGGTCCGATGCACGGTGCCCAACCGAGTCCGAACGTCAGGCCCAGAAGGGGCGCTCCCCACAGTCCGGCCGGCGGCTTGGCGTGGATTTTAGCGTCGCGCTGCAGCCAGCTGAAGCCGCCCATGAACACCACACCCATAACGATCACCAGGATGCCCAGCACCTGTGTGATCCAGGCATTCTGCGAGCCGGTAATCAGGGTGCCCAACTGCCCGAACGCCCCGCCGAGCAGGACGAAGATCACGGAGAAGCCCAGCACGAACAGCCCGATCCCAGCCAGCATCCGGCCGCGCTTTTGCTTCTCCAGGTCCACACCGCTCAGGCCGGTGACATAGCCGAGGTAGCCCGGAACCAAGGGCAGGACGCAGGGGGACAGGAAGGAGACCAACCCGGCCAGCAGCGCCACCGGAATGGCAAGGAGGAGCGAGCCGTTGAGGATGGCTTCGGCGAAGGGGCTGTTCACGGGTCCGCCGCTACTCTGCCACGGCGGCAGCCATGAGGGCTTTCAGGGTGCCCTTTTGGATTTCGCCCAGGACGCGGGAAGCAACACGCCCCTGCTTATCCAGCACCAGGGTGGTGGGGACGGCTCCGGGGGGAACCAGTCCGCTGACGGCCAGCAGGACGCCGCCGTCCTTGTCGTCAAAGCTGGGGTAGGTCAGGTTGAAGGACTTGTCGAAAGCTTCCGCGGTGGCCTTTTCGTCCCGGAGATTGACCCCAAAGAACTGCACGCCCTGGGGTTTGAATTCCTGGTGAAGTTCCTCAAGGATGGGCGCCTCCACCCTGCACGGTGCGCAGGCGGCGAACCAGAAATTCAGGACGGTGACCTTGCCCTGGAAGTCGGCAGGCGCAACCGCCGTGCCGTTGAACAGCGTGCCGTTGATCTGGACGGCGGACTTCCGGTCGCTGCCAGCGAACTCCGTGACGGAGCCGTCGCCGGCCACGTAGTTCTTGTTGTCCCCGGCCCTTGCCTGCTCTGCGAGGGCGTCCTCCTGGGCACAGGCCGAAAGGCCCAGGGTGAGCGCGGTCAGGGCGAGGCCACCGGCAGCGAGTACGCTGCGGCGGGAGGTGACGGGCAGGCCGGGCCTGCCCCTGGTGGTGGAACTGTCAGTCACTTCTAGGCTCCAGGGGTGCTCGCCGCACCAGGAAGAAGGGACGCCGCGGGTTCGCTGTATTTGACGCGCACAAGGGTGCCGTCGTCATCGAACACCAGTGACGTGATGGAGGTGAGCGTGCACTCGCGCTTGCGCGGATCGTGCCACAGCGGCTTGCCTTCCGCGCTGAGCCGGGTAGCCCAGATGGGAAGCTGGTGGCTGACCATAATTGCTTCCGGGCCTTCTGCCCCGAAGTCGCCGGCAGCCAGTTCGATAGCACGCAGGCGCGCTTCCTGCGCCGCTTCCATGACTCTTGCCGCCTGCTGCTTGTAGGGCTCGCCCCATGATGGCCGGAGGGGGTTGACCAGCCGCGGCCAGTGCTTGGGCCTGCGCAGTTCGGCCTTGGAGACCTTCATGCCCTCGAAGTAATTCTCTGCCTCGATGATCCGCTCCTCCGTATGGATTTGCAGGTGCAGGGCGTCCGACGTCGGCCGGGCAGTTTCCTGCGCACGGTCCAGCGGCGAGGCGGCAAGGTAAGTGATGCGGGCACCGTTGTCGGCGCGCTGCCGGAAGTGCTCAGCGAGGGTGCGTGCCATCTCCTGCCCCAGTTCCGAGAGGTGGAATTCGGGCAGCCTTCCGTACAAAACGCCGTCGGGATTATGGACCTCGCCGTGGCGGAGCAGGTGGACAGTGGCTTGGGGCATGTTTACCAGTTTCTCAAAGATGGCGTGCGATCCGAAATCTTCTGCGCATGCTTTCTACAAAGAGTAGAACCAAAGTTCTTGAAGAAATGTTCCGAAGCGGGGAACAAAAGATGCAAATGCATGTTTATACTGGATGCAGCAGTTAGTTGATACTTCAATAGATGAAGTTTCAACACCATGGAACAAGCGAACACCTCAAGGAGCAACATCATGGCACTTCCCGCAGACGTCACCACCGGCACCTGGACCCTGGACAATTCCCACAGCGAAATCGGCTTCACCGTCCGCCACGCCGGAATCAGCAAGGTCCGCGGCCAGTTCAAGGAAGCAGCAGCAACCCTGGAACTCGGCCAGGACGTGGCAGACACCCGGATCAACGCCACCATCCAGACGGCAAGCTTCGACTCCGGTGACGCCAACCGCGACGGCCACGTCCGCGGTGAAGACTTCTTCGATGTCGAGACGTTCCCCGAGATGTCCTTCGTCTCCAACGGACTCGTCGCCAAGGGCAACAGCTACGAACTGACCGGCGACCTCACCATCAAGGGTGTCACCCGCCCCGTCACCCTGGAGACCGAGTTCAACGGTGTGGCCGTGGACCCGTTCGGCAACACCCGCGCCGGTGTCTCCGCTGAGACCACCATCAGCCGCAAGGACTTCGGCCTGACCTGGAACGCCGTCCTCGAAACCGGCGGTGTCCTGGTGAGCGACAAGGTTGCCATCAATCTCGAACTCGCCTTCATCGCTCCCGCAGCGTAGTTCCTGCGCACCTTACTGACGGCGCCCCGGCACCGGCTTCAGCCGGCACCGGGGCGCTACCTTTTAAGCCCGCCCTTGCAGGCCCAGGGCTACAGTGATGGCCATGAGCAACTTTGACAGCACCAGGCCCCGCAACGGTTTCGCCGGCATGTTCTCGGTGGCCGGGCTCCCCACCGAGCTCAAAGTCTCGTTCTGGATCTGGTTCGTCGGCGGACTGCTGGGCCTTCTTGGCGGAATGCTGGGCATGCTTGCCTCGCTGGTGCTTTTTGCCGCAGCACCCGGTGCGGCGGTTGGGGTTCTCCTGCTCATGCTGCTGGCGGCCGCCGTCGGGGCCGCGCAGATCGTCTTTGCGCTCAAGATGAAAGAGGGAAAGCAGTGGGCCCGGCTGGCCCTCACGGTGTTGACGGGCGTCACCCTGCTTTTGGCCCTTACCAATGTGGCGATGGGCGTTGGCCAGGGCGGCAACTGGGCCGGCTTCCTGATCAGCCTGACGGCAACGGTCCTGCTCTGGCTGCCCAACCCGCAGGCCTGGTTTGCCGCGGTGGGAAACGAAGGCCGGGAACGCAGCCGCTAACGGGGTGAATACCGCCCTGGAATGACTCATCTGCTGCCCGTGCGGGGGTACGGTGGACTTAAGCCATGCTGGGGGTAGGGCAGAGGACCGAAACCCGGCAGCCTACCAGAACCCGACACGCCAAAGGACAGCCCATGAGTAACCCTCCCGTCCCGCCTCCCGTGCCCAACGATCCGGAGCAGGGAAACCAGCAGCCGCGTTACGGGCAGAATCCGCCGCAGTACGGCCAGAACGCTCCGCAGTACGGGCAAAACCCGCCGCAATACGGGCAGAACCCGCCGCAGTACGGCCAGTCCGGCGCACCACAGTATGGGGAAAACACTCCGCAGTATGGCCAGAACCCGCCGCAGGCTCCGGGCTTTGGCCAGCAGCCGTACGGGCAGCAGCCATACGGCCAGTCCCCCTACGCCCAGTACCCGTCGGAGCAGCCGCAGCCCACGGGCAGCAACGGAGTGCCGCAACTGGTCAACATCTCTTTCTGGCTGCTGATCGCCTCCGCCGCGATCTTCGTCATCTCCATGCTCACCGGACTCACGCAGCTGGACGACCCGGTGTTCCGTCAGACCTTTGAGCAGCAGGTGGAGGGCTCCGGAGCGGGCGTCTCATACGAGGACATCAAGGGCGTCATCGCCGGCACCCTGGTGGTGTTCGCGATCCTGGGCGCAGGGCTCTACCTGTTGGTGGCCTTCTTCATCCGCAAAGGAAAAAACTGGGCCCGCATCCTGGGTACCGTCTTTGCGGCGCTGTCCATCTTCGGCCTTTTCGGTGTCCCGAGTTTCGGAACCCTCGGCACCCTCCTGGGGATCGCCGCCATCGTCCTGCTCTACCTGCCGGCAGCCGCCCCGTACTTCCAGAAGCGGCAGCCTTTCGCCAACCCTTACGGCGGCGGCATGGGCAACCCCTACGGCCGATAAACCGCACACTTCCCGCACCAGCGGGCGTGGGTCCCGGAACCGCTTGAAGCCTAGGCGGTCTGCCCCGGGGCCTGCGCCCGCTGTGCGTGGTAAGCCAGGATCTGCAGTTCTGTGGCCATGTCCACCTTGCGGAGGTTAACCCCCTCCGGCACCTGGAGCATCACGGGCGCGAAGCTCAGGACACTGCGGACACCGGCGGCCACCACTCGGTCGCAGACATCCTGTGCGACGGCGGCCGGCAGCGCCAGCACCACCATGTTTGCCCCGGTGCGGTGCAGCACTGTTTCCAGGTCGGCCACGTCACTGACGCGCAGCCATCCCACTTCGTTGCCCACCACCATCTGGTCGGCGTCAAAGATGGCAACGACGTCGAACCCCCGCGATTCGAAGCCGCCGTACCGTGCCAGGGCCTTGCCAAGGTTGCCCGCGCCTACGATGGCGACCTTCCAGTCGTGCGTCAGCCCGAGCGCAGCGGCGATGTGGCGGCTGAGGTACTGCACCTCGTACCCGACGCCGCGGGTCCCGTAGGAGCCCACGTGGGAGAGGTCCTTGCGCAAGGTAGCTGAACTGACGCCTGAGGCTTCGGCAAGGGATTCCGAGGAGACGCGTTCCACTCCCTCGGCGAGCAGGGTGTTCAAGGCACGCAGGTAGAGCGTCAGCCGGGCCACCGCTGCGGGTGGAATCTGTTTGGCCGGCGTACCCGTGGTGTCCGGAAGATCCGGGACAGCCTGGGGAGTTGGATCCAGCGAAGCCACCAGCCCCTCCCTCGCATCGCGTTGTGACTCCACTCTAGAGCCCTCCGGCCAATGCCAACAAAGCAGCTGTCCATGGGACATGCGCGCTCACGGTACTGAATCCCTATTGCGCCATGGCCCGCTGAAGCACGCGTTCCAGCCGGACTTCATCGATCTTCCAGAAGTCCCGCTGCACGCCGTCCACCAGCACCACCGGAATTTCTTCGGCGTAGCGGTCTCGCAGTTCCGGCTGGTGGTCCACCAGCTCTTCCGTCCACTCAAGCCCCAGCGAGGCAGTCACCCGGCCGACGGCGCCGCGCGCTTCTTCGCAGAGGTGGCAGTCAGCTTTGGTGATCAGGACGACGCGTGGTGTGGCCATGGCTTAACCGTAGCCCCGTTGTCCGGGGCCGGCGACGCCGCCGCCTGCCCTCTGCCCTCTGCCTATTGACTAGACTCGGCTTTATGCCCGAGGAGAATTACGTCGCCGTAGTCACCAAGCCGGTTGTGGCGCCGCAGCCCGGCGAGGCAGCGTTCTTCGATGTGGACAACACCCTCATGCGCGGCGCCAGCCTCTTCCACGTAGCCCGCAAGATGCACCAGCGCGGAGCCTTTACGCTTGCCCAGGCCGCCGGGTTTGCCTGGAAGCAGTTCAAGTTCGTGGCCCGCGGTGAGAACATGGACGACGTCCACGCAGTCCGCGACTCCGCACTGACACTGGCCGCCGGCATCACGGTGGACGACGTCAAGGCCCTCGGCGAAGAGGTCTACGACGAAATGATCGTTTCCCGGATCTGGCCCGGCGCCAAGGCACTGGCCGAGCAGCACCTCCGCGTGGGACGGCGGGTCTGGCTGGTCACGGCGACCCCCATCGAAGTTGCCACCGTGATTTCGACCCGCCTGGGACTGACCGGAGCACTGGGAACCGTCGGGGAGATTTCCGAGGGCATGTACACCGGCCGTTTGGTGGGAGACATCCTGCACGGCTCCGCCAAGGCCCTGGCCGTCCAGGCAATCGCCGACGCCGAGGAGCTCGACCTCAAAGGCTGCTGGGCCTACAGCGACTCCTACAACGACATTCCGCTGCTCACCCTGGTGGGCCACCCGGTGGCCATCAACCCGGACGCCCGCCTGCGCCGCCACGCCCGCGACAACAACTGGCCCGTCTACGACTTCCGTTCCGGCCGCCGCGCGGCCACCTTCGGGCTAAAGGCGGCCACCGCCTGCGGCGCCGTCTACGGAGTCTGGAAAGGCTTTGGCCGCATCCGCGGCCCCCGGATCTGAGTCTTGGCCTGCCCTTAAAATGGAAAGCCCGCCGCCTCGGAAGGCGACGGGCATTTCCACGCTGTTCGAAGTATCTCTACTTCTTGTTGCGGCGCTGGTGACGGGTCTTGCGAAGCAGCTTGCGGTGCTTCTTCTTGGCCATACGCTTGCGACGCTTCTTAATAACTGAACCCACGAAAGTTCCTCACAAACTAGATGCAGTACCTGTCTGATGGAAAGTGTTCGTGGACAGAGCTACGAACTGAACAACTGACAGATTCTTACAATGACGTAAAACGTTCCTTAACAGGGTAACGCCTATCGGGAGGGGCTTCTGACCGGACGTCCTCCCATCAGCGGAAATACGGCTTTTGCGACGCCATGGCCTCAGGCGGTTTCCGTGTGCCCGTCCACTACGGCGCCTTTGAGGTACTGCTCCACGGCGGTTTCGGGTACCCGGTATGAACGGCCGAAGCGCACAGCCGGCATGTCGCCGGAGTGGACCAGCCGGTAGACGGTCATTTTGGAGACGCGCATGACCTGGGCTACTTCAGCCACGGTCAGGAACTTTGCGGTGGAAAAGTTCTGTTCTGCCGACATTTCCCTATTTTCCTTTGCTGACGGATGGACAACAGTGACCCCAGGTACGTGCCAATGCGGTGTATCCGATGCTGAGCCATCCACCAACCACTTCTAGATACTCTAGATGTTCCTGTGGCCAATGTGAAAGACTGGACACCCTCAATTTGCTCGGGCGCCTACCTCCTGCGCTTGCGCGCGGAGGCTGCCAGCCGGTCCAGCACCGAGAGCGAAACGTCCCAGTCCATGCACGCGTCCGTCACGCTCTGCCCGTAGACGAGCTCCGACCGGCCGGCTGCGTGCTCGACAACGTCGAGGTTCTGCGCTCCGCCTACCAGGAAGCTTTCCAGCATGACCCCTGCGATGGCTTGACCCGACGCACCGCCCTCCTCGAGCTGGTCGCCGATTTCCAGCGCCACCTCGGCCTGGCGGTGGTGGCTTTTGCCGCTGTTGGCATGGCTGGCGTCAATGATCAGGCGTGGGTTCAGCTGCTTGCCCGCCAGCTTCGCCGAAGCGGCCTGGACATCTGCGGCAGAGTAGTTGGGCCCCTTGCGTCCGCCGCGGAGGATCACGTGGGTGTCCGGGTTTCCGGCGGTGGCCACCAGCGCGGCCCGGCCGTCACCGTCGATGCCGAGGAAAGACTGGGCCGCCGCGGCCGCACCGCAGGCGTCGATGGCGACCTGGAGATCGCCGTCGGTCCCGTTCTTGAAGCCAATGGGCATGGAGAGGCCGGAGGCGAGCTGCCGGTGGATCTGGCTTTCGGTGGTGCGGGCCCCAATTGCTCCCCAGGAGATGAGGTCTGCCATGTACTGCGGGCTGATCGGTTCAAGGAACTCCGTGGCGGTGGGGAGTCCGAGGGCGGTGACCTGTTGCAGGAAGTGCCGTGCCGTCCGGAGTCCGGTGACCATCTCGTGGCTGCCGTCCAGCCGCGGATCGTTGATCAGGCCCTTCCAGCCCACCGTGGTGCGGGGCTTCTCGAAGTAGGTCCGCATCACGATCAGCAGGTCTTCCTTGTGCTTCCCGGCCTGGCCAGCCAGCCGCCGTGCGTACTCCAGCCCCGCCTCGGGATCGTGGATGGAGCAAGGACCCACGATCACCAGCAAGCGGTCATCCACACCGTCCATGATGGCGCGCACTTCGTCACGTCCGCGTTCGACGACGTCCGCCACCCGGGCGTCCAACGGCAGTTCGGTAATGACTTCCTGCGGAGTGGGCAGCGCAGTGAACTCACTGACGCGCAGGTTAGAGGTGGATTTTGCCGCGGCTTCGGGCTTGCCGGCGGTGGTGTTTGCGGGGGCTGTTGCGGTGTTCATGTTCGGGTCCTGTTCCAGATAGGAGCGGGCCCAGTCAGAACCCGCCGGAGAAACGGCGAAGGGCAGAGAATGATCTCTGCCCTGTTGGCTCTGAAGGAAAGTTGGATGCGTGTCAGTTAGACGCGGGCCCCTCCAGAGCCAACGAAAAATACGCATACCAACGGTTTGTCATGCCTAGAACCATAACCGCAGGCCCCCGCGGCCGCCAAGTGTTACGTTGCGTCACGGGACATGCCCGCCACGAGTTCCGCGTGCTTTTGGTCGGTCAGTTGGTACCAGTACATGATCCCCACGGATGCCAGCACCAGAATTCCGGGCAGCAGTCCCGCCGCGGCCTTGATGGCCAGGGTTGCGGCGTCGGACTGCTGCGCCGTGCCCGAGGCGTAGCCGCCCCACGCCAGGGAGAAGGCTACGAGGCCGGCGCCGAAACCCATGCCCAGTTTTCTGGTGGCGGCCAGGAGCGCGTAGTTGATGCCTTGGACCCGGACGCCGGTTTTCCACTCCCCGTATTCCACGGTGTCGGCGATCAGCGCCCACGTAACGATGCTGACGGAAGCTGAAGCGAGGAGCCCCAGGACGAGGCCCGCCAGGCCGAGCAGTGGCGCGTCCGCCGGGGCCAGGAAAACCAGCACGCCGCCCAGCGCCCCGAATCCCCCGCCGACGCTGTAGACCGCGCGCTTGCCCCACCGTGCCACGGGCCGCGGAATCAGCACGGCCAGCGTAAGGGTGATGACTACTTGCGCGGCGGCCATGACGGGGAACAGGTCTACCCGGGAGAGGACATCGCGGAGGTAGTAGAACTGGGAGGCGCCGGTGGCCGAGGTTCCGGTGACAAAAAGGACAGAGCTGACGCAGAGAATCACCAGCGGGGAATTTGCCTTCAGTGCCGCAATGCTCTGGGCAAGCGTGATTTTGGGGACGTTTCCGGGAACCTGCTCAACGCAGACGGTGCCCGTGAAGATGTACAGGAGCGAGCCCAGGACGGCGAAGGCCAGGGTAAGCCACGTGAAGATCTGCTGCATGTCCTGGCCGGCCCCAAGGAGCGGCGCGACAAAGAAGCCGAGGGTGGCTCCTACCGACAAGCCGCCAATGGTCCGGGCGCCGCCGAGTCTGGCGCGGTCTTTGGCCTCCTGGGTCATGGCGCCCACCAGGCAGCCGTAGGGGACGTTGACCATGCTGTAGGTAAGGCAGACCAGTCCGTAGGTGCAGGACGCGTAGAGCAGTTTCATGGCCGGATCGACGTCCGGGACATGAAACACCGCCACGCTCAACAGCAGGGGAACGAACCCGAACATCAAAAACGGGCGGAATTTCCCCCAACGTCTACTGTGGACGCGGTCTACGATGCGGCCGGCGGCCACGTCCGTGAAGGCGTTAAATATCCGCGCCACCAGCAGCAGTGTTCCTGCCGCCGCCGCCCCAATGCCCGCCACGTCGGTGTAGTACACCAGCAGGAACATGTTCCCGGTGCTGATGATCATGCTGTTCGCGGCGTCGCCGGCTCCATAGCCGAAAACGCTGAGTCTGCTGAGTTTCTTCATTGCGTCCTTGGTCCCACCGCCCCAGAAACCGTTTTCTCGGGCCAACAGGAGGAACTTACCCCAATACTTTGCGTCGAAACAGCAGCTGCCTCGTCCGGTGGTGTTCCTGGCCGCCTTCATGGTTGTTGCGCCATCGGAATAGTGCAGGACCGCGGGGATGGATTTGTACCGGTCACGGTGGCGCGCCGGGACGGAAGAGTGGCGGCGATACCGGGGCGGGCGGTATCGCCTGAGGCTACAGCCGCGAGAGCTCCGGCACGAAGACCTGCAGAGGACTGCTGGCCGCCACCAGGGACCGGAGTTCACCAAGGCCGCCGTCAACGGCACCCGCAGCGCGGGCTTGCACCAGGACATTGCCAAGCGCCGTCGCTTCCACAGGCCCTGCAACCACCTTCCTGCCGGTGGCGTCCGCGGTGAGCTGGCAAAGCAACCGGTTCTGCGAACCGCCACCCACCACGTGCACCACATCCACAGAACGGTCAGCGAGCCGCTCGGCGTCGCGAATGGTGCGGGCATAGCCGGCGGCCAGGCTGTCCATGATGCAGCGGGTGATGGCAGCCGGATCGTCCGGCAGTACATCACCTGCACGGCGCACAAAGGCCAGGATGCGCTCGGGCATGCCGTCCGGGGCGATGAAGCAGGGATCGTCCGGATTGATTTGCGGCCCGCCCGGTGGCAGTGCGGCCGCTGCGACCAGCAGGGCGGTGAGATCGGGCCGGAACCCTTCCTGCGCCCACGTCCGTTGGCACTCGCTGAGGAGCCAGAGTCCACCCATGTTGCGCAGGTAGCGGACGGTGCCGTCCACGCCGCGTTCGTTGGTGAAGTTCGCTTCGCGGCTGGCCTCAGTGAGGACGGGGTGTTTGAGTTCGAGCCCCACCAGTGACCAGGTACCGGAGGAGATGTAGGCGAAGTTCTCCCCGTCCTTGTCCGCTGTCGCGGGGACGGCAGCAACGGCTGAGGCGGTGTCGTGCGACCCGACAGCCACCACCTTTGTGTCCTGCGGCAGTCCCACCTGGGCGGCCATGGCCGGCAGGAGGGTGCCGACAGTTTCGCCGGGCTGGATCAGCGGTGGGAACAGATCCTTCCGCAGGCCCAGGGCGGTGAGGAATTCAGTGGCCCACTCCCCCGCGACGGCGTCAAAGAGGCCGGTGGTGGAGGCGTTGGTGGCCTCGGTACGGCGGACCCCGGTCAGGAGGAAGGCAATCAGGTCAGGGATGAGCAGCGCCTGAAGGCCGTCGAGGTTCTTCTCGGCGGCCAGCTGGTAAATGGTGTTGAACTGCAGGAACTGCAGCCCGGTGGTGCCGTACAGGCGTGCAGGGTCCAGCTTCCGGTGCACGGACTCGACCGCTGCCCTGCTGCGGTCGTCCCGGTAGCTGAACGGCTGGGCAACCAGCTTTCCGTTCACGTCCACCAGACCGTAATCCACCGCCCAGGTGTCAATGCCGATGCTGGCAATGCTTTCGCCCTGCACGGCAGCGACGGCGGCCGCGGCACGGAGTCCCTCTAGCACCTCAGCGAACAGGGCGTTGAAGTCCCAGCGCAGGCCGCCGTCGATCTGCACCACGCCGTTGGGAAAGCGGTGCACAACTTCCAGGGCGACGCTGCCGCCGCTGACCCGGCCCAGGATGACCCGGCCGGAGGAGGCGCCGATGTCGACGGCGGCAAAGGTGCTGCCGCCGTCGACACCGGTGAGGGATGTGCTCATCGCAGGAAGGCTGCAGCCACTCCGGCGTCCACGGGGATGTGCAGGCCGGTGGTGTGTGACAGTTCGTTGCTGGTGAGGACGGCGGCGGCGTTCGCCACGTGCTCGGGCAGGACCTCGCGCTTGAGCAAGGTGCGCTGGGCGTAGTACTCGCCCAGCTTCTCCTCGTCCACGCCGTACACCGCGGCACGCTTGGCGCCCCAGCCGCCGGCGAAGATGCCGGAGCCGCGGACCACGCCGTCGGGGTTGATTCCGTTGACGCGGATGCCGTGCTCACCGAGTTCGGCTGCGAGCAGGCGGACCTGGTGGGCCTGGTCCGCCTTGGTGGCGGAGTAGGCGATGTTGTTCGGGCCGGCGAACACGGAGTTTTTCGAGGAGATGTAGATGATGTCCCCGCCCAGGCCTTGGGCAATCATGACCTTCGCGGCGGCCTTGGCCACCAGGAAGGAGCCCTTGGCCATGACGTTGTGCTGCAGGTCCCAGTCCTTTTCGGTGGTTTCCAGCAGCGGCTTGGAGATGGACAGGCCGGCGTTGTTGACCACCAGGTCCACACCCCCGAAGGCCAGCACAGCGGCGTCGATGGCGGCAGCAACCTGGGCTTCGTCGGTGACGTCAGCCTGGACACCGATGGCAACATCCGGGCCGCCGAGCTCTTCGGCAACCTTCTCCGCGTTCTCCAGGTTCAAGTCAGCAATGACCACGCAGGCACCTTCGGCGGCAAGGCGGGTGGCGATGGCCTTGCCGATGCCGGACGCCGCGCCCGTGACAAGGGCGATGCGGGTTGCGTGGGACTTGGGCTTGGGCATCCGTGCCAGCTTGGCTTCCTCCAGCGCCCAGTATTCGATTCGGAACTTCTCGGATTCCTCAATGGGGGCGTAAGTGGAGATCGCCTCGGCGCCGCGCATCACGTTGATCGCGTTGATGTAGAACTCGCCGGCAACGCGGGCCGTCTGCTTGTTCGCGCCGAAGGAGAACATACCCACGCCGGGGACCAGCACGATGGCCGGGTCCGCGCCGCGCAGCGCCGGGCTGTCCTGGTCTGCGTGGCGGTCGTAGTACGCCTGGTAATCCTCGCGGTAGGCCGTGTGAAGTTCTGTGAGCCGTGCGATTGAGTCCTCGACCGAGGCGTCCGCGGGCAGGTCCAGGATCAGCGGCTTGACCTTGGTGCGCAGGAAGTGGTCCGGGCAGGAGGTGCCAAGGGCGCCCAGGCGCGGATGTTCGGCGGCTTCAAGGTATTCCAGTACGACGGCGTCATCGCTGAAGTGCCCCAGCTGCGGTTTGTCTGTGGAGGCCAGGCCGCGGATGACGGGTGCCAGGGCTGCGGCCTTGGCGCGCCGCCCTGCCTCCGGCAGTGCTGCGTAGCCCGGGAGCTTGGCGCCGAAGGGCTCGGCCTTGCCGTTTTCCTCGATGTACTTCTCGGCCTGTTCAATGATCCACAGCGAGTTCTGCTCGGCTTCTTCGCTGGTGGCGCCCCAGGCGGTGATGCCGTGTCCGCCCAGGATCGTGCCGATGGCCTGCGGGTTGGCTTCCTTGATCGCGGCGATGTCCAGGCCCAGCTGGAACCCGGGGCGGCGCCAGGGAACCCAGACCACCTTGTTGCCGAAGATCTTGGTGGTCAGGGTCTCGCCGTCCACAGCAGTGGCGATGGCAATGCCGGAGTCCGGGTGCAGGTGGTCCACGTGTGCGGCGTCCACCAGGCCGTGCATGGCGGTGTCGATGGACGGCGCTGCGCCGCCCTTGCCGTGCAGGCAGTAATCGAACGCTGCCACCATCTCGTCTTCACGCTCAACGCCGGGGTAGACGTTCTTCAGCGCGTTGAG
Source organism: Arthrobacter sp. K41 (assembly GCF_059089645.1). Classification (NCBI taxonomy): domain Bacteria; kingdom Bacillati; phylum Actinomycetota; class Actinomycetes; order Micrococcales; family Micrococcaceae; genus Arthrobacter; species Arthrobacter sp. K41. The sequence goes on along the minus strand of NZ_JBNHEW010000004.1, from coordinate 156,900 downwards.
CCGGTCCAGGCGCAAAACGGCAAGGTTCTCCGCCTTGAGTGTGCCGAGATCCCCGCCGGAGCCCTTAACCCACAGCAGCTGGACGTCCTCACCCGTGACCGGGTCTTTCTCCGCGCCTTTGGCGGAGGTGTTGCCACCGGCGAAGTTGGTGTTCCGCTTGTCCGCACCCAGGCGGTTGGAACGCGAAATCAGGTCTTCAACAGTCTTGTTGCCTGTGTTCTGCATGGTCATTCTTATGCGCCCCATCCGGCTTGCTGGCCGCCCACGCGGTCCTCGTTGATCTTCTTCTGGTAACCGCTGGCCTTAAACGCTGCCAGCGGGTCCGCGGGCAGGCCGCGGGATTCCCGCCACTCGGCAAGGACCGGGCGGACGTCGGTGTAGAACGCATCGTTGAAGATGCCGTTGGCGGCCAGGACGTCCCCGGAGCGCTGCGCTTCTGCAAGGGCTTCCGTATCCACCAGCAGGGCGCGGGCGGTCATTTCCTGGACGTTCAGGACCGAGCGGATCTGGCCGGGGATCTTTTCCTCCAGGTTGTGGCACTGGTCCAGCATGAGCGCCACGCCCGAATCCTGGCCGTAGCCGCCGCCCCGGATCACTTCGTGCATGATGCGGAACAGCTGGAACGGGTCAGCCGCACCGACAATCAGGTCATCATCAGCGTAAAAGCGGGAGTTGAAGTCGAACGAGCCGAGCTTGCCCAGGCGCAGCAGCTGCATCACGATGAACTCGATGTTGGTGCCGGGAGCGTGGTGTCCGGTGTCGAGGCAGACAAACGCCTTCTCACCGAGCGCGAGGGTCTGGGCGTAGGAGGTGCCCCAGTCGGGAACATCGGTGTGGTAGAACGCCGGTTCAAAGAACTTGTATTCGAGCACCAGGCGCTGCTCGGCGCCCAGGGCGGCATAGATTTCCTGCAGGGATTCGGCAAGGCGGTCCTGGCGGCCGCGGATGTCATCCTGGCCTGGGTAGTTGGTGCCATCAGCAAGCCAGATCTTCAAGTCCTTCGACCCCGTGGCGTGCATGATGTCGATGCAGTCCAGGTGGTGGTCGATGGCGCGCCGGCGCGCCGTCTCGTTCGAGGACGTCAGCGACCCGAACTTGTATTCATCATCCTGAAAGGTGTTGGAGTTGATGGTGCCAAGGCCCACGCCCAGCCCCGCGGCGTATTCCTTCAAGGCGGCGTAGTCATCCACCTTGTCCCACGGGATGTGCAAGGCAACAGTGGGTGCCAGACCGGTCAGCTCGTGCACCTTCGCCGCATCCGCAAGCTTTTCCTGCACGGTGCGCGGGGTGCCAGGCGTCCCGAAAACCTTGAATCGGGTACCGGAATTTCCATAAGCCCATGAGGGGACCTCGATGGCAAGCTCCTCGAGCCTGCCCAGCGCCGTTGCTACGTTATTCATGATGGTGGTTCTTTCCCGGTGTCTTGTTGGGCTGTGGTCTGGTTGCTGTGGTCTGGTTGGTGTTGACGTTTCCCGGTGCGGTCCCGCTGCTGGAGAGCCCGGTGGTGTCAGCGAGCGGAGGACTCTGCCGCCGCCAGCTGGCTGTCGAGGTTGAAGACTTCCTCGAGGACCTGGAACCCCTCGTCGGGCGCCTGGTCGGTGTTCTCGAAAAGCTTGGCCATTTCCGCCTGCCAGCGGGCGTTGACGTCCGCGAGGGCCATGCGGGACCGGGCGGCGTCGAAGTCGTCGCATTCCAGGTAGCCGATCAGGAGCCCGTCTTCGCCGAGGAACAGCGAGTAGTTGTTCCAGCCAGCTTCCTTAAGGGCCCGGAGCATCTCCGGCCACACGGCAGCATGGCGGCGGCGGTATTCGTCCATCAACGCCGGCTGGACGGAGGAACGGAAGCACACCCTCATGTGGAACTCTCCTGAACTCGCAAATCTTTGAATCGTTTCATTGTTACGATTCAACGTACTCTTGTACTTGAGCAGGTGTCAAGCATTCCTGGCCCTGTTCTTCAGTAAAACCGGGAAGCGCAGTTGCCCGGCCCACAAGCACGGAGAAACATGAACCGCTCAGCCAGCATCAAGGACGTAGCAACCCATGCCGGTGTGGCGGTAGGCACGGTTTCGAATGTCCTGAATTACCCGGACAGGGTCTCGCAGAGGACAAAGGAACGGGTGCTGCGCGCCATCGACGAACTGGGTTTCGTGCGCAACGATGCCGCCCGCCAGCTCCGCGCCGGCCACAGCCGCACCATTGGCCTGATCGTCCTGGACGTGGGAAACCCGTTCTTCACCTCCGTGGTCCGGGCGGCCGAAGATGCCGCCGCCCTCCAGGGCAGCGCGGTGCTGCTGGGCGACAGCGGGCACGACGCCGGCCGGGAGGCCAACTACATCGACCTCTTCCAGGAGCAGCGCGTCCAGGGCCTCCTGATTTCCCCCGTGGGCGATGTCACCGAACGCCTGAACCTCCTCCGCGAGCGCGGCGTGCCCACCGTGCTGGTGGACCGGCTCGCTGACGAGGAAAAGTTCAGTTCCGTGGCCGTTGATGACGACGCCGGCGGGTACCTGGCCGCCCGGCACCTGCTGGATACCGGCCGTCGTCGGCTCGCCTTTGTGGGCGGCTCCACGTCCATCCGGCAGGTGGCGGACCGGTTGCAGGGCGCCCAGCGGGCGGTGAAGGAGGAGCCGGAGGCGACGCTGGAGGTGCTGGTCTCCGAGGGCCAGACCGTCCTGGCCGGCCGAAGCGTCGGCAATTCGCTGGTGGAGCGGGAGCGCGGCGAGCTCCCCGATGGAATTTTTTGCGCAAACGACCTCCTGGCGCTCGGCGTTATGCAGTCGCTCGCCATGACGCACACCTTCCGGATACCGCAGGACATTGCGTTGATCGGCTACGACGATATTGACTTCGCCGCCTCCGCCGTGGTTCCGCTCTCCTCCATCCGGCAGCCCACCGAGGCCCTCGGGAGGACGGCAATCGAACTCCTGGCTGAAGAAGTCGAAGCCCAGTACCCCCGGCACCGCGCGGTCATCTTCACCCCGGAACTGGTGGTCCGGCAGAGCACGGCCGCAAAGCCGGCGGGCTGACCGGCTGCTTTGGGGCGGACTAATTCAAGACACCGAGCCGGCCTGCTGCAGCCACTGCATGGAGTCCGTCCTGGAGGTGAAGAAGCGGGTGGGGCACGGCGGAACGTGCACGCCCAGGAAAAAGTTCGCCAGGATCCTGTCCACCGGGCTGGAACCCAGCAGCGCGATCCGGTTCGCCGCACAGGGGACGGAGAACACCGAACGGGCCGCCCTGGTGACGTTTTCCGTGGTGGCCATGTCCACCAACATCGGGAAAGTGCTGTCACCTGCTATCTCGTTCACAGCCGCCATGGCCGCCTGGGCGTCATGATGTTCTATGCGGACTTGCGGCTCCCAGATAAGGTGGATGACGCCACCGGAGCGCAACTCCACTGTGCCCTTGCCACCATTGACCACTACCGGCTCCATGCCAGTCTCCCTCCCAGTGCAGACTCACCTATTCTGCTCCTATTTGACCGGGCAGCGCTGTTGCCTCTTCTCACAGCCCGCCCACAGGCTCCCCGAACCGCAGGCACAGTGCACCCTTGTAAGAAAGAGACATGACACAACGAGCGAGGCGACCATCCGCCCTTATTGTCGTGCTGGGAATTGATGGTGCAGGTAAAACATCTGCCGCACAGGCAGTGAAGGAACTTTTCCCACGGACGCCCGTACTGGTCCTGGGCAACTACTCGGGGCGGAAAACCATCTCTGCCCTGGCCCACCGCTTTCACGTGCCCCTGCCTGTGCAACTGGCGGACGTCCTTGAAACCGTTGTCCGGGTCTTCAACGTCCTGATCAACCACCTGCGCGCAGCGCGCTTTGACGGGCTGGTCATCATGGACAGGCATTTGTACTGCCAGCTGGCACTGCGGAAAGCCCGCGGCATCCGTCGCCGCCGGATGCTCGAAGCCCTGCTGGGGGTACTGCCCAGGGCGCAGGCAGTGGTGTACTTCGACATTCCGGCGGAGCTGGCGTACGAACGGATTGCCCTTAGGGCTGAAGACCAGGAACACCTGGAGGACCTCCAGCGGTTCCGGAAGGCCTACCTGGAGCTGCCCTGGTACCCAAGCTTTGCCGTTATTGACGCCGGCGGCAGCGTTGCAAGCAGTGCGCAGCAGCTGCAGCAGATCATCGCCGGGGCATTGCCCTCTTCGGCGGCCCTCCCCGAGTAACGCCGCGCCGGAAATCTCTTGTGGCCAACACCGCGGCTGCCCTTGTGGCGCGGGGGTAGCAGAAGCAAGGATTGGTTATGGATGACCTGCGGCACACAGCCAGACACCTGCTGCAGCGCAAGGACCTCGGCCTGATCGATCTCTGGATCCTCTACTGGAACCACGGCGGGCACTGCCACCCCTTTGACTTTGATGCCTTCATCCATGAAGTCGTGCCCGCCGCCTGGTTCGATATGGATGCCCTGGAGTCCGCGGTCCAGGAACTATCTTTGGAAGCCGCGGCCTGACCCCGGCCTGCCTTTGGAGGTTAGGGGTTCCGCCCTGCTGGGTACGTACCAGCGGAACCGTATACGTACCCGAGGCGGATTGGAGCAACACATGCAGCATGGATCAAGGGGACGGCGACTGCTGGCGGCCGCCGGCAGGGGTGCGGTGTGCGGCCTTGCCGGAGTAGCGGCGATGACAGCCGCCGAGAAGGCCGAACAGCTTGTCACCAAGCGGCCCAATTCCTACGTGCCGGCGCGGACTCTCCTCGCGCTGCTGGGCAGGACTCCCGGACAGGCGGAGAAACCTTTGGTGTGGAACCACGTTATGCACTGGGGTACCGGGGCAGTTTTGGGATCACTCCGCGGCATGTGGGCCGCAACAGGGATCCGGGGTACCCTGGCCAACACCAAGCACACTGCTGTACGGCTCGCCTTTGACCAGACCCTTGAAAATGCCACCGGCATGGGGGCTCCTCCCACCACCTGGACTCCCCGGGAGCAGGCTGTTGATGTGCTGCATAAAGCCGTCTACTCCATTGCCACGGGTGTCGCCGCGGACCGCTGGATCCCGCCCCTGCTCGAGTCCCGCAAAGGAACCACCAGCCATTAGGGCGGGCGGTGGCTGAATCGTGCCTTCCCGACGCAGTTTCCTGCTGGGGGCGGGAGCGGTGGCGTTGGCTGCGGCGCTGCCGGCCTGTTCAGGAGAAGAAATGGAACGTCACAAGGAAACGGCACTGAATTCCGCGGCCTTGCCTGCGCGGCCAGGAAGCGGGCCAGGGCAGCCGCCTGCCGGCGGGGAGCAGGTTCTGGGCCTAGAACCTGTGCGGGACACCGTGCTCTATGTTCCGTCCGGGTTGCGGACCGTCCAGCCGGCTCCACTTATCCTCCTGCTCCACGGAGCCGGCGGCGAAGCTGCGGGAGGCTTGGCGCTGCTGTCCGCCCACGCAGAAACAGAAGGCATCGTTTTAGCTGCACCCTCATCCCGGGCTCCAACGTGGGACGGCATCAGAGGCGCCTTCGGCCCTGACGTACGAACCATCAACCGGGCCCTCGAACGGATCTTCCAACTGGTTTCGGTGGAACCGGGCCAAGTCGCCGTGGCGGGTTTTTCGGACGGGGCTTCCTACGCACTGGCCCTTGGTTTGGCCAATGGCGAACTGTTTTCCAGGGTCCTCGCCTTCTCACCGGGATTTGTCCCCCCGGTCCCACGCACCGGCAGGCCCCGAATCTTCGTTTCGCACGGAGACAACGACGCCGTCCTGCCGATCGACCGCACCAGCCGCCGCCTGGTGCCCGTGCTTCAGTCCGACGGCTACGACGTCACCTACCGGGAGTTCCCCGGCCCGCACACCGTACCAGCAAGCATTGCCCTGGAAGCCGTCAACTGGCTGGGTTGGCGAAAGTAAGGACACCGCCAGGGCTGCTCCACCAGGTTCCGGTACGCCGCAAAGAGCCTTCGTGCACAAGTTGCAGAAGCTGGACGCGGGGGGTGTTCCTGCCGCACACTAGTACCGGGAAAGCGCTTGCCGCACTGGCGCTACTACACGTGCCCTGTCCGGGCGGATTGGAGCACCATGGAAACGCCAACCGGCACAGTCGCCACGACCATGCGCGGGGACCACCACGCATCAGTGACCGCAGCCCTGCAAGCTTCCACCGGAGCCGGCGCGGAGCACCCTCCCGCGCCTGCTGCACGGGTGGCGCTGGTAGGCGTCCACGGCTTCGGCACGCATCACCTGCGCAACCTGGAACGCCTTCAGGCGGCCGGCGTCGTCGAACTCGTTGCCGTCGCTGACCCCAATCCCCCTGCTCCCGGCTCAGTCCCCGGGACGACCATTGCGTTTCCGGCATTGGCCGAACTGCTGGCCGGGACCAGCGGGCTGGATGTCATTATCGTTGCCACGCCCATCCAGACCCATGCCCCGCTTGGCCTGGCAGCACTGGCGACGGCGGCAGACCTCTACCTGGAAAAGCCGCCGGTCGCGTCGCTGGCGGACTTCCACCAGCTGTGCGATGCCGCCGCAGCCAACGGCCGGAGTGTCCAAATCGGGTTTCAAAGCCTGGGCTCCCATGCGCTCACAGCCATCGAAAAGCTCCTCGCGGACGGAACCATCGGCACCCTCCAGGGCATCTCGGCCACCGGCCGCTGGGTCCGGGACCGGGCCTACTACAAGCGGTCCCGCTGGGCGGGGAAGCGGACCATTGACGGCGTGGACGTGGTGGACGGCGTTGCCACCAATCCGCTGGCGCATGCGGTGGCTACAGCGCTGAGGATCGCCGGGGCCCGCACCACTGCGGACATCGCTTCCCTGGAAACCGAGCTGTACCGCGCCAACCAGATCGAATCGGACGATACCTCCGTGATCCGAATCCGGACCAGCTCCGGACTGCCCATCACCTGCGCGCTCACGCTCTGCGCCACGGTGTCCGTGGAGCCTTACGTTACCCTTCAGGGGTCAAAAGGCTCGGCCGTCTTCCACTACACCGAGGACCGCCTCACAGTGGAAACAGCGGAGGGGCGTTCGGAAGAGATCTTCGGGCGGGACGACCTGACGGAAAACCTGCTGTCCCACCGCAACAGCGGCGCTCCGCTGATCAGCCCGCTCCTGCACAGCGGCGCTTTTATGCTTGTCCTGGAAGCCATCCGCACCGCGCCCTTACCGGCGCCCATCGAAGAGGCGTACGTCCGCTGGGAGGGTGAGGGAGATGCCGCGCATGCGGTGGTGACCGGCATCGAGGAGGCCTTGGAGCATGCCGCCGGGCAGCATGCCACCTTCAGTGAACTGGGGTTGCCCTGGGCTGTAACGGCACCCCACTCCTTCGAACTGCCAGTCTCCTGACTTGTCAGGCACCCCGCGGCTGACGGGTCGCGGGCCCGCGCGACAGGCTACGGCTTTGTGGCGGATGAAGGCGAGGGGCCGCTGCGGCGGGAATTCAACCACAGCAGCAACCCGATCACCGCTGCGGACAGCATGCCCAGCGCGCCGGTGGCCACGAGCCCCAGGCGCACCCCGAACTGCTCCGTCAACCAGCCGGCCAGCAGGCCGCCCAGGGCGTGCCCGCCCAGGAGCAGGGGCAGGTACAGGGCCATAACGCGGCCCCGGATTTCCGCGCCGGCCTCCAGCTGCACGGCGGTGGCGGCACTGGTCAGGAACAGCAGGGTCATCAGGCCCACCACCACCAGCATCACCGTGAAGAGGAGAAGGTTGGGCATCAGGGCCGCAACCAGCTGGGTGAGGCCAAAAAAGCCTGCGGCGAGCACTATCCCCTTCCGGCCCAGGCTCCGCAGGCGCGCTGCCAGTAGTGCACCGGCAAGGGCGCCGAGCGCACTCACGGTGTTAAACAGCCCGAACCCCTCAACCCCGTTGTGCCACACGCGTTCGGCGAAGGCGGCCAGCACCACGGGCCCGTTCATGCCAAACATTCCCAGAAGCCCGGCCAGGGCAATGATCAGCAGCAGCGAGGGCCGCTCGCGGACGTAGCGGAACCCGGCCAGGAGCTGGCCCCGGCCCCGTTCGGCCGGGATACTCGGGTGCAGCTCGGCCGGGCGGATGGCAGCGATGAGGGACAATACCAGCAGGCACAGCAATGCGTTGGCGGCAAACGCCGCGGCTAAACCAACTTGCGAGATTACTATTCCAGCCAGCGCGGGCCCTGCCATCGCTCCCAGTTGGCCGATCGCGTTGTTGATGCCGATAGCGGGCCTGAGGGCGGAGTCACCGACGACTTCATTGACGAACACGGCAATGGCAGGCTGGTTGATGGCCGATGTCAGGCCCAACGCCACGCAACTGGCATAAACAGCCCAAACGGTAATGGTCCCGCTCGCAGCCCACGCGGCGAGGGCGACGGCGAGGAAGGCGATGACAGCCTGGCAGACCATCATGATGTGGCGTTTGGGAAACATGTCCACGAGCAGGCCGCTGAGGGGCCCCACAATCAGCATCGGAAGGAACTGCAGGGCAACGGCCACGCCTACGGCGGCGGGGCTGCCGGTCAGCTGCAGCACCAGCCAGTCCTGGGCCAGCCGTTGCATCCACACCCCCACGCCGCCGGTGAACACCAGGGCCAGGAAGAGGCGGTAGTTGCGCTGCTTCAGGGGCTGGTACCACGGGGGTTGGCCCGTCGAAGGGGTGAGGGACTGTTCGGAACGCTGGCGGTCGGAAGACACGTCGGACTCAACTCACATAGGAATGGGCAAACCAGGGGTGTTCGCAGCTGTTCAGGCGCGGGTGGACCGCAGTTTCACCGCTGCGGCGGCGAGGATCAGGGTGCCGGGAACCACCACGAAGAGTGCGGCAAGCATCCAGACGAACACCACTGCCCCGAAGAGCGCAGCGGTGAGCAGAAGGGACCCGGTCCAGTCGTTGAGGGACAGTGCCTGGCCGGTCGCGAGTGCGGAGCCCCAGGCGCTGCCGGCCTCGGCCCGGGAGCCGGCAAAGTCAGCCCATGCGGCTGTGGTGCGCAGGAGAAGGATCGCGGCCCCGGCAGCAAGGACCAGGGTGGCCGGCAGGACCACTTCCCGGCCCGGCAACTGCCCCACCCAAGCGAGTAAGAGGTTAAGGACAATCACGACGGCGGCAACCGCCGTCGTAATTCCCAGCTTCCAGCTGCCGGGCAGGGCAGCCTTGAAGGTGTCCCAGAGGCCGCGGACGGAATCGTCGCGGCCCGAAAGGTGCCGTTCCAGGTGGGTGATCCCCGCCGCGTACGCAGCGGGGATGGTCACCAAGGGAATGGACAGCACCAGCACCAGCACTCCGGCCAGGAGGGTCTCGGAGAACAGCGCGAAGCGGTTCACCGGAACGGGTTCGTGGTGGTCGGGGGCTGGGGTGGTGCTGTCCATGACACTCATTTTCTGTCTCGGTTTCCGTCAGCCCTTGAGGCCCTGGGTGGAGACGCCTTCGACGATGTAGCGCTGGAACACCAGGAAGAAGATCAGTACCGGCAGCAGGGCCAGGACGGACATGGCGATCATGGCGCCGTAGTCCGAGGACTGGGTCTGGTCCACGAAGAGCCGCAGGGCCAGGGGCAGCGGGTACTTTTCCGGGGTGTTCAGGTAGAGCAGCGGGCCAAGGAAGTCGTTCCAGCTCCAGATGAAGGAGAAGATCGAGGTGGAGATCAGGGCCGGCTTCATCAGCGGCAGCATGATGGAGGTGAAGATCCGGACGTGGCCGGCGCCGTCGATCCTTGCGGCCTCGTCCAGCTCACCGGGCAGGTTGCGCATGAACTGGACCATGAGGAACACGAAGAACGCGTCGGCGGCGAGGAACTTTCCGATCAGCAGCGGCACGTAGGTGTCCACCAGGCCGAGCTGCTGGAACACGATGTACTGCGGAATGATCACCACGTGGAACGGCAGGAGCAGGGTGGCGATCATCATGCCGAAGAAGATACTGCGGCCGGGGAACTTGATCCGGGCAAACGCATACGCTGACACGCTCGCGGAAAGGATGGTTCCCACTACGGCGCCGATGGCCAGGATCAGCGAGTTGGTGAAGAACTGCAGGGTGGATACCCCGCCAATGCCTTCCATGGCCGTGACGAAGTTATCGAAGCTGAAGTTGCTCGACCACAGCGAGGTGTTCGCGCCGCCGATCTCGGAGTTTGGCTTGAACGAGGAGGCGATCATCCACAGGCCCGGGTACAGGACCACTGCAGTCAGTCCGAGGGCCACCACATGGAAGAGGGTGCTCTTGGCCCGCTTGGCCCCGACAGATTCAGACTTCGGGTTGTAGTGCGGCACCTGCGCGTCCGGGATGGACTGGGTGGGGGTTGCCATGGTTGTCATTTTGCATCACCGCTGTAGTGGACCCAGGACTTGGACGTGCGGAAGAAGATCAGGGTGATGATGCCGACGACGATCACCAGGAGCCAGGCCATCGCTGAGGCGTAGCCCATCCGGAAGTCGCTGAAGCCCCGCAGGTACAGGTAGAGGGTGTAGAAGAGGGTGGAACCGGCCGGGCCGCCTTCACCGTTGGAGATGATGTAGGCCGAGGCGAAGATCTGGAACGCGTGGATGGTTTCCATCAGCAGGTTGAAGAAGATCACCGGGGAGAGCATGGGCCAGGTGATGTTGAAGAACTTACGTACCGGGCCTGCACCATCCATGGAAGCAGCCTCGTAGAGGTCCGCCGGGATCTGCTTGAGGCCGGCCAGGAAGATCACCATCGGGGCACCGAACTGCCAGACGGTCAGCAGGATGAACATCGGCATGGTCATGGACGGGTTGCCCACCCAGCCGCCGAGGTTGATCCCGAAGAAGGACAGGCCCTGGTCCACCGGACCGGCGTCGCCGAACATGGCCTTCCAAACGATGGCGATGGAGACGGAGGCTCCGATCAGGGACGGGGCGTAGAACGCGGAGCGGTAAAAGCCCTGTCCGCGTCGCTTGCTGTTCAGCAGCATGGCCACTGCCAGTGCCGCGGCGAGCTTGAGCGGGGTACCGAACACCACGTAGCCCACGGTCACGCCCACGGACTGCAGGAACCGTTCGTCCTGGAAGAGGGTGGTGTAGTTCTCCAGGCCGATCCACTTGGGCGGATCGAAAAGGTTGTAGTTGGTAAAGGACAGGTAGAGCGAGGAAATCATGGGCCCAACAGTGAGGGCGATGAATCCCAGCAGCCAGGGCAGCAGGAAGGTGTAGCCGGCTCGGGCATCCGCCCCGCGCTGCCGCGACTTGCGCGGCAGCGTGGGAGTGGAGGACGCCGAACGCCTGCTCAATGTTGGGCTTTGAGTCACGAGTTCAATCCGTCAGTTTGTGATCGTCGGGCAGACAATACGCTGCTCAGGCGTTCTGCTTGATGAGGTCTTCGGCTTCCTTGAACCAGGCGTCCGCTGCACCGTCGATGGTCAGCTTGCCGTAGTTCAGGTCCGAGCTGACGCGCTTGAAGGAAGCTTCAAGGGTTCCGAAACCGACGATGGGCGGCTCGGGCGCGTCCTTGAGGTACTGCTCGATGGACTTCTCGTAGTCCACCACGAGCTTGTCGGTACCTTCGAAGGTGGTGCCGTCCCGCTGGGTCTTGGACGCCGGCACACCGCGGGAGGTCTTGAAGATCTGGCCCACCTCGGGGTCGTTGACCATGAAGTCGATGAAGCGGGCGGCAGCATCCTTGAACTTGGTCTTGGCGCTGGCAACCATCAGCATGGACGGCTTCAGGAACAGGCCCAGGTTGTCCGCGTCATCAGACGGAACGGGAACAAGCTTGAGTTCCTTCGCGCCGCTGTCCGCAAGGTAGCCGGCCATGAAGTTGTCCCAGGTGACTTCCGAGGCGGTGACATTGGAACCGAAGGCGGACTTCGGCGCCAGCTGGGTGACGCGTTCCTCGGAAGCGATGGCGGGAGTGCCACGGAGGCCGGCGGTGGTGTTCCACCACTTCTTCATGTCGTCCTTGGTGAAGCCGAGCTTGCCGTCTTCGGTGAAGGCCTCGATGTTGTTCTGGCGGAGCCAGATGTTGAACATCCACCAGATACCGGTGTAGTCCGTGGAACCAAACAGGGCGCCGTTGCTCTTGGTGCCAACCTCGGTGAGGAAGTCGTTGAATTCCTTGTAGGTCCACTTGCCGGTGGGCTCAGCGATGCCCAGGGAGGCCAGCTTGGCGGGATCGTAGTAAACCGCGAAGGCGTTGGTGCTGGTGGGGATGCCGTAGGTCTTGCCCTTGATCTGGCCCGAAGGCAGAAGGGACTTCTCAAACGCGTCCGTGTTGATATTGACGGTGCCGAGGTCCAGGAGCTGGTTGCGCTGGCCGTAATCGCGCAGGTAGGAGAGGTCCCACTGCATGACGTCCGGCAGGCCGCCGCCGGCGGCCTCGGTGGCACGCTTCTGCCAGTAACCGGCGAAGTCGGTGAAGTTTCCATTGACCTTAATGTCCGGATTCTTCGACTCGAACAGTGCGATGGCCTTGCGGGTACGCTCTGCGCGGTCGTCATTGCCCCACCAGGTGTAGTTAATGGTGACAGGCTTCTCGGCCGAGCCGGTCTCGCCGGCGCTGGTGCTCGCGCCTGTCCCACAGGCCGCCAGCGCCGCGGCAGATGCGGTGCCTACGGCTACGGTGGTGAGGAAATTCCTTCTGTTGATCATGAGAGCCTCCTTGCTCGATGTGTGCAACCCCAATCGCCCGACCTACAACGCGAGTAGTGAGCTGGCTTACACGGCTTCTGAAACGATACAATATCGGCATTCACCAAAATGGGCAAGCGTTTTCCAGAGAACTGACTTTCCAGCCAGATACATCCTCCCAGCAGACAAAGGAGTCCCATGACTTTGCAGGAAACCTCCAGCCCGGCCAGCGTCTGGAACAACATCGAAGGTATTGCCTACGGGGGCGACTACAACCCCGAACAGTGGCCGGTCAGCGTCCGGCTGGAAGACCTGGAGCTGATGCAGGAAGCCGGAGTGAGCTTCCTTAGTGTCGGCATCTTTTCCTGGGCACTGCTGGAGCCCGAAGAGGGCAAGTACGATTTCGGTTGGCTGGACGAGGTGATGGACAACCTCGCCGGTATCGGCGTGAAGGTGGCCCTGGCTACCGCCACGGCCGCTCCCCCGGCATGGCTGGTACGGAAGCATCCGGACATCCTGCCCGTCACGGCGGACGGAACCGTGCTGGGACCGGGCTCGCGGCGGCACTACTCGCCGTCGTCGGCCGTTTACCGCCGCTACGCACGCGGCATCACGCGTGTGCTGGCGGAGCGTTACAAGGACCATCCGGCCTTGGCGCTTTGGCACGTGGACAACGAGCTGGGCTGCCACATCTCAGAGTTTTACGGCGAAGAAGACGCCGCCGCTTTCCGCTCCTGGCTGGAGCGGCGCTATGGAAGCATCGCGGCGCTCAACGCAGCCTGGGGCACAGCTTTCTGGTCCCAAAACTACGGGTCCTTTGAGGAGATCCTGCCGCCCGGGGTTGCCCCGTCCACCCTGAACCCGGGCCAGCAGCTGGACTTCCAGCGCTTCAACTCCTGGGTCCTCATGGATTTCTACCGTGATCTTGTTGCCGTCCTCCGCGAGGTGACTCCCGGGGTCCCCTGCACCACCAACCTCATGGCCTCCAGTGCCACCAAGTCCATGGACTACTTTGACTGGGCCAAGGACCTGGACGTCATTGCCAACGACCACTACCTTGTGGCCGCCGATCCTGAACGGCAGATCGAACTGGCGTTCAGTGCGGACCTCACCCGCGGCATTGCGGGCGGCGACCCGTGGATCCTGATGGAACACTCGACGTCGGCCGTCAACTGGCAGCCGCGCAACCAGCCCAAGATGCCGGGGGAAATGCTGCGCAACTCGCTGGCCCATGTGGCACGCGGGGCCGATGCGGTGATGTTCTTCCAGTGGCGGCAGAGCTTCGCGGGCTCGGAGAAGTTCCACTCCGCCATGGTGCCGCACGCCGGGCGGGAGACCCGCGTGTGGCGCGAGGTGGTTGACCTCGGCGCTGCCCTTAAGCGGCTGGCACCGGTGAGCGGGTCACGGGTCGAAGCGCGGGCGGCCATTGTGTTCGACTACGAGGCCTGGTGGGCGAGTGAAATCGACTCCAAGCCGAGCCAGGACGTGAAGTACCTGGACCTTCTGCGCGCCTTCCACCGGTCATTATTCCTGCGTGGCGTGTCCGTGGATCTGGTCCACCCGTCCGCCGCGCTTGAGAGTTATGACCTCGTCCTGGTGTGCACCCTGTACTCGGTCACCGATGCAGCCGCTGCCAACGTTGCCGCGGCCGCTGCTGGCGGCGCCACCGTAATGGTGAGCTACTTCAGCGGGATCGTGGACGAGAAGGACCATGTGCGGCTCGGCGGTTACCCGGGCGCGTTCGGGGAACTGTTGGGTGTTCGTGTGGAGGAATTCCACCCGTTGCTGGCCGGCGGGCAGCTAAAACTGAGCGACGGCGGCGTTTCGTCCATCTGGAGCGAGCATGTACACCTCGCCGGCGCCGAAGCGGTCCAGACCTTCACTGAATATCCCCTGGAGGGCGTGCCGTCGCTGACCCGGCGCCCGGTGGGCGACGGGGCGGCGTGGTACCTCGCCACGTTCCCGGACCGGGACGGTATCGAGGCGGTCGTGGACCGCCTGCTGGAGGAATCCGGCGTCACTCCCGCGGCCGTTGCCGATCCGGGCGTAGAGGTGGTCCGGCGGCGCTCGGAGGACGGCCGCAGTTTCCTGTTCGCCATTAATCACTCCCATACGGCCGGCGCAGTGCAGGCTTCCGGCGTTGACCTGCTCTCCGACCAGCCGTTTGATGGGGTTGTGCCTGCCGGCAGCGTTGTGGTGATAGCCGAGGACTGACCCTTACTGCTGGGGCGCCATCGCACACCCTTTTGGTTCCTGCGGTGGCGCCCTGCGCCATTCTCGGGCGTTCTCGAGAGATCGTACGTCCGACGACGGCGCTTTCTCCGCTGCCTCTTCCCACCAGCCACCAGGCACCCGCCACCAGGCAAACTTAGGCGAAATGGCATGACGTCATGTTTTCCACATAGGGAACTGGTCTCCGTGGCCGTAGCGGCCGCCCTTAAACAACTCCGTCCCGGCAGGAACCCAAAGGTTCCCACCGGGACGGAGCTGCCGCCCGCCGTCGGACGTTATGGGGGAGGCATCCCCCACAACGTCCAAAGCGGTGTTGTTGGCTGCGTGAAATCTAGCTGCTGATAGCGGACGCCATCTCGGCATGTGCCTTCTTGCCCGCTTCCTCCGTGGACAGCCGCTCGAAGAGAACCTCGGAGGTGTAGCGCTTGATGATTTCCTGGATGGCACCGGCACCCTTCGGCGGCGGCGCGGGAGCCTCACCAAGCTCATCCTTGATCTGGTCAATGAACTTGACCACCTTGACGTCCGCAGGGGTCAGCTTGGATTCGATCGCTGCACGGACATCCGAGTTCGGGTACACGCCGCGGTCGGCGAGGAGGGTTTCGCCGGCTTTGACGTTGTTGGTGAGGAAGTTGATGAACTTTGCGGTTTCCTCCGGGTGCTTGGTGCGTGAGGAGGCTGACCAGAACTGTGATGCTTTGTACCAAAGCCCGGCATCAGCGGCGGATCCGGTTTTGGTGGGGAAGCGCAGGATCTTCAAGTCGGCCCCGGATGCCTTTTCCAGAGCAGGAGCCTGGTTGGACCACCAGAAGGCCATGCCGTTCTTGCCGGTGGCAAGTCCGGACTGGTCAAGCGGAGCGGCTTCAGCTTCCACTACCTCGGACGCTGTGGGGACCGCCTTGTTCTCGCTGAGCTGCTTCAGGAATTCCCACCATTCGGCGATGTCGCCCGGTTCAAATCCCAGCTTGCCCTCGGAGGTGTACAGGGACTTGCCGTTCTGGCGGAGCCAAACACCGAGGGAAGCCTCATCGGTGCCGTAGGCGGCGGCGCCGTATGTACCCTTCGGGGACTTCTCCGTGATCTCGGTGGCAATTTTTTCGAAGTCGTCCCAGGTCCACTTGGAGTCGTCGGGCAGCGGGACACCGGCAGCTTCGAAGACCTTCGGGTTGGCCAGGATGGTGGCGGCGTTGATGCCTGCCGCAATGCCGGTCAGTCCGTCCTCGCTCTTGCCGGCGTTGAGCGCCGCTTCGTCGAGCTTGGAGGTATCGATCTCGTACTTGGAAAGGTCAAGGAGGGCACCGCGGCTGGAATACTCGGTGATGTACTTCTCGTCCATCTGGATGATGTCCGGCGCATCATTCGCGGCCACCTGGGTGGCCAGCTTGTCCCAATAACCGCTCCAGTCGCCGAACTCGGGCTTGATCTTGATGTTCGGGTTTTCGGCCTCGAACTGCTTGATGGCTTCCTGGGTCAGCTGGGCACGCTTGTCGCCTCCCCACCAGGAGAAGCGCAGCTCGACGGGACCATCGGCGCTCTCGGAAGCCGCTCCCCCGCCACAGGCACTCAAGGCCATAACGACGGCGGCAGCCGCTGCTACGAGGCCGGTCTTACGTAGCGGACGGCGTGCGCCCTTGGACGGTGTATCTGCCGATGGCTTGGCAGCAGACGCAGGGCGGGGATAAAGCGGCACTGGGTACTCCGATCTTCTTTGATCATGGGTTGATCAGGTGCGAGGGGATGATGATGGGGAACGAACCAGGAGCGGGAGGGAAAGCGTGAAGGCGGGAAACCGCTTTCTGGAGCTAATACTACAAGTCCTAAACTTGTCTTACAAGGAGTTTCTGTCGACTGTTTTGAGCGGGTGGAGACGCCCCGCCGAGTACCGGGCGCGTCCACCGCACCTTGGCCGGCAGAAGCCCGCCGGCCAAGGCTAACCGGGCAGGGGCTATTTGATGCCTGTGGTGGCGATGCCCTTGATGAGGAACCGCTGGCCGAAGAGGAACACCAGGAAAACGGGCAGGAGGGACACGATGGACATGGCGAACAGGGAGCCCCAGCTCGTGGCGGACTGTGAGTCCACGAAAGCCCGGAGCGCAACGGGGACGGTGAACATGTCCGGGTCCGTCAGGTAAATTAAGGCGCCGAAGAAGTCGTTCCAGGTCCAGATGAAGGTGAAGATGGTGGTGGTGGCCAGGGCCGGGACCATCAGGGGCAGGATGACGCGCAGGAAGATGCGGGGGTGGCCGGCGCCGTCAATCCTGGCGGCTTCGTCCAGTTCGCGGGGAATGCCGCGGATGAACTGGACCATCAGGAAGACGAAGAACGCTTCGGTTGCCAGCAGTTTGGGCACGATCAGCGGCCAAAAGGTGTTTACCCAGCCGATCTGCGAGAACAGGATGTACTGCGGGACGATCACCACGTGGAACGGAAGCATGATGGTCAGCAGCATGATGCCGAACAGCAGCTTCTTGGCAGTGAACTGCAGCCGGGCGAAGGCATAGGCGGCCATCGAGCAGGAAATCAGGTTGCCCAGGATCGAGCCGATCACCACGATGGCGGAGTTGATCATGTAGTGCCCGAAGGGGTGGGTCAGGGCCGACCAGCCTGAGGTGTAGTTACTCATCTCCAGGCTGTTCAGCCACAGGCCAGGCTCGCGGAAGATCAGCTCGTTGGGACGCAGCGAGGACACCACCATCCACAGCAGCGGGTAAATCATCAGGACCCCGGCCAGGATGAGGATGGCGTGTTTCATCAGTGCTTTGCTGCGCTGGGCCCGGCTGAAGGCCAGGGTGCCGCGGGACTCACGGACTTTGGGCTTGCGGCGGTGCGTTGGCTTGCCGGGACCGGCGGACTTCTTGTCCGCAGTGGGCAGCGTCTCCAGGTTAGTCGTCATAGAAAACCCAATACTTAGAAGCGATGAAGTTGATGGCGGTGAAGATGCCGATGATGACCAGCAGGAGCCAGGCCATCGCGGAGGCGTAGCCCATATCGAACTGCCCGAAGCCCTTTTGGTAGAGATACAGGGTGAAGAACATCGTGGAGTCCGAGGGCCCGCCGTTGCCGCCGGAGACGATGAACGCCTGGGTGAACGACTGGAACGAACCGATGATCTGCAGCACCAGGTTGAAGAAGATGATCGGGCTCAGCATCGGCAGGGTAATCCGCCAGAACTGCTGGAGGGTAGTGGCGCCGTCAACCTTCGCGGCCTCGTAGTACATGGTGGGGATCTGCCGCAGCCCGGCCAGGAAAATGATCATGGGGGCACCGAAGGTCCACACGTGCAGCAGGATGATCGAACCAAGAGCGGTGCTCGGATCTGAGATCCAGCCCGGACCCTGGATGCCGAACATCGCCAATACCTGGTTGACCAGGCCGGTGGTGCCGAAGATCTGCTTCCACAGGATGGCAACGGCTACGGACCCGCCCAACAGGGACGGCAAGTAGAAGACCGAGCGGTAAAACGGCAGTCCGCGCAGGCCCTTATCCAGGACCAAAGCGATCAACAGCGCCACGGCGAGCTGGAGCGGAACACCGATGAACACGTAGGCGAAGGTCACCCCGAGCGAGTTGTGCAGCCGCGCGTCAGTGAGCATCCGGGTGAAGTTATCCAGCCCCACCCATTCGGGCGGCTGAAGGAGGTTGTAGTCCGTGAAGGACAAGTAAAGGGACATCAGCATGGGGCCGATAGTGATCGCGATCAGGCCCACCAGCCACGGCAGCAGGAAGATGTAGGCCGCCTTGTTATCGCGACTGTTGGCCTTCTTCTCCTCAGCGGTGGCTTTACCCTTCCGCCGGGAGATAGAGCTGAGTTCACTGATGGCGCTCACTGCGGCAACCCCGTTCCGTACGGCAGGCCCGCTGCAGCCGGCTTTCCAGCCGGGCGCGGTGCCCTGGGTATGTGCTTAGCGGCCATGTGGTCTCCTTTGGTCATCGTGGCCTCCACGTTTTGGTATCGCCGGAGCGATTTGGGGACGCGCGCCACTCCGGCTGCGCTTCTGTCACAAGTGGACCAGGAGTGGCGATCATCCGGTGTTTCCGCCTTGTCGGTGGTCCGGATTCAAATGCGGCTCCGTACAAAAGTAAACGGTTTCTTGACTCTTGTATAGCCCTTTGTTAGTTTTTGAGAAAGCGTTTTCTGCGTCGTGTGCAGACCGATGCGAGAACGCACGCTGAGGGACAGGACACTGATGTTAGTCTCCGATAAGTCTTTGTGGCTGACCGTACACAATGCAGCTTGGCGCCGGCTTCGACTGGCTGCGGAAGAGCAGCCGGAATATTGGCAACGTGGGCCAGCCACGCAGCGCTACCCCTATAACAACTTGAGAACAGGAGGCAGGCCATTGAACAGTATCGCTCGACCGGCCATTGATGCCCGGTCGGCGCGGCCCAGCGCCATCCCCGGTTACGTGGACTGGCCTGCCTACATACAGCAACACCCCCGGTACCAGGCCGCCACTCCGGCGGCGCAGGAACTGGCAGACGCGCTCGGGGTACCGGGCGCGCCACAGCGACCGGACGTGAGAGTGCACTGGCAGGAGACGTACGACGGCGTCACCACCTCCCAGCTCAGCTGGGAGGTGGGTTTCGGCCCCCGGACTACCGCCTGGCTGATAAGGCCGGCCGGCAGTACGCATGCCCTGCCCGGCGTCCTTGCCCTGCACTGCCACGGCGGGAACAAATTCGGCGGCGCGGACCGGCTGGTGGAGCTTCCGAAGTCCCATCCTTCCGCGGAAAACGCACGGGCAGGGCACTACGACGGGCGTGCCCTCGCCACCGAAGTCGCCCGGCGGGGCTTCGCCGTCCTCGCGCACGACACCTTCGCCTGGGGCAGCCGCCGCTTCGACCTCTCCACTCCCCCGTGGCGGACCGCTTCGGCCCTGGAGGCGAGGCAGGCCCAGTGGCGGGAGGACGGCGTCGTGCCTTCCGATGCGGATGAATACAACGCCGCCGCTGCGTTCCACGAGGAAACTGTGGCCAAGACGGCCGGCCTGCTGGGCACCAGCCTGGCCGGCATGGTGGCCCATGACGACCTGGCTGCCCTGGAGGTCCTCGCCGGACTGCCCGGCGTGGACCAGGACCGGCTGGGCTGCATCGGGTTCTCCGGTGGCGGTGGCCGCTCCCTGGCGCTTGCCGCGCTCAGTCCACGGATCCGCAGCTACGTGGTGACGTGCATGATGACCACTTTCCAGTCACTTCTTCCAGCCCACCTGGACGCCCATTCCTGGCTGCTGCAGACGCCGGGATTGTGGCGCCTGGGTGACTGGCCGGAGCTCACGGCAAGTTCGGAGGCCAGCCAACTCCTGGTTCAGTACGCCCTGGCCGATGAGTTGTTTCCCGAGGACGGCATGCGCGAAGCCCACCGCATCCTGGAGTCGCTGCACCCGCATGGGAGCTACACCGGAAGCTTCTGGCCGGGCGGCCACGTTTTCACGGCCCCTATGCAGGAGGAAGCGCTCGACTTCCTGTCCGCCGCGCTGCACCGCGGGCAGCGCAACGCGTCCGGCGCTGCAACTGCCGACACCAATGACTTCCAAACCACCTTCAGCCCTCAAGGAACAACCTGATGACTCAACAGTCCGCCACCGCGGAAAATCCCACCCGCCCGGCCGGCCAGACTGCTCCAGGCACTGAGGCGGCAGCTATCAAACCGTCGGCTCTTCCGCGGATAGCCCTGGTGGGCGTCCACGGTTTCGGGGAACGCCATCTTGCCAACCTGGCCCGGCTCGAGGAAGCCGGCGCCCTGAAGTTGGTGGCGGTGGCCGATCCCAATCCGCCGGCGGAAGGACAGCTTGCCGAGCCGGTAGCTGTCTTCGAAGACCTGGCGCAGCTGCTGACAGCGGACCCGGGTGTCGACGTCGTTATTCTTGCCACACCTATCCAGACGCACGCACCCCTGGCCCTCGCGGCCTTGGCTGCCGGCAAGGACGTTTACGTGGAGAAGCCGCCGGTGGCGTCCCTCAGCCAGTTTGATCAGGTGCTGGCAGCTGCCGGCGCTGGCGGGCAGCTGGTCCAGGTGGGCTTCCAGAGCCTTGGGTCCCACGCGTTGCCTGCCATCCGGAACCTGGTGCAAGCCGGCAGAATTGGTGATGTCCTCGGCTTAAGCGCGAGAGGCCAGTGGGTGCGGAACAAGGCCTATTTCAAACGTTCCCGGTGGGCCGGAAAGCGGAGCCTCGACGGCATCGATGTGGTGGACGGTGTGGCTACCAACGCACTGGCCCACGCCGTGGCCACCGCCCTCCGCATGGCCGGGGCACACACGCTCGCGGACGTGGAGTCGGTGGAGACGGACCTGTACCGGGCGCACGGGACTCAAAGCGATGACACCTCCATCATCCGCGTCCGAACCACCGGGGGCACCACACTGCTTTGCGGACTGACTCTGTGTGCCCCGGTGCAGGAGCCGCCCTCCGCCACGGTGCATGGAACCAGGGGCGAGATCACGTTTTTTTACACCGAGGACGAGGTGGTCATCACCACTGCCGGCGGCGAGCGCCGGGAAACCTTTGGCCGCAGCGATCTGCTGGAAAACCTTTTAGAGGCCCGGTCCACGGGCGCCCCGTTGCTGTGCTCATTGGAAGAGACCGGCGCGTTCACCAAGGTCTTGGAGGCCATCCGCACCGCGCCCGCCCCGCAGGCCATCAGCCCGGACCACATCACATGGGAAGGCGACGGCGACGACGCCCATCCGGTAGTGCAGGGAATTGGCCCCTTGATCGAGCGGGCCGTCAAGGCGCAGGCCACGTTCGCTGAGCTGGGCGTGCCGTGGGCCCGGGAACTGTCCTCGGTCCGGACGTTGACGCTGGACGGCAAGCCGGTGGCGGAGTACCAGGACGGCCGCCGCATTCGCGCCGTTTCTTCACCGCGTCCTTACCTGCACCCGGTCCGGACCCTCCGGGGCACCGTGGTGACGGACCACCAGCCGCTGGACCACGTGTGGCATCTAGGTGTGGGGGTGGCCCTGCAGGATGTGGACGGCGTCAACTTCTGGGGCGGCCGGACCTATACCCGGGAGGCAAGCCAGTATGTCTGGCGCGCGGACCACGGGAGCATCAGCAGCACCGCGCTGTCGGTTGCAGAAACAGACGCAGGATCTGACGGCCAGGGCGGACGGCTGCAGGAGACCCTGAACTGGAACGGCCCCGACGGCATCCCGGTTTTGGTTGAGGACCGGACCTGGACGTGGTCCGGCCTCAGCTCGTCCGCTTGGCAGCTGTCCCTGCATTTCGCCCTCTCCCCTGCCGGTGACCGGCCAGTCAGCCTGGGCAGCCCCGGCTCCAACGGCCGGCACGAAGGCGGGTACGGCGGATTCTTCTGGCGGCTGCCCGCTTGTGACGGTGCCAAGGTGTGGACATCCGCCAGCGCCGGGGAAGCCGGGGTGCACGGCTCCGTGTCGCCATGGCTGGCTTGGGCCGGAACGTTCGCGGCCGGGGATCTCCACGACGGGTCAGATGGGGCCGGCACACCAAACGGCAGCGCCACCCTCGTTTTTGTAGCCGCCGAAGGTTCCACCGACCCCTGGTTCGTCCGGGTGGACGGTTACCCGGGGGTGGGCCAGTCCTTGGCCTGGGATACCCCCGTCATCGCTGAACCGGGCGTTCCAGTGCAGCGCAGCATCACCGTTTTTGTGGCCGACGGCATTCTGGGCACGGCAGACGTCGAAGCATTGATCAACCGGCAGGGGAACCGCTCATGAGCCAGACAACAGCAGACAACTCACAGCTTCCGGGCGGAGGGAGCGGAACCGCGATGCTGGACCCGGTTCCAACAGAACCCGTTCCGGCTCCAGCCCTCCGTGTGGCCCCCGCCTCCGTAGCGGACCGCGCCGTCAAACGGCGCCGTGTGCTCGATATCCTCGACGCCAAGGGCCAGGATTCCCTGCTGCTCACCACCAGCACGGCAGTGACCTGGTACTTGGACGGCAGCCGCATGCACATCAGCCTGGCCGGTGATCCCATCGCGGCAATCCTCGTGGACCGCGACGCCGACCACCTGGTCACGTTCAACAACGAGGCCGGGCGCATCGCCGCCGAAGAACTGCCATCCGGGGTAACCCTCCATTCGGTGCCCTGGTACGGCAACCTGCACGAGGCAACGGCCGCCGTCGGCACTGCCGGAGGTTCCACACCGCTGGCCGAAGCAGCAGTAGCCGCTGAGCTGCGCGCAGCCCGCCAGCAGCTGCTCCCGGCCGAGAGCGCACGCTATTCCGGCCTCAGCGCCGACGTCGCAGCCATCATGACGGACGTCCTCTCCGCGGCCCGCCCCGAAACCACCGAATTTGAGCTGGTATCTGCCCTGGCCGCCAGGGTTGTCGCCGCCGGCGCCGAGCCCTTGGTCCTGCTGTGCAACGGGAGCAGCCGCAGCGGTTTCCGGCACCCGCTGGCCACCCACTCGCCCTTGGGCCGCCGCGCCATGGCCGTGGTGTGCGCACGCAGGGACGGCCTCGTGGCCAACATCACCCGCTGGGTAAGGTTCGACGCCGGCACCCCGGAAGAGCGCGACGCCGAGGCCCGCATCGCCGCCGTGGAAGCCGACATTTTCGACGCCACCGTACCCGGCACCCGGCTGGACCGCATTTTCAGCGAGATCCAGGCAGCCTACCTGCGGCATGGTTTCGGCGCCGGGCAGTGGGAACAGCACCATCAGGGCGGACCGGCCGGGTATGCAGGCCGCGACCCCCGCGTCACGGCGGCCGCCACGGACACGGTGGTCCTCAACCAGGCCTTCACCTGGAACCCGTCAGGCCCTGGCGTCAAGATCGAGGACACGGTCCAGCTCACCGAATCGGGCCTGCAGGTCCTCACGGTGGATCCGCGGTGGCCGGTTGACACCGTCAACGGGCTGGCACGGCCGGTTACCCTCCAGCTGTAGGCAACGCTCTTGCAGATACTGCAGGAAAACACAAAACGCTCTCTCAGTCGTAGCCGTAGTCCCGGCACCGACTGAGAGAGCGTTTTGGTCAAACCGACATTAGGTGAGAGAGCGTCGCTAGGGCAGTACGAGTTCCCCGTCGACGCGGCGCGGAATACGCAGCGGGTTGCCCTCGTGCAGGGCCGGGTGCAGGACCGTCTCGGGCGCATCCTGGTAGGCAACCGGACGCTGGAACCGGCGGACCGCCGTCGCGCCTACCGAGGTGAACAGCGAGGTGGTGGCCGGGTAGGGGCCGCCGTGCTGCTGTGCCCAGTTCACTGCCACACCGGTAGGCCAGCCGTCGAAGAGAACGCGGCCGGCGAGGCTGGACAGCTGCTCCACAAGGGCCGCTACGTCCTCGCCGGGCTGGGCGTGGACCGTGGCGGTCAGGCTGCCGGGCACCTTGGCCAGGACTGCGGAGAGTTCCTCCCGGTCCGTGTATTCAATGAGCATGGTGGTAGGGCCGAAGCACTCCTCCAGCAGTTCCTCGGGACGCTCCAGGACCTTGGCCGCCGAGGTGGAGAAGACTACCGGGGCCGCTCCGTCCGTCACGGCATTTTGGTCCACGCTGCCGCTGACCACATTCACGCCCTCCACTGCAGCGAAGCTGCGCAGGCCATCCGGGTACGCCTCGGCGATCCGGCTGGTCAGCATACCCAGGGCCGGCTTGCCCTTGCTGGCAACCGCCACTCTGGCGGCAAAGTCAGTTCCTGCCGGGATGAAGACCAGCCCTGGCTTGGTGCAGAACTGTCCGGCGCCAAGGGTGAAGGACGCTGCCAGGCCCTCCGCCAGCTGCCCGGACCGCTCCGCCAGGGCCGCCTCTGTGACAACCACCGGGTTCAGGCTGCCGAGTTCACCGTAGAACGGGATGGGCTCCGGGCGCGATGTTGCGAGGTCGAAGAGCACCCGGCCGCCGGGGATGGAACCCGTGAAGCCCACCGCCTTGATGGCGGGATCCTGCACCAGCGCGGTTCCCACCTCGCGGCCGGTGACCAGGGCGAAGATGCCTTCGGGGGCACCGGCTGCACGCAGTGCATCGGCGGCTATCTCGGCGGTCCGCTCCGAGAGGCGCAGGTGGCCGGAGTGGGCCTTGACGATCACTGAGCAGCCTACGGCCAGCGCTGAGGCGGTGTCGCCACCAACCACCGAGAAGGCGAACGGGAAGTTTGACGCGGAGAACACCGCCACGGGGCCGATGGGGCGCAGGATGCGGCGCAGGTCCGGCTTGGGCGGGGTGGAGTTGGGATCCGCGTGGTCGATCACGGCTTCCAGGTAGGAACCCTCCGTGATCACGCGGGCGAACAGGCGCAGCTGGCCGGTGGTCCTGGCCACTTCGCCGGTGAGGCGGGGTGCGCCCAGGCTCGTCTCGGAATCAGCGATCTCCACCAGCTCCGCGGCGTTGGCATCAAGCGCGTCAGCCACCGCGGTGAGCCAGGCGGCGCGTTCGGCGTCGGAGGCTGCCGCCGAGATTTTGGCTGCTTCTGTGGCGGCGGCGGTCAGCCCGGACAGGGAAAGGGTTGCAGTTGTCACTTGGGGTACCTGTTCTTTGTTGCTGGATTCGTAGGGTCTGCCGTGGTCGGCGGGGCATGCCGCGCAGCCTGCGCTGGCCTGCTAGCCCGCACCGTGGAAGCGGAAGCCGAGCCCGGGCTGATCGGTAAGCGTCAGCCTGCTGTCGCTGAACCGGACCGGCGACGGGCCGGCCAGGATCCCCAACTGCTCAAAGGATGCCTCCTCCACGTCCTCCACCAGGGTTGGCTCGGCAAGCGTCAAGGCCAGCTGGCCGGACAGCTCAGGGAGCAGGTGCGGCAGAACTTTAATGCTGTTGGTCCGGGCAAGCTCCACAATGCGCCGGAACGGTGTGATGCCACCCACCCGGATGATGTTCGGCTGAATGATGTCCACCGCCTCCGCTTCTATGAAATCCCGGAAGCGGTAGATGGTGTGCAGGTTTTCACCAAGGGCGATCGGCACCGGCGAGTGCTTGCGGAGCCTGCGGTACGCCCAGAGGTCGTCCGCCCGGATGGGCTCCTCGAGCCACTCCAGGCCGAAGCCGGCCAGGACGTCCAGTGCTTTGAGCGTAGTTGGCAGGTCCCAGCGCTGGTTGGCGTCAATCATCAGTTTCCGGTCCGGGCCCAGGACGGAGCGGACCGCGGCGACACGCTCGGCATCCTCGCGGATGTCGGGCTTGCCTACCTTGATTTTCACTGCCCGGTGCCCGGCCGCAACCCACCGCCGGGTCTGGGCTACCAGCTCTTCGAGGGTGTAGTGCAGGTTCACTCCGGAGCCGTACACCTCCGCGGACTCGTGGCGCTGGCCCAGGAGTCCGGTGAGGGAGGTATTGGCCCGGGAGGCCTGGAGGTCCCACAGCGCCAGGTCCACCCCGGCCATGGCAATGGTGGTCAGTCCCCCGCCGCCTGCCTCGTGCAGCCGTTTCCACACGGCGTCCCAGACCACTTCGGGGTTGGCCGGCAGCCCGGCGATGAACGGTGCAATGTCGTGGTCCAGCAGGGCTTTCACGGCATGGGGGCCGATGGTGGGCGTCCAGGAAAAACCATGCCCCGTACCGCCGTCGTCCGTTTGTATTTCCGTGACGATCACGTGGTTTTCCGGCGCCTCAGCACCCCAGCTGCGGCGCAGCGGAACCGTGATGAGCCGGGTGGATAGGCCCGTGATTCGCGGGCCGGTCCGGACAGCAACAGCTGCGGGGGCGCCCATCAGCGGCCGGCCAGCTCGTAGCCCTTGGCAAGGATGGCCTTCAGCTGCACCAGCTGCTCCTCGGTGGGGTCCACCAGCGGCGGGCGCACAGAGCCGACGGGAAGTCCACCGAGCCGCAGGCCCGCCTTGATCAGTGAAACGCCGAAGCCGGGGGTCTGGTCACGCAGGCGGACCAGGGGCGCGTAGAACCCTTCCAGCAGGGCATTGCGGCGGTCCTCGTCTCCTGAACTGTAGGCGTCGTAGTAGGCCTTGGCGATTTCCGGGGCCATGGCAAACGCAGCAGAGGAGTATAGCGGGATGCCCAGGCCGCGGTAGGCGCCCTGGGTAAGCTCGGCGGTGAGCAGGCCGTTGAAGAAGGCAAAGTCATCCCGTCCGGCGGCGCGCACTGCGGTGACGATCTCCTGGGCGAGCCCAACATCGCCGAGGCCGTCCTTGAAGCCGATGACCTTCGGGTTGTCGGCCAGCCTGGCCATCGAATCAGCGGTGAACTTGGCGTTGCCCCGGTGGTAAACAATCACCGGGAGGCTGCTGGCGCCGGCCACCGCCTCGATGTACGCCACGAGCCCGTCGGTGGGTCCCGTGACGAGGTACGGCGGCAGGACCAGGAGGGCATCGGCGCCGGCTTCCTCGGCAACGCGGGCGGCCGCCAGGGCGTGGCCAAGCGGTCCCCCGGCGCCGGCTACTACGGGCACCTTTCCGGCAACAACCTCGACGGCGGCCGTCACCACGGTGCGTACCTCGTCAAGGCTGAGGGCGTGGAATTCGCCGGTGCCGCAGGCGGGGAAAACGCCGCCGGGGCCGAACGGGAGCCGGGAGCTGATGTGTTCCTTGAGCAGTTCCACATCAACGGCACCACTGGCGGTGAACGGGGTGACGGGAAAGAACAGTACGCCGTCGAATTTCATGGGGTCTCCTTGGCTCCGCTGCCGGCATTGACCAGCGCGGAGTTCTCGTCGTTGAGGGTGGGGCGGGACTTGAGTTCGGTACGCCAACTGCGCGTGGGGTGCCAGCCCAGGAGTTCCTGTGCTTTGGCGATGGAGAATGCCGGGCTGGTGCCGGTAAGCCCTGCACTGAGGGCTTCGCTTCCGGGCAGGAACCTGGGCATCAGTTCCGCCAGCGGGGTGGTGGCCAGGGCATCTGCGGCTCCAACAAAAAAGGTCTCTCCGTTGGGGATGGACGGCATTTTCGCCAGCAGCAGGTCCAGGAAGTCCGCCACGTCCCGTGCATCCACGTAGTTGAACAGGGCGGGTGCAGACAGGGAAGGATCCGCCAGCCGTTCGGCCAGGGTGTGGCCCTGCTGCGTCGGCGCGCCTGCCCATTCCTCCGGTGAGATGACGAAGCAGGGGCGGAAGGCCGCGTAGCGGATCTTTTCACCCTGTGCGGCAGCGAATGTCTGCACGGTCTGCTCGGCAATCAGCTTGGACAGCGCGTAGGCGTTCCAGGGCCGCGGCGGGGTCCGCTCATCCAGCGGGAACGACGGCGGCAGCCAACCCGCGGGCGAGCCGTAACCGAGCACCGTGGGGCTGCTGGCGGTCACGATCTTCGGCACGCCGACTTCGGTCGCAGCACTGATGACGGCAAAGGCGAGCCGCGTGTTCGTGCCGAAGATGACCTCCTCGGGCGCGCTGAACGGCACCGCTATTGCCGCAAGGTGGATGACGGCGTCGGGCGTAGTTTCCCGCAGGAGGCGGAGCGCCTCGCCCGGGGCGAGGAGGTCGGCGGTTTCCTGCACGATGCCGGCGGGCAGCTGGTCAGCCGGAACGGCGTCGCGGTCCACCGAGATGACGTGGTGGCCCTTTTCGGCGAGCCCGGCCACCACGCTGCGGCCCAGGCGGCCGGAGCCGCCGGTGACAAAGATCCTGCTCATGGTTGTTCCTTCGTTCGGGTTTCCTTGGCAGGAGTCAGTTGCCGCGGCGGAGGTCGACGCCGAGGTCCAGGTCCTCGATGCGCACAGGCAGGGAGGACTCAAGGGAGCGGTTGCCGGCGATGCCCACCGAGACCGAGCGCAGCCCGTCCAGGTAGCCGGAGGGGCGTCCCAGCGGGTCCTCGCCCGGGCCGTTGAAGAGATCCGAGAGGAGGAGCTCGTCACCGCCGCCGTGGCCGCCTTCTCCGTTAACAATCGGCACCTCATAGGCGGCTTCCCAGTGGCGCTGGACCACGAGGCGTTCACCGTTACGGCGGATGGCGTCATCCTCTTCGATGGGTGTTGCGCTCGGGTCCACCACGGTCTTCTTGTCCGTGCTGGAGTGGACCGCTGCGCGTTCCACGACCTCCAGTTCGGCACGGCCTTCGGTGCCGTTGACCGCCACGCGGTAGCCCTCCCACGGGCTGTGGGCGTTCAGTGAATAGCTCAGGCGCGGGCCGCCCCCGTACTCCACCACCAGCGCGAGGTTGTCCTCAATAGTGATGCCGCCGGTGAAGACGTCCTGGTCACGGCGGTAGCCGTCGAAGTGCTCGTTGTCCAGGAACAGGGCCTTGAGCCGCTCGTCCTCCCGCAGGTCCAGCGTGAAGGGATCCTTTTCGGCGGTGGCCGGCGCGTCGGCGTCGGGCGTGCCGCGTTCGGGACGGGGACCCAGGCCGCGCTCGGCGGCGTTCTTGTCACCGTAGAACTTCAGGCCGCCGGAGGCGAATACCTTCTCGGGGACGTCGTCGATCCACCAGTTAACGAGGTCGAAGTGGTGGGAGGCCTTGTGGATCAGCAGGCCGCCGGAGTTCTTCTTCTCCCGGTGCCAGCGGCGGAAGTAGTCCGCACCGTGCACCGTGTCCAGGACCCAGCTGAAGTCGATGGACGTGACCTTGCCGATCACGCCGCTCTGGATGGTTTCCTTGAGGGCGCTGTTGCGCGGCGAGTAGCGGTAGTTGAAGGTGACCACCACGTTGCGGCCCGTTTCGTGCACAGCCTGGGTGATGCGGCGGCAGCCCTCGGCGTCAATGGTGAGGGGCTTTTCAACGACGACGTCGGCCCCTGCGCGGAGTGACTCAACGATGTAGTCAGCGTGCGTGTAGTCCGGCGTGGTCACTACAACGCGGTCGATGTTGTTGTGCTGGATGAACGCGGTAAGTTCCGCGGGGTCGAACGACCCCACAGGACCCGGCGCACCAAGTTCCTGGATGAGCTTTTGGTAAAACTCCACGCGGCCGGGGTTCACGTCGGAGAACGCCACCAGCTCGGCGGTCTCAGCGTGCTTGCCGAAGATGGCGCGGATATACATCTCGGAACGGCCGCCGGTGCCGATCAAGGCAATCCGCGCTTTACCGCTCCGTCCTGCGGCCCCGACAGCGGCGTGGGCGGCGGCTGGTGAGGCCTCTCCGGCAGTAGTTGATTCGGGTGTGTTGACCATGAAGGGTCCCTTTCCAAAGCTGTTACCCGGCCGATCCGGCGGCCTCTGGGTTCGAAGCGGAGCGCAATCCTGCATCGCGCAAGAAAGCGTTTTCTCACGTTCCTAATACGTTTGTACCAACCTGGGCACGTATCCGTCAACCATTATCAATGGCGGGAGAAAACGGTTTCTGCTGCGCTGAACCGGCGCGGCTCGGCCCCACGACCTGAAAGTTGTGGGAAAACTCGGGAAAGGAGTAGAAATCGCTTTCCCGGGCCGGTATATGCTTTCTTTCAATACCCCGCAGGCACAGGCGGCAGAACCTGCCCACGGGCAGCACATCGGTGCAGGGCTGGACCCCGCCGAGTTGAAGAAGGGACCGTCATGGCCAGGAGATCGGCAACCGGCAGGATCGGGATCGCGGACGTGGCGGTCAAAGCTGGGGTGTCCCATGCCACGGTGTCCCGTGTCATGAACGGCAACTTCACTGTGGACCCGGACATTGCGTCCCGGGTCCGGGCTGCGGCGGCAGAGTTGAAGTACCAGCCCAACCCGGTGGGCCGCAGCCTGGCCCTGGGCAAGACCGACACCATCGGCATCGTGGTGCCGGACCTGGCGAACCCCACTTTCCAGGCAATCCTGCGCGGATTGAGCCGGGCTGCCGCCCAGAACGGTTACCGCGTTCTGATAGCCGATTCCTTTGAGGTGTCCAGCGAAGAAACAATCCTCGCCGGGGAAGCCCGCCGGCGGTGCGATGGCCTGGTCCTCTGTGCACCGCGCATGAGCGATTCAGAACTGGAGGAGATTGCACCCTCGCTCCACCCCCTGGTGCTGATCAACCGCACCACGTCAGCCGCGGGCGTACCCAGCCTGGTGGTGGATTACGGGCGGGGGGTTCAGGACATCGCAGAGCACCTGGTGGACCTGGGCCACACCCGCCTGGCATTCCTGGCGGGGCCGCCGCGAAGTGCTTCCAACGGCATGCGGCTCCAGGGCCTGGAGGCGTTCAAGGCGGCCCATCCGCAGGTGGACGTCCGAATGCTTGAAGGCGGTTCGGACTTTGACACCGGGCACGACGCCGTGGACGCCGTACTGGAAAGCGGCGCCACCGGAATTCTTGCCTTCAATGACCTGGTGGCCATGGGCCTGATGAGCGGGCTGCACGAACGGGGCCTCGACGTTCCCGGCGACATCTCGGTGACCGGGTTCGACGACATCCCGTTTGCCAAATACACCACCCCCGCCCTCACCACGGCCGCCGTTCCCATTACTGAACTGGGCGAGCAGGCCTGGCACCAGCTGCGCGCGCTGATCCGCAAGGAAGACAATGCCGCGCCCGGCAGCCGTTACCAGCCGCGCCTCCAAGTGCGGGCCAGCAGCGGCCCGGCCAAGGCTCCCCGTTCAACGGTTCACGGCTAGGGTTCTCGGCCGGCTCCGCCTGCATTCACCTGGTCGGCGTGGCTCACTCCGGCCTCCTTGTAGTACCCCTCGATATGGGCAGCGACCAGCTTGGCCGCCCGCACGCCGTCGTTACCCTGCACAGCGGCCAATATGCTGTGATGCTCAGCCCGCAGGCGGGCGGCAGTGGCATCCCAGTCCGGAAGGTTGGCAGTGAGCCGGGATGCGTAGCCGGTAATGGATTCACGCAGCGACCCCATCATGGCGCTGACCACGGCATTGCCCGCGGCGTCGGCGAGGGCGAGGTGGAAACGGACGTCCAGGGCCAGGAACTCATCGACCGCCACCGCTTCCGCATCCATCTGGTCCAGCAGCCTTGCTGCGCCTGCTAGTTCCGGCGCGCCAGGCTTGGCATGCGACACCGCCCACGACTCGAGGAGCATGCGCGTCTCCACGATGTCCGCCACGGGAAGGTGCTGGGTGGCAACGTGCAGCCGCAGCGCAGAACCCAATGCCGCCGTCGGATCCGAAATGACAACCGTTCCCGCCTCCGGCCCGGACCCTACCCCCGCCCGTACTACGCCCATGGCTTCAAGGATCCGGATGGCTTCCCGGACAGAGGTGCGTGATACCTGCAGCTGCTCAGCGAGGGAACGCTCGGCCGGCAATCGGCCGCCCACAGCCAGCCGCCCCTCCGAGAGCTCATTCTCTATCCAGGCCAGGACAAGCTGATGGGTTTTCATGAGGCAATGGTAGTTGATGTGGTTGGACCACATGGCCTACAGTGTGGTTAGACCACAGAACGGCTTGCCCGATGGCAAGACCTGTCACCGGCCCAACGGAGGATGCCATGACCCACACCATTCAGCCCCATAACCCGGAGCTCACGCCTGCTCCGGAGGCCGCGGATGTTCCGGCAACGCCGGCAGCTGCCGTGACCCCGGCAGGCGCTGCTTCCGCCGTCCCCGCGGCACTGAAGCGCCGAATCCCCAAGTACTCGGACCTGGCTCCCCTGATGCAGTTCAAGAAGCCGGAGTTCAGCAAAGAAGCCCGGATCAAGCGCGCCAGCACGGTGTGGGAACTGCGGGACATCGCCAAGCGCCGCACCCCGCAGGCACCCTTTGATTACACCGACGGCGCAGCCGAAGAGGAAATCACCCTTCGCCGGGCCCGCCAGGCCTTCCTGGACATCGAATTCCGTCCGGGCATCCTGCGGAACGTCTCCGCCATCGACCTGACCACGGAAATCCTCGGCAAGCCGTCCCGCCTCCCGGTGGGCATCGCCCCCACCGGCTTCACCCGCATGATGCAGTCCGAAGGGGAGTACGCCGGGTCCCAGGCTGCTGAAGCCGCCGGAATCCCCTACACGCTCTCCACCATGGGCACCGCTTCCATTGAGGACGTGGCAGCAGCGGCCCCGAACGGCCGCAACTGGTTCCAGCTTTACCTGTGGACGGACCGCGACCGCTCGCTGGAACTCATCGAGCGGGCCGCCAAAGCCGGCAACGACACCCTGATGGTTACCGTGGACACGGCGGTGGCCGGCGCCCGGCTCCGCGACGTCCGCAACGGCATGACCATCCCGCCGGCGCTCACCATCAAGACCGTTTTGGACGCCTCCTACCGCCCGGCCTGGTGGTTCAACTTCCTCACCCACGAGCCGCTTACGTTCGCATCGCTGTCCCGCTACACGGGCACCGTTGCCGACCTGATCAACTCCATGTTCGACCCCACCCTCACCTTCGAGGACCTGGACTGGCTGCGCGAGACCTGGAAGGGCAAGCTGGTGGTCAAGGGCATCCAGACCGTCGAGGACGCCCGCCGGGTGGTCGACCATGGCGCAGACGGCATAATTCTTTCCAACCACGGCGGCCGCCAGCTGGACCGGGCCCCCATTCCGTTCCACCTGCTCCCAGAGGTCAAGCAGGCATTCACCGCGGACAACACCGACGCCGCGATCATGCTGGACACCGGCATCATGAGCGGTGCCGACATCGTGGCGGCCCTGGCCCTCGGCGCGGACTTCACACTGATCGGCCGCGCCTACCTCTACGGCCTGATGGCGGGCGGCCGCGCCGGCGTTGACCGCACCATCCAGATCCTCGAAAAGGACATGGCCCGCACCATGGCCCTGCTGGGTGTCAGCAAAATCTCCGAACTGACCCCGGAGCACGTGCGGCTGCTCAACAAGTAGGCGCCGCTGAGTTGACTTAAGGGGCTACTTTTTCCGGCCGAACTTGGGGAGGTTGGGCAGGTTCGCCAGCAGGTCGGCTGCCTTGGTGGCCGCCCGGCCCACGGTCCGGCCGATCTGCTGGGGCACGCTGTCATCGCTGAGCGGGGCAACAGTTCCGCCCGGAATGACGACGGCGGGACTCAGGTCGGTGCCGTCCGGCGCCAGCACTCCGGCGGAGACAGCGTCAGCGGCCACTGCGTCGGCTGTGAGGTCTTCCCGCGCAGTAGAGGCAGGAGCCGGAGAGGCAGGAGCCGGAGAATCCCCATCCGGGGTCGAGGCAACAGTTGCAGGTGCCGGAGGAGCGGAAGCCGCGGCGCCGACGTCGAATGTTTCGAGCCAACTGGCAATCCCCTCCAGCGGCTTGCGGTTCAGCGCGTAGTAGCGCTTCTGGCCCTGGGCCCGCATGCTCACCAGCTGGGCTTCCCGCAGGACCTTCAGGTGCTTGGAAATGGTGGGCTGGCTCGCCGCCAATTCCTCCACGAGCTCCCCCACAGCCTTGTCTCCTGATCGAAGGGAGGTCAGGATGTCCCGACGGGTCGATTCCGCAATGACGGCAAATACGTCGTCTGTCACCATGCCTCCCACCCTAGCGACATATGCCTCGAAAGGCATCAACTATTTCGCCGGGCACGGGGCACGTGGAGGAGATTTCCGTTAGTCGAACCAGGGATCAAGTCCGTGCAGCGGAAAGACTGCCTTGCGGGTGGCCATGACGGTGCGGTCCACGGCGTCGTTAGGATCAAACCCCACTTCCCAAGACCGCCACCACAGCTCCACGTCGTCGCCCATCAGCCCGGGGGTGGCGGTGCCGAACTTTTCCTCGACGTACCTTCGCCAGTCCTCGGGAACGGCCGTCCGCAGCGGTACCGGCCTGCCCGCGGCAATGGCGATCAGGTGGCTCCAGGATCTCGGCACCACGTGCAGCACGTTGTACCCGCCACCGCCAGTAGCAATCCAGCGGTTGCCGCAGTAGCGGGCGGCAAGATTCCCGACGGCGGTTGCCGCCTCCCGCTGCCCGTCAACACTGAGGTTGAGGTGCGTGAGCGGGTCCGTCCGGTGCGAATCACAGCCGTGCTGGCTCACGATCACCTCGGGCTCGAACGCTGCCACCAGTTGGGGCACCACGGCATGGAAGGCCCTAAGCCAGCCGGCGTCTCCTGTCCCTGACGGCAAGGCGATGTTGACCGCAGTCCCCTCCGCGTTGGGTCCGCCGATTTCATTGGCGAATCCGGTCCCGGGGAACAGTGTGAGTCCGCTCTCGTGCAGGGACAAGGTGAGTACCCGGGGGTCGTCCCAGAAGATGCTTTCCGTCCCGTCCCCGTGGTGGGCGTCGACGTCGATGTACGCCACTTTGCGGATGCCGCCGTCGAGCAGTTTCTGCACGGCAAGCGCGGCATCGTTGTAGATGCAGAACCCGCTGGCCTTGTCACGGGCGGCATGGTGCATGCCGCCGCCGAAGTTCACCGCGTGCAGGGCGGATCCCTCCAAAATCTGGGTAGCGGCCAGCAGGGAGCCACCCGCCAGCCTCGCTGCGGCCTCATGCATGCCGGCAAAAGCGGGATCGTCCTCAGTTCCCAGGCCCCGGAGCTCGTCCGCCGCGTAGGGGTCCTCACTGACCCTGCGGACCGCGGCCACGAATTCGGCCGAATGCACGGACTCCAGTTCGGCGTCGGTGGCGATCTCCGGCGCTGCCACTGCCAGGTGCTCCAGGTCGAAAAGTCCCAGGCTTTGCGCAAGGCGGGCCGTGAGGTCCATCCGTTCGGGCGCCATCGGGTGCCCCGGACCGAAGTTGTAAGCGGTCATGTCAGCGCCCCACACCACCGTCGTTGGCGGC
Source organism: Arthrobacter sp. K41 (assembly GCF_059089645.1). NCBI lineage: Bacteria > Bacillati > Actinomycetota > Actinomycetes > Micrococcales > Micrococcaceae > Arthrobacter > Arthrobacter sp. K41. The sequence continues at coordinate 121,757 of NZ_JBNHEW010000004.1, read as the reverse complement.
GCGGGCTTGCTAAGACCGGGCAAATATGTCATCAATCACAGGCTACCCGAGCCTGCACCCGTTCCTGCCCGGCCACTACGCGGGCATAAGTGGTTTACTACTGAGGGAAGCCAAACAAACCGAGGAAAAGCCACACATGACGCAAAGCCAGTCGAGGCCCCGGAACCCGGCCAGCTGGCATCCCGCGCAGGAGCGGGAGGGCCTCTGGGTTCTTACACAGCTCCGCGACTTCATCGACGATATTGCCAACACGTCGCCCGCCAGGCTTGCCCTGAGCGCGTTCGCTGCGGTGTGTCTTGTGTTCACGTTCCTGCTGTCCCTGCCCATCTCCTCGGCCGCCGGCGTCGTCACCCCGCCGCACCAGGCTCTGTTTACGGCCGTCTCGGCGGTCTGCGTCACCGGCCTGACGGTTGTTTCGACGGCGGTGCACTGGTCCTTCTTTGGGCAGCTGGTAATCCTGGTCGGCATCTTCATCGGTGGCCTTGGAACGCTGACACTCGCGTCGCTGCTGGCGTTGATGGTGAGCAAGCGCCTTGGGGTCCGCGGAAAAATCATTGCTGCCGAATCGATGAACAACGCAGGCCGGCTGGGCGAGGTGGGTACCCTGCTGCGGATCGTCATCACCACGTCCGTGGTCATCGAAGCCATCCTTGCGCTTGCCCTGATCCCGCGGTTCCTCACCCTGGGCGAACCCTTCTGGCAGTCCGTGTGGCATGGTATCTTCTACGCCATTTCAGCCTTCAACAACGCCGGTTTCACGCCGCATTCGGACGGCATCGTTCCCTACGAAACGGACCTGTGGATCCTCGTCCCCCTGATGCTGGGCGTGTTCCTGGGCAGCCTCGGCTTTCCCGTGGTGATGGTCCTGCAGCAGAACGGCCTGAACTGGAAAAAGTGGAACCTGCACACCAAGCTCACCATTCAGGTCTCCTTCATACTGCTCCTGGCAGGAACGTTCCTGTGGGGGCTGATGGAGTGGGACAACAGCCGCACCATCGGCAGGATGGATTTGGGGGAAAAGTTCACCCATGCGCTCTTCGCGTCGGTGATGACGCGGTCCGGCGGATTCAACCTGGTGGACCAGAACCAGATGGAGTCCACCACCATGCTCCTGACCGACGCACTGATGTTTGCCGGCGGCGGTTCAGCCTCGACGGCGGGCGGCATCAAAGTGACCACCATCGCCGTGATGTTTTTGGCCATCGTGGCGGAAGCCCGCGGTGACGCCGACGTTAAGGTCTACGGCAGGACCATTCCGCAGGGCACCATGCGGGTTGCCATCTCGGTCATTGTTGCAGGAGCCACCTTGGTTTCCGTGTCCGCGTTCCTGCTGCTCCAGATCAGTGGAGCGTCTTTGGACCGCGTCCTGTTCGAAACCATCTCCGCCTTCGCCACGGTGGGCCTGAGCACCAACCTCAGTGCCGAGCTGCCGCCGTCGGGTGTTTATGTCCTGACCGCTCTGATGTTCATGGGCCGCGTGGGCACCGTGACCCTTGCCGCCGCCCTGGCCCTGCGCCAGCGCAGCCAGCTGTACCACTATCCCGAAGAGAGGCCCATCATTGGCTAGTTCCCCAGACGCCCCCAGGCGCCCCGCCCATAATGCCCCGGTGCTGGTCATTGGGCTGGGCCGCTTTGGTTCCTCCACGGCTGAGCAGCTCGTGAAGCAGGGCCGCGAAGTGCTCGCCATCGAACGGGACCGGACCCTTGTGCAGAAGTGGGCGCCGCTCCTTACGCACGTGGTGGAGGCCGACGCCACCAACATCGATGCCCTCCGCCAGCTCGGTGCTCAGGAGTTCAGCTCCGCCGTCGTAGGCGTCGGCACGTCCATCGAATCCTCGGTGCTCATTACGGTGAACCTGGTGGATCTTGGCATCGAACACCTCTGGGTGAAGGCCATCACGCCTTCCCACGGCAAAATCCTCACCCGCATCGGCGCGAACCACGTGATCTACCCGGAAGCCGACGCCGGCGTCCGCGCAGCACACCTGGTGTCCGGGCGCATGCTGGACTTTATCGAGTTCGACGACGACTTCGCCATCGTGAAAATGTACCCGCCGCGCGAGACCGTCGGGTTTACCCTGGACGAGTCCAAGGTCCGGTCCAAATACGGGGTGACGATTGTGGGCGTCAAGTCCCCCGGCGAGGACTTCACGTATGCCAGGCCCGAAACCAAGGTGTCCTCCCGGGACATGTTGATTGTCTCCGGCCACGTGGACCTGCTCGAGCGGTTTGCCGCCCGCCCCTAGCCGAGCTGTTTGGTGATCTCCGCGGCGCGGTCAGCCGCCGCGCGGGCACCGGCGGCGATGATGGACGGGATGCCCCGCTCGTCGAAGGTGGCGATGGCCCGTTCCGTGGTGCCGTTGGGGCTGGTCACTGCTTTGCGCAGCGCCGAGGGGTCCGCGCCCGGCTCGGCCAGCATGAATCCGGCGCCCGCCACCGTTTCCCGGGCCAGGAGCAGGGAGAGCTCCGCGTCCAGGCCCAGTTCCTCCCCTGCTGCGGCCATGGCCTCGGCAAGATAGAACGCGTAGGCCGGTCCCGAGCCGCTGATGGCCGACAGCGCGTCCACCTGTTCCTCGGGAACTTCGACGACGGTCCCCGCGCCCTGCAGGATGCCCTTGACCTTTTGGAGCTGCCCGGGAGTGCAGTTGGAGCCCGGCGAGACAGAGACAACACCGCGTCCCAGCTTGGCAGGAGTGTTGGGCATGGTGCGGATGACGGGCTGCCCGGCCGGAAGCGCCGCTTCCAGCTGGGCTATGGACACGGCCGCGGCAACGCTGACCACCACGGCGTCCGGCGCAAGGGCGCCGCTGATTTCCCGCGCCAGGTCCGTAATGCCGGCCGGCTTCACGCCCAGAATCACGACGGCGGACCCCTTGGCGGCCTGCTTGTTGTTGTCCGGTTCCTCCTCGCCTGCGATCGCGGTGACGCCGTGGTGGCGCTCCGCCAGCTCCGCGGCCCGCTCCGCGCGGCGGACGGTGGCCACGATGTCGGCCGGGTCCGTCCCGGCTTCCAGCAGACCGCTAAGGATGGCTTCGTTCATGGACCCACAGCCAAGAAAGGCGATTCGGTTGCTCATGGCTCCATCATTGCAGTTCACACCAGGCCGCGCCCAAACATATCCAGCAGCAAAATCCCCTAACCGGGAACTTCCGAAAAAGCGTTCACAGGTTGCTCACATGTTGGGCGCAGCTTCCTCACAAGTGCTGTCCCTAGAGTTGTTGTTACCTCATTGAGGGTGCGAGTGATGCGGCAGGCATGGGGATGCCTGCCAGGGCACCGGCGTACGTAACAGGTTTTCCCCCATTTTCCTGTCGCGGCCGCCGGTGCTTCCGCCTTTAAGCGCCGGTTCCGTCTTGCGGCTTTGTTAGACCGTTGCGCCGATGGCCGCGGGGGCGACGTGCGGCGCAGGCTCCAGCGGCCCGGAGAACACCAGCTGGTCGAGGCGGCGAAGGATCAAGCCCTCGCGGAGTGCCCACGGGCAGATCCTGATTTTCTTGAACTTAAAGAGCTCCAGGGCCGCCTCCGCCACCAGCGCTCCGGCAAGCAACTGGTGTGCCCGGGCTTCTGAAACGCCCGGCAGGTGGAGCCGGTCTTCCGCGCTCATGGCCGAGATGCGCTGCGCCCAGACCCCTAGATCGGACCCGTACAGCTCGCGCTTGACGTAGGGGCCGGCAGTGCTGGGGGCCGCGCCCGCGATCCGGGCGAGGGACCGGAAGGTTTTCGAGGTCCCTGCTACCAGGTTGGCCCGGCCCAGCCCATCGAATTCGCGGACAGCGGGCTTGAGCGTGGCTTGAATGTAGCGCCGCAGCTCTTTGACGCTCTTCGCCGAGGGCGGGTCCTCGGTCAGCCAGTCCCGGGTGAGCCGGCTGGCACCGAGAGGCACAGACGTGGCAACCTCCGGCAGTTCGTCCTGGCCGAAGGCCATCTCGAAAGAGCCGCCGCCGATATCCAGGTTCAGGATGGGGCCGGCGCCCCAGCCGTGCCAGCGCCGGACGGCGAAGAAGGTCATGGACGCTTCCTCGCTGCCCGTGAGTTCCTGCAGTGTGACAGTCGTTTCGTGCTTGACCCGGGCCAGGACTTCGGGGCCGTTGGTGGCCTCGCGGATGGCGGAGGTACAAAAGGCCAGAAGGTCCTCGGCCTTGTGCCGGGCCGCGAATTCCCACGCCTCAAGCACGAACTCCGTGAGCTCATGCTGCCCGGCATCGCTGATGCTGCCGTCCGCCTCCAGATACTGGACCAGGGAGAGCGGACGCTTGTGCGACGCGAACGGCACTGGCCGCGCGCCGGGGTGGGCATCCACCAGTAGGAGGTGGACAGTGTTGGACCCGATATCGAGGACGCCTAGCCGCATGCTGCCATTATTCCCCGGTCCGGCGGTTCCGGCCCAACCGGCACGTCATGTCTGGCGACTCAGGGGAAGTGTCAGTTTTCGGCCGGGCCCGAGGGGTCGCCGTCGGGGAGCTCGTCGGCACGCTTGAAATCGCGCTTGATGTTGGCAATGCCTTCGGGGTTGATCTCGAAACCGTAGGCGGCGCCCGGGTTGATGACCATGCCGAGTTCTTCGCCGATGTTGGCGATGATGGCAGCGCCCTGGGTGCCGAGGACGTTCGGCGCTGCGTCCAGGTACTGCTGGTCAACGCGGCTCGGGTGCGAGAAGACAGCCAGGACGGGATCGCCGTCGGCATTGGCAAGGACCAGCGGCTCCACCTGGGAATCCTCGCCCTCGATGCCGTCCGAGCTGACGATGTAGACCTCGCTGTTCAGGAAGGACAGGATGACGTCCACGGGGCTGGCATCAGGCTGTCCGCCCTGGGCGAGCTTCTCCTCAAGGTCGTTCAGCGGCTGGGGATCGATGTGCGCAGGCTGTTCGGTCATACACCTACATGATCACGCGGCGGACCACGGCGCAATTCCCCTCACCACCCGCCGGGCCACCCTACTTCTTCGCCGTGGCCTTCTTCTTGGCAGGAGCCTTGCGCGTGGCGGTGCGCTTGACCGGCCCCTTGGCACGCTTCTCCGCAAGGAGCTCCACAGCCTGTTCACGCGTCAGTTCCTCCAGGGCGGTGGCCCGCGGAACGGTGATGTTGGTGATGCCGTCGGTGATGTACGGGCCGAAGCGGCCTTCCTTCACCACGATGTTCTTTTCCGACACCGGGTCCGGGCCGAACTCCGCAAGTGGAGGCACGGCCGCCCGTGCACCGCGCTGCTTGGGCTGGGAGTAGATCTCCAGTGCCTGCTCCAGGGTGATGGTGAAGATTTCCTCCTCGGACCCGATGGACCGGGAGTCCGTCCCCTTCTTCAGGTACGGACCAAACCGGCCGTTCTGCACGGTGATGAGGTTGCCTTCGGCGTCCTCGCCCAGCGCACGCGGAAGGCTCATCAGCTGCAGTGCCTCATCAAGGGTCACGGAGTCCACCGTCATGGACTTGAACAGCGAACCGGTCCGCGGCTTGGCCTTGACCGGCTTCTTGGGCGGTTTGGGCTTGCCGTTTTTGTAGTACTCCACCGGCTGGTTGGCGATCTGTTCCTCCGTCATCTCGGGGATGACTTCGGTGACGTAGGCGCCGTAGCGGCCGTTCTTGGCAACGACGGTGTGTCCCGTATGGGGGTCGGTGCCCAGCACGCGTTCCTCGGGAGCGGCGGTCTCCATCAACTCGATGGCCTTGGCGGCAGTAAGTTCGTCCGGGGCGAGGTCTTCCGGGACGTTCGCCCGGGGCGACTCCACGATCTCCCCGGTCTTCGGGTCCACGGTGGCGGCGGAGCTCTCAAGGTACGGGCCGAACTTGCCCACCCTGAGCGTGATTTCGTCCGTGATGGGAATGGAGTTGATCTCCCGCGCGTCGATTTCACCGAGGTTGTTGACGATGCTCAGCAGGCCCGGGTCCGTGTCCTCGCCGAAGTAGAAGTGCCGCAGCCAGGAAGCACCCGCAGCCTGGCCGTTGGCGATCTTGTCCAGGTCGCCTTCCATGTCCGCGGTGAACTCGTAGTCCACGTAGTCGCTGAAGTGCTGCTCCAGCAGCCGGATGACCGAGAAGGCGATCCAGCTCGGGACCAACGCGGAGCCCTGTTTCCGGACGTAGCCGCGGTCCTGGATGGTGGAGATGGTGGACGCGTACGTGGACGGGCGTCCGATGCCCTTCTTTTCCAGTTCCGCCGTCAGCGAGGCTTCGGTGTAACGCGGCGGCGGTGAGGTTTCGTGGCCAACTGCGATGATGTCCGAGGCCTTGAGCGCATCGCCCTTCGTGACGTTGGGGAGGCGGCGGGCTTCATCCGAGTCGTCGTCGCCGCGGGTCTCGTCCTTGCCTTCCTCGTAAGCGGCGAGGAAGCCGGGGAAAGTGATCACGGTGCCGGACGCGGAGAACTCGGCGTCCCGCCCGTCGGAGGCCACCGCACCAAGGCGGATGGTCGCCGTCGAACCCTTGGCGTCAGCCATCTGGGACGCGACGGTCCGCTTCCAGATCAACTCGTAAAGCCGGAATTCGTCGCCGGAGAGCTGCTTGGCCACCTGCGCGGGGGTCCGGAAGGAGTCACCCGCGGGACGGATGGCCTCGTGGGCTTCCTGGGCGTTTGCTGCCTTGTTGGAGTAGACGCGGGGAGATCCCGGGATGTACTCGGGGCCGTACAGTTCGGAAGCCTGCCGCCGGGCAGCAGTCACGGCCTCGTCACTGAGCGCGGAGGAGTCCGTACGCATATAGGTGATGTAGCCGTTTTCGTACAGGCGCTGGGCGATCTGCATGGTGCTCTTGGAGGAAAAGCGCAGCTTACGGCCGGCTTCCTGCTGCAGGGTGGAGGTGGTGAACGGCGCAGCCGGCCGGCGGGTGTACGGCTTGGTGTCAACGGAACGGACGCGGAACTCTGCGTCCTGCAGCCCGGCCGCCAGGGACGTTGCGAGCTCCTCGTTAAGGTGGGCAACGTTCTTTGACGTCAGCACGCCGTCGTCGTTGAAGTCACGGCCAGAGGCCACTTTTGCGCCGTCAACGCTGGCAAGCTTCGCTTTGAAGGAGCCGGCGTCTGCGCCGAACTGGCCGGTGAGGTCCCAGTAGGAGGCGGCTTTGAAGGCCATCCGCTCACGTTCGCGGTCCACCACCATACGGGTGACCACGGACTGCACGCGGCCGGCGGAAAGCCCGCGCGCCACCTTGCGCCACAGCACCGGGGAGATCTCGTAGCCGTACAGGCGGTCCAGGACACGGCGGGTCTCCTGGGCGTCCACCAACGCCGAATCGACATCGCGCAGGTTGCCCATGGCACGCTGGATGGCTTCCTTGGTGATTTCGCCGAACGTCATCCGGTATACCGGTACCTTGGGCTTGAGCACTTCCAGCAGGTGCCACGCGATGGCTTCGCCCTCGCGGTCCCCATCGGTTGCGAGATAAAGTTCGTCGGCGTCCTTGAGCGCAGCTTTGAGCTCGGTCACCTTTTTCTTTTTGTCAGGGGACACCACGTAGTAGGGCTTGAAGTCGTGGTCAATGTCGACGGCGAACTTGCCAACCGAGGTTTTCTTCAGTTCGGCAGGGAGTTCGGACGGCTGCGGCAGGTCGCGGATGTGACCGATGGAGGCCTCTACGATGAAGCCCTCGCCCAGGTACTTGGCGATGGTCTTGCTCTTGGCCGGAGACTCCACAATCACGAGTTTCTTGCCGGTTTTGGCCTTGCTTGGCACGGTGCTCCTACAGAAAAAGGTTGCTCGGGCAGATGCGCCCATACTGGCCTAGTTCACCATATTTTGAAGAATTGTGCGCATTCATGTGGAAAACAAGGGGGTTACCCGGAAGGCCCTCCGCGCCTTAATCCCCGGCCGGAATCAGGAATCCATCGCGAACCAGATTGGCTACGTCGGCGAGCAAACCACGCCGGAAGGAGCCGGCGTCGAACCCTTCCTCCCCCACCTCGCCGCCGCCCAGCAGCGCCTCCAGCGCACCGGCTATCTGCCCGGCGGACAGGTCGCCGTCGCAGGCCGAAACAAACCCGGCGAGTTCGGTGCTGAGAAGGTTCGTCCGGCGCAGGCCGGCGCCCTGCCGAAGCAGGATTACGCCGGGGTGCTCGGCGCCGGGCCGTTGGTGGCGTTCCTCGGTGACATCGTCCGCCACCAGCAGGTGCGCGTCGCTGACGCTGTTGGCAGCCAGCCAGTCCTGGCGGTTCAGCGCCGCACCCAAGTGGGGCCCGATCGGCTGCTCAATGGGGTAGGTGATCTCCTCAAACCGGTTGAAAGCGGCCTGCGCCGGGTCAAGGGGGCGCCGGAGCAGCACCATCCCGAAACCGATCCCCGCCACGTTGCGTGACTCGAAGTCTTCGAGGTAGGCGGCGTAGGCCTCCTTGTAGTGTTGCCGGTCCCGGCCCTCGGACGCGTCACGCAGCCAGGTCTCGGCGTACTCCTCCGGGCCCACCGTCTCGCGCTGGATGAACCAGGCGTCCGTCCCGGCGGGCACCCAGCCTTGAGGGCGCTCCTGCCAGGCGGCGCCGGCCTGCACTTCCCAGTTTCCAAGCATTTGCGCCGTTCCGCCGGGAGCGAGCACAGCCGGCAGCCCGGCCACGAGGGCTGCCACAATCTCATCACCCGGAAGGCCGCCGTCGCGATAGGTAAACTGCTCTGACGCTTCCTCCCCCGCGCTCCGCGGTGTGATGACGAAGGGCGGGTTGGAGACCACCAGGCCGAATTCCTCGCCCGCCACGGGCTCCAGGAGCGAACCCAGGCGCAGGCTCACCCGGTCCTCCAGCCGGGCCGGATCCACGGACAGCGCCACGGCGTTTAGCAGGATGTTAAACCTGGTAAAGGCCAGGGCGCGTTCAGAAATGTCGGTAGCTGTGACGTGCCCGCAATGGTGCAGCAGGTGGAAGGCCTGGATGCCGCATCCCGTCCCCAGGTCCAGTGCCCGCTCGGTGTGCTGCCGGAATGTGGTCTGCACCAGGGTGGTGGACGCCTGCCCGATGCCCAGAACGTGGTCATGGCGGAGAACGCCTTCCTGCTGGTGTGCCGCCAAGTCGCTGGCCACCCACAGTTCCGCCCCGCCGCTGCCGCCTGTGGTGTCATCCTCGGTGCCCTCCCAGCCGTAGGGCCGGAGGTCAGCCTTGGCTGCCAGGAGCGGACTGCCAGGAACGGGCTCCACCAGCCCCAGCTCCTGCAGGCCCTCGGCGCCAATGCCCGGCAGGGCGGCGTCGAGCGTTGCACTTGTCTGCGGCTCGGCGAGCAGCCAGAGACGGACGACGGCGGCGAGCGCCGCGTTGCCTTCGTCCTGCCGCACAGCCCGGTCGGCAGCCAGCAGGGCCGGAATGAGCTGGTCCCGGTTCAGCGCACCGTAGGCCGGTTCGCCGAGGAGCCCGGCCACACCGTCGAGCGTGTAACCCACCAGGCGCAGGTCAGCGGCAAGTGCGGCGAGCAGCTCCGGAAGGTCGCTGCGGGGAGCGTCGGGGGTGTTGCCGTCGGTGAACTCATATGGGGATTTAGGCACTGCCCAAGTTTAGTCCGGCACCGGGAGCTGGGAACCGGGGCTGGGGCCAAGGCGGTAGCGTGGAGGTATGCCTCCACTGCCTTCCAGCCTTCCGTGCGCCCGGAAGCAGCCCGCCCGCCCGCAGCGATCCCTGCTTACTGCCTGTGCGCCGGCGGGTATCGCTGCATTGGTGCTGGCGGGGTGCTCGCCCGTGGTCTCGATCGAAAACGCGGACGTTCCGCAGTGGCGCGCTACTGCACTGCCCACAGGTTCCGGCACCGTCATCGAAGATGCCGGCAAGATACTCAACCGGGACCGCATCGTTCAGGAGGCGGCCGACGTACCGGCCGGCCGGTATACCCTGACGGCCACCTGCGAGGGCGGGGGCAAGGCCTTCTTTGCGGTATCCCTGGACGGGGAAGCTGTGGTGGACGCCGGTGCGGCCTGCAACGGCAGCCGGGAAATCACCAAAATCACATTGCCGCAGTCGGGGAGGCTGGAAGTCAGCACCTCCAGCGTGGACTCCCCCTTGATCTACGCATACCAACTGGCGCCCGCAGAATAAGTCTGGTCCGCGGCGGCGTCCGGGCATACAGTCGGACTATGCCCAGAGTGCGGACGTGCTCCGTGCCTTTTCAGGGGCGGTCAGTCCGTGCGCGGCAGACGCGGAATCCGGCGGCCGCCGCCGTTCTCGGTGTTGTGCTGGCGGCCGGCCTGGCGCTGGGCGGCTGTGAATACACGTACGACGACGGCCGGAGCTGGAGCGGCGCGGCCGACGCGGGTGAAACGGTGGCCCCGGCGCCGGTGTTTACCCGGGATCCGCTGCAGCGCGAGCCCGTCAGTGAAGCCGAGCTTGGCGCCTGGGTGGCCCGAACCCTGCCGGAGACCGGGCATCCGGTGGTGCATGCCGGAGCCGGGCTCCTGGCGGCAGGCAAAGTCCGGACTGAAAACACAGCCGTGGTGGGAACCGGCACGTACGCACTCGCGCTGACCTGCCGAAGCCAGCGGCGGGTTACCTTCACGGTAAAGAGCGACTCGCTGACGCTGGTGGAGCTGGGGCTGCGGTGCGGGGTGAACCGCGAGAACGTCATTTATCTTTCCGCGGAGACAGCTTTGAGCATCACGGTGGAGTCCAGGACGGGCGCCAATTACGCCTACCGCCTCCGGCGCCTGTGACGCATGTCTGTGCGATGCCCGTTCGTTTTCCGTGGGGTAAGTCCCGGGGACGCGGCTGGTGGTCCCTAAGCGGAGCAGCCTTCCGGGCACCGCAGGGTTTCCGGGCTGGAAGCGCAGTCGGCACAATACAGGGTGAGGGTGCGGCAACTGGGGTTGGAGCAGTTCTCGAATTTGCTGGTGGGCGCCGCGCAGCGGGTGCATTGCCCGATGGTCTTGGCGTCCTCGCTGAACTCGAGGTGCATGCGCTTATCGAACACGTACAGCGAGCCTTCCCACAGGCCCTGGTCCTTGAAGATTTCGCCGTACCGGACAATGCCGCCGTCCAGCTGGTACACCTCCTTAAACCCGCGGTTAACCATCAGGCTGGAAAGCACCTCGCAGCGGATGCCGCCGGTGCAGTAGGTAACCACGGGCTTGTCTTTGAGGGAGTCGTACTTGCCGGATTCGAGCTCCTTGATGAAGTCGTGGGTCGTGGCGACATCCGGGACCACTGCGTCCTTGAACCGGCCGATCTGGGCTTCGAAGGCGTTCCTGCCGTCAAAGAAAACCACCTCTTCGCCGTCCTGCTTTTTCGCATCGACCAGTTCGTGCAGTTCTTCGGGCTTAAGGTGCACGCCGCCGCCCACTACGCCGTTGGCGTCCACCTGGAGTTCACCTGGCGCGCCGAACGAGACAATCTCATCCCGCACCTTAACGCTGAGCCGGGGAAAGTCCTCCGCACCGCCGTCGGACCATTTAACGTCGATGCCATGGAAACCCTTGTATTCCCGGGTGGTCTTGACGTACTGCTTGACGGCGCCGATCACGCCGCCCACCGTGGCGTTAATGCCGTCCTTGGAAATGATGATCCGCCCGGTAAGTCCCAGCTTCTCGCAGAGGGCGCGCTGCCAGAGCCGCACAGCGTCCGGATCAGCGATGGGGGTAAAGCCGTAAAAAAGCACAATTCGGTTCAAAGCCACGTATTTAAGGGTACCGGCTGCGATTCCGGCAGCCCGCCTGCCCGTATTTCACGGACGGCAGTGAACCGTCACTGCGTCCGTTGTGACGGCGCATCACAATTGCATAAGCACCGGGCCTCCCGCCCTGCCTACCCCTGTTGCTTGTGACTGCGCTGGAATAGTCTCATCCCATGAGCCCGGAAACCATGGTTAATGACATCACTGGCCTTCTCGAAGTATGGGTCGCCGGCTGGGCAGGCTGCCGCGGCTACCGGACGTCCGCCGAAGGCCGCTTCCCCGCCGCGCTACGGGCCGACACCACCGGCGAGTGGGAGTTGTTCGCATCCGAGCCTACGGATGCGGAGTTTGCAGCCCTGGCTGCAAAGACTGCGGAAGTGCCGGCGAGGGGTCTGACCATCCTGAGCAACGACCTCGCCCGCTATTCGGTCCTTGCCCTGCAGCATGGTTTGAACGTCACCTCCGACTCCCAGGCCATGATGATTGTGGACATGGAAACCCAGGATGCCGAGGATCCCTGGCTGTCCGACGATGACCTGGCCCTGACAACGTCGATGCAGGACGGCGTGCATTACGCTGTTGTCCGTTCCGGGGAGACCCTTGCAGCCAGCGGCCGCGTTTTTGTGGTGGGCGATACCGCAGTGTTCGACAAAATCATTACCGAACCGGCCTTCCAGCGGCGTGGTCTGGGAAGCTTCATCATGCGCGCACTGGCGGCGCAGGCATTCGAACATGATGTCCAAACAGGTCTGCTGCTGGCTTCCCTCGACGGCCAGAAGTTGTATTCCCACCTTGGCTGGACCACCGTCTCGCGCGTGCTGATGCTCTCGTCATCCCGCGACGGGGCCGATCTCTCGCTGAGTTAACCCCGGCCCCAGGCCCGCCTCGCCGGTTACACCGACGGCGAACCGGGCCTGCCGGTAAGCCCCGGGGTGAAACAATATTGGGGTGAACCCCCACGACTCGCTGATACCCCTGCTGGGCCGCGGCCCGGACCCGGAGCAGCTGCGTCATGTCCGGACCATCCCCGCCCGGAAAGCCATCCACGGGCAGTGGCCGGAGTGGGTTCACCCGGATCTGGTGGCCGCCTACGGGTTGCTGGGTGTCCACAAGCCCTACCGCCACCAGGTGGAAGCGGCGGACATTGCCCACGGCGGAGAGCATGTTGTCGTTGCTACCGGAACCGCTTCCGGAAAGTCTCTCGCCTATCAGATGCCGGCGCTGGATGCCATCCACCGCTCCGAACTGCGCGTTCTTGCCGACCCGGGAAAGATCCACGACGACGGCGCGGTGGCCCTTTACCTGTCCCCCACCAAGGCACTCGCAGCTGACCAGTTGAACGCAATCAGGGCGTTGAAGCTGCCCACCGTCCGGGCGGAAACCTACGACGGCGACACCGACCCGGCTTCCCGGCGGTGGATCCGCGACCACGCGAACCTCATCCTGGCCAATCCTGACATGCTGCACTTTGGCATACTTCCGAACCACGCCTGGTGGGCTGGGTTTTTCCGCCGCCTCCGCTATGTCATCGTTGACGAGGCCCACAGCTACCGCGGCGTTTTCGGCTCGCACGTAGCCAACCTGATGCGCCGGCTGCGGCGGATCTGCGCGTACTACGGAGCAGGGTCAGCCTTTCCCGAACCTGTCTTCATCGCAGCCTCCGCGACGGCTTCGGACCCTGATGTTTCCTTCTCCCGGCTTATCGGGGCACCCGTCAAGGCGGTCTCGGAGGACGGCTCACCGCACGGCGCCACCACGGTTGCCTTTTGGGAACCTGCCTTGACCGAGGTGAAGGGCGAGAACGGCGCTAAGGAGCGGCGCACCGCTGTTGCTGAAACTGCGGACCTGCTCGCCAACCTGGTGTCAGCGCAGATCCGCACCATAGCCTTCATCAAATCCCGGCGCGGAGCCGAGACGATCTCGTCCATCACCAAACGCCTGCTGGACGAGGTGGATCCCAGCCTGCCGCAGCGTGTGGCTGCCTACCGTTCCGGATACCTTCCTGAAGAACGCCGGGCTGTGGAGAAAGCGCTCCGTTCCGGTCGGCTCCTGGGTGTTTCAAGCACCTCCGCTTTGGAGTTGGGCATCGACATTTCCGGGCTGGACGCTGTTCTGGTGGCCGGCTGGCCAGGGACCAGAGCCTCGCTGTTCCAGCAGATCGGGCGGGCAGGCAGGGCAGGACAGGACGCGATCGCGGCCTTTGTGGCAAGTGACGATCCACTGGATACCTTCCTGGTGAACCACCCGGAGGCAATCTTCGACGTCTCGGTTGAAGCGACTGTCTTCGATCCGTCGAACCCATACGTGCTGGGACCGCACCTGTGCGCGGCCGCGGCCGAACTTCCGCTCGGTGCCGGCGAGCTTGACCTGTTCGGAAGCACCGCCGAGAGGCTCCTGGACCGCCTGGTAGCTCAGGGATATCTTCGCCACCGGCCTGCGGGCTGGTTCTGGACCCATTCCCAGAGCGCCGCGGCAATGGTAAACCTGCGGGCTGACGGCGGCGGCCCGGTGAGCATTGTCGACGCTGATACTGGCTCCCTCCTCGGAACGATGGACTCTCCGCAGACCCATTACCAGGCGCACACCGGTGCGGTCTACATCCACCAGGGCGACAGCTACGTGGTGGAGGACCTCAACGAGGACGACCATTGTGTAGTAGTCCGTCGCGCCAACCCGGACTACTACACCACGGCACGGGACGTGACGCAGATTGAGGTGCTGGAAACCCAGCGCACGGCCAGATGGGGCGACGTTTCACTGCACTTCGGCGACGTTAAAGTCACCACGCAGGTGGTCTCCTTTCAAAGAAAGGCCCTGATTTCCAACGAGATCCTCGGTGAGGAACCGCTTGACCTCGGCGCCCGGGAACTCTTCACCAAGGCAGTGTGGTTCCTGGTGGACAACCGTTCCCTCACCGCGGCCGGACTGATTGAAGCCCAGTTCCCGGGTGCACTGCACGCCGCAGAACACGCAGCCATCGGTCTCCTTCCCCTGGTGGCGTCCAGTGACCGCTGGGACATCGGCGGGGTATCAACTGCCCTGCATGCCGACACCGGAGTGCCCACCATCTTCGTGTATGACGGGCACCCCGGCGGGGCCGGTTTTGCCGAACGCGGATTCGACAAGGCGCAGACATGGCTTGCCGCTACACGGGACGCCATCAAGGCCTGCGAATGCGAATCCGGCTGTCCTTCCTGTGTTCAGTCGCCCAAGTGTGGGAACAAAAACAACCCCCTGGACAAAGCAGCCGCGGTCACCCTGCTCGATGTTCTGCTGAAGAACGCCGCCGATGCCAGCGAAGTCAGCGTGGACGCCGGGCGCTGATCCGGAGCCCAGCCCGAGGAAGGTTCCCGTGCTTCAGCCCGGGCGGCCTCCGGAAGGACCGTCCGTTAGGGGGGAGGTCCTGCCCGGGCACGGGCGCTTGCTGCACCCAGGATGGAGCTGGCCGAAAGCTCAGTCATGACTTCGAGGGTGCTTCCCTCTCCCTCCGAGCAGCTGCGAAGGGCGGCCGCATGCCGGGCAGCGACCTCCGCAGCCACCGCGCAAGGGTCCCCGTCCGTGATGCCGCGCAAGGCGTCAGCCCCGGCGAGGGCAGCAAGATCAGCCGCCGCAGCCGCCCTGCTGGCCATCACGGCTGACTGGGCCAAAAGCAGCAACAGCACTATGGCCATCATGATGACAAAAGCCAGTCCCGCGGCCAGGACACTTCCGGATCCGCGTTCCCGGCTGTCCGTGCCCTGGCCTGCACCCGCCGTCAACTTGCTGCTGCCGTTTCGCTGCGCGTTGAAGCGCGGGCGGTAAGGGTCCAGGGAACAGAGGCCCCTAGTGGGCCGCCTACCCGGTCTGTGACCGTCACGCTGAGCCACTCACCCTCTGTTGCAACTACCGCCGAGGCTGACGCTCCTGAGAGGGTCCGGACAACCTTCTGCACAGTGGCGGAATCATCACCACGCGCCAGTGCCCGGGCGCCGGCCCGCGCTCCCTCTTCCAGCCGCAGTTGGGTAATACCGGCCGCCGCACCCGCGAGGAGCATGGCAAGCAGCAGCAGGACGGCTGGCAGTGTTACAGCGAACTCTGCGGTGACCGCACCGCGGGACGCTGCGGGCTTGCTGCTGCGGCTGCGGCTGCGGCTGCAGCTGCTGGTGCTGTGGCCGTTGCAGCTGCTGGTGCTGTGGCTGTTGCAGCGATCTGCCAACCGCAGGAGGCCGCCACTGGGGCAACGGTCTACCGCCGCGCGACCAGCAGCCGCTCCGGCCTGCAGCGCCGGAGCCGTCCGGCTGCCCGGACCTGGGGGCAGCCAACGTTGCAGCAGGTCCGGGACGCCGGTCATGGCAAGGCCAGCGCCGTGCGGATCAGGTTCAGCAGGAACCCCCGCACTTCCTCGCTGCGAAGGATGAAGACCAGCAGCCCGGCAAAGCCGACAGCCGCGAGAGTGGTGATGGCGTATTCAGCGGTGGCCATCCCCGCTTCCGACCCCAGCAACCGGCGGGCGCCCAAACGATGACCGGCGGCAGCTGCTCCGGGGTAGAGCTCGACGACGTTTGCCGGCAATGGAGGGGTGACGGCCTGTCGGGAGTAAAGGGGCCCGCCGCCGCTGAAGCGCCGTTTAGTGTTTGATCGGGCTGCTGCGAGCGCTGCAGTTCCGGTGGCGAAGTGGCGGTCCTGGTTGATGGACATGTGGTGTTTCCTTTCGGTTGGCCGGCAGGGTTGCCGGCTGCTTCGACTCTTCCGCGGCGCGCTCGAAGCGATAAGGCCCGCGCTTGTGTAAGTGGAAAAGCCATCTGGGTTCCCCTCTGTGGAGGGAAAGAGCGGACCATGCCAGTACGGCCGGAGCCGTCCCTCCGGCTGTCTGGCTTGATCTGCCGGGCATGCTGTTCCGGTTACTGGCCGGACGGGACCAGGGCGTCATTGGCCGGAAGGCACCGCGGTGTTACTGGCCCGAAGGCCTCGCGGTATTACTGACCGGACGGCACCAGGGCGAGCAGAACGGGTACAACGCCCAGGCAGATGAAGGCCGGCAGCGAACACAGCCCCAGCGGGACCACCAGCTTCACGCCCAGCGAGGCCGCCCGCTTCTCCGCGGCACGAAACCTTTCCCGGCGGAGCCTCGCGGCCTGGGCGTACAGAATTGCGGACGACGGGGCCCCGGTCAGTGCCGCAAACCCCAATGCATCCCGCAGCTCCAGAATCTCGGGAAGCCGGACAGCCGAGCTGCGCCAGGCAGTCTCCCAGTCGGCACCGATCGCGAGCGCCGAAACAACCGGCCGGAGGGAGTCGCTGTAGTGTGCGGAAGCAGAGGCCGTCACCAGTTCGAGTGAGCGCCCTATGCCAGAGCCTGCATCCAGCATCGCCGCCACCAGTTCGAGCATCATGGCGGTGTCCTTCAGGCCATCGGGACCGGCCCGGTTCCGGGTCCGCCCGTCCGCCTCCCGTGAACCGGTGTCCCGGCCAGAGGCCCCCCGCGGCTCCAGGTTGAGCAGCCGCTTCCGTGCCCTGCCTCCGTGGGGACTCAGGAGACCAGCCACAGCGGCCAGGGTAAGAAAAAGCGCGGCTGCCAGAACAAGAGGACCCGTCACGGCAATCCCCCGCCGGCCGCAGCGGCAACCAGCCTGGCGGACCACACCCTACCCGCAACGGTCAGCGCCACGCCGGCCGCGAGCGCTGCGAGCCCCAGCGGAGTGCCCAGCAATATCGCCAGCGGGTCCACGCCGAGGGCGATTCCAAGGCCCAGTCCCATGAGCGGAAGCCAGGTCAACAAAGTGACCGTGGCCTTGGGCCCGGCCAAGGCGGTTTGCCGGGCAGCATCGGCGTCGTCCTCGACCTCAAGCTGCGCCGCGAACCTGGTGAGCACGTCGGCCAGGGGACAACCGCTTGCTTCTGCGATGTCGAAACACGCTGCCAGTTCCGACCAGATGCGGAACTCCCTGTTGGGCCGCGGGAAGACTGCCGGCAAAGAGCGGCGGATGGCCTCCGATACCGGGGTCCCCGCCCCGGCAGCTGCCCGGGCTGCTGCCAGCATTACAACCGACCCGGTGGTTAAGCCGCGGGCGGGCACCCCTGCCGCTTGTACCGCCCCCGGCGCCGGCACCTGGTCTTGCCCCGAGCCAGGTCCGAGCCTGGCCGGGCCGTGCGATCCGGGCCGTGCAGCGCCATAGACAAACCACAGCTCGTCCCAAAGCCGGGCGGGGGTGCGCCCTCCCTTGAGCAGTGCAGCCAATTGCTGAACCACGACCGTCATGGGTACCCCGGCAGCGGATGTTGCCGCTTTCCCGACTCCAGCCCTGACCTGCCGGATCCGCCCCGGCCAGCCAACATCAGGCGCTGTATGCGCAGGACCACCAGTTGCGCGGCGAAACCTCGATGCCGCGCCCTGCGGCGGGCAAAGAACCAATACCACCGCCAGCACCAGGACGCCGGCAAGAACAACCGTCACAGCTGCTCCCCCGGATCGAGTCCAAGCCGGCAGGCGAGAGCCGGCCATCCCTGGCCGGGAACGGAAACCGCTGCATGGATTTCCAGCGCCGGTAGGACACGCAGGCCGCCGGGGCCGTCGTCAATCAGGCCAATGCAGGACACTTGCCTGCCCCGGCTGGTCCTCTCGACATGAATCACCACATCAAGGGCACTGGCTGCCTGAAGACGCACCCCGTCCGGGCTCAACCCTGCCAGCGCACCAAGCGCTGTCAGGCGGGCCGGAACCGCGGTGGCAGTGTTCGCATGGATGGTTCCGCCCCCGCCGCTGTGGCCGGTGTTCATCGCAGTAAGCAGTTCCCGCACCTCGGCCCCCCGGCATTCCCCGACCACCAGCCGGTCCGGCCTCATGCGCAGGGCCTGCCGGACAAGCTCACCCAAGCCCACCTCCCCGCCGCCCTCAAGATTCCCGTGGCGGGACTCAAGGGAAACCACGTGAGGATGGACGGGGTTCAGCTCGGAGGCATCTTCTATGAGGACCAGCCGCTCCTCCCGGGCACAAAGCCCCAGCAAGGTGGACAGCAGGGTGGTCTTGCCGGATCCCGTGGCGCCACTGATCAGGAAACTGAGCCGATGCTCCAGTACTTTCTCCAGGACTTCCTTGACGAACGGCCCGAACAGTCCCGCGGCCTGCAGTTCCTCCATGGTGAACACCCGCTCCCGGCGGATCCTGACGCTGAGCAGGGTGCCCCCAGTGGACACCGGCGGCAGGACGGCGTGGACGCGGTAACCTCCCGGCAACCGCACGTCCATGCAGGGCGAGCCGTCATCCAGGCGCCTCCCTCCCGCAGCGACCAGCCTGCAGGCAAGCGCCCGCAGCTGCGCCTCGTCAGTGAAAACAACAGGGACACGTTCAATGCCACGGCCACGATCCACCCAAACGGATTCCGGTGCGTTGACGAAAATATCGGTCACTGACGGATCCCGCGTAAGTTGCTGCAGAGGCCCCAACCCGTTTAGCTCGGCGCTGATCCGCTCCACCGCCGCGAGTGAACCGGCCGTGCCCAGCAGCTTGCCAGTGGCCTGTACCGCCGCTGCCACCCGCGAAGGAGTCACCACCCCGGCGTCCGCCATCATAGACTCCCGGACCGATTCCAGCAGCCCGGAATCAACCGGAAGGCGGCCCTCCCGCCGCAAATCACGGCCTTGGGCCTCGATGTTCCGGGCCCGCCGCCGCAGTCCGTCCGCGGCTCCCGCTCCATGCGGGGACGGCTGCTGCTTCATCCGAGTTCCTCTGCCGCCAAGTCGTCCCCGAGGGCATCGAGCACCGATGCAGCAAAACGCCGGACGCACCGCCGCCTGCCCAGGTCCAGGAGCCGGCCGGATTCCATTGCCGCACTGACACCACGGAGCTCCGGCACCCGTCCCTGCACGGGAAGCCCGATGGCCTCGGAAAGAAGTGATCCGTCCAGCGCCGCACCAGGCCTGCCACGGACCAAAAGTGTGGACTCAATCGGCGGAAACTCCTGCATCAGACGCACCGCTGCGACGGCGGCCTTCAGCTGGGCGGGAACCACCATCATGATGCGGTCGCAGTCCCAGGCATAGGTCTGCAGCGGCCCCGTTCCCCTGCCGATGTCGACAACAACCAGCTCGTAGCCGCGGCGTGCGGCGTCAAGGACTCCGGCGGTGGTGGCGGCCGCCACGGGAGGGGGCTGTTCCCGGCTGGCCGGCCAGGACAGGAACGAGAACCCTCCGGCAACCGGAAGCGAATCCGACAGCTGGCCGGGATCGATGCTGCCGCGGGCTTCAGAAAGATCAGGCCAGCGCAGCCCGGGGCTCTCTTCCGCTGCAATAGCCAGTTCCAGTCCGCCGCCCCACGGGTCGCCGTCAACCAGCAGTACGCGCGCTCCCATCCCGGCGGCCGCCTGGGCCACCCAAACGGCGGCAGTGGTGGCTCCGGCGCCGCCGCACCCGCCGGTTACCCCGAGGACCATGCCGCCGGGACCGGGCGACCGGGACCGGCTCAGGTGATCGGCGAGCCATGCGGCGGCATCCGGCAGTACCGCCACCCGCTCCGCTCCCAGTGCTGCCGCCAGGTGCCATAAGCTGTCCCCTTCACCGTCCAGGCCCACCAGGACGGCTGGTGCGCGCCGGCGTGGCGGGAGCTCCCGGATGTCGCTGCCCACCGGAACTGCCGCAGCCCCGTCCCAGTACCTGCCGCCCTCGAGGGCATCGGCCACCACACGAAGGTGGGCACCGGCCGCGGCGACGATACGCTCCACTTCGGCCCGCAACAAGGCCGACGAGGTAACCAGCAGTACCTCTTCCGCGCCGTCCGGCAGCCAGGCCGCGCCGCTCCCTCCTTGACTCCCGGGCCGGGCCGGACCAGTCTGCGGGAGCTCAACAGGAAGCCGCCGGAACGGGGGCCCGGACCGGCCGGGATCAGAATCGGATGGGGTCAGCTGGTGCCTGCTCATGGAACCACTGTCCCCGGACGGGCGGCCGGCGGATAAGGAAGGCAGGCCGTATGTGCACAACCCGGTTTAGACAGCAGCCTTGCGCAGGAAGAGTAATCAGGACCTCACCACTCCAAAGACAAGGCAGAATTGGAACATGTATCTCCTGCTGGCCGCCCACCCCCAGGGCGCGGTTCTGCAGGAACTCACCCAAACGGGCCACCCCCATCCATCCAACCCCGAACCCCGCCCCGTTCCCGCACGGGAACTTCCCGCCGTCGTCAAGGACCTGGAACGCCGGCCGCAGGGCGGGCAGCATCCCCGCTGGATCTGGCACCGGACACAGGACTGGTACCCGGCGCTGCTGGCGGCCGGGGCGGAACTGGACCGCTGCCACGACCTGAGCCTGTGCGGCAACATCCTGGCACACTCACAGTTCACCGCCCACACCGAATACGCGGCAAACGCGGACCAGGTCACCCTCGACGATCCGCAACAACCGCCCCGGGCCCTGCAGCCGCCTCCGCCGCCACCGGAACAGGACGCCCTTTTCGAAAATCCTGACACCGACGCCGGGCCCCGGCATACCCTCGGGGACCTCCGGGAAGAATACGTCGCCCAGCAGGCCGCCCTCGCTTCCGTCAGCGGCGAGGAGAACCGGCGAAACCGGCTTCAGCTTCTCCTGGCCGCCGAATCTGCCAGCGCCATGATTGCCGCTGAGATGCAGCACGCCGGAGTGCCCTGGCGGGAGGACCTCCATGAGCAAATCCTGGCCGGTTACCTCGGCCCCCGTCCGCCCATGGGCCATCGCCCGGCAAAGCTCGAGGCCCTGAACCTTGAACTGCGCAACCTGTTGAATGCGCCAACCCTGAACCCCGATTCCCCGCAGGACCTGATGCGCGCCCTGCACCGGAACGGGATTGAGGTGAAAAGCACCCGGCAATGGGAGCTGAAAGAATCCACCCACCCCGCCATCGCCCCGCTGCTGGCCTACAAAAAGCTTTCGCGGCTGCACGCGGCCAACGGCTGGGCATGGCTGGATGCGTGGGTGTCCGGCGGCCGGTTCCGCCCCGAGTACGTGGTGGGCGGCGTGGTTTCAGGCCGCTGGGCGTCCAGGGGCGGCGGCGCCCTGCAGATACCGCGCCAGATCCGCGGCGCCGTCCACGCCGACCCCGGCTGCAAGCTCATCGTCGCGGACGCATCACAGCTTGAGCCGCGTGTCCTGGTGGCGCTGGCCAAGGACTCAACCATGGCCGAGGCCGCGAGGGACCAGGACCTCTACGCGGGCATCGCCGCCAAAGGGTTCGGCGGCGATCGGGCAAAAGCGAAGATGGCGCTGCTGGGGGCAATGTACGGAGCCACTTCCGGTGATGCCGGACGCCTCATGCCCCAGCTCGCCAGGATCTATCCCCGCGCCGTTGATTTTGTGGAACAGGCCGCCCGCGCCGGTGAATCCGGCGGAACCGTCACCACCAGGCTGGGCCGCAGCAGCCCGCCGCCGTCGGAACGGTGGTTCCAGAGCCAGCGGTCGTCGTCGGCGGAGGAGCAGCGGCGCGCGGATTCGCTTGCCCGTTCCAGGGGGCGCTTCACGCGGAACTTCGTGGTCCAGGGCTCCGCGGCGGACTGGGCTGCGTGCTGGCTCGCGGAATTACGACGCCGGTTGCGCACCGTCGGCGGGGAAGGGCCGGTCAGGGCGGAGCTGGTCTTCTTCCTCCACGACGAAGTGATGGTCCACGCGCCTGAGCACCTGGCGGGTGCGTGTATCAAGGCAATCGAGGACGCCGCCAGCGCGGCCAAGAACCTCCTGTTCGGACCTGTTCCCGTGGAATTTCCAGTCAGTGTGGCGGTAGTGGATTCCTACGACCACGCAAAGTAGAACCACGCCCGGAATACGCAAAACCAGGCCCCGCCGAGCAGCATGTCGAGGGAAGTAATCTACCCGGCAGTAGCTCGCGGGGGCGCGGTGACGCGGGTTACAGTCTCTTGGTGACTGAAACAGATCGGTCCGAAGGTTGATGCAACGAAGCACACCAAGGGGAGGTCCGGCTTATGGCGGGCAGGTTTGAAATTCATCGGGTAGGGGACGAGTCGTACCGGCTTCGGCTGACGGACGGGGAAGGCAACATCGTTGCCGTTTCACCAAACTTCAAGTCCCTCAACACAGTGTTGGAGGGCATCAACGCCATGCGCGAAAATGCGGCCACGGGAGTAGTAGTGGATCTGCGCAAACAGCAGGCCTGACACCGGCCGAGGCGGAAGGACGCACGGCGATACCGGCAACCGGACGGATCCCCCGGTCCGTGAACGTCACACACCCATCGGATGGACCCGGCTACTGTCCCACGGCACGGCCCAGCCCAACTGTTCAAAGAGGCCGTTCAGGACAATTCCGGTAAACCCCCACACCACCACACCGTTGACGGTGAAAGCGGGGCTGTCGAAAGTACGCCCGGCCCGGTGGACGGTGGCCATAACCCTGTTGTCCGGATCCAGCAGGTCCCGCACGGGCACCCGGAACACCTGGGCGGACTCGGCGTAGTCCACCACATGGACAGGCGAGGGCGACCGCCACCACCCCAGCACCGGGGTGACAAGGAAGTTGCTGTGGGCGAGGCCGAGCTCCTGCAGGGTTCCAAGGACTTCAACACCGTCCGAGTCGAGGCCAGTTTCCTCTTCCGCCTCGCGCAAGGCTGCCTGAACCGGTGTTTCCAGGGCGTCAATGCTGCCGCCCGGAAACGCCACCTGTCCGGGATGGGACCCCAGGGTGTGGGCCCGCTCCAGGAGCAGGACGTCAAGGTCTGCCGGTGCCAGCGGTTTCCCGGAAACGGCCGGAACGTCATCCAGGGCACCAAAAAGCATCAGGACCGCAGCCCTGCGTGCCAGTTGCGGATCAACGGTGAGCGCGGCCCAGAGGGGGTCAGGGGAGTCAGCAGAACCGGCGGCCGCCCTGCGGGCCAGGGCGATCAGGTCGTCACGGGCGCTCAAGGTGCCCTCTTTTGAGATTCCATCCTGATTTCGGCGGCCCTGTCCGTTTCGGCCAGCAGTTGTGACAACAGGGCTTCGTTGCCGGGCGCGAGTTCGTATTTGAGCAGCTTCGCCGCCTTGGCGGGATCCGTTTCGCCCAGGCCGTAGCTGGGGCACCAGTTCGCCACGGGGCAGGCGCCGCAGGCAGGTTTCCGGGAATGGCACACCCGGCGCCCGTGGAATACCACCCGGTGCGACAGCATGGTCCAGTCCCGCTTGTCGAAAAGCTCGGCGACGTCGTACTCGATCTGGACCGGGTCCTCGGACCGGGTCCAGCCAAACCGGCGGGCAAGGCGGCCAAAGTGGGTGTCCACCGTGATGCCGGGGATCCCGAAGGCGTTGCCCAGCACCACGTTGGCCGTCTTCCGCCCCACGCCCGGTAACGTCACCAGATCCTCCAGCCGCCCGGGCACCACGCCGTTGTACTCGTCCACCACACGGGTGCACAACGCCAGGAGGTTCCGTGTCTTGGCCCGAAAAAAGCCCGTGGGCTTGATGATCTCTTCGATCGTGGCCGGGTCCGCTTCCGCCATGGACCTTGCGTCCGGAAACCGGGCAAACAGCAGCGGAGTGATCTGGTTGACGGTGACGTCAGTGGTCTGTGCCGACAGGACAGAAGCCACCAACAGCTCGAACGGATTGCGGAAATCGAGCTCCGCGTGCGCGTAGGGGTACTTCTCGGCCAACGCCCTGTTGATGCGCCTTGCCCGCCGCTTCAGGCCAAGCATCGACTCCCCGGAGACTGCGGGCATGCCGCCAGCGGGGCCGGCGGGTGCTGCCGCTCCGCCGGCCTTTGGACCCCGGGGCGAGGCCATGTGTTAGCCGCGCTCGATATTGCTGAGATCGCGCAGCACGCCCAGCCGCCCGTCGGTGTGCTGGACCAGGAACTCATGCCCGCGATCTTCGAGCGCAAGCACCCAGCCACCGGGCTCGATAACAAAAGCGGGGGCTCCGGTGCGTGGGTCGAAGGCGGTACGGTGCTGCGCCACAGCAAACCAGAATGCCTCGTGGATGGGCTGTTCCTCCACTTGCTCCGGCCGGCTCGAGGGGTCCACCGTCGCCCCGATAGGCTCTTCGACGCGGACCTGCTGGTGCACCGCAGTGGCAGCGGGCGGCTCCCACGTGCCTTGAGCCGCGGCCGCAACCGAGGCCCCGCCGTCGTGGTTGGCGGCAGGCTGGTGGGCAGCAGGCCGGTGGGCGGCAGCGGCCCCTGCAGCAGGGATGTCTCCCAGCTGTGTCTCTTCGGCCGCCGGGGCAGCAGAGGGACGGACGACGTCGGCAGCCTGGGTTGCCGGCCCCGGGTCGCCTGCGGAGGCGAGGCTGGAGGCTCCGCTGGAAACCGGAGCGGTGCCCGTAGCCTGGGTGCCGGCTCCGGCGGTGTGAACCGCTGCTGTTGCGGGCGCATGGTGTGAGGTGCCGCTCTGCACTGCGGAAGAACCGGCGCCGGCACCGGTGAACAGTACTCCGCCTGAGGTCGCGTTGGCGGACGTGGCCACAGCCTTGCCGGAGTCTGCTTTGCCGGATTCAGTCTTGGGCGGTTTGGGCGCCCGCGGCTTCTGTGCAGGGACGGCAGCTTCGCGGGCCACCACATGGGCCGGGGCGTCGGCACGGTCCTGGAAGTCCGGGGAGATATACGGAAGGAACCGGCCCAGGACCGTTACAGCGAAAAGCACCACGGCGCCGATCAGGCCCACCAGAAGGCTGGGAACGTAGGCTCCGGCCACGGACAGGAAGAAGAAGGCAACGGCGAAGGACGCAACCACCGAGGCGAACTGGTCAATGGACAGCGAACCGATCCGGATCTTTGTGCCCGGGGCCAGCCGCCGCGCGGCGAAGAGTGCGCTCACTGCCAACGGCAGGACGATGCCCAGGCCCAGGAAGAAGAGGTTGTTCAGGTTCCACAGGTTGTACCGTCCGCCGAAGATGGGGAGCAGGGAAGCGACGAACAGGATGACGGTGGCGGCGAACACGGCCAGGTCGCGGACGGTGAACGGACCCAGCACCGTCTGGTGGGCCTTCGCGCCGCCCTTGACCACGGTTGAAGCCTGCCGGCTGGCGCCCGAAGCCGGACCGGCGCCGGTGGCGCTGGAGCCTGCCTCTGTGTCGGGGCCGGTTTTCTGGCCGAAACTCTGCTGGTTCATTCTGTTCTCCTTAGCGTGGCGGCACCGGGGCTCGTAACCCCGAAACCGTGCCGTCGTACAGCGGTTCCTGCCCGTCCCGGGCCCTTGCCTGGCCCGCCCGGAAAGGACAGTCCGCGGTGAAGTCACAATTCCATCTCAGCCTAGTCAACAGCCTGACTGATCACTAGCTGGGCGCGGCGCCGGACGGCTGCCGGAGGCCGGGCGCCCGTACCATTCATCGCTTAATAAATGCCGTTCGCGGGCTTAGCTGTGACACTGCACACATCGCTCGCCGGGCAAGCACTAGTCTTGATTCCGGAACAGCTCTTTGCGGAACTCCCTGACCAGCAGGTGCCCGGCGTCGTGCAGGCGGCGGAACCCGGCCCGACGGCGGATCTCCGCGCAGCAAAGATCGATGAATGATGAGGTTCACATGTCCCAGGACACTTCCAGCTCCACGGCCACCGATTCAGCAGGTACAGGGAAGAACAGCCAGCAGGGCGACGCCTTTGAAAACCTGCTTCACGAGACCCGCGCATTCCCGCCGAGTCCTGAATTTGCGGCCAACGCTGTTGTCAGCGCCGGCGAATACCAGGAGGCCGACGCCGATCGTCCCGCGTTCTGGGCCAAGCAGGCCCGGGAGCTTTTGACCTGGAGCAAGGACTTTGACCAGGCGCTTGACTGGTCCAACCCGCCCTTCGCGAAGTGGTTCGTGGGTGGCGAGGTCAACGCCGCCTACAACGCGCTGGACCGGCACGTGGAGAACGGGCGCGGCGACCGGGTAGCCATCCACTTCGAGGGCGAGCCAGGCGATACCCGCACCTACACCTACACGCAGTTGACCGAAGAGGTGAAGAAAGCAGCCAATGCCTTCGAGTCCCTCGGCGTCGTTAAGGGTGACCGCGTAGCTGTCTACCTGCCCATGATCCCCGAAGCCGTCATCACGCTGCTGGCCTGCGCCCGGATCGGGGCGGTGCACTCGGTGGTGTTCGGGGGCTTTTCTGCCGACGCGCTGCGGTCCAGGATCGAGGACGCCGAGGCCAAGCTCGTGGTCACCGCTGACGGCACCTACCGCCGCGGCAAGCCCAGCGCACTGAAGACCGCCGTCGACGACGCCCTCGCCAATGACGGCCATACGGTCCAGAACGTGGTGGTGGTCAAGCGCAACGGCCAGGACGTTGACTGGCATGAGGGCCGGGACCACTGGTGGGCGGACACCGTCGAGGCCGCCTCCACCGAGCACACCGCCGTCGGCCACGACTCCGAGCACCCGTTGTTCATCCTCTACACCTCCGGCACCACCGGCAAGCCGAAAGGCATCCTGCACACCACCGGCGGCTACCTCACCCAAACCGCATACACGCACAAGGCAGTGTTCGACCTGCACCCGGACACGGACGTTTACTGGTGCACGGCCGACGTCGGCTGGGTCACCGGCCACTCCTACGTCACCTACGCACCGCTCATCAACGGCGCCACCCAGGTGATATACGAAGGCACCCCGGACTCCCCGCACCAGGGCCGCTGGTGGGAGATCGTGGAAAAGTACAAGGTCTCCATCCTCTACACCGCGCCCACCGCCATCCGCACCTTCATGAAGTGGGGCCGGGAGATCCCGGACAAGTACGACCTGTCCTCTCTGCGCGTGCTCGGGTCCGTGGGCGAACCCATCAACCCCGAGGCCTGGATGTGGTACCGGAAGGTCATCGGCGGGGACCGGACTCCCATCGTGGACACCTGGTGGCAGACCGAGACCGGCGCCCAGATGATCGCCCCGCTTCCCGGCGTCACCGCAGCCAAGCCGGGTTCCGCGCAGGTCCCGCTGCCCGGCATCGCCGTGGACGTGGTGGATGAGATGGGCGAATCCGTACCGGACGGACACGGCGGCTTCCTGGTGATCCGCGAGCCGTGGCCCGCCATGCTCCGCGGCATCTGGGGCGACCCGGAACGGTTCAAGGACACCTACTGGTCCCGGTTCGAAAACATGTACTTCGCCGGGGACGGCGCCAAAAAAGACGAAGACGGCGACATCTGGCTCCTGGGCCGCGTGGACGACGTCATGAACATCTCCGGCCACCGTCTGTCCACGACCGAAATCGAATCCGCCCTGGTGTCCCATCCTGCCGTGGCCGAAGCCGCGGTCGTGGGCGCCTCTGACGAGACCACCGGACAGGCCGTCGTCGCGTTTGTCATCCTGCGTGGGGACGCCGCCAACAACGGTGACGAAACCGTCCAGGAACTCCGTAACCACGTGGGCAAGGAAATTGGCCCCATCGCCAAACCGAAGAACATCCTCGTGGTTCCGGAACTGCCCAAGACCCGCTCCGGCAAGATCATGCGGCGCCTCCTCAAGGACGTCGCCGAAGGCCGCGACCCGGGCGACGCCACCACCCTCTCCGACCCCACGATCATGCAGCAGATCGCGCAGTCGCTTCGAAAGTAGGAGACGGTGGAGGGGAGGCAGTCAACCTCCCCTCCACCGGGCCGGCCCTAGACTGGGAGCAGACCAGTCCACCCAGCATCGAAGGATCCATCGGAATGCTCGCCGTCGCGCGCCATCAGGCCATCCTGGAGGCTCTGCAGCGTGAGCGTGTTGTGCGGGTCTCCGACCTTGCCCAGCAACTCGGTGTTTCATTGATGACCGTGCGCCGGGACATCGAATTGCTCGAAGAGGGCGGGAAGCTGGAGCGGATCCACGGCGGCGCCAAACTTCCGGGGGACGCCGGCGCGCACGAGCCCGGGTTCGAGCTGAAATCGACGCAGCTGACCGCCGAGAAACGCGCCATCGCCTTGGAAGCAGCCGGCCTGGTCCAGGAAGGCATGGCGGTGGGGCTGAGCGCCGGAACCACCACGTGGGCGCTGGCCAAGGAACTGACCAACGGGCCACGGATCACTGTGGTGACCAACTCGGTGCGCATCGCAGACCTGTTCCATCACAGCCCCTCCGCAGGGTCCAGCGGCGCTGCCTCCACGGTGATCCTCATCGGCGGCGAGCGCACGCCGTCGGACGCCCTGGTGGGGCCCATTGCCACCGGTGCGCTGAAGCAGCTGCACCTGGACCTGCTGTTCCTTGGGGTCCACGGCATGGATGCCACCGCCGGATTTACAACTCCCAACCTGCTCGAAGCCGAAACGGACCGGGCATTCGTGGCAGCCGCCCGCAAAACCGTGGTGCTGGCTGACCACACCAAATGGGGTCTGCTGGGCATCAGCTCCATTGCTTCACTCGAGGAGGTGGACGAAGTCATCAGCGATCCAGGTCTCGGTGCCGAAGCGCAGCGCGTCCTCCAGGAGCGGGTGGGCCGGCTGCGGCTTGCGGAGGTTTAGCCGGAAAGGATCAGGCGCACCCGCAGGATTACCTCGCTGAAGCAGCCCTCGGGTACTGAGACGTAAAAATGCACGGCAACCGGGCCTACCCGATAGATTTGCACGCATGACCGAACCCTCTGCATCAGCCAGCCGCGGAACCATCCTGGTAATTAACGGACCCAACCTGAATCTCCTGGGCACCCGTGAACCGGAAAAGTACGGCACGTCCACCCTGGCTGACGTGGAAGAACTGGCTGCCCGGACCGCAGAGGGGCATGGGTTCGCGGCTGAGTGCGTTCAGTCGAACCATGAGGGCGTCCTGCTGGACACCATTCACGCAGCCCGAGGTTCCGCCGTCGGCATTGTCCTGAACGCCGGCGCCTTCACCCACACGTCCGTTGCCCTCCGTGATGCCCTGGCGGCAGTGCAGCTGCCGGCAGTGGAAGTGCACATCACCAACGTGCACCAGCGCGAGGAGTTCCGGCACCACTCGTTCCTCTCGCCGGTCTGCTCGGCCGTGATCGTGGGCGCGGGCGTGTTCGGCTACAAGCTGGCCATCGACTACCTCGCTGAAGTCCTGTAAGCAGCTACTTTTGGATGCACTGCCCGGAGGAAACGGGCGCACTCAGTGACGGCGCCTGCGCTGCCACCGGGTTCAAGTCGTCCATGGTGATCGCAAAACCCATCTCGGCGTCCGACGTTGCCTTGGCGAAGATGACTCCGGCCACCTGTCCTTCGGTGGTCAGCAGCGGGCCGCCGGAGTTCCCGGGCTGGACGTTTCCGGCCAGCCGGTAAATTTCTTCCGGCGAGGGGTTGGTGCCATAGATATCCGGTACCAGCACCGTGGTGATGTCCTGGACGGTGGCCGGCCGGGACTGGAAGGGGCCGCCATGCGGGTAGCCTGCGAACGCGGCCGGGCTTCCGTTGGGCAGGTCGGCGCTCAGGGGCAGCGGCTGGGCAGGCAGGTCGTCCACCGCCAGCACCGCGAGGTCATGCCGGGTGTCGAAGTAGACCACCCGCCCGGGCATTGCGCCACCGGCGGGCATCTCCACGACGGGCTGTGACACGCCCGCCACCACGTGCGCATTTGTTACTACGCGGTCTTCGGAAACAACGAAGCCTGTCCCTGTCTGGTTCTGGCCGCACTGGTAGGCGGTGCCGGCAATTCTCAGGACGGATTCGGCAGCCCTGTTCAGGGCTGGGGTGTCGGTGCTGGCATCCGGCACAGGCATGGTCGGGCCCTGGTCCAGTCCCTCAATCAGGGTAGGAATACCGTTGCCGATCACTGTTGAACGCAGCTGGGCCATGGTGGCCTTCACCGGATCCGGCGTCAGGCCGTCAATGAATCGGATGACCCGCGATTCTGCCAACTGCTGGGAAACAAAGGGGACACCGAGGGAGCTGACGCTGAAGGCCAGCATGGACATGACCAGTGCGGCGACGGCGACGTTGGCTGCACCGCCCACCAGCCGGTCCACGGCCCGGAGAGGCGGAATTCGGACTGCGCCACGGATCTGCCGGCCCATCATCGTGCCGAGGCCATGCCCCAGAACCACCAGCGCGACGGCGGCGGCAATGATGGCGGTAAGCCTCCACCCGGAGTCCTCCACGAAGCCGCTCACCAGGGGGACCGCGAAGAACGCCGCCACCGCTCCTGCAGCGAATCCGGCGATGCCGCCCACTGTGACAAGGAACCCGTTCCGCAGGCCGTAGATCAGGTAGGACAGCAGCACCAGGATCAGGACCAGGTCCAGGACAGTCAAGCCGACCACTAAGGCTCCTTATAAGCAGTTGTAAGCACATTCTAGTGGCGCAGGCTGGCAATCTTCTGTGGGTTCGCTTCCCCCAGGGCGCCCTCCGCTTGGGCGTTTTGGCTGCCAAGTTCGTCACAGAACCTTGAAAATTCTGAAACAATGGCACAAGCGCCACAGCCGACACTTTTATTCAGGAGATTTTATGGACATCGAGGTACTGCGCCGAGCACCACTTTTCGCCACGCTCGACGACGACGCATTCCGTCTGCTGACGGACGAGCTTACCGAGGTGGACCTTTCCCGCGGTGCTTCGGTTTTCCGCGAGGGTGACCAGGGCGACCAGCTCTACTTCATCGTCTCGGGCAAGGTGAAGCTCGGCCGCACCTCCCCGGACGGCCGGGAATCCCTCCTTGCCATCCTCGGCCCGGGTGAGCTCTTCGGCGAAATGGCCCTTTTTGATCCCAGCCCGCGCACTGCCACCGCCACCGCTGTGTCCGAAACCCGCCTGGCCGGGCTGAAGAACGAAAGCCTGAACAACCTGCTGCGCACCCGCCCGGAGGTCTCCGCCCAGCTCCTGCAGGCCCTGGCCCGCCGGCTGCGCCGCACCAACGACTCCCTGTCCGACCTGGTGTTCTCCGATGTTCCCGGCCGCGTCGCCAAGGCCCTCCTGGACCTGGCTGACCGCTTCGGCAGGCCCGCGACCGATGGCGTCCTGGTCGCGCACGAGCTCACCCAGGAAGAGCTGGCCCAGCTCGTCGGCGCCTCCCGGGAAACCGTGAACAAGGCCCTCGCCGAGTTCGTCCAGCGCGGCTGGCTGCGCCTGGAAGCCCGCGCCGTCGTCATCCTGGACATGCAGCGCCTCCGTCAGCGCTCCCGCTAGTCCTACCGCACAGGGCCGCCCTCCGGGGCGGCCCTTTTGCATGCCCGCGGCCGCCCGAAAGCCGGCACCCGCGGCAGGGTGCACCCCACCCGCTCCTTCAGGGCCAACCCTCTACCACTCAATGCCGCTTTCCAGGCAACGCTCTATCACTCAATGCCGCGTTCTAGGCAACCCTCTATCACTCAATGCGGCTTTCCAGGCAACCCTCTATCCGATCCTGCTTGATGATTTCCGGTAGTGAGAGAGCGTCGCAGGAAAACCTGCCGCAAATGAGAGAGCGTCGCAGGAAAACTTGCCGAAATGAACTGCTCTCCTGAAGTTGGACTGAGAAATTCAGTTTTCGACTTCCGGGGAGCAGTTTCATGCGTGCTAATAGTTCTTTGTCTGAGGTCCAGCGTGAGGCCGCGGTAGCGTGGTTTGAGAAGGGCGTTGGGTACCGGGCTGCGGCTCGTTTGCTTGAGGCGCCTTGTGTGCCGGTCAGGGCACTGTATGGGCGGTGGAGGATTCATGGTCAAGGAGTGCTGGTGAGTAAGCCGGCAAAGTCGTACTCGTTTGAGTTCAAGCTGGCGTTAGTGGAGCGGTTCCTCGCGGGTGAGACCGGCCCGGACCTGGCTGTGGAGGCGGGCTTGTCCTCGCGTCAGGTGCTGCAAAAGTGGGTCCGGGCGTATCGCCGTGATGGTGCGGAGGCATTGCGTCCCAAGGCCAAAGGCAGGCCGGCGAAGTCCGCGGCCCCACCTCCACCGGCCGAGTTATCTGAACTGGAACGGTTGCGCCGGGAGAACGAGCGGCTCCACGCGGAGGTGGCGTACCTGGGAAAACTGCGGGCCTTGAGGGATCAGGGACGACACTGAAGGTCCAGGCCGTCGTTTCCCTCAAGGCTGACTACCCTCTCCCGGTCCTGCTGGAGATCGCGGGCCTGGCCCGCTCAACGTTCTTCTATCACCAGGCCCGTCTCCAGGCCCCGGACCCGAAAGAGAAGCTTCAAGCGGCGGTCACGGAGATCTTCGAAACGAACCATGGCCGGTACGGGCACCGGCGGATCCATACGGAGCTACTCAAGCAAGGGTGGACGGTTGCGAAGAAGACCGTGCTGAAACTGATGCGCTCACTTCAGCTGCTCTGCAAGGTCCGGCGCAGGAAGCGCTACAACTCATACCAGGGCGATCAGGGCAGGATTGCCCCAAACCTACTGAATCGGCAGTTCGAGGCCGATGCCCCGAACCAGAAGTGGGTGACCGACGTGACCGAATTCAGCGTCGGGGACCGGAAGCTCTACCTCTCCCCGGTCATGGACCTCTTCGACCGGCAGATCATCTCCCACGCCATCAGCACGTCCCCGAACCTGGCGCTTACGAACACGTCGCTGAAGGAGGCTCTGGCCTGCCTCGAGCCCGGCCAGCAGCCGCTCGTGCAATCGGACCAAGGCATCCAATACCAGCACCTCACCTGGCGAACCCTCCTCAAGGACGCCGGCGCTGTCCAGTCGATGTCCCGAAAGGGCAACTGCTACGACAACGCGGTGATGGAGAACTTCTTCGGCCACCTCAAGGAAGAACTCTTCCACCGCGTCCGGTTCCTGAGCACCGAGGCCCTGGCAACGGCGCTGAACGAGTACATCCGCTGGTACAACAACGAAAGAATCTCCACAAAGCTCAAGGGCCTGAGCCCGGTGCAATACCGGGCCCAGGCCCTCGCGGCCTAGAATCCCACTTAGCCAGTCCAACCTCAGGGGACCAGTTCAAAATGAGAGAGCGTCGGAGTGGACCTGGAGGGCTGCGACGGCGGACATTAGCTACGGCTACGAGGACCACCGTGGTTCTTGAGCGGTAAAATTGGGCCTAGAGGTGCATGGCGATGTCCGTAGCTATGGCTGTTGTGCTGATCGTGTTGGCCCTGGCGTCAGTTGCCGCGGTGGTCGGCACGGTGGTCCTGGTGGTCAAGGACGGCCGTGGGCAGATCCCGCTCGAACCGTCCATCCAGCCGTGGACCGCCGGAAACCTTCCCAGCCGCCCGTACTCCACGCTCCGCCGGATCTAGCGTTCGCGCTGGGGGTCCCCCGCGACGGTCTTCGCGGCTTCGACTTCGAGCTGCAGCCTTCCGTCTTCTTCCACGAGCCGCGGCTGGTACACGTGGGCCTTGCGTTTGTAGCTGAGATAAGCAATGCAACCGTTGGCCGCAGCCATCTTTTCCAGCATGATTTCGGAACCGGGCACCAGGAGCTCGCCGAGGGTGCGGCCCACGGTGTTTTCCTGTTCCACCTCGTCGCCGAGTTCTGTGGTGTTACGCCCGGCGATGACGCTGGCCGCGTTCACCCATCTGCCCCACACGCCTTTGCCTTCCAGCAGCGTGGGCTGCTGGTTCAGGGGCACAGTGGCGGCAAAGTAGCGGGTGTCGAACCTGCGGTGTGCGAAATCCGGGCTGCGCCAGTTCACGAGGGACTTGAGCAGGTCTGTCCGGACAGAAAGCCCGCGCTTGGCCAGGACCTCCGGAAAGGTCTTTTCCTGCTCGGCGACAGCAAGGCGCGCGCGCATGTACTCCGGCGTGGACGTGGCCTCGACAGTGCTTGCCATGTCGGCACCGGCCAGCAGTAGGCCGGTTTCCTCGAACAGTTCCCGGATGGCGCCCAGCACGTGGCGCCGCGCCAGCCCGACGTCGTCCGTTCCCATTTGCTCAGCCCACTGCTGCGGCGAGGGGCCCAGCCAGCCGACGGGGTCGTCGTCGGCAGCGTCGAGGGACCCGCCGGGGAACGCGAGAACCCCCAGCGGCGAGGAGCCGGGCCGGTAGCCCAGCCATGTTTCCAGGCCGGTGGGGGAATCACGCAGCAGGACAACGGAGGAGGCGAGCCGTGCGGCCCGCGGGGTCCGTTCGCCGTGTTCGAGCCAGCTCTGCGCTGCCCCTTCAAGATCCTGGGGCAGGGCAAACAGTCGTCGGGCGAGCTGAGGCAAAGGAAGCGACCGGTCCTAGCTGAATTCTGCGATCAGTTCGACTTCCACCGGAGAGTCGAGCGGCAGGACTGAAACGCCGACGGCGGAGCGGGCGTGCTGGCCTGCGTCACCGAGGACGCGGCCCAGCAGTTCCGAGGCACCGTTGATGACACCGGGCTGCCCGGTGAAGGAGGGGTCGGAGGAGACGAATCCCACAACCTTGACGATGCGCGTAATCCGGTCCAGGTCCCCGATGACGCTTTTCACAGCCGCCAGCGCGTTCACGGCACAGATTCCGGCGAACCGCTGCGCATCCTCAGGGGAAACGGTGGGTTCGTCCGCAAAGCCTTCGGTACCGACGGAGACCTTGCCGGTGGCTTCGAGCTTGCCGTTGACGAAGGGCAGCTGGCCGGAGGTGTAGACGTGGCTGCCGGAAATAACTGCCGGGACGTAGGAGGCTACCGGTGCGGCAACTTCAGGAAGTGTGATTCCCAGCTCGGCGAGGCGCTGCTCAACGGCCGAAACTGGAGCGGCGGAGGTGCCGGAATGGGCTTCTGCAGAGGCGCTCATGCTACTGCTTCTCCCTCTTCAGGTAGGCAACAAGGCCGTTTCCGTCCGGCCCGGGGACTACCTGGACAAGCTCCCAGCCGTCATCTCCCCACTGGTCCAGAATCTGCTTTGTGGCATGGATGATGAGCGGAATCGTGGCGTACTCCCATTTGGTCATGAGAGAAAGACTAGTCCTTGCCGGTAAAGTGGAAAACATGGCGACTCGTAAGAACCCATTATTCGACACTGCCACCACCCTTGGAAAGATCCTAGTCTTCCTTGGCGTGAGTGCTATTTGCGGTGTCCTGGTAGCTGGCCTGCTGGTCCCCGCGGCAGCGGTTTCAGGCAGCGCAGCCAGCGGTTCGATCGAGTTCTTCGACACCCTCCCGGCGGAGCTGAAGGTTGATCCGCCCAACCAGACCACCCGCATCCTGGCCGCGGACGGCAGCGAGATCGCCAGCGTCTACAAGGAAAACCGCACCAAGGTTGCCTTGGACCAGATCTCGCCCTTCGTTAAAGAGGCTGTCATCGCCGTCGAGGACAGCCGTTTTTATGAGCACGGCGGGGTGGACACCACGGGTATCCTCCGCGCAGTGGTCAGCACCGCACGCGGTAACCGGCAGGGCGC
Source organism: Arthrobacter sp. K41 (assembly GCF_059089645.1). NCBI lineage: Bacteria > Bacillati > Actinomycetota > Actinomycetes > Micrococcales > Micrococcaceae > Arthrobacter > Arthrobacter sp. K41. Next base: position 86,139 of record NZ_JBNHEW010000004.1, on the reverse strand, counting down.
CTCAACCATTACGCAGCAGTACGTAAACAACGTCCTCAACTCCAACCTCGCCGCAGAGGGCCGGGACGAGGACATCAAACTCAATGGCGTGAACAAGGGTGTGGGCGACAAGCTTCGCGAAATGAAGCTCGCCATCGCCCTGGAAAAGGAGTTCAGCAAGGAGCAGATCCTTGAGGGCTACCTGAACATCGTCTTCTTCAACCGTGACGCCTACGGCATCGAAGCCGCGTCCCGCTTTTTCTTCAGCACCACCGCCAAGGACCTTAACCTGCCCCAGGCCGCGCTCCTGGCCGGGCTGGTCAACAGCCCTTCTGCATTCGACCCCATCAACAACCCCGAGAACGCCAAGCAGCGCCGCGACCTGGTGTTGAGCCTGATGCTGAGCCAGGGAAAGATCACCCAGGCCGACCACGACGCCGCTGTCGCCACTCCCGTGGAAACCAAGGTGACCCAGCCCAAGCAGGGCTGCGCGTACGCTTCCACCGCTCCCTACTTCTGTGACTACGTCCTCCACTTGCTGGAGAACAACCCTGCTTACGGCGCAGAACTCGATGAGCGGAAGCGCCTCATCTACGGTGGCGGCCTGACCATTACCACCACACTGGACCCCAACGCACAGGCAGTAGCCCAGGAGCAGGTCAACGCTTCCGCCGGCGCCAACCCGGACAAGTGGGGCGCGGCCATGGTTTCCGTGCAGCCCAACAGCGGCAAAATTGTCTCGATGGCCCAGAACACCACGTTCCTGCCGGCAGAAGGCTCCTTCGATTCGCAGGTGAACTTCAACGTGGACAAGCTGGACAAGGACGGCAACGACCTTAACGGCCTGGGCGGCGCACAGCCTGGCTCCACCATGAAGCCGTTCACGTTCGCGGAGTGGCTCAACGAGGGCAAGTCCATGAACACCGTGGTCAACGCAGCCCAGCGCCGGTACCCGTTGAACTTCCCGTGGCGCAACTCCTGCGGCCAGGTCACCGGTGCCTACAACACCGCGCAGAAAACCCTGGGTGCTGCCGATGACCTGCAGAACGCCGAGCCGCAGTGGTACCGGCCCCTGTCTGTCCTCGAGGGCCTCTACAACTCCATCAACACCGTCACCTTCGCTTCGGCCTCGCAGCTGGACTTCTGCGGCATCCAGAAGATTGTTGACGCAACAGGTCTCCACGGCGGGCTTCCGGCCGACGGTGACCCGAACCCGAAGATCAACATGTCCACGCTGGCCAACCTGCTGGGTTCCACCCAGACCGCGCCGCTGACCATGGCCAGCGCCTTTGCCACCTTTGCGAACGACGGCAAATTCTGCGAGGCCATCGCCATCACATCCGTCACGGACCAGACCGGGAAGCAACTCCCGGCACAGTCCACCAGCTGCCGGGACGCGGTAAAGCCGGAAGTTGCCCGCGGCGTGAACTATGCCCTGCAGGAAGTCCTCAACCGTGGATCCGGTTCGTTGATCCAACCCCGGATCTCCACCCGCACCAATTTCCCGATCGGCGCGAAGACCGGTACGTCCAACAACAACGGATCCACCTGGGTTGTTGGACACACCACCGGTTTGGCCACGGCTGCCTGGTTCGGTGACGCACTGGGTGCCCAGGACCGCTCTGGCCAGAACATCACAGTCAACGGGAAGTTCTACAAGGGCATCGACGGTTACATGATCGCCGGGCCCATGTTCTCCAACTTCATGTCCCGGGTTGCACCTGCGTTCGGTACCGAGCCCTTCCCCGCACCGCCCGGCAACCTCTTGAACGGAGGCGGCGGCGGTACCACTGCGCGGACTCCCGCAACCACTGCCCCGCAGGCCCCCCAGGCGCCTGCAACGGCGCCGGCCGCCACACAGCCGGTCCCCGCTCCCGCCCCGAGCAACAATGGGAACGGCAACGGAAACGAAAACAATGACGATTAGCCCGATGACCTCAACCAGTGCATTGGCCAGCCGCGCCCGGAGCATCGGGCGCGGCTTTGCCGTAACCGCAGGAGCCGGGACCGCGGCGGGAATGGCCGCCTTCGGGTATGGCCTGTGGGAGAAGAACCAGTTCGTCCTCCGCGAAGAGACGCTGGACATCCTCCCCGCCGGGCAGGCGCCGTTCCGCGTCCTCCACCTGAGCGACATCCACTTTGTCCCCGGGCAAAAGAAGAAGGCCGCCTGGCTGGAATCCCTGGCCGGCCTTGAACCCGATTTGGTGGTCAACACCGGGGACAACCTCAGCCACGCCAAGGCCGTGGATCCGCTTTTGCAGGCCCTCCGCCCCCTCCTGGAATTCCCCGGCGTCTTTGTCCCCGGCTCGAATGACTACTTCGCCCCCAGCCTGAAGAACCCCGCTGCGTACCTCCGGGGGCCGTCGAAGGCAAAGCCAAAGCCCGTGGTGCTGGACTGGCCACGGCTGCGTTCGGGCTTTGGCATGGGTGGCTGGGTGGATCTGACCAACCGTCACCAGTCCGTGGTCCTGAAGGGCATACGCTTTGATTTCTCGGGCGTGGATGATCCCCACCTGGATCGCGAACGCTACGCGGGCTGGCCCCGGGGCACTGTCAACCAAAACGCCACGCCCCACCTGAAGGTCGCCGTCGTCCACGCCCCCTACCAGCGCGTGCTGGACCACTTCACCGAGGACGGCGCGGACCTCCTGCTCGCCGGCCACACCCACGGCGGCCAGCTGTGCCTCCCCGGCTACGGCGCCATCGTCTCCAACTGCGACCTTCCCACCTGGCGCGCCAAGGGACTCAATGACTGGCAGAGCAACGGAAGTACGACGCCGGTGAACGTCTCGGGCGGTATCGGTACCTCCCGCTTCGCCCCGGTCCGCATCGCATGCAAGCCCGAAGCGGTCCTGCTCACCCTTACCTCGCCCAACTGACTGCTTACCGCGCAGCGCTGTGAATGGCCAACCCCTGAGCGCAGCGCACGTGCCTGTGAATCAGCTCACGCCATGACATAGGGTAGTTGCTACGGGAAACTACATTCGTTTTAGAGCCGAGAAGCGGGCATGGCCAAGCAAACTTCATTTTTTCGATCCATCAGCCGTCTCTACCCCCATGTCCGGCCGATCATCCCCCGGCTTCTTCTGGGGCTTCTGTGCGCACTCCTGGCCAGCGTTGTTGCCCTGGCCATCCCCCAGGTGCTGCGGGTCCTCATCAATGAATCCCTCCAGCCGGGAGGCACCCCAGAAGCGGTCTGGATTCCGGCCGCCGTCATCCTGGTGCTCGGTGTGGCGGAAGCCGGGCTGGTGGCCCTTCGCCGGCAGTTCGTCATCAACCCTGCCACTTCGGTGGAGACCGGGCTGCGGGTTTCGCTGTATGACCACCTGCAGGACCTGACCGTCTCCTTCCACGACCGCTGGGGGTCCGGCCAACTGCTCTCCCGTGCCATGACGGACCTGAACTTGCTGCGCCGCTGGATGGCCTTCGGTGCGATCATGCTGGTGGTCACCACCCTTACGGTCATTATCGGCATCGGGGTCATGTTCGCCATGAGCTGGCAGCTGGCCCTCATTTTCCTGGCCGCCGCCGTGCCCATCATGGCTTACAGCTTCCGGTTCCGGACCCGCTTCAGCAGGGTGGCGCGCCGCGGCCAGGACCAGGCCGGCGACCTTGCCACCACCGTTGAGGAGTCCGTCCACGGGATTCGCGTCCTCAAGGCCTTCGGACGCAGCCGGGAAGCCCTTGAGAACTTCGAGGAACAAGCAGAAGAACTGCGCCAAACGGAGATCGACAAGGCGCGACAGCAGGCAACCTTCACCCTGGTGGTCACCCTGCTGCCCGAACTCGCCCTTGGCGCCGGACTGGTAGTGGGCGTGATGCTGTGCGCCAGCGGCCAGCTGAGCATCGGCGCGCTGGTGGCTTTCTTTGCTACGGCAGCCGTCATCGCCTCCCCCGTTGAGTTCTCCGGCATGCTGCTGGCCATGGCCCTGACCGCCAAAAGCGCCGTCGACCGTCACTTCGAAGTCATGGACACGGCCAACAGCATCACCAGTCCCCCGGAGCCCCGGCGGCCCAGCCAGCTCGCCGGCGCCCTCCGCTTCAACAGCGCCACCTTCGCCTTTGAAGACGCTCCGGACAAGCCGATCCTGAAGGAGATCAACCTTAACCTCCGGCCCGGCGAAACCATGGCCCTGGTAGGCATCACCGGAAGCGGCAAGAGCGCCCTGATCCAGCTCGTCCCCCGCCTGTATGACGTCACGGACGGCTCCATCACCATCGACGGCGTGGACCTGCGGGAATTCGACGTGGAGGAACTCCGCCGCATCGTCGGAGTCGCCTTCGAGGACACCACCCTGTTCTCCAGTTCGGTCCGCGACAACGTCCTCCTGGGCGCCCCGGTCCGCACCGAGGCGGTCCTCGAGGAGGCGCTGGACGTGGCCCAGGCGCACTTCGCCTACTCCTTGCCCGAGGGCCTGGACACCCTCATCGGCGAGGAAGGCCTCAGCCTGTCCGGCGGGCAGCGGCAGCGCATCGCCCTGGCCCGGGCCATCGCCGCACGCCCGCGTGTGCTGGTGCTGGACGATCCGCTGTCCGCCCTGGATGTCCACACCGAGGAACTTGTCGAAACACGGCTCCGCGCCGTGCTGAAAGACACCACCACTCTGATCGTGGCCCATCGGCCGTCCACGGTGGCGTTGGCAGACCGGGTGGCCCTGCTGGAAGAAGGCCGCATCACTGCCGTGGGTACCCATACAGAGCTTCTGGCGGACAACGACCACTACCGCTACGTCATCGCAAGCCTTGACCAGGAACCGCGAGACCTGGACTCCGAGCTGTCGGAACTCAAAGATGCCGGAATCCAGGCAGAGGAAGTGACCCGATGAGCACGGCAACCTTCGGTACCGCCAACGAAGACAACGCGCACCTGAGCAAAAGCGACAGCAAAGCCGTACGACGACGGTCGCTGGCACTGCTGCGTTCCCTCATCCGCCCTGTACGGCTGCGGTTCTGGCTGACCATAGCCACGGTGGTCCTCTCCCAGGCGGCCCGGGTGGCAGGTCCGGCACTGATCGCCTTTGGCATTGACCATGCACTGCCCGCCCTGCGGGCCGGTGACAACCTGCCCCTGGTGCTCACCGGCGTCGCCTACCTGCTTGCCGCAATTGCGACGGCGGGACTCACCGCCCTGTACGTGACGTCCACGGCGAGGTTGAGCCAGGCCATGCTGCTGGACCTGCGCCTCCGGGTCTTCCGGCACACCCAGCGGCTGAGCCTTGAGTTCCACGAGAAATACACGTCCGGCCGGATCATTGCCCGGCAGACCTCAGACCTGGAAGCCCTCCGTGAGCTTCTGGATTCCGGAGTCAGCTCACTGGCGTCCGGCCTGCTGTTTATGATCTTCACCGCGATTACCGTGTTCGCCCTTGACTGGCGCAGCGGCCTGCTGGTGCTGGCCGCGGGGGTGCCGATGTTTTTCCTGGCCCGCTGGTACCAGAAGCACTCCCAGATCGCGTTCCGTGAATCCCGGGTGGTGTCCGCCCGGCTGATCGTGCACTTCGTGGAAACTATGACCGGCATCCGGGCAGTGAAGGCGTTCCGCAAGGAGCGGGAGAATGCCCAGAGCTACGGGAAGCTCGCGGAGGACTACCGCCTCGCTACCGTCCGCTCCATCAACCTCAACGGGATTTTCCAGCCGGGACTGGTGCTGATCGGCAACGTCTGCGTTGCCGTGGTGCTGCTCTTCGGCGGATTCCGCGTCCTCACCGGCGATCTTGCGGTGGGTGTGCTGCTGGCGCTCATCCTCTCCACCAAAAGATTTTTCCAGCCCGTGGACCAGATGGCCATGTTTTACAACTCGTTCCAGAGCGCACAGGCAGCGCTGGAAAAGGTGTCCGGACTCCTTGAGGAGATTCCCACGGTCCGGCCGCCCGAGAATCCTGTGGCACTGAAGAGTGCCCAAGGGGCTATCGCCTTCAAGGATGTGGAATTCCGCTACGGGGACGGGCCGTTGATCGTCCCCCAGCTGAACCTGCACATCCCGGCGGGCCAAACCGTTGCCCTCGTGGGCCAGACGGGAGCCGGAAAATCCACGCTGGCGAAGTTGATCGCCCGGTTTTACGATGTGTCCTCCGGTTCCCTCACCCTTGATGGCGTGGATCTCCGCAGCCTTAGCACCACAGACCTGAGGCGGAACGTCGTCATGGTCACCCAGGAGGCTTTCCTGTTCAGCGGTTCGGTGGCAGACAACATTGCCCTGGGCCGGCCGGAAGCGTCCCGGGCCGAAATTGAGGAAGCAGCCAAGGCAGTCGGCGCGCACGAGTTCATCCTTGAGCTCCCGAAGGGCTACGACACGGATGTCAACAAGCGCGGCGGCCGGGTGTCCTCGGGCCAGCGCCAGCTCATCAGCTTCGCCAGGGCGTTCCTGGCCCGCCCGGCCGTGCTTATCCTGGATGAGGCAACGTCCTCGCTGGACATTCCTTCGGAGAGACTGGTGCAGACCGGCCTGGCCCGGCTCCTGGCTAATACAGATGCTGCCAGAAGGACCGCGCTGATCATCGCGCACCGGCTCTCCACCGTCGAGACGGCGGACCGGGTGCTGGTGGTACATGACGGCCGGATTGTTGAAGACGGTTCGCCGGCAGAACTCATCGACGGCGGCGGACGCTTCGCCGACCTGCACGGCGCCTGGAAGGACTCGCTGGTCTGACCGGCAGCGGCTGCTGCGGATTTCGCATCAGGGACCCGCATCGGCTATCCTTGTAAAGTTGCTTTTGCAGCGGATCGGGATGTAGCGCAGCTTGGTAGCGCGCTTCGTTCGGGACGAAGAGGTCGCAGGTTCAAATCCTGTCATCCCGACCAAACAGAAGAGGGTCTCCACACGGAGGCCCTCTTTTTGCATCGGCGACTGCCCGGCGCGACGGTAACTTTGCGGTAAAGGGAAAGGCCCCGGAGCAGATGCTCCAGGGCCTTCCCTCGCCTCCTGTTATGAGGAAAGCTATTAGACTGGGTTAGGCCAGTTGCCCGTGTACGTAATGTACGCGGTGTCCGTGCTCTTATCCTTTTTGACCGGCTCTGACACCGGGTTGGGCCAGTTGCCGGTGCGTGCACTGATGCTTGTGCCATCCGCCGGGGAACCGGCTGACAGTACGGCCGGAGCCGCAGCAGAGAAAGCCAGAGCCCCAGCTAAAGCGGCGGCGGCTGCAATCTTCTTCAACATATTAGTTCCTCTATACGAGTCGGATTCGTTACAAAGCCAGCACTGTCCTTGTTGACACCCATTGTAAAATGTTTTCCACAGGGACTGTCAAGCACGTGATTTAAAAAGGCTGTGCAGAAGAGGAGGAATCCCGTGGGCAACGGATTCGGCGAGAAGCTGCGCGCGGAGCGGCTCGAACGAGGACTGACACAGGCCGAACTGGGCAAGGACCTGTATTCACCCAGCTATATCTCACTGCTCGAGACAGGCCGGCGGGAACCCACGGCCGAGGTTATCGAGGAATTGGCCCGGCGGCTTGAGCTTGCACCTAAGGCGCTGGAAGCCTGGAGTCAACCCGTCACCGCCAGTGACGCTGAGTACGTCCTTGCGGGCCTCTACGCCCGGCAGGCTTGGGACCTCAGGGACTATCCATTGGCAGCAAGCCATGCAGCAACCGCAGCAAAATTGGCGCTTGAGGGCCGCAACACCAGCGCCTGGTGGAATATGACTTACATGCAGGCCGAATGTTTGTTAAGACACGGTGACTTGCAGGACTGCCAGCAGATTGTCGAGCGCCTGGTGGAGCATCCTATGGCCAGGGAGTCTGTAGGACTGGGCGTCCGTGCATTGCAGATGCTGTCCGCCGTGCTGCAACGGAAGGGCCAACTCTCAGCCGCTGTGGACCAGGCAATGGAAGCAACGAAGCTGGCGGAGCAAATGCCAACGAGTTCCACAGTCGTCACGGGCGCTTTGCGGGTCCTTATCGGCGTCTTGGCAGAAAGCGGCCGGCTGGATGAGGCCTGGAAATACTGCCGCCAGCTCATCTCCCAGGTAGATGAACATGCCATGGCGCAGCTTGCCGGCGAAGTAGCCTGGGTCGTGGGCAATGTCGCCTTCATGCGGCACGACTACACCGAGGGCGTCAAGCAACATGAACGGGCAGCGAAGCTCCTCTCCCCGGCCAACGACATCGAAATGTGGGCCAGGTTCAATAAAGCGTCCGCTGCGGTACGCCTTCAGTCCGGGATTGTTGAACCCGAGACACTGTCAGCAATCGAGCGCGCCGAACTAGCGTTCTCCATAGTGGGTGGTACAAAAAGCGATGAGTTGGAGGTTGCGTTCATCCGAGCGCGGTGGCTCTACCTGACGGGCGACATCGTTGCGGCTATCGAAAAGCTCCGTGAAATTCACGGGCAGCCTGATGCCCTCGCCAAGCACACAGCGGGCGAGGTTTCGCTCTTGCTCGGCAAATCACTCAAGGCGGCCGGTGAGTTGAACGAAGCAATGACCTTCCTTCATGAAGCGCAAAAAGCCTTCAGTTCAGCCGGAGCCCAGGACCTCGTCCAACAAGCCCTAGACGCGATCCTGGAGATAAGGCTGACTCAAGAAAGGGCGGCGGCAGGCGCCAAGGCCAGTTAGGCAGCACCATCCGCCGGGAGCAGCTGGGGCTCCGTCCGGCGAAGGGATCAGGCGAACGTCCGCCCGGTCAGTTTCTCGAAGGCCTCCACGTAGCGGCTGCGCGTCCGGTCAACAACGTCAGCAGGCAGCGCCGGCGGAACGGTATCGGAAGCCTTGTCCCAGCCGGATTCAACCGATGTCAGCCAGTCCCGGACGTACTGCTTGTCATAGGACGGCTGCGCCTGTCCCGGCTGGTACGTAGCAGCGTCCCAGAACCGTGATGAATCAGGCGTCAGGACCTCATCGCCCAGGGTGATGGAGCCGGAGACGGCGTCGTAACCGAACTCCACCTTGGTGTCGGCGAGGATGATGCCCCGTTCGCGAGCAATCTCCTCGGCCTTGGTGTAAATCTCCAGGGTGAGCTGGCTCAGCCGCCCGGCGATGTCGTCGCCCACCATGGCCACGACGGCGTCATACGTGATGTTCTCGTCATGCTCGCCCACCTCGGCCTTGGCTGACGGGGTGAAGATGGCCCGCTCCAGGCGCGAACCGTCCACCAGGCCTTCGGGCAGCGGGATGCCGCACACTGTCCCGGCGGCGTTGTACTCCAGCAGGCCCGAGCCCGTGAGGTAGCCGCGGGCAATGCACTCCACCGGGAACATGTCCAGCTTCTTGCAGATCATTGCGCGGCCCTCCACGGCGGCCGGCACACCGTCCTCCACTGTTGAGGCCAGGACGTGGTGCTCAACGTCCAGCTGGTCGAACCACCACAGGCTCAGCTGGGTAAGGATCCGCCCCTTGTCCGGAATCTCGCTGGTGAGGACATGGTCGAAGGCACTGATCCGGTCACTGGCCACCACCAGCACGCAGTCCCGGCCCACCCGCTGCCGGACCGAATCGTCGGCCGGTTCGTAGAGGTCACGGACTTTGCCGGAGTAGACGTGCGTCCAGCCCGGCAGGTCCAGGGCAGTAGTTTTGAATCCGCGTGCTGCAGGATTGTCGCTCATGCTAAGCCTTCGCTTTCGTTACAGGCAGGGATCTGGTCGACGCGGACGGGACCTTGATCTCGCCACGGGCAGCCTTGCCACCGATGTCCGTCCGGAACTGCGAGCCTTCCAGCTGAACCAGCTCCACACCGTCGTATGCTCTTTCACGCGCTTCCACCAGGTCGCTGCCCAGCGCGACGACAGCGAGCACGCGGCCCCCGGCTGAAACCACTTTGCCGTACTCGTCAAAGGAGGTGCCTGCGTGGATCACGTGCACGCCTTCCAGCTCTTCCACCTTTTTCAGCCCGCGGATCCGGTCGCCGGTGCGTGGGGTGCCAGGGTAGTTCTCCGATGCGACGACGACTGCGACGGCTGTCTCCTTTGCCCAGCGCAGCTCTTCCGCCTTGTCCAGTTCGCCCTTAGCGGCTGCGAGCAGCAGGGCGCCGAGGGGCGTCTTGAGCCGGGCCAGCACGGCCTGGGTTTCGGGATCGCCGAAACGGACGTTGAATTCGATGACGCGGGTGCCGCGCGAAGTCAGCGCGAGCCCCACGAACAGCACGCCCACGAACGGGGTGCCGCGGCTGGCCATCTCGTTGACCGTGGGTTGGGCTACCCGGTCGATGACCTCCTGGACAAGGCCTTCAGGGGCCCACTCCAAGGGGGTGTACGCGCCCATTCCACCGGTGTTGGGCCCTTCGTCATTGTCGAAGATCCGCTTGAAGTCCTGGGCCGGTGACAGCGCCACCGTGTTGTGGCCGTCGCAGAAGACAAAGAGGGAGACCTCGGGACCGTCCAGGAACTCCTCGATGACCACCGAGCCGCCGGCGTCGAAGCAGGACTGCGCGTGCGCCATGGCTTCGTCCCGGTTCCTGGTGACCACCACACCCTTGCCGGCAGCGAGTCCGTCGTCCTTCACCACGTAGGGTGCGCCGAAGGTGTCCAGGGCAGAAGCCGCTTCCTCAGTGTTCGTGGCCACCATCGCCATGGCTGTGGGCACGCCGGCCTCCGCCATGATTTCCTTGGCAAACGCCTTTGACGCTTCGAGCTGCGCGGCCGCCTTGCTGGGACCGAAGACCGGAATGCCGGCTTCACGGACGGCGTCGGAGACTCCAGCTGCCAGCGGCGCTTCCGGGCCGACCACCACGAGGTCCACGGCCAGCCTGGTGGCAAGGGCGGCGACGGCGTCGGGATCGTTGCTGTTGATGTTGTAGGTGGGAACCAACTTGCTGATACCCGCATTGCCGGGAGCTGCGTGGACCTCGGACACGTTGGGATCGGCGAGCAGGGAGCGGACAATAGCGTGTTCGCGGCCTCCGGGGCCGATGACGAGTACCTTCACAGTCTCCAAGGGTACTTTGTGCACCCTGCCCGGTCCTAAGCTGTGTCAGTCCCGGAAAAACAATCCCCAGGCCGGTCCGCTCCGAACCTATGCCATGGAAAAGCTTCGGAACCGGCTCAAAAATCCCACCACCATGGCAGCGCTGGCAGGTATGGTGTCTGCCGCCGTCGTCCTGGCCGTGGCTGAGCTCGTGGGAGCCTTCTTCACCGCGCGCGCCACACCCTTGTTCGCGCTGGGTTCGACGTTCATTGACTTCACGCCGTCGTGGCTGAAGGATTTTGCGATCGCCACATTCGGCACTAATGACAAGGCCGCGCTCTTCGTGGGCATGGGCCTGACTATCGCCGTCCTGGCGTGCGTGCTGGGCGTGGTGGCATACAGGCGGTGGGCGTTGGGGGTTTTGGGGGTCCTGTTCATGGGTGCGGTGATTATTGCCAGTGTGCTGACCCGGGCAGGCGTGGGGCCTGCTGATGCTGTCCCTTCGCTGGTGGGGACACTCGCCGGCCTGGCCGCCCTGCGGTTCCTGATTGTGCTGCTGCGGAAGCCGGCGGTTCGGCCGGGGGTTGACGCTGACCTTGCCAGGGACGTCGCCGGGACCAGCCGCCGTCGCTTCTTCGCCGCAGCGGGGATCACCGCAGCCGGGGCCGGAATTGCCGCCGCCGGCGGCCGCCTCCTGAGTGCAGCCCGCAGCAACATCGCGCAGGCGCGGGACGCCTTGCAGCTTCCCGCACCGGCAAAGCCCGCTGCAGCGGTTCCGGCCGGAGTCCAGTCACCGGTGCCGGGCGTGGCCCCGTGGGTGACGCCCAACGGCGAGTTCTACCGCATTGACACGGCGCTCAGCGTCCCGGAGATCAATGCGGACGAGTGGGAGCTTCGCGTGCACGGGCTGGTGGAGGAAGAAGTCCGGCTCACGTTCCAGGACCTGCTCGACGCCGAGCTCATCGAATCGCACGTCACGCTCACCTGTGTATCCAACCCCGTGGGCGGGAATCTCGCGGGCAACGCCAAATGGCTGGGCCTGCCCATCCGCGAGGTGTTGAAGCGGGCAAAGCCGAAGGATGGGGCGGACATGGTGCTTTCAACCTCCATCGACGGCTTCAGCGCCTCCACCCCGCTCGAGGTCCTGCAGGACGACCGTGACGCCATGCTGGCCATCGGCATGAACGACGAGCCGCTCCCGCTCGAACACGGCTACCCGGTACGGATGGTGGTTCCGGGACTGTACGGGTTCGTCTCCGCGACCAAGTGGGTGGTGGACCTCGAAGTCACCAGGTTCGCAGACAACAGGGCCTACTGGACCGAGCGCGGATGGTCGGAGCGCGGACCCATCAAGACCATGGCCCGCGTGGACGTCCCCAAGTCCTTCGCGAAAGTCCCGGCCGGAAAGGTCGCCGTCGGCGGCACGGCCTGGGCCCAGACGCGCGGTATTACCAAGGTGGAGATCCAGATCGACAACGGGGACTGGGTGGCAGCTGACCTGTCCACCGAGGCATCCCTGGTGACGTGGCGCCAGTGGTCCTATGAGTGGGACGCCACACCCGGGCCCCATTACATCAAAGTCCGTGCCACCGACGGTTCCGGTGAGGTGCAGACGGACCAGCGGGCGGATCCCGTTCCGGACGGTGCCTCCGGCTGGCAGTCGGTCATGGTCACCGTGGAGTAGCCCGCCAACCGGCAGGCAGGCCCATAGACTGGCACCATGCCGCATAATCCGCACGCCACCTTCACCGTGGACTCCGCCGTCGAACTGGCCGTGATTGAGCGCAGCGGCTTCGTGGAGTCCCGCCACATCGGCTCCGCCGTCCTTCTGGCGGCGGACGGGACAGTGGTCACGGAGCTTGGCGACATCAACACCCCTATTTTCGCCAGGTCAGCCCTGAAGCCATTCCAGGCACTGGCCTCGATGCAGTCCGGGGTGCCCCTCCGCGGCGCCCAGGTTGCCCTCGCCTGCGCGAGCCATGTGGGTTCCCTGGACCATATGGACGTGGTGTCCGGGATGCTCAAGGCCGCCGGTGTCCGGGAGGACCAACTGCAGTGCCCCGAGGCCTGGCCGCAGGATGAAACGGCGCGCAACTGGCTGGTGCGCTCCGAGCGCGGCAAGTCCAGGCTGGCGTTCAACTGTTCGGGCAAGCACGCAGCTTTCCTGTGGGCCTGCACGGAAAACGGCTGGGACACCGACAGCTACCTGGAGCCCAACCACCCTCTGCAGCAGCGGGTCCGCACGGTTATCGAGGAGTACACGGGCGAGAAGATCGCGCACCTGGGGATCGACGGCTGCGGTGCGCCTGTGGCGGCGGTCTCCCTCAAGGGGCTGGCACGGGGTTTCTCCCAGTTGGCCAAGGCGCCCGGCGACCAAAGTTTCAGCGCCCGTGCCGCCACCATCGCGACGTCGATGCTTGATTACCCGTGGGCGGTTCAGGGCCGGGGCGAGGCCAACACCCTGGTGATGGACGAGCTGGAGGTCATCGCCAAGGTGGGTGCCGAAGGTGTCCTCGCCATGGCCACGCCGCAGGGTGTTTCCGTGGCCGTCAAGATACTGGACGGGAATACCAGGGCCACCTCCCTGGTGGCCCTGACGCTTCTCGCAGCTGCCGGCGCCGTGGAAATCCCGGGGGTTGCGAGCGTTCTGGAGAAAGTGGTGGAGCCGGTGCTGGGCGGCGGCCGTCCCGTGGGACAGATCAGACTGGGCCCGGCGGTTTCGGCGCTGCTGGACTGAGGAAGGTACCCACAGATTTTCCCGTGGTACCCGCGCTGATTCTGTCGCAAAGCCTTGGCGCGGTAGCCTGATGGCCGTCCCCACATAACCCGCACCGTAAGAAAGCCGGAAACATGCCTGTTGCCCGCCGTCGGATCGATATCGAAGAGGGCGCCGCTGCGGTGGAGGCGTGGCGTAAAGCCGCGGAGCCGTCGTCGAACGTTCGAGTCCCGCGGGCACTTTTGGCCACCGCGGTGAGGTACACGCTTGAGGAAGTCACCGCGCGGGCGCCGGGCAATTCGGTGGAGGTGCGGGTCCCGCCCTTCGGCGTTACGCAGTGCGTGGAGGGACCGCGGCACACGCGCGGCACCCCGCCGAACGTGATTGAGTGCGACGCCGCCACCTGGCTTGCGATGGTGACCGGCGAGTTGAGCTGGGGCGAGGCAGTAGCGGCGGGCAAGGTGGCCGCTTCAGGCCTGCGCGCGGACCTTTCGGCGCTCCTGCCCCTCTAGGGTTCAGCCGCGGCCGATAAACGGCATGCCCGCAGCCGTCACCACTACTGACCCCACGCTGGCAGAGGCCGGCATGTTGGCCATCATCAGCACTGCCCGGGCTGCATCCTCAACGGGAAAAGTGGGTTCAACCCGGCGGCTGCCATCCGCCTGGAGCGCCCCGTCCCCCACACCGATGGTGTCCATGATCTCCGTGGCCGTGTTGCCGATGTCGATCTGCCCGCAGGTGATGCCGTAGTCCCGGCCGTCCAGCTCGATGCTTTTAGTCAGTCCGGTCAGGGCGTGCTTCGTGACGGCATAAGCCACCGTCCGGGGCCGGGGCGAGTGCGCGGAGATGGAACCGTTGTTGATGATCCGGCCGCCCTGCGGATCCTGCGACTTCATAGCCCGCACGGCGGCCGCAGCACACAGCATCGAGCCGGTGAGGTTCACCGCCACGGTGGCATCCCAGTCGGCCAGCGAGATCTCGTCCACGCTGGCCGCCGGCCCAAAGATGCCGGCGTTGTTGAACAGCAGGTCCACCCGGCCCCACTGCCGGCGGGTGGCCTCGAAAAGCTGCTCGACGTCGTTGGGCCGGGTGACGTCGCAGGTCACCGGAAGTGCGTTTCGGTGGCCGTCCGCCGTCTCCATTAGTTGCTGTTCGCGCCTCCCGGCAAGGGCAACGGCGAAACCATCAGCCAGGAGGTCGCGGGCCACTGCCCGGCCGATGCCGGATCCTGCTCCGGTGACCACGGCCACGCGTTCGGGGGGCTGGGGTTGGTTCAAGCTCTTCTCCTCTTGGCCGCTGCGCAGCACCTTTGCCCCAATGTAAGGGGTTGCCGCCTACAGCGAAGCCGGCACGCCTGTGTTGTTGAGCGGCCAGCCTATGACGGTCTTGGGCCGCGGTGCAGCGTAGGTCCGGACCTTGGATGTGGACAAGCGCATGCGGACGAGGGATTCGGCGATGGCGACGGCGGACGCCACGCCGTCCACCACCGGGACGCCCGCACGTTGCTTGATCTGTTCGTCCAGGCCGGCCATGCCGCCGCAGCCAAGCACAATGACTTCCGCCTTGTCCTGGCTTACTGCGAGCATCGCCTGGTTGATGATGGCTTCCACTGCGCGTTCGGGTTCTTCCTCAAGTTCCAGGACTGCCATGCCGCTGGCCCGCACCGAGGCGCAGCGGGCATCCAGCCCGGCAAGCTTGAGTCGATCCTCGATGAGCGGAACGGTCCGGTCCAGGGTGGTGACCACGGAGTACTTGTGGCCCAGGAACATGGCGGTGCTGGCTGCTGCCTCGGTGATGTCCACCACCGGAACGTCCAGCAACTCCTGCAGCCCTTCACGTCCGTGCTCCCCGTACCCTGCCTGTACTACGGCGTCGAACGGTTCCGGGTAACGGGTCACGGCATCCATTACGGCGATGGCGGCCAGGTAGCTTTCAAAGTTTCCTTCGCAGGAGTCCGCGCCGAACCGTGGCGTTATGCCAACGATTTCCGTGCCGGGGGCGGCGATGTTCCGGGCTGAGGCGGCGATGGAGTCCGTCATGGACGCGGTGGTGTTGACGTTCGCAACGAGTATGCGCATCGAAGTTTCCTTAGTCAGTGGGTGCTGGCGATGGCAATGGCCTCGCCGTCGCGGTCTTCCAGCCGCTGGGAGCGGTCCGCGATGAAGAAATACACAGCTGCTGCGATCCCTGCCGCAAAGAACCACGCGAAGGGTGCCGCTGCCGCCAGCGCCGGGACAAACGCAATCAACAGCGCCACGGCGGCTGCCGGCACCATGGCGATGATGGCGCGGGGGTTCACGCCGTTCCTGTAGTAGTAGGTTCCGGCCGGCGAGGCAGTGTAGAGCTCCGGAACGTTGACCCTGCCGCGGCGGATCAGCCAGTAGTCAGCCATAACGACGCCGAACAGCGGGCCGAGGAGGGCACCGAGGCCGCCCAGGAAGTACACGATGACCAAGGGGTTGTTGTAGAGGTTCCAAGGCAGGATGACCAGGCCTATAACGGCGCTGACGATGGCCGCCTTGCGGAAGTTCAGCCGCTTGGGGAACAGGTTGGTCAGGGCGTAGACGGGGGCCACGAAGTTCGCCATGAGATTAACCGCGATGGTCAGGATCAGCAGGGCGAGGCAGGCCAGCACAAGGAAAAATGTATTGGGAATGGTCTGGACGATGTCGGACGGGCTTTGGATGATGGTGCCGTTGATTTTGAACTGCCCTCCGGCCATCACCACGACGATGGCGCCGAAGACGAGCATGTTGATGGGGATGCCCCAAAAATTTCCGCGCACAACAGCCTTTTTCGAGACGGCGGAGCGGGTGAAGTCGCAGAAGTTCAGGACAAAGGTGCCGTAGATGGAAACCCATAGGGAGCCGCCGGCAAAGATGGTGAGCCACATCTCGGGCCCTTCGAGGGCGTTGTTGGAGGACCACGCGATGGCACCGCCGGCCTCGATGAATATCCAGACGGCGATGGCTGCCATGGTGGCCAGGATGACGGGACCGGCGAACGCCTCGTACTTGCGGATCATTTCCATGCCGAAACTGACGATGACCAGCTGGACGACCCACAGGATGACGAACGCAATCCAGCCCAGGGTGGAGAGGCCCAGTATGGAGTCCTTGTCCATGGCGGCAAGGGGCGGAAACATCGCTACAAGCATGACGCGGAAGACGACCGAGGCGAGGTAGGTCTGGATGCCGAACCAGGCAATGGCCACCGCGCCGCGCAGGAGGGCGGCGATTTGGGCGCCCCTGATCCCGAAACTGATCCGGCTCATCACCGGGAACGGAACGCCGGTTTTCACGCCCATGAAGCCGGATAGATTCAGGAGGCCGAACAGCAGTGCTGCACCGATGCCGAGTGCCAGGAGGATCTGCCATCCCCCCAGGCCCAGGGCGAAGAGCCCAATGGCGAAGGCATAGTTGCCCAGGCTGTGCACGTCGTTGGCCCAGAGGGTGAAGATGCTGTAGCCCGACCAGCTGCGGCCGGCGCGCTTAGTGGGAGCAAGATCTACGTTATAAAGGGTGGGGCTGATGGCTTGGCCGGATGCTGCGCTGGCTGAGTCGCAGAGAGCTTCAACGCTAAGGGAAGGGTGGGCGGAGGCAACTGACGGCGCTGTCAGGTGTGGAGCTGCGTCGACGCCGACCGGCGGAGGGGTCTGCATAAGGGTCTCAATTCTGGGAGGATCCGCAGTGGTAAGGACGGCGCTAGGGGCCAGTCTTCTATTCCACATTGCGGAATCGAGATATTGAATGGTGAAATAAGAGTATGACCTGGGTCACCCTTGGTCAAGATGCCCCGACCTCCGCGCCGGTCACAATTGGTTGGCAGCGGTTCTTTGTTATCCGCGCGGCATTGGGAGGCCCTGTCGTGTTGACCGCGCATCCCCAACCGTCCTAATCTCGTATTGCAAGATTGTTTTCTCACAATATGAAAACAAGGGCCATTCGATGATGAAATGAGGCTCCCGTGGCTGCAGGAGAAGATACCTCCCATATCCTCAGCGGGTTGACTAACCAGCTGCCTGATCGTGATCCGGAAGAGACCGCCGAGTGGGTTGAGTCCCTGGATTCGTTGATCAGGGAACAGGGTACCGAGCGTGCCCAATACATCATGCGGAGCCTGTTGCAGCGTGCCGGTGCGCAGAGCGTCGGGGTGCCGATGGTGACCACTACCGATTATGTGAACACGATCCCGGTGGACCAGGAAGCGGAGTTCCCGGGCAATGAGGAGTTCGAGCGCCGCTACCGGGCGTACATGCGCTGGAACGCTGCGGTGATGGTCCACCGTGCGCAGCGGGCGAACATCGGCGTGGGCGGGCACATTTCCACCTACGCCGGGGCCGCGACCCTGTACGAGGTCGGGTTCAACCACTTCTTCC
The DNA here is from genome assembly GCF_059089645.1 of Arthrobacter sp. K41. Taxonomy (NCBI): domain Bacteria; kingdom Bacillati; phylum Actinomycetota; class Actinomycetes; order Micrococcales; family Micrococcaceae; genus Arthrobacter; species Arthrobacter sp. K41. The sequence goes on along the minus strand of NZ_JBNHEW010000004.1, from coordinate 68,226 downwards.
GCGGCAAGGACCACCCCGGCGGCGGGGACCAGGTCTTCTTCCAGGGCCACGCCTCCCCCGGCATGTACGCCAGGGCGTTTATGGAAGGCCGGCTTTCGGAGGAGGACCTGGACGGGTTCCGGCAGGAAAAGTCCCGGGCCGGGCACGCCCTGTCCTCCTACCCGCACCCGCGCCTGATGCCGGACTTCTGGGAATTCCCCACCGTGTCCATGGGCATCGGGCCGATGAACGCGATCTACCAGGCCCAGTCCAACCGGTACCTGCACAACCGGGGCCTGAAGGACACCAGTGACCAGCAGGTCTGGGCGTTCCTGGGCGATGGGGAAATGGACGAGCCCGAATCCCGCGGCCTGCTCCAGCTCGCCGCGAACGAGAACCTGGACAACCTGAACTTCGTGATCAACTGCAACCTTCAGCGCCTGGACGGGCCGGTGCGCGGTAACGGCAAGATCATGCAGGAACTCGAAGCGTTCTTCCGCGGCGCGGGCTGGAACGTGATCAAGGTCGTCTGGGGCCGGGAATGGGATGACCTGCTCACCAAGGACACCGACGGGTCGCTGGTGAAGATCATGAACGAAACCCCTGACGGGGACTACCAGACCTACAAGGCCGAATCCGGCGGGTTCGTCCGCGAACACTTCTTCGGCAAGGACCCCGCCACCAAGGACCTGGTCGCGGACCTGACCGATGACCAGATCTGGAACCTCAAACGCGGCGGCCACGACTACCGCAAGGTCTACGCCGCGTACAAGGCAGCGACTGAGTTCAAGGGCAAACCCACCGTCATCCTCGCCAAAACCGTCAAGGGCTACGGCCTCGGACCCCACTTCGAGGGCCGCAACGCGACCCACCAGATGAAGAAACTCACCCTCGATGACCTGAAGAAGTTCCGCGACCACCTGCGGATCCCCATCACGGATGACCAGCTCGACAAAGACCTGTACCAGCCCCCGTACTACCACCCCGGCATGGACGCGCCGGAGATCCAGTACATGATGGAACGCCGCGCCGCCCTGGGTGGCTCGGTCCCCGAACGCCGGTCCAAGCACGCCGAAATCACCCTCCCGGACGCGAAGTCCTACGAGGTCGCCAAGCGCGGCACGGGCAAGCAGCAGGCCGCCACCACCATGGCCTTCGTGCGTTTGCTCAAGGACCTCATCAGGGACAAAAAGTTCGGGCACCGGATTGTGCCCATTGTTCCGGACGAATCCCGCACGTTCGGGATGGACGCGTTCTTCCCCACCGCGAAGATCTACAACCCCAAGGGCCAGAACTACCTCTCCGTGGACCGGGACCTGGTCCTGGCCTACAAGGAATCCCCCGCAGGCCAGCTGATCCACCCCGGCATCAACGAAGCCGGCGCCGTCGCAGCGTTCACCGCCGCCGGCACCGCGTACGCCACCCACGGCGTGCCCCTGGTCCCGGTCTACGTGTTCTACTCCATGTTCGGCTTCCAACGCACCGGCGACGCGTTCTGGGCAGCAGCAGACCAAATGACCCGCGGGTTCATCATCGGCGCCACCGCAGGACGGACCACCCTCACCGGCGAAGGCCTCCAGCACGCCGACGGCCACTCCCCCCTCCTTGCCTCCACCAACCCCGCCGTGGTCACCTACGACCCCGCCTACGGCTACGAAATGGGCCACATCATCCGTCACGGCCTCGAACGCATGTACGGGCCGGAATCAGATGACCGGAACCTGATGTACTACCTCACGGTCTACAACGAACCCATCACCCAGCCGGCCGAACCCGAAGAACTCGACGTCGAAGGTGTCCTCAAGGGCATCTACCTGCTCAACCCGGCGAAAGCCGAAGGACTGAGGCAAGATAGTCCCCGGACCCAGATCCTCGCCTCCGGCGTCTCCGTGCCCTGGGCCATGGAAGCCCAGCAGCTCCTGGCCGATGACTGGGGCGTCTCCGCAGACGTCTGGTCCGTGACCTCCTGGAACGAACTGCGCCGCGACGGCATGGCGGCCGAAGAAGAAGCCTTCCTCAACCCCGGCCAGCCCGCCCGCGTCCCCTTCGTCACCAAACAACTCGAAGGCGCCACCGGACCCGTCGTCGCCGTCTCGGACTACATGAAAGCCGTCCCGGACCAGATCCGCCAATTCGTCCCCAACGAATTCGCCACCCTCGGCGCCGACGGCTTCGGCTTCTCCGACACCCGCGCCGCAGCCCGCCGCTTCTTCAAAAACGACATCCACTCCATCGTGGTGAAAGCCCTGCAGATGCTCGCGGCAAGGGGCGAAGTGGAGGAGGGTGCACCGCAGTACGCGATGGACCGCTACAAGCTCCTGGACGTGAACGCCGGCACTACCGGCGGGGCGGGCGGCGACGCCTGACCTGCAGCGCCGCGCGGCGGGCAGGGCCGGCCCCCGGGCTTTGGTTGCGCGAAGGGCTACCGGCCCTCCAGTCCGGCTTCCAGCAGCTCCTCAAGTCCCCGCTTGAAGCCGGAGCGTCCGCCATGGGACGGGTGCCGCACCTTCGGCGCGCTATAGCCGCTGGAAAGCAGGGCGCGGTGTGCCACGTTGCCCACTGCCACCACGGTTTTGATGCCGAAGAGTTCTGTCAGCGCCTGCCGGAACGGGATTCCCAGCCTGGCCTCGACTGTCCGGGGCGTGCGGTTGGACTGGGGGTCCCCTGGCACATGGGTATGGAAGGGGCAGGCGCTCCAGAGCAGTGGAAGGAACTTCAGTTCCGCCAGGACCTCCCACATCACCGTTGCGGTAGGCTCCGCCGCCACTCCGGCAGCCTCCGGAGGCAGTGTGTAGCCCTTGCCCGGCCCGAACACGCCGAAACTGTTGGCCGGCCCCTGAAGCATTGTGCGGTTGGTGAAGGGGATCCCGGTGATCCTCATGCCGCGAAAACCCGGCGCCTCGCCGAGGAGCAGCACCCTTGGGGAACACTCCAGCATCTCCTGGAGGTAAAGCTCCAGGTTGCGCCGGCGCTGGGCATTAGCAGGTTCCCGGTGGTCAAGGAAGTTGTTGAGCCCGGGTCCTGACGGAACAATGGACAGCCGCTCCACAAAGGTGCTGACGGAAGTTGCCACCATTCGCCCTCCCATTTCCCGTCAGGAATAAGCCCTGCGGGTTACCAGCGCGGGTGGATGGCCTCGCGGAAGTAGTGGTCGTAGATCCAGCGGACTCCACTGTCGAAGTCTTCACCAACAGCGATACCGGCGGCAGCGGCGTTGGCCGTCGCCTGCTCTATGTTGCGCGCGCCGGGAATCACGGTGGTAACGCCGTCCTGAGCGGCAATCCAGGCGATGGCGGCCTGTGCCGTGGTGGCGCCGGCAGGGACCAGTTGCTGGAACTCTGCCACGGCCTTCAGCCCGAGTTCGTAGTCCACCCCGGAGAACGTCTCGCCGACGTCGAAAGAGTCACCATTGCGGTTGTAGTTCCGGTGGTCGTTTTCCGCGAAGGTAGTCTCCTTGGTGTACTTGCCGGAGAGCAGACCCGAAGCGAGCGGGACACGGGCGATGATGCCCACGTTCGCCGCCTTCGCGGCGGGAAGCACCTCGTCGAGTGGCTTGAGGCGGAACGCGTTCAGGATGATCTGCACGGAGGAGGTGCCTTCGTGGCGGATCGCTTCCATTGCCTCATCCGTGCGCTCAACACTGACGCCGTAGTTGCGGATGGCGCCTTCTGACACCAGGGTGTCCAGGGCGTCGTAGACTTCGCTGCTGCTGAAAATTGGGGTGGGCGGGCAGTGCAGCTGGACCAGGTCCAGCGTGTCCGTTCCCAGGTTCTTCCGCGAGCGGTCCACCCACTGCCGGAAGTTGGCCAGGCTGTAATTTTCCGGCTGCTGGTCCACGCGCCGGCCCATCTTGGTGGCCACCGTGATGTCCAGCCCGGGGTTATCCGCGAGGAACTTCCCGATGGCCTGCTCGCTCTTGCCGTCACCGTAAACGTCGGCGGTGTCAAAGAAGTTCACTCCCGCCTCGACCGACGCCGCCAAAATGGCTTGGGCCTGTGCCGGATCGACGGCGCCCCAGTCCCCGCCGAGCTGCCAGGTACCCAGTCCTACAGTGGACACGTTCCGTCCGGTCTTGCCTAAAATCCGCTGTTCCATCCCATGACTATATGGCGTGGAAACCCCAACACATGAAGTCGGCGTTGATCCATCTGCGGAAATCCCCCGCCGCCGGCGCTTTGTGGAAAAACGCTTTCCGGCGGCGTGTGTAAGCTTAATCACATCGGACAGGTGACGGGCATTCCGGCGGGGCCGCTGGCTCGCTGCCCGGAATCGGAGGTCTGCTTGGCGTGGAGGGCTGGTTCGTACGGGAGCGAGAAGCATGGACGGAATGAAGATAGTCGTCAATGGGCAGGCCCGCGATTGCAGTGGCACCAGTCCTCATACCAGGCTTCTTGATTGGCTGAGGGGAGAAGGCCTCACAGGCGCGAAGGAGGGTTGCGCCGAGGGAGAGTGCGGTGCCTGTGCGGTCCTGGTGGTGCGCCCGGATGGGCCCGGTCACAGCCGCTGGACATCCGTTAACGCGTGCCTGCCCCCTGCCCTTGCGTTCGACGGCCAAGAGATCATCACTGCTGAAGGTCTGGCCGGGACCGCCACTGGGCAGAACAAGGAAGGTCTCCATCCTGTCCAGCGCCAGATGGCAGACCGGGGCGGGTCCCAGTGCGGATACTGCACCCCCGGCTTCATTTGCTCCATGGCTGCCGAGTACTACCGCCCGGACCGGAGCCCCGCCGAGGCAACCAAAGGGACCGGCACTGACCTCGTTGGTGAAGAGCACGCCACTGACCACGAATGCGGTCCAAACGGTTTTGACCTGCATGCGCTCAGCGGAAACCTCTGCCGCTGTACCGGCTACAGGCCCATCAGGGATGCGGCCTACGCGCTCGGGCAGCCCCCCGAAGCAGATCTGTTGCGCACCCGGCAAAACCTGCCTGCGCCGCCGGCCATGCACACCCGAACAGACGGAGGGGCGCGGTTCCTGCGCCCCCGGACCCTTAACGAGGCGCTGCAAACGCTGCGCGAGAACTCCGGCGCGACGGTGGTGGCAGGTGCAACCGACCTTGGAGTTGAAATAAATCTTCGGCACGCCAGGCCTCCCCTGGTCCTCGCCATTGACCGCTTGGAAGAGCTGCGGCAGCTGACGCTCGGCTCCGGCCACATCGAGATCGGGGCTGCCCTGACGCTTTCGGAGGTTGAGCGCGGCCTCGGCGGTCGTGTACCCCTCCTGGGCCAGCTGTTTCCACAGTTCGCTTCCCGTTTGATCCGCAATGCAGCTACCTTCGGCGGGAACCTCTCCACCGGCTCCCCCATCGGCGACACCGCACCGGTACTCCTCGCACTGGATGCAACGGTTGTCCTGTCCTCGGCGGAGGAGGAACGTGAAGTGCCGCTCTCGGAGTTTTACACCGGGTACCGGCAGAGTGTCAGGAGGCCGGATGAGTTGCTCCTCGCAGTCCGGATACCCTTGCCGCTGGCTGAAAACACCGCGTTTTATAAAGTCGCCAAGCGGCGCTTTGATGACATCTCCAGCGTGTCAGTCGCCATTGCGCTGCAGGTTGTTGATGGCGTCGTGGCATCGGTCCGGATCGGGCTCGGCGGCGTGGCAGCCACGCCGATCCGGGCATTCGCAACCGAAGAGGCGCTGTCCGGCCAGCCGTGGACCCCTGGCACGGTGGCCCGGGCAGCTGCAGTAATGGCGGGTGAGGGAACACCTATCGATGACATGCGCGCGAGTGCCCTCTACCGCTCGGCCATGTTGGGGCAGGCCCTGCTGCGGTTCCAGGCAGGGAACGCTTCGGCACTGGAGGAGGCACGGTGAAGTCCTTGGCAGACCGTCCCGTCAACCCTGTTGTTGGGGTCGCGGTTTCCCATGAGAGCGCTGCGGCGCATGTAACCGGGACCGCCCTCTACACCGATGACCTTGCAGTCCACACCCGGAATGTCCTGCACGCGTGGCCCGTCCAGGCACCCCACGCCCACGCGCGGATCCTGGCCATGCAGACCCAGGAGGCACTTGAGGTTCCCGGCGTCGTGAAGGTCCTCACGGCGTCGGACGTTCCGGGCGTCAACGATGCCGGCGCCAAAAACGACGAACCGCTCTTCCCCAGCGAAGTCATGTTCTACGGCCACGCCGTGTGCTGGGTCCTCGCCGAAACACTGGAGGCGGCACGGCTGGGGGCGGAGGCAGTCAAAGTCGACTACGAACCCCTGCCGTCCCTCATGACGCTGTCCGAAGCCATGGAAGCCGGAAGCTTCCAGGGCCACCAGCCCACCATCTCCCGCGGGGATCCGGCGCAGGCCCTGGAAAGCTCCCTCCACCGGTTCACGGGCGAGTTCGAGTTCAGCGGCCAGGAGCACTTCTACCTTGAAACCCATGCGTCCTTTGCGCACATCGACGACGGCGGGCAGGTCTTTGTGCAGTCCAGCACCCAGCATCCCTCCGAGACACAGGAAATCGTGGCGCACGTGCTGGGCCTGCATAACCATGAGGTAACTGTGCAGTGCCTTCGGATGGGCGGAGGCTTCGGTGGCAAAGAGATGCAGCCGCACGGATTCGCGGCAGTCGCGGCGCTGGGTGCCATCCTGACCGGACGCCCCGTCCGCCTCCGCCTCAACCGGACCCAGGACATCACCATGACCGGCAAGCGCCATCCATTCCACGCGCGCTGGGAAGCAGGATTCGGCCCGGACGGCCGCCTCCAGGCACTCAAAGCCACCCTCACCAGCGACGGAGGCTGGAGCCTGGACCTCTCGGAGCCCGTTCTGGCGAGGGCGCTGTGCCATATTGACAACGCGTACTACATCCCCAACATCGAGGTCCACGGGCGCGTCGCCAGGACGAACAAAACATCCCAGACAGCCTTCCGCGGGTTCGGCGGCCCGCAGGGGATGCTCGTGATCGAGGACCTGCTGGGCCGCTGCGCACCCCTGCTGGGCCTGGATCCGGCCGAGCTTCGCCGCCGCAACTTTTACCAGCCCGGGCAGACTACACCCTACGGGCAGCCGGTGCGCCACGCGGAACGGCTGCTGGCCGTCTGGGACACGCTGCTGGACCGCGCTGACGTGGAACGGCGGCGGGCGGATATCACCGTATTCAATGCAGCTCACCCCGCCACCAGACGGGCGCTGGCGATAACACCCGTGAAGTTCGGCATCTCCTTCAACCTCACTGCGTTCAACCAGGCCGGCGCATTGGTCCATGTGTATAAGGACGGGTCCGTGCTCATCAACCACGGTGGCACCGAGATGGGGCAGGGCCTGCACACCAAGATGCGCCAGGTAGCGGCCACCGCACTGGGTGTGCCCCTCTCGTTCATCCGGCTCGCTCCTACCCGCACCGACAAAGTCCCCAACACCTCGGCCACGGCCGCAAGCTCGGGCGCGGACCTCAATGGCGGGGCAGTGAAGAACGCCTGCGAACAGATAAGTGCCCGGCTGGCTGACGTGGCAGCCAGGAGGCTCAACATCCACCCGGACGATGTACGGTTCGACGACGGAAAGGTAACGGGCATCGGGTTCCACGACCGCTGGCTCAGCTTCGCCGAAGTGGTCCACGACGCCTACTTCCAGCGCGTCCAGCTATGGGCAGCAGGGTACTACCGGACCGAGGGACTGCACTGGGACAGCGCCCGGATGCAGGGTGAGCCTTTCAAATACTTCAGCTACGGGGCAGCGGTAACTGAAGTGGAGGTGGACCGTTTCACCGGCACCTACCGCCAGTTGCGCGCTGACATCGTGCATGACGTCGGCGACAGCCTCTCGCCAATGATCGACGTTGGCCAGATTGAAGGCGGCTTTGTGCAGGGCGCGGGGTGGTTGACCCTTGAGGACCTGCGGTGGGATGTATCCGACGGCGCGACGCGGGGACGGCTGGCCACCGCATCAGCCAGCACCTATAAACTGCCGAGCTTCTCCGAAATGCCGGAGCAATTCAATGTCCACCTCTTCGAACGTGCCACTGAAAGCGGCGTCGTCTACGGTTCCAAAGCCGTAGGTGAGCCTCCGCTCATGCTGGCAATCAGCGTTCGCGAGGCACTCCGCGCCGCTGTCGCAGCCTTCGGCCCGCCTGGCAGCTCGGTAGCGCTGGGCAGCCCCGCAACCCCGGAAGAAGTGTTTTGGGCGCTCGAACGGATAACCGCTCCGTTCCATGACACACCCGACGGCGACGCCCTCCGGCCGCCGGTCCCGACGTCAGCGCTGTGACATGGACTGGTTGGAAGCCCTGCAGTACTTGAGGACCGCAAGCCTGCCTGGGGTCCTGGCCACGGTGTCCGAAGTGCGTGGCCACGCACCCCGGGAGGCGGGCGCCAAAATGGTTGTCGGGGCAGACTCCACCTGGGGCAGCATCGGCGGAGGCAATCTCGAGGCAACGGTGGTGGATCAAGCCCGCGACATGATGGCCCGGGGTATCTCCGCGCCCCAAAACGCCGAGTTCTCGCTTAGTGAGCATGCCCCCGCGCAGCACGGCCGGCAGTGCTGCGGAGGAAAAGTCCGGGTGCTGCTGGAGCCCTTCCTGTCCCTTCCCACCGTGGCGGTCTTCGGCGTGGGGCATGTGGGATATGAACTCGGCCGCATCCTGTCACGGATGCCAATGACCCTGTATCTGGTGGACAGCCGCGGGGAGCAGCTCGACGCCGACCGGCTGGCGGACGTGGCTTCTGGTGTCGCGGACGTGCGTGCCGTGCACACACCGGTTCCGGATTCGTTCCTTCGGGAGCTGCCCGCCGGCGCCCACGTATTCATCATGAGCCACGACCACTCCGAGGACTTCCTTCTGTGTGATGCGGCCCTGCGCCGCGGAGACCTGGGAAGCGTGGGGCTGATCGGCTCACGGGCCAAGTGGCTTCGCTTCCGGCAAAAGCTGGGGGCGGAAGGTTTTACTGATGCAGAGATTGACCGGATCCAATGCCCGATCGGCTTACCAGATATACCGGGCAAGCACCCGGCTGTCATTGCTGTGAGCGCGGCGGCGGCGCTGCTGCGCGGGCTTCCTTCAGCCCAGCGACGGTAGGCAGCACAAGGAGCAGGATCCGCGCAATTACATGGAGCGCGGGCGCCCGAAGACAGGCAGGCCGCGCAGCCAGTTCGAGAAGCCCCGGCCCCGCCGGTCGCAGTCAGCCGGAATATGAAAGTCCGGGTCCGTGCCTCCATATGGGTGGTACAACTCCTGGCCAACCGCCGGAAACTCCATCGAGCCGTTCTTGTCCTGCAGGTCCATCTCGCCCTCCTTCATGCTGTCGTTTCATATTATGGAAAATACTTATCGTTCAGTGGAAAGCGTAGAACGCTCAAGCTATGCCGTCAAGGGTGCGCGCCCGCCGGCTGAAGGCGGCCCAGGCTTGCCCGCAGTCACAAACCGAATTTTGAACCTGTGATGTACACCACCGGATTCCGGAGGTACGCTGGTTGTCAATTCGTGGCGCAGGTCACGTAACCTGGGAGCAGCAGGCAGGGTCGTAATGAGCTGACATCTATTGATGTCGGCTCTTTTTTGTGGGCCGACGGTACAAGAAACGTGCGGGAAACGCGCGCTTAATTTCTATGCGGGACTGTGGTCCCACATACCTGAAGTTGGGAATCTGACCATGAGCAGCAAAATCATCCTCGGCGAAAACCAGTACGGAAAGGCCGAAGTCCGGGTCGTCAAGATCACCCGCGACAGCGACCGCCACGAAATCGAAGACCTCAACGTCACCTCGCAGCTGCGTGGTGATTTTTCGGCCGCACACCTCGAGGGCGACAACGCCCACGTGGTGGCCACCGACACCCAGAAGAACACCATCTATGCTTTCGCCCGCGACGGTGTCGGTTCCCCCGAGGCGTTCCTGCTTCGGCTCGGCGAGCACTTCACCTCCAGCTTCGACTGGGTGACCGGCGGCCGCTGGGAGGCCGAGTCCTACAGCTGGGACCGAATCCAGGCCCACGGCGCCGGGCATGACCACTCCTTCGTGCGCAACGGCCAGGAAGTCCGCACAGCCGTCCTGGTCCGCGACGGCGCCACCACCCACCTGATCTCCGGACTCAAGGACCTGACCGTCCTGAAGTCCACCCAGTCCGGCTTCGTGGGCTACCCGAAGGACAGGTACACCACCCTGCAGGAGACCACCGACCGCATCCTGGCCACCGACGTCTCGGCACGCTGGCGCTTCAAGACCGGAACCGACTTCAGCGCGATGGACTTCAACAAGAGCTACGAGGACGTCAGGGGACTCTTGCTCGAAGGCTTCACCGAGAAGTACTCCCACGCCCTGCAGCAAACCCTGTTTGACATGGGCACCAAAGTATTGGAGGCCCACAGCGAGATCGACGAGATCAAGTTCTCCATGCCCAACAAGCACCACTTCCTCGTGGACCTCTCACCCTTCGGCCTCGACAACCCCAATGAGGTCTTCTACGCGGCGGACCGTCCCTACGGCCTGATCGAGGCTACCGTCCAGCGGGAAGACGCAGCCGCAGCTCCCGCTGCCTGGTCCGGCATCGCCGGCTTCTGCTAAAGCTCAAGCGCCACCCGTTACACCGCCCGGAGTTTTTACCACCTCGACAAAAGCTCCGGGCTTTCATCCAAGCCTTTCAGCAACACACCGTTAGCCAGACAACGTTAGCCAGACGAAGACGTCTGCCATGAACCAGAAAGTCTGCCATGAACACCAAAAACCCCTTCAAAGGCGCCTCCAGACAACACAGTAAGCGCGCCGTTTCCAACAGGCCCGAAGATGAGCGCCTGTCCGTAGGAAGCAGTTTCGCCTACGGCTTCCAACACGTCCTGACAATGTACGGCGGCATCATCGCTGTTCCGCTGATTGTGGGCCAGGCCGCCGGGCTGTCACCTGCGGACATCGGCATCCTGATCGCGGCCGCCCTCTTTATGGGCGGCCTGGCCACGCTGCTGCAGACCATCGGCGTCCCTTTCTTTGGCTCGCAACTGCCCCTGGTGCAGGGCGTATCGTTTGCCAGCGTTGCCACAATGGTCGCCATCGTCAGCGGCGGCGGCGGGCTCCCGGCAGTCTTCGGGGCAGTCATGGTCTCCGCGGCGATCGGCCTGCTGATTGCGCCGGTCTTTTCGAAAATCGTCAGGTTCTTTCCGCCGGTAGTGACCGGCACCGTCATCACCACCATTGGCCTGACCCTCATGCCGGTTGCCGCCAACTGGGCGATGGGCGGAAACCGGACCGCAGAGAACTACGGGAGTACGGCGAACATCGGCCTCGCCGCCGCCACCCTGGTGCTGGTCCTGCTCCTGAGCAAGGTGGGCAGCGCAACGCTTTCCCGCCTGTCCATCCTCCTGGCGATGGTGGGCGGCACCCTTATTGCCGTCATCACAGGCATGGCGGATTTTTCCAAGGTGGGCAACGGCCCCATCGTTGCCTTTCCAACCCCGTTCCACCTCGGCGCTCCGACCTTTGAAATCGCGGCCATCATCTCCATGGTGATCGTGGTGCTGGTGATCCTGACTGAAACCATGGCCGACATCCTCGCCGTAGGCGAAATCGTCGGGACCCGGACGGACTCCAAGCGGATTGCGGCAGGCTTGCGGGCAGACATGGGTTCGAGCCTGATCGCTCCTATTTTTGGCTCATTTACCCAAAGCGCCTTTGCCCAGAACGTGGGCCTGGTGGCTGTCACCAGGATCAAGAGCCGCTACGTAGTGGCGGCCGGTGGTGTGATCCTCGTACTGCTGGGTCTCCTGCCGGTCCTGGGCCGGGTCGTCGCCGCCGTGCCCACCGCCGTCCTTGGCGGTGCAGGCATCGTGCTCTTCGGCACGGTGGCAGCCAGCGGCATCAGGACGCTGGCAAAGGTGGAGTACCGGAACAACATGAACCTGATCATCGTGGCCGCCTCCATCGGGTTCGGCATGATTCCCATCGCCGCCCCCACCTTTTACGATCAGTTCCCGTCCTGGTTCAGCACCATCTTCCACTCCGGCATCAGCTCAGCAGCCGTGATGGCCATCCTGCTGAACCTGCTCTTCAACCACCTCAAGGCCGGCAACTCGGAAAACCAGTCGGTGTTTGTGGCCGGTACCGGGCGGGTGGTCCGGGAAGAGGACCTGAAATGCCTGGCGGACGGCGACCGCTTCGAGGGCGGCAAGCTCATCGACTGCGACGGCAAGGAAGTCCCGGTCCAGTCGTCCGAAAAGGCGTCAGAGCACTAGCACCGCAACAAAAGAACGACGGCGGCCCGCTTGAGGAAGGAGCGGGCCGCCGTCGTGCTCAGCATGGCGCGTCAGGTGCGGTTAAGCTCCAGGGAGATGGCCTCGGCCGCCTCGCGGAGCACGGGCACAGCCTGGTCGGCGAAGTTCCCGTCCACCCGTGACACCGGCCCGGAAACGGAAATCGCCGCGGGAGTGGGCGCGTTGGGCACGGCCATGGCGAAGCAGCGCACACCCAGCTCCTGCTCCTCCTCGTCAATGGAGTAGCCCCGTTCCCGGATGAGCTTGAGATCGGCCAGCAGGTCCTCGACATCTCCGATGCTCTTGGCCGTGGGGGTTGGCATCCCGGCACGGGTAACGATCCCGCGGACCGTGTCATCATCCAACTGGGCCAGGATGGCTTTGCCGACGCCGGTGGCATGGGTGTGGGCGCGCCGGCCCACCTCGGTGAACATCCGCATCGAGTGCAGCGACGGCACCTGCGCCACATAGATCACCATGTCCGAGTCGAGCACGGCCATGTTGGAGGTTTCCCCCAGCCGGTCCACCAGAGTCTTGAGCTGCGGGCGGGCCACGGCGCCAAGCTGCTTGTTGGCTCCTTCCCCCAGCCGGATGAGCCGCGGGCCCAGGGCATACCGCCGGTTCGGCAGCTGCCGGATGTAGCCCAGCGACACCAGTGTCCGGAGCAGCCGGTGGATCGTAGGCAGCGGCAGGTCCGTAGAGGAGGACAGTTCGCTAAGAGTGACGTCGCCGCCGGCGTCTGTGATCAGTTCCAGCAGTTCGAAGACGCGCTCAACGGATTGGACGCCACCTGCGGCTTTCTCAGCCATGTACCAGTCTCCTGTGGACTCGGATTCCGACAAGTCTTATCCGCATCGTGAAAAGAATTGCCCTAATGCTCTCAAGATACAGCACCTGTCTTATGGAAGCGATGACGAACCGGAAGGGGTTGTCTTTCCACTAAGTAGATAATAATATCCATAATACGAAAACATTTTGTTTCAGCAGCTGCCCGTCCCGGGCCGAAGAAGAGGACATTCAATGGCGAACCCCAGCCCCGGAAATTCGATCACCCTGCGCGTGGAAGCACCCTCAAGCTTCAGCGCCACCAGCGAGCTCGCCGCGGCCGTCGGCGCCGCGGGTGCAGCCATCACCGCCCTGGACGTCAGTGAGTCCCACCACGAGACCCTGGTGGTCGATGTCACCTGCAACACCACCGACGACGAGCACGCCGGCAGGGTCAAAGACGCCCTCAACGCGCTCGACGGCGTCACGGTCCAGCACGTCTCGGACCGCACCTTCCTCATGCACCTGGGCGGCAAGCTGGAGGTCGTCCCCAAGGTGGCCCTGCGCAACCGCGACGATCTCTCCCGCGCCTACACTCCCGGCGTCGCCCGCGTCTGCCTGGCCATCGCCGAGGATCCCGCGGCAGCCCGCAACCTGACCGTCAAGCGCAACACCATCGCCGTTCTCACCGACGGTTCGGCCGTCCTGGGCCTGGGCAACATCGGCCCGGCAGCGGCGCTGCCGGTGATGGAAGGCAAGGCGGCGCTGTTCAAGCAGTTCGCCAACGTTGACGCCTGGCCCGTCTGCCTGGATACACAGGACACCGAGGAAATCATCATGATCGCCAAGGCCATGGCTCCCGTGTATGGCGGCATCAACCTGGAAGACATCGCAGCCCCGCGCTGCTTCGAGATCGAAAACCGGCTCCGCGAGGAACTGGACATCCCGGTCTTCCACGACGACCAGCACGGCACCGCCATCGTCACCCTCGCTGCCCTGGTGAACGCGCTCCGCGTTGTGGGCAAGAAGCTTGATGAGGTTCGGATTGTAGTTTCCGGCGTCGGCGCCGCAGGCTCCGCCATCATCCAGCTGCTGAAGGCCCAGGGCGCACGGCACATCATCGCCGCAGGCCGCTCTGGCGCCATCCACTCCGGCGAGAAGTACAACGACGAGCACCGCAGCTGGATTGCCGCGAACACCAATGAAGAAGGCTTCGCCGGAACCCTGCACGATGCACTCGAAGGTGCCGACGTGTTCATCGGCGTCAGCGCCCCGCACGTGATCGGCGAGGAGCAGGTTGCCGCCATGGCAGAAAACGCCATCGTGTTCGCCATGGCCAACCCCACGCCGGAGATCGATCCCGTCGTCGCCTCCAGGCATGCCGCAGTGGTGGCCACCGGCCGGAGCGACTTCCCCAACCAGATCAACAATGTGCTGGCCTTCCCCGGCTTCTTCCGGGGCCTGCTGGACGCCGGAGCCTCGGACATCACCCCGGAGATGCTGGTGGCCGCCGCGGAGGCCATCGCCAACCGGGTAGCTGACGACGAGCTCAATGCCAGTTACATTATCCCCAGCGTCTTCGATCCCCATGTTGCCGCCGATGTTGCCTCAGCCGTTGCTGCCGCCGCCCACGCTGCCAACGTGGCAACCGCGGCTGCAGCCAAGGAACTCGAAGAAGCCCTGGCCGGCGCCTGATTCACTGCCTGACTTCAGTACAAGGAAAGGACCAGAAATGGCCATCACTGTCACAGATCCCCGGCCCATCGACCGCGCGGAGGAGATCCTCACCCCCGAGGCGCTGGCCTTTGTGGAGGAGCTGCACACCCGCTTCGCCGGCACCCGCAATGAGCTCCTGGCAGCCCGCGCCGTCAAGCGGCAGCGAGTGGCGGAAACGGGAAAGCTTGACTTCCTGCCGGAAACACAGGACGTGCGCGACGGCGACTGGAAGGTTGCGCCCGCGCCCGCACCCCTGCAGGACCGCAGGGTGGAGATGACCGGTCCCGCGTCGCCGGCGAAGATGGCCATCAACGCGCTGAACTCCGGTGCCAAGGTATGGCTCGCGGACCTTGAAGATGCCAGCACGCCCACCTGGGGCAACGTCATCGACGCCATCCTGAACCTTCGCGATGCCGCCAGGGGCACCCTCAGCCATACCTCCGCGGAGGGCAAGGAATACAAGCTCCGCACCGACGCGCCGCTCGCCGTCGTGGTGGCCCGCCCGCGCGGCTGGCACATGCAGGAAAAGCACCTGCTCATCGACGGCGAACCGGCCGTGGGCGCGCTGGTGGACTTCGGCCTGCACTTCTTCCACGTGGCCAGGCAGCTGGTCCTCAACGGACAGGGCCCCTACTACTACCTGCCCAAGATGGAGAGCCACCTCGAGGCCCGGCTCTGGAATGACGTCTTTGTCTTCGCGCAGGATCAGCTGGGACTGAACCAGGGGACCGTCCGTGCCACTGTTCTGATCGAAACCATTCCGGCCGCCTTCGAAATGGACGAGATCCTTTACGAACTGCGGGACCACGCTTCCGGCCTGAACGCCGGCCGCTGGGATTACCTCTTCAGCATCATCAAGTACTTCCGGGACGCCGGCGAGGAATTTGTGCTCCCGGACCGTGCCTCTGTCCTGATGACTGCGCCGTTCATGCGTGCGTACACCGAACTGCTGGTCAAGACCTGCCACAAGCGGGGCGCCTTCGCGATGGGAGGCATGGCAGCCGTCATCCCCAACCGGCGCCACCCCGAGGTTACCGAGGCGGCCTTCGCCAAGGTCCGCGCGGACAAGACCCGCGAGGCGAACGACGGCTTCGACGGTTCCTGGGTGGCCCACCCGGACCTGGTCCCGACGTGCCGTGAGGTGTTTGATTCCGTGCTCGGTGACAGGCCGAACCAGCTGGACAAGCAGCGGCCCGAGGTGTCCGTCACGGCCGGGCAGCTGCTGGATATCGCCTCAGCCGGCGGCCAGGTGACGGAGGCGGGCCTGCGGCTGAACCTCTACGTGGCCGTTGCCTACACTGCCGTGTGGCTTTCGGGCAACGGTGCTGTGGCCATCCACAACCTGATGGAGGACGCCGCCACCGCGGAAATTTCCCGCTCGCAGGTGTGGCAGCAGATCCGCAACAAGTCCGTGCTTGCGGACACCGGCAACACTGTTACCCGGGAGCTGGTGGAGCGGATCCTCGGGGAGGAAACCGAACGGCTGCGCACTGAATTCGGCGATGAAGCCTTCCGCCGCTACTACAAGCCGGCCAGCGACCTGATTGCAGGCATTTGCCTCTCCGAGGACTACACGGACTTCCTCACCACCCCGGCCTACGAACTGGTGGGCTGAGGCATGGCAGGACCCAAAGTGTCACTGTCGCCAACGGACCTGGCAGATATTGACGGGCAACTGGCCGCCACGGACCGCCTGCTGGAGCGCAACTACCCCGGCGACGACGGCTCCCGCCAGCCCGTGCACACGGTGTACGTGCCCGCGGACCGCTTTACGCCGTCGTTCGCTGCCAGCTGGGGTGCAGAGGCGCTGGCGACGGCCGAGGCGCACGGGGGCCTCCACAAGCTGGGCGCGCTGCTCGGCCAGGACGCCGCGCTGGCGGAGGCGGTTGCCTCCCGCGTCGAGGCCAAGCTTGCCGGTGAACCAATCGAGGACCTGCGGCTGGACTTTGAGGACGGCTTTGGGGACAGGGGCGACGACGCCGAGGACACCGCCGCCGTCGCCGCGGCGTCCGCAGTGGCCGCCGCCGTTACTGCCGGCTCTGCTCCACCGTTCATCGGTATCCGCTTCAAGTGCTTCGAGGCTGCCACCCGGGCCCGCGGGCTCCGCACGCTGGACCTGTTCGTTTCGGGACTTGCTGCCGCAGGTGAACTGCCGGAGGGGCTGGTCCTGACCCTGCCCAAGGTCACCACCGTCGCCCAGGTCCGGGCGATGGACTACGCGGTCTCCCGCCTGGAGGAAGTGCACTCACTGCCTTCCGGCCGGCTCCGCTTCGAGGTCCAGGTGGAAACCCCGCAACTCATTCTCGGGCCGGAGGGAACGTCTCCGGTGGCGCAGCTGCCGCACGCGGTTCCGGGGCGGATCAGCGGCCTGCACTATGGCACGTACGACTACTCGGCGTCGCTGCAGGTTGCCGCCGAATACCAGTCGATGGAACACCCGGTGGCGGACTTCGCCAAGGAAGTCATGCAGCTGGCCGTGGCCGGTACCGGGATCCGGCTCTCCGACGGCTCCACCAACATCATTCCGGTGGGTGACAACGTGGAGAACGCCTGGCAGCTGCACGGGCGACTGGTGCGGCGGTCCCTCGAACGCGGGTACTACCAGGGCTGGGACCTGCATCCCGCGCAGCTGCCCAGCCGCTTCGCCGCCACCTACGCCTTTTACCGGCAGGGGCTTCCGGCCGCTGCGGCGCGGCTGCGGAACTACGTGGAGCAGACTGAAGGCGGGGTCATGGACGAGCCCGCCACCGCCCGTGCCCTGGCAGCGTTTGTGCTCCGCGGCGTCCAGTGCGGAGCAGTAGGTGCCGATGAAGTCCAGGCACTCGCCGGCGTCGGAATCGCCCAACTTACTGCGCTGGCCCACCCGCGGCTCGCAGCCACCTCCAATTCTCCAGCAAAGGACCTCCTTCATGGGTAAGTACTACTCCCCCACCGGCGGGTTGCCGCCGCAGACCCACCTCACCACCGAACGGGCCATCGTCACCGAGGCCTACACGGTGATCCCCAAAGGTGTCATGACAGACATCGTGACCAGCAACCTGCCCGGTTTCAGCCACACCCGTTCCTGGATTATTGCCCGTCCCATTTCGGGCTTCGCCACCACGTTCTCGCAGCTGATCGTGGAGATTGGCCCCGGCGGCGGCGCTCCCAAGGCCGAGTTCGAAGCCGGCGTGGAAGGCGTCGTTTTTGTGACGCGGGGCAAGGTCAACCTCACCCTGGACGGCGAACTGCACCAACTGGAGGAAGGCGGCTACGCCTACCTGGCCGCCGGCTCGGAGTGGGGCCTGGAGAACGTCTCCGACGACGTCGTCTCCTTCCACTGGATCCGCAAGGCCTACGAACGCCTCGAGGGCTATGAGGCCAAGTCCTTCGTTACCAACGAGAAGGACGTGGAGCCGACGTCGATGCCGGACACTAACGACGTCTGGAAGACCACCCGTTTCACGGACTCCAGCGACCTGGCCCACGACATGCAGGTCAACATCGTGACCTTCCAGCCGGGCGGCGTTATCCCGTTCCCGGAAACCCACGTGATGGAACACGGCCTGTACGTCCTGGAGGGCAAGGCCATGTACCTGCTCAACAATGACTGGGTGGAGGTGGAGGCCGGCGACTTCATGTGGCTCCGTGCCTTCTGCCCGCAGGCCTGCTATGCCGGCGGCCCCGGTGAGTTCCGGTACCTCCTGTACAAGGATATGAACCGCCAGGTCCGCCTCACCTAAGCGCCCTCCCCCAACCAGGCAGCGCTAAGTGTCGTATTGGAATCCCAAAACCGCACTTTGCGCTACCTGGCGGGGGCAAGATTGGTTATGGGCACAAACCGGGGCGGGTGGAAGGCGATTGCAGCGACCCTGTTCTCCGTCCTGCTGCTGGCCGCCTCGGCGGGCTGCATTGAGGAACCGCCAGCCCCGGAGCCGGACAAGCCCGCCGCCTTCGCCCTTCTGGAAGATTTCAGCGCCCGCATGCTGGAGGAAGGTGCCCCCGCAGTCCTGATCTCCGTCCGGGACCGGGGCCAGACCTGGACACATGCAGCCGGCGTCCGGAGCCTCGATTCCCGTGAACCTGCCACGGTTGCCGATCCCGTCCACGTAGGCACCGTCACCGAAACCTTCGTTGCAGTCTCCGTGATGAGGCTGGTGGAGGAGGGAAAGCTTTACCTGGAGGCACAGGTCAGCCGCTATCTGCCCGAGTTTGGGACCGTGCTCCACCCGCCCGGGCCGGTCACAGTCCGCCAGCTTCTGACGCACGAATCCGGCCTCCCCGACTTCACCGTCCCCCTCCTGGCCTCCGGACCATGGGAGGAGACAATGAACCGGCCGCTCAGCCTGGAACAGCAACTCGCTCTGGCCGCCACCGTGCCCTGGGACGGCCGGCTGACGCGGATCTTCGACTATTCCCGCTCAAACTACGCAGCCCTCGCGCTGATCGTTGAGCGGCTCCGCGGCCAGCGGATCGGACAGGTCCTGGCTGAGGACCTCGCCGGGACCCTGGGCCTGAAGTCAACTCGGCTGGGCGGGCCGGCGCCCAAGGACATAGTTCATGGTTACGTCACTGTGGAGGGCGCCCGCAGGGACACAACCATGCTGGCCTCCCATACCGGGAGGCCTGCCACTGGAGCCGTGTCCACCGTGGAGGAAGTGTCCCGTTTCTACGCCGCGCTGCTGCAGGGAAGGCTGCTGACGCCCGAAAGCGTGACAGCCATGAAGGGCGGCTACTCCCAGTATTACGGCTTTGCCCTGCGTCGGTGGAACAACACCTGCAACAACCGCTTCTACTAC
This sequence comes from Arthrobacter sp. K41, assembly GCF_059089645.1. NCBI lineage: Bacteria > Bacillati > Actinomycetota > Actinomycetes > Micrococcales > Micrococcaceae > Arthrobacter > Arthrobacter sp. K41. The sequence continues at coordinate 48,822 of NZ_JBNHEW010000004.1, read as the reverse complement.
GGCCTACCCGGTGACACGGACGGCTACGGCATGGTGTCCATGACCAGCGAGGACGGCAGCAGGCAGCTCACCATGGCCCTCACCTACCCACCGGCCCCACCGACCCTGGAATCCAACCCGCTGGTCCTCGAACTGCAGGACGTGGCCCAGGAAGCCATGAACAGTTTGTGCGGGCCGACCTGACCCGCAGCCAGCGCCGCCATGCAGGGTTTAGGGACGCTCACTGCGGGCCAGTGGGGCAAGGCATCAGGGTCAGGGCTCAGGCGCCCGGGTTGAGGACCACCTTGATGCAGCCGTCCTCCTTCTTCTGGAACTTTTCGTACAGTGCCGGTGCGCCTTCCAGCCCCGAGCGGTGGGTGACCAGGTCCATGACACCCAACGGATCGGCGTCGTCCTCCACAAGGGGAAGAAGGTCATCTATCCAGCGCTTCACGTTGCACTGCCCCATCCGGAGCTGGATCTGCTTGTCGAACATGGTCAGCAGCGGCATGGGGCTGGCCTGCCCGCCATAGACCCCGCTCAAGGAGACGGTTCCGCCGCGCCGCACCGCGTCGATGGACGCATGCAGGGCAGCGAGCCGGTCCACGCCTGATGTCTCCATCGCCTTCTGGGCCAACTTATCCGGCAGGAGGCCCAGCGCCTGGTGCGCGAAACCCGCCACCGGCGATCCGTGGGCCTCCATACCGACGGCGTCCACCACCGCGTCAGGTCCGCGTCCGGCGGTCATCTCCCGCAACTGGTCTGCGATGTCTTTTGTGTAGTCAAGCGTTTCAATCCCGTGCCGGGCTGCCATGTCACGCCGCTCGGGAACCGGATCAATGCCAATGACGCGCAGGCCGCGCTGCACCCCGATGCGGCCCGAAAACTGTCCCACGGGCCCCAGCCCGAACACTGCCAGTGTTCCGCCGGCGGGGGTGTCGGCGTACTCCACTGCCTGCCAGGCGGTGGGAAGGATGTCAGAGAGGAACAAGTACCGTTCGTCCGGCAGCTCGGTACCCACCTTAACCGGGCCGTAGTCGGCGTGGGGTACGCGCAGGTACTCGGCCTGCCCGCCGGGAACGGAACCGTAAAGCTCAGAGTAGCCAAACAGTGCGGCGCCGGAGCCCTTGTCCTTGACCTGTGTGGTTTCGCACTGGGACTGCAGGCCCTGGGCGCACATGTAGCACCGGCCGCAGGAGATGTTGAAGGGAACCACCACCCGGTCCCCCTTGCGAAGGTTGGTGACGGAGCTTCCCACCTCTTCGACGATACCCATCGGTTCGTGGCCGATGACGTCGCCCTTGTGCATGTAGGGACCCAGGACTTCGTACAGGTGCAGGTCCGATCCGCAGATTGCGGTGGAAGTAATCCGGACTATGGCATCCGTGGGGTCCTGGATCACCGGGTCAGGTACTTCTGCCACACTCACGGAGCGCTTTCCCTGCCATGTCAGTGCTTTCACAATTCACCTTTCCTGGAAGTTATTCGCTGCAGCCGGACTCGCCGCGCATCCTTCGACGCTATCGGCTCCTGCAACAAAAAGTAAGCAGGCTGACTAAAATCCTTGTTGTCACGGCCTGCAGCTTCTAGCGTAGGAAGAGGCATACCCACAGGACTCACCAGTGAAAAGAGGAACAACATGTCGCTTTACCAGCCCGAACCGGTCGAGATCTCCACCCGCATGCGCCCGGGGGAGTGGACGGAGGAAAGCCTGGAACTGCTTGTGGAAAACTACCGCGAGAGGATCGTGGAGATGGGCGCCAGCCCATCCGATGTGGTGACGGATATCGACCGCAGCGACGACGGCGGGGTGCGTGTCGCGGTTTCCTGGGCCAAGCCGGCCAACGCGGGTGACGAGGACACGGTAGCCGGCGGCCAGACTCTCTGACGCGCGCCGCGTCAGGCGTTGGGCGCCAGCGAGAGGAGCCTGCCGATGGCACTTGTGGTGAGGTTGTCCAGCAGGTCCCGCGGTCCCTCATAAACCTCTACAGCGCCCGCCTCCAGCAGTTCGCCGGCGCTGACGCCGCCACAGGTCACCGCAATAGCCGGCATCCCCAGCGCGACAGCGGCCTTCATGTCCCACACGGCGTCCCCCACGTACACGGCGTCCGAGGCCTCCACGCCAAGTGCCTCCAACGCCGCCACAAGGATGTCCGGGGATGGCTTGCTTTCCTTGGCGTCGTCGGCGCTGGTGGCTGCATCGATGAAGGCATCCGAATCCAGGTGGGCCTTCATGACCTGCAGATCCTGCTTGCGCGCCGAGGAGGCAAGAGCCACCGCGAGCCCCGCCTCGTGGCATTGCGCCAGCAGCTCCTGGACGCCGTCGAAGGTACGAAGGCTCGGCCAGTGCGAGGCGTACAGCGCGGCGTGGCTGGCCATGATGTCAGGATCAAGGGACCGCTCACGGCCTGCCGGCAGGAGGTTGTCCACCAACCGGTCGCCGCCCATTCCCACGTAGTGGTGGATGGAGGCCATCGGGATGTCGTAACCGTGCTGTCGGAAGGCGCCCCACCAGGAAATGGTGTGGATGTAGGACGAGTCGATCAGGGTGCCGTCGATATCAAAGAGGATCCCCTGCCGGCGCCGGCTGCCAGGGGATCCAGAGTTCTGCGCGGCCATTAACCGACCGCTGCCCGCCTGGCTCCGGAAGTTTTCCTGGCCCGGGCGGCGTCATCCTTGGCCGTGCTTACAGGACGCACGCGCTCCCGGATCACCGTGCCGGCGCCGTCGTGGCTCTTATCCCGGATAAGGCCGGTCCCGGCGATTTCCCGCGCCATTGCCACTCCGGCGACCGCTGCCCTTTTGGTAGGAAAGGTTACCGAGATGGCCATCAGGTTCCCGGTCCCGTCCATCATGCGAATTCTGTAGCCGCCGTCAGGCGCATCCACGAGCTCAAAATACCCGGCCATTTGCAATCACTCCTCCGTCAGTCACGGCAATGTGCTTACTGGGAGCACTCCATGAGGTGTTAGTAAGTATACTTATCTGTTCCGTGAAGGAGAAGTGCCGCCCTGGACGCCGCGCCTCAGCGCGTTGGCGCCGTTTCCGGCGGGATAGGGGTGTCACTTCGCCGAACCGTATCCTGATGCAGCTCCAAGGCGCTTGTAACAAGCGCGAAGTGGCTGAAGGCCTGGGGCGTGTTGCCCAGCTGGCGGCCCGCCCGGACGCCCCATTCCTCACTCAGCAGCCCCACATCGTTGCGCAGGCCCAGGAGGCGCTCGAAGAGTTTCCTCGATTCCTCGTGGCGGCCCGCGCCCAGCAGCGCCTCCACAAGCCAGAAGGAACAGGCGAGGAAGACGCCCTCATCCCCCGGCAGGCCGTCGTCGCTCTCGGCTGGACGGTACCGGAGCACGAACCCGTCCTCGGTCAACTCCCGCTGGATGGCTTCAATGGTTCCGACAACGCGGGGATCGTCAGGCGGCAGGAACCCCACCCGCGGGATCAGGAGCAGGCTTGCGTCAAGCTCCGGGCGCCCATAGGACTGCACAAACGTGTTCCGGCGGGCATCAAATCCGTTGTCCATCACATCCCGGTGAATGGTGTCGCGGAGTGTTTCCCAGCGCTCCACCGGCCCGGGCAGTCCGGACTCGCGGACACCCTTCACCATCCGGTCCGCGGCAACCCACGCCATGACCTTCGAATGCGTGAAATGGCGGCGTGGCCCGCGCATTTCCCACAGCCCGTTATCCGGCTGGTCCCAGATGGTCTCGAGATGCTCCATCAGCGCCACCTGTACATCCCAGGCCTCATCGGAGTGCGCGAGCAGGGAGTTGCGCGTGAGCGCAAGGCAGTCCAGCACCTCCCCCCAAACGTCGAGCTGGAGCTGTTCTGCCGCCCCGTTGCCGATGCGCACCGGGGACGAGTTTTCGTAGCCCTTCAGCCAGGGCAGCTCCATCTCGGGCAGGCGCCGTTCGCCATGGATCCCGTACATGATCTGCAGGTCCGCCGGATCACCGGCCACGGCCCGCAACAGCCAGTCCCGCCAGGCGGCCGCTTCGGCGGTGTAACCGGCGGCCAGCAGAGCCTGGAGCGTCATGGTGGCATCGCGAAGCCAGCAGTAGCGGTAGTCCCAGTTGCGGGGGCCGCCGAGCTGCTCGGGCAGTGAGGTGGTCACTGCCGCCACGATACCGCCGGTGGGGGCGTACGTTAGGGCCTTCAGGGTCACGAGGGACCGGATCACTGCCTCCCGGTATCTGCCCTCGACGGTGCACTGCGAGGCCCAGCCCCGCCAGAACGCATAGGTGGTGCCCAGTACTTCCTCGGCATCGACGGTATGCGGCCGCCCCACGTGGCTGGGCGCCCACGTGAGGACAAAGGGGACCCGTTCCCCTGCATTGACGGTGAAGTCGCTGACGGTGTGCATGTTCTCGCCGTGCAGCGGGGCGGGGGTGACAAAGTAGACGGCATCGGGGCCGGCAATCGCGTGCAGGCCGTATTCGTCCCGCCGCACCCAGGGGATGATGTGGCCATAGTCGAAACGGAGGGTCAGTTCCCCGTGCATCCTGACGCTTCCGCTGACGCCTTCGACTATCCGGACAATGTCCGCCACCGAGTCCCGGGGAGGCATGAAGTCGATGACACGTACAGTTCCTTCGGGGGTTTCCCACTCCGTTTCCAGGATGAGGCTCCCGTCCCGGTAGCCCCGGCGCGTGCAAGGGCCCCCGGCGGCAGGCGCCAGGAGCCAGCGGCCGGCGTCGGGCGTGTCCAGCAGTGCGTTGAAGCACGCGGGGGAATCAAACCGGGGAAGGCAGAGCCAGTCGATGGAGCCTTCCTTATTGACCAGCGCCCCGGTGTGGAGGTCGCCGACAACCGCATAATCTTCAATTCGCGCCATGCCCTTACCCTGCCACAGCCGGAGCCTCAGTGGACCGGGTGGAGGGGTGTAGCCTCAAAACAAAGCAGCAGTCACCGGAGGCATTCATGGCAATCCACATCGGCACCTCCGGATGGAGCTACAACCACTGGGAAAACGTCCTTTATCCTCCCAAGCTGCCGGTGAAGGACCGGCTCCAGCACTATGTGGCCCGTTTTCATACCGTCGAACTGAACGCCAGCTTCTACCGCTGGCCCCGGGACACGACGTTTGCCGGCTGGAACCGGCGGTTGCCGCCCGGCTTCAACATGTCCGTCAAGGCTCCCCGGGGCCTGACACACGCCAGGAAACTCTACGAACCGGAGGTGTGGCTCGAGCGCATCACGCGGTGCTGGCACGAGCTGGGCGATAAGCGGGCCGTCCTCCTGGTGCAGCTGCCGCCCGGCATGGAACGGGACGATGCCAGGCTGGACTACTTCCTGGCCGCCGTCCCGGACTGGATCCGCGTCACCGTGGAGTTCCGCCACTCCAGCTGGGACTGCCCCGAAGTATTCGCCCTGCTGGAGCGCCACCAGGCCGCCTACTGCATCATGAGCGGCGCCAACCTTCCCTGCCTCCTGCGCACCACAGCGCCCTTCACCTATGTCCGGCTTCACGGACCGGACCACCAGCACCTGTATGCCGGCTCCTATTCCGACGCGGACCTGCAGTGGTGGGCGGACCGGATCAGGGAGTGGTCCGGCCGGGGGCTGGATGTTTACGCGTATTTCAATAACGACGGCGACGGCCACGCCGTGCGGAACGCCGAGACCCTGCGGGCGATCCTGGGAGAAGGATGACGTCACACAGGTCCCCGCAGCCCAGCGTTCCCATCCACGGGCGCCGCCCTGTGGCAGAGTGGAACCATGGACACGGCTCCGAATAATTCGTCAGAGAAAACAGCGCAAGCCAGACTGCCGGAAGCGCTCTCGGGAAACCAGGTGTTCCGGCTGGCACACAGGATCTCGGACACCGTAAACTCGGTGCGCATCCGGTTGGCCAAGCGCTGGAAGTTTGTCCCCCAAACGATTGCCTATCAGGGTTACGGCTCCACCACCCAGGTCCGCGTCCTCGGACGGGTCCTGCTGACGCAGAAACCGCTGCCCGGGAGCAAAGCGGAGCACGCGGCGCAGAACGGCAACCAGAACGTCCGCGGCTGGCGGGCTTTCACCAGCGTGCCGCTGCAATTCACCGACGTCGAAATCACTATCGGCGACGTTATCACCCACGTCCGGGCGGACCGGGGCGGGCTGGTTGACACCGAGGTCAACGTCCAGCTTTCACCGGGCTGGCACACCGCCGTCCTTCGGGCGGAGGGAACGGATCCTGTGGAGGCCCGGATCCGGGTCGTCGCACCGGACGTGAAGTTCGGGATCGTTTCGGACATCGATGACACCGTGATGGTGACGGCCCTGCCCCGGCCGTTCCTGGCCCTCTGGAACACCTTCGTCCTCAGCGAGCGGGCGCGCATGGCCACTCCCGGCATGGCTGTCCTGCTGGACCGGCTCACGGTGGAGCACCCGGACGCGCCGGTGATCTACCTGTCCACGGGGCCATGGAATGCCGCCCCCACGCTGGCCCGGTTCCTGACCCGCAACATGTATCCGTCTGGCGCCCTGCTCCTCACGGACTGGGGACTGACGCAGGACCGCTGGTTCCGCAGCGGCCAGGACCACAAGCTCCGCAACCTGGCGCGCCTGGCCAGTGAGTTCCCGGACATGCAGTGGCTCCTGATTGGTGACAACGGCCAGCACGATGAAGCGATTTACTCAGAATTCGCACAGGAGAACCCGAACCGGGTCGCGGCCATCGCCATCCGGCAGCTGTCCGTCAGTGAGTCGGTGTTCGCCGGCGGCCACTCCGAGGACGGGGACCACACCACCTCCCAGGTACCGTGGATCTACTCGCCGGACGGTGCCGGCATGGCCAAGCAGCTCGCCACACTGGACGTCCTCTGACAAGCCGGGCCGGGAACCGCGGCTAACCACGTTTCACGGCCCATAGCCTGCCGCTGGGGCAACTCCCTAGGCGCTGGCACCCAAGGGCGCCACGCCGTCGTCGGGCGCTTCGGTATCGAGCACCTCCGGATCCAGAACCCCGGCATCAAGGTCCCCGGACACTGCCGCCTGCGCGATGGCAACCTCCGCGGCGAGGGCAAGGTCCCGCTCCTCGATCAGTTCCTGGAACCAAAAATAGGAGGCCTTGGGCGTACGCTCCAGGGTTTCGCGGTCCACGTGGAGCAGCCCGAAAGGCTGGTTGTAGCCGGCGGACCACTCAAAGTTGTCCATGAGGGACCAGACGTAATAGCCGCGCAGATCGATGGATTCGGCGTCACCGCCCGGAGCAGTGGCCCGCAGCGCTGCCTCCAGGTGGTCCGAGAGGTATTTCAGGCGGCGCTCGTCGGGGATGAACCGCGTATTGGTGGACTTGTCCCGGACGAGGATGTCCTCGAAGCTGGCCCCGCCCTCCGTGAGGATTACCGGCGGCAGGTTTGGATAACGCTCCGCCATCTCCTTCAGGGCCACCGCCATGTACTCAGGCTTTACCGGCCAGCCGTAAGCCGTGATGTCCGCTTCCGGCCAGGTCTCCACATGGAAGGGCGTTCCGCCGCTGCCCGCAGCACTGAGGTCGCTGCCCATCGCCTCGGCCATGCTTGCCGGCACGGCGCCGCCGCCCGGCCCCACAGCCACCTTGGTGGGCATGTAGTAATTCAGCCCGTAGAAATCAAGCGGCTGGGAGATGAGTTCCATGTCTTCGGGCGGGTGCTCAAAGGAACTGAAGAACTTGGCTGCGCGGATCAGGTCCGGATACTTCCCGGTGAGCACGGGGTCCGCATAAAGCCGGTTCTGCGCCAGGTCCATCAGGCCAGCGCTGATGTAGTCCAGCGGGTTGATGGTGTTGGGCACCATGGGCGAGTAGACGTTTGTCATGCCGATCTCGCCGGGAACCTTCGCGGCCCGCAGGGCCTGCACAGCCAGGCCGTGGCCCAGCAGCTGGTGGTGGACGGTGGGGAAGGCATTCAGGACCAGCTCCTTCCCCGGCGAGTGCAGGCCGAGGGAATACCCGTTGGTACTCACGGTGGCGGGCTCGTTGATGGTCACCCACCTCGCCACCCTGTCGCCGAACGCCTCGGCCAGGATGCCGGCGTACTCCCCCAGCCGGTAGGCAGTATCGCGGTTCATCCAGCCCCCTGCCTCGTCCAAGGCCAGGGGTGTGTCCCAGTGGTAGATCGTGGCCATGGGCGAGATTTCGTTGGCGAGGAGTTCGTCCAGGAGCCGGTCGTAGAAGGCCAGGCCGGCGCGGTTGGCAGGGCCGCTGCCGGTGGGCTGGATGCGGGGCCAGGCGAACGAGAACCGGTACGAGTCCACGCCCAGCTGCTTCATGAGCGCCACATCCTGGGGCATGCGGTGGTAGTGGTCGCAGGCCACCACCGGGCTGTGGTCCTCCACAATGGCGCCCGGCTTGGCAGCAAACACATCCCACCCGGCAGGTCCCCGGCCGTCCTCCTCCAGCGCGCCCTCAATCTGGAAGGCGGCAGTGGCTACCCCGAGCGTGAACCCCGGCGGGACGAGGGCCGCGAGGTCCTTGGCGGAAATATGCATTGAGTAAACCCTTACTACGGACAGGACGGTACCTGCGAGGGTCCTTGAGCCCGCGCGAGGTCAGGACCATATCCTCGCATGATTCCATGGCTGCTGGTGAGCGTGCTGCTAGGGTCTGGGAATGGATGAAAAACTGGGGAAGTTCATCGACAATTTTGCTGATTTGGTGCAGCTGGCCCAGGCCCGCAGCCATCGGCGCGAGGCCGGAGTCCAGCTGCTGGATACGATAACGGCGCACGTGGGCCGGGCTGCTGAGGACCTCGCCGTGGTGGAGGAACAAATACCGCCGCACAGATTCGTGGATGCAGACATCGTGACGGCGGAAATCGCGGCGCTGGATCCTGAAAGCCGGCTGGTGGGAATCGGCGGCGGCGGCCAGCGGCACCACCAGTCGTTGAGCGACATGCTTCAGCAGTCACAGGCCTTCCCCCAGTTTCCGATTGCCCAGCCCGACTACGTCAACCTGCCCTTAGGGCCGGACTCCCAACGCCAGGCAGTGGCTTTCGGGCTGCGCCTTTTGACGTACGACGGCGGCCGGCTGGCTGTGTTGCAGCGCGCGGCGGATCCGCGCTCCGGCCGGCAGACAGCTGCCCTCGAGGTGGTGGCGGAAAACACCGGAACGGGGGCGGCGTTCCTCGCCGGGTACCGGCGACGGATGGACAGCCAGAGCGTCTTCAAGGGCCAGGTCATTTCCCTGACCATGGGTGAGTTCGGGCCTGGCAGCGGCGGGGTGACCTTCCATCACCGGCCAAACCTGCCGGGGCAGGACGTCATCCTTCCGGCGGGCCTTCTGCAGAAGGTAGCGGGCCACGCCGTCGGTATTGCCGGCCACCGCGAGACCTTGAAGCGCCACGGCCAGCACCTCAAGCGCGGCATTTTGCTCTACGGCCCGCCCGGTACAGGCAAAACGCACACCGTTCGGTACCTTCTTGGACAGAGTCAGGGCACCACTGCCATCCTGCTCAGCGGCGGCTCCCTTGCCCGCATTTCGGAGGCGGCACGGATGGCCCGGGCTTTGCAGCCCTCGATGGTGGTGCTGGAGGACTGCGACCTAATTGCGGAGGACAGGAGTTTCGGCCACGGGCCGCAGCCGCTGCTTTTTGAGGTCCTGGATGCCATGGACGGCCTGGATAACGACGCTGACGTCGCCTTTGTGCTCACCACCAACCGGCCGGACATGCTGGAGCGGGCGCTGGCACAGCGGCCCGGCCGGGTGGACCTGGCCGTGGAGATCCCGTTACCTGCGCCGGGCGAGCGGATTGAGCTGATCCGCCTCTATGGCCGAGGTGCCGGTTTCAGTCCTGACGCCGTGGCTGCCGCCGCCGAACGTACCCGCGGAACCACTGCATCGTTCGCCCGTGAACTGGTGCGCCGGGCAGTCGTTGCTGCAGCCCTCGAGGACGTGCCGGTCTCCGACACCCACCTGGCTGCGGCCACCGAAGAACTTCTGGGCGACGCCGAATCCCTGACCCGGAGCCTGCTGGGCAGCGGTGCCGCCGGCACCGCTTGACCTCACCTACGCCGGGCAAGGGCTTCCGGGACCTCCTGGCCGCCCGGGCACCACTGGCCCAGAGGCTTACTGTTCACCGAATAGGAATTCCTTCGCGTGTGCCACGGCCTTGCGGAAGGCATCGTTCCGGAGTGTAACGAGGTGCTCGGTGTCGCCGTCGGCCGGTTCCAGGTACCCGGTGTAACCGGGCCGCAGGACCCAGATGTCACCGGCGGGGGGAAGATAGAACACACCGAAGGACCGCTGCTGCCTTTCGTCGTTCGTCCAAACCGGCACTACGGCGAGCGCCGCGCCCGTTGCGGGGTTGATCCACTGGGCTCGGGGTAGGGGTTCCTCGTGGGCTTCCGGATCCAGAAACGGCGCGGTGCCTTTGCCCCACCGCTGCTCAAAGCGCTCGTGGAACACCGGCATCAGGTGTGAATCGTAGCGGCGCCAGTCACTCATACAGTTCTCTGCCTCCTCAAGGTGGTGCTCCCGGGGACGGTCCCGGACAGCTTCGACGTCGAAACGCAAGGGGCGCCGGGCACCTAGGCCCAGGGGCCGCTTTCCCAGCGCACGGGGGTGACACGAATAGCATCCCCGTGCGAGCCGGCCGGGTCCCGGACCTTGCGGACCGGGATGTCGGTACCGGTCCGGGACGCCGGTGCTGTACGGGCTGCCGGCCCTGCCGCGGCTTCACGGTCATACGCCGCCCGCCGGGCAGGATCGTGGAGGACCGCAAAGGCCTGCATGATCCGCAACAGTTCCGCCTCAGGCGGCAGTGTGCCTCCACCTGGGTCAGTCCTCTGCCCGCCGTGCTGCACACCCTGCTGCCCGGCTGCGGCAGCCCGGCCCCCCTCCATGTCCGGATGGTGGCTGCGCATCAGGGCCCGGTAGGCGCGCGAAATCTGCTGCTGGGTGGCGTCCCGCGGGACGTGCAGCGCGGCGTAGTAGTCCGGGGTTTTGCTCATGTCACTCTTCCGGTCAGCTGCTGTGCCGGACGCGCGGCGCAGGGCGGCCAAGGCAACCCTGCGCCGACGCCACCACCTGCTTTAGGTTCCGATCTGCTGCATCTGGCCCTGCTGCGTCTCAATCTCGATCTTGCGGGGCTTGGCCTTTTCCGCCACGGGGATACGCAGGGTCAGGACGCCGTTGTCGTAGCTGGCCTTGATGTTGTCCGTGTTCAAGGTGTCGCCCAGGATCAGCTGCCGGCTGAAGACGCCGCGGGGACGCTCGGAAGCCACCAGCTCTACATTGGGCTGGGTGGGGTCCTGCCGTTCCGCCCGGACCGTAAGGACGTTGCGTTCAACGTTCAGGTCCAGTGAATCGAGCTTGACGCCCGGTAGATCAAAGGCCACCACGAACTCACCGTCTTCCTGCCAGGCATCCATGGGCATGGCGGCCGGGCGGGCGGCGGTTCCCAGGACCTGCTGCGTGAGCCGGTCCAGCTCACGGAACGGATCGGTGCGCATCAACATCATTTCCCACTCCTTCAGCTTGTTAGATGTTGGATCGGTGCGGTATCCAACTCCATGATCTATGGTGATGGATATAGATTTTTTATAGCACCCGTGGGACACTGAGGCAAGACTCATCAAAGTTTTTTGGAGAACTGATGGCGGAGCAGAAAGCAGGGCGGGACCCAGTGCCCGCAAAGGGACGTGCCCTCTATGCCATTTCAGTTGCGGCGAAACTGGCAGGCACGGGCCAGCAGAACATCCGTCTCTATGAGACGCGCGGGCTGCTGACGCCGTCGCGCACTTCCGGCGGCACGCGGCAGTACAGCGACGCGGACATTGCGGTGCTGCTGCGGATCGGGGAACTCCTGGAACAGGGACTGAACCTCGCCGGAGTGGCAAAGGTCCTGGAACTGGAGGAAGCCAACATCAAGCTTCACCGGGCGCTCAAGCGTGCCAGGTCCCGGCCGCCTGCCTGACAAAGCCCAGGAGCCTGCAGCCGGGGCAAGACAAAGCGCCGCCGGGCCCACATGCCTGCCGGCCGCGCCACCTCAGTCGCGCGGCGCATCCGCCTTCGACAGTTCGCCGGTAATCCGCTCGCCCGGAATCCGCGCTGTCCGCCAGGTATCGAGGGCAATAACGCCACCCAAAATGACCAGGGACAGCGAAAGTGACGCCAGGGCATCGCTGAGCCAGTGGTATCCCAGGTACAGCCGGCTCAGCGCTGCGAGCACAATGCCAATCCCTGCGCCAACAAACCCCAATAAGGCAGCCCGCCGGTTACTGCGCCGGGAGTAGATCAAAAAGGCACCCACCAGCAGGAAGTCGCATGCTCCCAGGACGTGCCCGGACGGGAACGAGAAGGTGTGGTCAATGCCAAAAAGCATTTGATCCACGGGGGGTCGGGACCGCCTCACAATATGGAGGATGATCTGCGAAATGATCACGCCGGTAAGCATTGCGGCGGCCAGCAGCATTGGGCGCCAGGCATGCTTCGCAGAGAACCCCCAAGCCACAACCACCACCAGCACGATGATGGGGAGGGCAATGGGCCCGAAGACCACCGCCAGGACGATCATTGCGACGGTAAGGGCTTCGGACCTCAGCCCGAGCAGCCAGTCCCGGGCGGGACCGTCGGCTGCGGACAGGCCATCGGCCTGCAGGACGCTGACCAGGGTGGTAATGAAGAGCGCCACCCCCACCACGGCGAGGATGGCGGCTGCGCGGTACAGGCCGCGCCGGTCCTCCGGCTCCAGATAACGCTCCTCCACTACGAACTTGTCGTGGAAGGCCCGCCATTTGCCGGCGCTCTTTCCAATAGCTCCGGATCCTGCTGATCCCTGGTGTCCTGTCATGCCCATCCCTAGGTGAGAAATGCTTAGGGTGAAGATTATCCCGTCTGCCCTGCTTTGATCAGTAGCCGGATCAGTAGCCGGGAACGGCACTTCCGCCCCAGAGCCTAAGGCCGCTTATACGCCGTACCCTGGCGGTAGCCTGACTGGATGGGCGTTATGAATGAACTGATCAATCCGCGGGGCATAGAAGCGCTTACCCGGATCCTCCGCGACAGCGCACCAGCTGTGCAGTGGACACAAACGGCTGCCACCGCGTCGCTGCTCGGTGACCTGAACCTGCGGGCCAGGACTGATCTGGTAGCAGACGCCCTCGCCGCTGACGCCGGCTCAGGTCCAGCCCCGGCATATACGACGGCGTCTGCCGCCTTCCGGGCGGCACTGGCAGTTCCGGATTTCACCGGCTGGGTCCTCTGGCCCGTATCGGAGGCGGCCGTCACCCTGGCTCTTGCATCAGGTTCAGCTGATGACTTCGACAACTGCCTCGGCCTGCTGGCGCAACTGACGCCAAGGCTCACCGGGGAGTTCGCAGTCCGCCGCCTCCTGGCAAATAATCCGGAGCGGGCCCTGGCAGCAATCCTGGGTTGGACGGCCAGCACCGATGAGCACGTCCGCCGTCTGGCCAGCGAGGGCACGCGCCCCTACCTGCCGTGGGCGGTGCGCGTCCCGGCCCTCCTTCAGCGGCCCGGCGCCACCCTTCCCATCCTTACTGCCCTCTACCGCGACCCGTCCGAGTACGTCCGGCGTTCGGTGGCGAACCACCTCAACGATCTCGCCCGGCATGCCCCCGACGCTGTTGTGGACACCGCCCGCCACTGGCTTTCCGCGGCGGACGGCAACACCGAATGGGTGGTCCGCCACGGGCTCCGGACCCTCATCAAGAAGGGCCATCCCGGCGCTCTGGCCCTGCTGGGCTTTCCTCCGGCGTCAGTGGCTGTTACAGGCCCGCGCCTTGACCGGGACGTCCTTTCATTGCCGGGTGAGTTGACGTTTGCCTTTGAGGTCGCCAACACCGGCACCGAGGACGTGCGCCTCGCCGTGGACTACCTGGTGCACTACCGCAAGGCCAACGGCGGCCTGTCCGCGAAGGTCTTCAAGATTTCAACCCTCACCCTGGCCCCGGGTGAAAGCCGGAGCCTGTCCAGGCGCCATGCTTTCAGGCAGATGACCACCAGGGTTTACCATCCGGGCGTGCATGCGTTGGAGCTGCAGATCAACGGAACCGTGCATGGCCGGGCCGAGTTCCTGCTGGAGATGCCGTAGTTCCTGCTGTGTGGGCTAGAACGATCCCGTGGTGAACTGCCAGCTCCTGCCGGCGAACGGGTTTCCGGCAAGGTCCCGTACTCCGGCGCTGCCACCGGTCACCGTCACGGTGTACCTGGTCTTCGCAGCCAGGGCCTGCTGGGGGTCCAGGATCCACTGGTTGGTGGTGCCGTTCCGGTATACAGCCGCCGGTACCACTGCGCCGGTGGCAGCATTCTTCACCGTGAAAGTGGTCCCGGTAACGCCCTGGACAGCCTCACTGAACGTAACGCTGATGTTGTTGGTGCGTCGTACCAGCGTTGCACTGCTGCCGGGGGTGTAGCCGGTGAGTACGGGGCCGGGTCCGGTAACAAAGCTCCAGCTGGTGGAAGCCAGCGGGGTTCCTGCACTGTCGCGGATGGCTGACGTGCCGCCCGCCAGGGTGGCTGTGTAGCGGGTGTCCGCGGCCAGCGCGGCGGCCGGGTCCAGGGTGGCGGTGCGGGTGGTGGTGTTGTAGGTGACGCTGGCGGGAACGGTGCTGCCGGCAGCGTTCCTAAGCACGAATGTTCCGGTGGTGACTCCCTGGACGGCGGCGCTGAAGGTGGCGGTCACGTTGGTTCCGTTTGCCACCGCCGACGCGTCTGCTGCCGGCGTCGCGGCGGTGACGGTGGGCGCAGGAGCCGGAGCAGGAACCGGCGAGGGTGCGGGCGCAGGAGCCGGCGCGGGTGCGGGAGCCACAGCGCCGGCAAACAGCAGCCGGTTGGGCGTGCCGCTGGTGGCTCCGGTGATCACTCCGGCGGTGGCGTTGGACACCAGCGCGCCCGCTACCTGAGCCGGCGAAAGTGCCGGGTCCTGGGAAAGCAGCACTGCAGCTGCCCCTGCCGCATGGGGAGCGGCCATGGAGGTTCCGGACATGGACGCCGTGGCGGTGGCGGAAGTGTGGTGGGTGGAGGTAATGCTGACGCCGGGCGCGTAGAGGTCCACGCAGGAGCCGAAGTTGGAGAAGGACGCCTGCCGGTCAGCGGAGTCGCTGGCGGCGACAGTGACTGCCCCCGGGACGCGGGCGGGGGAACCACCGCAGGCATCAACGGCGGAGTTGCCGGCGGCAACCACTGCAGCGACGCCGTCGTTCATTACAGCCGTGATGGCGGCGTCCACTGAGGAACTGGCGGCGCCGCCGAGGCTGAGGTTTGCCACAGCGGGCGTTCCGGCAGGATGGTGGGCGACGATCCAGTCCAGGCCGGCTATGACGTCGGAGTTGTAGCCGGAGCCGTTGCAGTCCAGAACCCGCACCGGCACCACGGTGGCGCCCTTGGCCACCCCGTAAGTGGACCCGGCAACCGATCCGGCCACGTGGGTGCCGTGCCCGTTGCAGTCGCTGGAGCCCAGGCCGTCAGCGACGGCAGACCAGCCGCCTGCAACCCGGCCGCCGAAATCGGCGTGGGAGGCAAGGACCCCCGTGTCCAGCACATAGGCGTTCACCCCTGTTCCGGACGCCGTCCAGGAGTAGGACCCGGAGAGGGGCAGGGGCCTCTGGTCTACGCGGTCCAGGCCCCAGGGTGCGGGCTGCTGGGAAGCGGAAAGACTGACGGGCGCATCCGCTTCCATCGAGACCACGCGCCCGGACCGCGCCAGGGCAGCGGCCTGTGCAGGATTGGCGGTTACCACTGCGCCGCGGATGGCGTGGGCGAAGGTGCGGCCCACCGCCAGTCCCTGCCCCCGCATTGCTGCTGCCTCTGCGGCAACATCGGCATTGGCTGCGTACTGGACAATGTAGCGGCCCGTCGCTTCTACCGGCGCCGGCGGCGCTGCTGATGCCGGCAGGGAAGCGGCGGAAAGGGCGACGGCGGAAACCAGCACTGCTGCGGCGGGCAGCACAAAGGATGGAGTACGAATTTTGGGGTCCTTGCTTCGGCGTTGCGGGCTGCGCGGGCAGGTGAATCGTCCCGCCCTGCCAAAAGACTAGGACCCGTTTCCGCACTGGACCCGGCTCCTTGCAGGATCCTGTGCCAACCCTTTGGGATTTCTGCGGCTCTGCGCCAAAGCTCAGATCGAGGCGCCCGCGGGGACACTCAACCGGTGGTTCCGCCACGAGTATTCCGGCTCAAAACCCAGCAGGCGCCGTGCCTTGTCAATGGACAGCATGGTTTCGTGCTCGCCCAGGTCCTTGGTGACCTTGACGGCGGGGAACACTTCCGCAGCCAGTTCCGCACTGGACCGGCTCATCACCGTATCCGCGTTGGCGATGATGTACGCCTCGAAGCCCGGCTTTGCGTTTTCCAGCGCGCGGACCACGGCCTGCGCGCCGTCGCGGCCATCGATGTAGCTCCAGAGGTTCCATTTCCGCAGCGTGGCATCGGCGTCGAATGCAGGGAACCCGGCGTAGTCTTCCACGTCCATGACGTTGGAGAACCGGAGCCCGGAGATGCTCAGTTCCGGGTCCCACCGGGTCAGCTCCACGGCCATCTGCTCCTCTAGGTGCTTCACCAGCGAGTAAGTGCTCTCCGGCCGCGCCGGGTACTCTTCGTCCACCGGAATGTAGGGCGGGTCGACGTCGAACGGCAGTCCCAGGACCGTCTCGCTTGAGGCGTACACCACCTTCTTGATGCCGGCGCGCCGGGCCGCCTGGAACACGTTGTAGGTGGCGAGCATGTTGTTTTCGAACGTGGCCGCGTCCGGGATAATGCCGGGCGCGGGAACGGCACCCAGGTGGACCACGGCGTCGAACCCGGCGTGCCGGTCGTCCAGCCCGAGCAGGACATCCACCACCTGGCCATAGTTCCGCAGATCCACCACCACCAGACCGGGGTTCCGCTCCCCTGCCCGGTCCAGGTTCAGCACCTGGTGCCCGTCGCCGGTCAGCCTGCGCACCACGTGCCGTCCCAGCTTTCCGCTTCCTCCCGTTACTGCCACCCTCATGCGCGTTCTCCTTTTTCCTTGATGAAGCGTTCGACGGCGGCGATCGCGAGTTCCGTGATGTCGCCGGGGTCGCCACTGCCGTTAACTGGCACCAGCAGGCTCCGGCCCGAGTAGACGGACACGACCTCGTGTGTCTCGCGGTGATAGAGGTCAAGGCGGCGCCGGAACACGTCCACCGTATCGTCCCCGCGGCCTCCGTCCTCGGCACGCCGCAGCATCCGCCGTTCCAGCTCGGCGTCAGGGGCCCGGAGCTCGATCACCGCATCGATGCCGTGTCCCTGGGAGGACAGCATATTGTCGAGTTCGGTTACTTGGGCTGCCGTGCGCGGATAGCCGTCCAGAAGGAAGCCGCCCTGGACGTCGGCGTCCCGGAGCCGGTCCTTGACCAGGGCATTGGTGAGGTCGTCCGGCACGAACTCGCCGTCGTCGAGGTACCTTGCGGCTTCATTGCCCAGTTCAGTCCCGCTGCTGACGTTGCTTCGGAAGATCTCACCCGTGGAAACGGCCGGGATACCGAAATGCCGCGCCAGGTGTTCTGCCTGCGTTCCCTTGCCGGAGCCGGGCGGACCGATGATGAGCAACCTGGTCATGTGTCTGTCCCTCCATGGCGCAACTGGCGCTGGCTTTCCGGGTCCGCCGCCGGCAGCACCGGCGCGTGCCCCATTCTGCCGGTAATGCCCGTTCCCGCGCCAGTATCAGCGGGCCTGCGCAGCGTGAACCGACGTTTCCGGGCCTCTGGGGATGTATATACTTCTGGATATCGGTTTAGCAGCAGGCCGTTGGAAAGTTCGTCGATCCAGCGAGCACTGCGGCCTTCCCCTTCGGGGCGGCCAGAACGCTACGTGCTCGCTTAGACCTGAGCGAATGGCTTGAAAGAATCCGTGGCCAGCGAGTCAACTGCAAAAATTGATACATCCATTACCGAGCACCTGCACGAACTTGTCCTCAACAGCTCCGATGTTGAGGACTTCCTTATGGAACTGGCCCAAGTATCGGCCCGCAGTCTTTCCGAGCCGGGCGACGAGGTTCTGAGCGCCATCACGCTGCTGCGCCGGCGAAAGGCCGCAACTGTGGTCAGCAGCAGTCCTGCCGCCGAGGCGGTTGCGCGGCTTGAGTACGAGTTCAACCAGACTCCCAGCCTGACGGCCTCCACCACCCAGGAAACCGTCCAGGTGCCGGACATCCGCCATGACGGCCAGTGGCCCGACTACTCCGCAGCACTGGTGGGCGAGGGCGTCCGCTCCGTCCTCGCGCTGCCCTTCCAGCTCGAAGGCGAGACCAAAGCTGCGTTGCTGCTGTACTCGGGACGCCCGAACAGGTTTGAGGCCCGGGTGCTCAAATTCGCCCAGGATTTCGTCAGCCAGACCTCCCTCGCACTCCGGCTGGCAGTCCGATTTGCGCATCACAGCGAGACCGCGGCAAACCTGCGCGCCACACTTGAGTCCCGGACAGTGATCGACATGGCCGTGGGCATCATCATGGCCCAAAACAGGTGCAGCCAGCAGGACGCCTTCGAAATCCTAAAGACAGCGTCCAGCACCCGCAATTCGAAATTGCACGACGTTGCCACGGCAGTGGTCAAGTCCCTGGGCCAGGGCCCGGCACGCACCCACTACGACGGGTAGCAGAGGGCTTCTGGCACCACCGGCGACCGACGTGTGTTGCCGTCGCCGGCCTGCCTGTCATAGTTGCTTCCCTGGCCCGGGCCCGGGGGTAGACTGGGGCCAACTCTTGCCGGGGGGCTCCAATGAAAAACAAGCGTGTCTGCCTCGTCGTTGAAGACAACGACGATATCCGCGGACTGATCACTGTGGTCCTGACCCGTGCAGGTTTCACTGTCAGGGCAGTTGCCACCGGCGCAGAGGGTATCGCGGCCGCGGCGGACCCTGCCGTCACACTGGTAACACTGGACCTGGGTCTGCCGGACATGGACGGACATGTGGTGGCCCGCGCTGTCCGGGCGCTGAGCAAGGCCCCCCTGCTGTTCCTCACGGCCCGGTCCGAAAATGATGACGTCCTTGCCGGAATGGCCTCCGGCGCCGCCGCGTATCTCACCAAGCCCTTCCACCCAAAGGAACTCCAGGCCTTGGCGAACCAACTCTGCCCCGCGCCCCTTACTCCGGAAGATTCTTCCCCGCAGCCTCTTTCGCAGGCGCCCCGCGTGTCCGGCAAGTCCCTCCGCTAGCCTGCCTGCCCGGCCGACATCTGCCGTCGTCGAAACCAGCCACGCTCTCTCACCTGATGCAAGGTTTCCAGACACGCTCTCTCACTTGATGCAAGGTTTCCAGACACGCTCTCTCACCTCACGCAGAATGATGCCAGCGCTCGGTGACTTCCGACGGCGGTTCCCCGCCGCCGTCGGAAGTTCTTGCCTTGTGCGAGGGCTACTTCGCGAGGAAACGCAGCAATGCTTCGTTGACCTCGGCAGCGTGGGTCAACAGCAGGCCGTGCGGGGCACCCTCAACTTCCAGATATTCGGCATCGGGCAGCGCTTTGGCAAACAGCCGTCCTGTGGAGTCGATGGGGAGGATGTTGTCCGCAGTGCCATGGAGGATCAGTGCGGGAACGTCGATCTTGGGGATGTCCTCCCGGAAGTCCGTGAGCCAGGTGGGTTGGGCTGCAACAGATGCCGTGGCTCCGGCGCCGGCGGCGGTGTTCCAGCTGGCAGTGACCGCCTCCTGGCTGAGGCGGGGCGTGCCCAGGAAGGTATCGCTGTTGTAGAAGTTCTTGAAGAATTCAGTGAAGAAGGCGTACCTGTCCGCAGTCACAGCCTCAGTTAGTCCGTCGAAGACCTCCTGCGGAACGCCGTCGGGGTTGTCATCGGTTTTCAGCAGGAAAGGTTCAAGGGATCCGAGGAACGCTGCCTTGGAAATCCGGGCGGAGCCATAGGTGCTCAGGTAGCGGGCCACTTCGCCGGTGCCCATAGAGAAACCAACCAGTACTGCCTCGTTCAGGTCCAGATCGGTCAGAATGGTGTTGAGGTCGGCAGCGAAAGTGTCGTAGTCGTAGCCCTCGGTGGTCTTGCTCGATTTGCCGAAGCCGCGGCGGTCATAGGTGATAACGCGGTAGCCGGCGTCGAGCAGAGCCCTTGTTTGCTTCTCCCAGGAGGCGCCGTCCAGGGGATAGCCGTGGATCAGCACGACGGGCTGACCCGAGCCGTGGTCCTCGTAGTAAAGCTCGATGTCAGTGCTGTTTTCGGTTCCAACGGTGATGAAGGCCATCGCGGCAGGTCCTTTCGAGACTGTGGTATCGGTGCGGGCGGGAGAGATCCCTTGCCCACGCAATCCCTACTCTAGGTTGGACCGCCGTGCCCGGCGCTACTGCGAGGGCTGCGGAAGCTCGCAGGAGATCTGTGGATTGGCGCCCATGTAGTTCAGGGGGCCGGCGACAATGGTGATCGCTACAGTCCCGGCTTGCGCACAGGTGCCCGGTGCTCCCGCGAAGTAGCCCCGCTGCCAGGCGGCCACACCGCCGATGATCAGCCAGATAACAACAAGAGCTCCGAGAATCCGCATGATTCCTCCATAGGCCGTGGCGGCTGTGGGATCAATTATGCGGCGTCCGCCCGGAAAAGTGAGAGAGCGTTAGGGAAAAGCCTGCAGAAGGTGAGAGAGCGTCGGGGGGGAACCTGCGGAAAGTGAGAGAGCGTGCGTCTGGGGGAACAGAAATGCACCTCCGGCGCCGGGGTTGGTTCCCGGTACCGGAGGTGCATTCAGTGTTCTAATGCTGCCGTGCTTTGATCAGGCCTTGGCGGTCTTGCCCGGCAGGGCCAGCTTGAAGACCTTGGCCCAGGAGGAGCCCACCTGCTTGAGCAGCGGGCCGGTGGTGTACTTCAGACCGTAACGCTGGCAGATCTCGCGGACCTTCGGCGCCACTTCGGCGTACCGGCTGGACGGCAGGTCCGGGAAGAGGTGGTGCTCGATCTGGTGCGACAGGTTGCCGGTCATGAGGTGCATGAATTTGGAACCTGAGATGTTGGCGGACCCGATCATTTGGCGGACGTACCAGTCGCCGCGGGTTTCACCCTCCACCATTTCCTCGGTGAAGGTGTCAGTGCCTTCGGGGAAGTGGCCGCAGAAGATGACGGCGTGGGCCCACACGTTGCGTACGGCATTGGCAGCCAGGGTGCCGTAGAGGGCCTGCTTGCCTGAGCCGGTGAGCATCGCGACCGCCGGCGTGGCGGCGTAGTCCTTGGTGAACTGCGTGACGACCTTCTTGCCCAGGGCTTTCAGGTCCTTGAGCAGGGCCTCCTTGGACTTCGTGCCTTCCTTGAACTCAGTGAGCTCGAGATCATAGATGGCGATGCCCCACTCGAAGACGGGAGCAAGGATGGCGTTGAACAGCGGGTTGGCCAGGTTGATGGGCTTCCACGGCTGGTTCTCGTCCATGCGCAGGAGGTTGTATCCGACGTCGTTGTCCTTGCCCACCACGTTGGTCCAGCGGTGGTGGAGGTCGTTGTGGGTGTGCTGCCAGGAGCGCGAGGGCGTGACGAAGTCCCATTCCCAGGTGGTGGAGTGGATGTCCGGGTCCCGCATCCAGTCCCACTGGCCGTGCAGGATGTTGTGGCCCAGTTCCATGTTTTCAAGGATCTTGGCCAGGCTCAGCAGGGTGGTGCCCGTAACCCAGGCGGCCTTGTTTTTGCTGACCAGCAGGGCTGCTCGGCCGGAGATTTCCAGGCCGCGCTGGATTTTGATCATGCGGCGGATGTACGCAGCGTCTTCCGCTCCGCGCTTGCCGAGGATCTCGTCGCGGATGGCATCGAGTTCGCGTCCAAGCTCGGCCACCTGCTCGTCGGTCAGGTGGGCGGCAGCAGGTGGCCGGACGGTGGGGCTGCCGGTTTCTGCCAGCTTTCCGGGGCGCGTCCTTGACCCTCCGGTGGAACTGCTTTCGGCAGGTGTGTGCTTGCTTGGGGTAATTACAGACATACGTGGTTCTCCTCAGGCTTCGAGGTTGACGGGTCCGGCGGCTGCCGAGACACACGTTTGGATCAGTTGGCCGGGTTCGCCATGAATTTCTCCGGTACGGAGGTCGCGGACCTGTCCGGCCCGGAGCGGGGTAAGGCAGCTGTGGCAGATGCCCATGCGGCAGCCGCTGGGCATCAGCACGCCTGCGTCCTCGCCCACGTCCAGCAGGGGGGTGTCGCCGTCGGCTTCCACTTCCCGGTCGGACGTTTCAAAGGTGACCATGCCGCCGTCGTGCCCCACCCCCGCGTTGAACGTGGTGTTGAAACGCTCAATCATGAGGTTTCCGGGGTCACCAGCCACCGCAACATCCGAACCCGGCGCCGCCGTGGTCAGCGCGGCACGCTTCCACAGCGCCTCGGCGTCGTCCAGGAAGCTGTCCGGACCGCAGGCATAGGCGGCGCGTTCCTTCCAGTCCGGGCAGATCTCGTCCAGCTGTGCGGTGTTGGTCAGGTCCATGCGGCCTTGCTCGCCGGTGAACCAGTGGGCGAGGCGGAAGTTGGGGAATTGATCAGCGAGCTCGGCGAGTTCTTCGCGGAAGAGGCTGTCGCCGGGGGTGCGGGCCGAGTGGACCAGCACGACGTCGGCATCAGGACGCCGCGGAACAAGCGTGCGGATCATGGACATCACCGGGGTGATGCCGCTTCCAGCCGTCACCATCAGGAGGGGCCGGGGGTGCTCCGGGAGCACGAAGTCACCCTGCGGGGGCGCCAGGAACAGGACGTCGCCCGGGCGGGTGGTGCGCACCAGCGTGCCGGAGACTGCGCCAACGTCGGTGACCGTGATGGCGGGGTCCTTGCCGGCGGGGGCGCTGAGGGAATAGGACCGCCAGTGGCGGACCCCGTCCAGCTCGACACCGATGCGGGCCCATTGGCCGGCAAGGTGGGAGTGCCAGCCGCGGCCGGGCCGGAAGAAGATGGTGGCGGACTGCGCCGTCTCCTGGACTACCCGGGTGACCACACCACGAAGCTGCCGCGCAGAGTAGACGGGGTTGAACAGCGCTAAGATGTCCTCCGGCGCCAAGGGCGTGGTGAGTACAGAGGCCGCCTGGGCCAACTGGCGTAGCCGGATCATGCGATCAAGCCTAAAACGGCGCGGGCCATATTTCTCTCTCTCCGTCATATGACCGTTCCGCAGTCACGCTGTAGTGGGGGCGCTAAGCCCCCAAGCCGCACTTTAAGAGTAACGGCTGCGGTATGCGGAAGGTTCCCCCACATTCAGTAAGCATGCTTAGTATACCGCGGTCAGGGGCGGCAAGAGATATTTTTACATGGCGGGCGCGATCGTTACGCCACCTCTTCTGGGTCAGGAGCCGGAAGGCCTCCATCCCAGTGCGGGCGCTATGTAGCGGGTGACGTTTGCCAGGAGCTTGGTGTTGAACCCGACGCCGAGCTGGTTGGGGACGGTGAGCAAAAGGGTGTCGGCGGCCTGCACCGCTGTGTCTGCCGCAAGTTCCTCGGCCAGGACATCGGGTGCTCCCACGTAGCTTTTCCCGAAGCGGGCGGTCAGCCCGTCAATGACGCCCACCTGGTCCCGGCTGTCCCGAAGCGCACTTCCGGCAAAGTAGCGGCTGTCCTCACTGTCCGCGATGGGAAGCACGCTGCGGCTGACCGAAACACGCGGCGTGTGCTGGTGGCCCTGCGCAGCCCAGGCGTCCCTGAAAAGCCGGATCTGCTCCGCCTGAAGTTCATGGAAGGGCACGCCGGTGTCCTCGGTCAGGAGGGTGGAACTCATCAGGTTCATTCCCAGCTCAGCAGCCCAGACGGCAGTCTTCCTGCTGCCGGCTCCCCACCAGATGCGTTCGGACAGGCCCGGTGATTGCGGTTGAACGGGCAGGAGCCCGGTGGCACCGCCGGCGTAGCGGGGATCGGCTTCCGCGATGCCGGCGCCGCTGATGGCTTTCCGGAACATGGCTGCATGCCGGCGGGCCATATCGGCGTCCGTCTCCCCCGGCTGCGGACGGTAACCGAACACTGCCGCTCCGTCCCGCGCCGGCTCGGGTGAACCACGGCTGATGCCGAGCTGAAGCCGGCCTCCGCTGATGAGGTCGGCCGCCGCTGCGTCCTCTGCCATATACAAGGGATTTTCGTAGCGCATATCGATCACCCCGGTGCCGATTTCGATCCGGTTTGTCCTCGCACCAATGGCGGACAGCAGGGGAAACGGCGAGGCCTGCTGCCGGGCAAAGTGGTGGACACGGAAGAATGCTCCGTTAACCCCGAGTTCCTCGGCCGCGACTGCGAGGTCGATTGCCTGCAGCAGGGCGTCGCCTGCCGTCCGGGTGTGGGAACCCTGGCCGGGGCCCCAGTGGCCGAATGAAAGGAATCCAATGCGCTCCATACCTGCCCCAACTGCGGCAGCCACCGGGACATTCCCCGACGGCATGAGAAGCAGCTGCCGCCCGCCTGAGCAAGCAGCTTAGGGACGGGGCCAGCCGGCTGCGAAAGGCGCAGGGACCAACTGGCGCCGTGGCTAAACTGGCACCGTGACCAAGAGTGAGCAGCATGCGGGCGCCGGCAGGCCGCCGTCGCGCGGGAGAATTGCCGAACGGCTGCTGCCCGGCGGCGAGGAGCCGGATCCGCGGTTCACGCTTGCGAACGAACGCACTTTCCTTGCCTGGATCCGTACTTCCCTGGCTCTCCTGGCCGGCGGCATTGCCATCGAGGCTTTCACCGCCGACCTTTTCCTGGAGCCCGTCCGGAAGGGCCTGGCAGTAGTGCTGCTCCTGCTGGGCATGCTGCTGAGCGCCGGCTCTGCCGTGCGGTGGCTGCGGGTGGAACAAAGCATGCGCAACAAGGCACCCCTGCCGCTGCCACTCATTGTTCCGCTGCTTGCCGTGGCAGGAGCGCTGGCAGCCGCCGTCGTGCTGGTCTTTATCCTCTGGCGTTGAACCGTGCCGCACATACATCCTTCCGCCGGGGCACACGGAGATCCGGGCCTCCAGCCGGAGCGGACCACGCTCGCCTGGGGCAGGACCATGCTGGCACTGGTGACGGTGAGCGCCATCTTCCTCCGCTGGCTTCCTGTCCACGGGCTGCCCATCCTGCTGCTATTTGCCGTCTCGGCCGCGGCAGCAGCAGCCATCTACTTCACGCAGCGTCGCCGCTACACCGCCAGTTCACGGGGCATCGCCAGGGAAATGGCCGACGCCGATACCACCGCCGTGCTTTGGACAGCTTTTGCCGGGGTTGTGTTGGGCGGACTCGGCATCGGCGTGGTCCTCGCCGGCTAGGGCTCCAGGCCCTAAGGGCTAGAACATCGGCAGGACAAAGCCCGCCAGCAGAGCAACTGCGCCGATTCCGGTGAGGCACCGGCCCAACACCGCAGCTGTTTTTCCAGCCTCGTCCGGAGCCGCCGTCTGCCACTGGGTAGGGCGCTTGGGGTGGTAGTAGATGGGGAGCGTATCGCCCACGGCCAGGTCCTTGATGTCGTGTGGTGACATGGGCGCATGGTGCACCTGGTACTTCCGGTCGAACCAGCGGAAACCCACCCCGGTGCTGTCCGAATACACCACCGCTTCGGCCATGGCCCACGGGTGCACGAAGCGGCGCAGGAAGCCTGTGTAAAAGAGCAATCCCAACCCGGCAGGCAGGCACAACCAAGTCAGCATTTCCAGGATTGGACCTGCCATATCGAGCACAGTGGGCATGATTCTGATGGTACAGGCGTACGCTGGGGGAAACGTTTCCGCGGAAGGGGTAGGCATGAACGACGAAGATCTTTTGGCCCGTATCCAAGGCCTCGTGGAGGAGGAACACACCCTCCGTGACGGTGCCGGCGACGGCCAGGCGCCGGACCAGGACAGGCTCAAGCAGGTGGAGGAAAGGCTGGACCAGGCTTGGGACCTGCTCCGTCAGCGCAGGGCCAAAGCGGAATCCGGCGAAAACCCCAACGAGGCTGAAGCCCGGCCGGTCAGCGAAGTAGAGGGCTACAAGCAGTAGCCCCCTACCCTCGTTCAGCGGAAGTCAGCCGATCGGTTCAGTCATCTGCTCCACGTGTACTGGGCGAACCCGCGCGCCTGAACCTCCCATGCATTTTGTGTAAAACAGATCGGAGCCTTCCAATGCGCCTGGCAGTCGCCCAAATCATCAGCAGTGCAGACCCTGCCGCCAACCTGGAGCTCATTCGGGACTACGCCACCCAGGCAAAAGCCGCCGGCGCCAGGCTGGTGGTGTTCCCCGAGGCGACCATGCGCGCGTTCGGGCACTCCCTGACAGACATCGCGGAACCCCTGGACGGCCCATGGGCGGAAAAGGTCCGTGCACTGGCCCTGGAACTGGACATTGCCATCGTCGCGGGAATGTTCACTCCCGGAACGGACGGCCGGGTGCGCAACACCCTGCTGGTCGCCGGCCCCGGAGTGGATACCTCTTACGACAAAGTGCACCTTTTTGATGCTTTCGGCTTCGCCGAGTCCAAAACCGTGGACGCGGGTACCAGTCCTGTCACCTTTGAAATCGAGGGCACTGTTTTTGGCCTCGCAACGTGTTACGACGTCCGCTTCCCCTCCCTGTTCACCGCCAACGCCCGGGCCGGCGCCCGGGTCAACATTGTGTGCGCCTCCTGGGGCGCCGGCGAAGGCAAAGCGGAACAGTGGGACCTTCTGGTCCGTGCGAGGGCACTGGACAGCACCACCTTCGTGGTGGCCTGCGGCCAGGGTGATCCAGAGACCATCGGCGCTGGCCCGGCCGGAACCGCACCCACGGGCATCGGCCACAGCGCCGTCGTTACCCCGCTGGGCTCAGTGGTGGCCGCGCTGGGCGGTCAACCGGAACTCGCAGTCGTGGACATCGATCCCTCAGTGGTGGACGAGGTGCGCGCCAAGCTCCCGGTACTGGCCAACGCCCGCCCGTTCTGAACCTTTCCTAAAAGCCTGCCGCCCCGCCGGGTCTCCCCCGGCGAAAGAAGCCACGACGACGGCGCGCCGCCTTCCCAGTGCGGGGCGCCGTCGTCGTTTTCCGCCTTTCAGATCGTTCATGCTCCTCCCCGATCTCCCTCCGGATGGGAGCCATTTACACGACTGAAACACCTCCGACACACGGCCTTCATGGAGCACCAGTTTCTGTAACGCGAGCGCAACTTTGCCGGCCCTTCCCCGAAACACGGAACCCGAAAGATGGACGCCGGGGGAAGTGCGAGGGCCGGCAAGTGTCCCCGCTACGAGGCTCGATGCGAAGGGACCCGCAGGTGGAGATCACTGCCCAACATGTCTGGCTGATGGTGTCAGCCGCGATGGTACTGCTGATGACGCCAGGGCTGGGCCTCTTCTACGGCGGCATGACACGCGCCAAGGCCGCCCTGAACATGATCATGATGAGCTTCATTTCCGCCGGGACCGTTGGGGTGGTCTGGGTTCTTTGGGGCTACTCCATGACTACCGGCGACGGCGTACTGGGCATCTTTGGAAATCCCTTCGCCAGCTTCGGGCTCCGGAACCTGATGGGTTCGCCCGACCTGATCAAGGCAGGGTACAGCGCCACCTTCGCCATCATCACCGTGGCACTGATCAGCGGTGCCATTGCCGACCGCGCAAAGTTCGCTGCCTGGGCGGTGTTCGTTCCCGTGTGGGTTACCGTGGTTTACTGCCCCCTCGCCTACATGATCTGGGGCGGTGGCCTGATGAGCGCCGAGGGAGCCATCACCGCCGTTTTCGGCCAGGTCATCGACTTCGCCGGCGGCGCGGTGGTTGAAATCAGTTCCGGCACTGCTGCCTTGGTCCTGGCCCTGATAGTGGGCCAGCGGCACGGATTCGCGAAGGACCCCAACCACCGGCCGCACAACGTCCCGTTCATTATGCTGGGCGCCGCCATTCTCTGGTTCGGCTGGTTCGGCTTCAACGGCGGCGCGGCGACCACCGCGGAACAGGCCGGGCTGATCTGGGTCAACACCCTGGTGGCACCGGCAGCCGCGATGCTCAGCTGGCTTGTCACGGAAAAGATCCGCCACGGACACCCCACCTCGCTCGGAGCCGCGTCCGGCGTGGTGGCCGGGCTGGTTGCCATCACGCCTTCCTGCGCCAACGTCAGCCCCGTGGCCGCCATCGGCCTGGGCCTTGTGGCCGGAGCGGCCTGCGCCGTCTTTGTGGACCTCAAGTACCGGTTTGGGCTGGATGATTCCCTTGACGTAGTAGGAGTCCACCTGGGAGCGGGACTTATCGGAACCTTGTCACTCGGTTTTATTGCCCTGCCCGTGGACGGACAGGGTGGCGGACTGTTCTACGGCGGCGGTTTCCAGCAGCTTGTGGCACAATCCGTGGCGGTGGTGGTGACGTTGCTGCTGTCAGGCGCCGGAACCCTGGTCATTGGCCGCGCCATCAACAGGACCATCGGATTCAGGGTGAGCCACGAGGCCGAGACCGCGGGCGTTGATCTGGCCGAACACGCCGAGACCGCCTATGCCTTCGGGGAAACGGGGGCAGGTTTTCACCCTTCACGCATCGCGTCACCGCAGTTCCCCGCGTCCTCGTCCTTCCCCGCGATCCAGGACATTGCCGGCCCACGGGCCCGGGAAGACTCACTCGCCTAGCTGTTGACCCTGGTGAAAATCAATCGGCCAGGATCTGGTACAGGGCCCGCCGGGTTTCATCGAGCTTCACGATGGCTGCTGCCCGCTGTTCGTCCGTGACACCGCTGCGGAACTGGTGGACGGCGGCCATCAGCTTTCCGATGCTCTGGTGGAAGTCCCTGTCCGGGTTGTCCGGCCCGGAATTCCAGGCGTTTTCCAGGTCCTCGGCATGCTCCCCCACCCAGGACCTTCCCGCATCAGTCAGCGTGAACTCCGTCCCGCGGCCTTCGCTGAGGGCCGCAATAAGTTCCTCGTCCACCAGCTGCTGAAGCGTGGGGTAGATCGATCCGGGGCTCGGACGCCACGCCCCATTGGTCTTCTCGGCAATCGCCTTAATCAGCCCGTAACCATTTGAGGGAGCTTCGGCCAGGAGCGAGAGAATGGCGGAGCGCACGTCACCCCTGCTTGCCCTGCGTGGGCCCCGCCCAAACCCAGGGCCAAAACCTGGGCCGAAGCCGGGTCCGAAGCCGCCACCGCGGTGTCCGTGCGGTCCGCGCCTGCCACGGCCGCGCTCGAACCGGCTCCTGCCGGAGTGCGGGCCTGAAATATCGTCATGAGAAATGCCCTTCATCGTGGCATCATCCTTTCGTGTGTTGGTTCGCTGTTCCTTCAGCGATAGTTAACGATATGTCGTTAACTATCGCTGGTCAAGGAAAAGAATTCATCAAATCATGACCTTCCTTCCTCTGGATCGCCCTTGGGGGCCGGCGTATTCTTTTGGCACTCTCCGAGCTTGAGGGCTGAAACATGGCGACGAAAAAGAAGCGCAGGCGCAGCGGTTCCGCGTGGGGACGGCTCCTGGGATTTATCGCAGCGAGCGCCATGTGCGGGGTGTTGGCTGCCAGCCTGGTTGTGCCGTCTGTTGCGGCCGCCGGGTACGGCGTCAGCACCTCCATCGGTTTCTTTGAAAGCCTGCCGGAAGAGCTCACTGTCCAGCCGCCGTCGCAATCCACCAAGGTCCTCACTTCGGATGGCCAACCTATCGCCACGTTCTACGCGGAGAACCGCGTCAGGATTCCGCTGGACCAGATCTCGCCGTTCATCAAGGACGCCGTCATCGCCATCGAGGACAGCCGGTTCTACGAACATGCCGGCCTGGACCCGCAGGGCATTCTTCGGGCGGTGGTTGCGAACTTGACCAAGGGCGACCAGCAGGGCGCGTCCACCATCACCCAGCAGTACGTCACCAACGTCCTTAACGAGGCAAAACTGTCCCAGGACCGGCCGGAGGAGGTGGTTCTCAGCGGCCAGAAGGACATCGGCGACAAGCTGCGTGAGATGAAACTGGCTGTTGCGCTGGAGAAGAAGTTCAGCAAGGAGCAGATCCTTGAGGGCTACCTGAATATCGTGTTCTTCAACAGTGACGCTTACGGAGTGGAAGCGGCAGCCCGGTACTTCTTCAGCACCAGCGCGAAGGACTTGAACCTTCCCCAGTCCGCGTTGTTGGCCGGGCTCGTGAACAGCCCCACTTTCTACAATCCCGCCATCAACCCGGACAAGTCGGTGACCCGCCGCAACCAGGTACTCGGCGAGATGCTCCGCCTCGGTAAGATCACGCAGGAACAGCACGACGAGGCCGTTGCGGCCCCCATCGACCTGAAAGTCAATCCGGAGCGGCAGGGCTGCGCCAACGCCACCATGGCCCCGTACTTCTGCGACTACATTTCACACCTGATCCTGAACAACCCGGCGTACGGACCCACCGTGGAGGAACGGGAGAGGAAGCTCTACCGGGGCGGCCTGACCATCACCACAACACTGGACAGCAGGATCCAGGCAGCCGCCCAGTCCCAGGTGGACGGCACGGCGGGGCCTAACCCGGACCGCTGGGGGGCTGCGCTGGTGACCGTCCAGCCCGGAACCGGCAAGATTTTGGCGATGGCCCAGAACACGGTCTTCCTGGCGGAGCCGGGCAAGTTCGATACCCACTTGAATTTCAATGTCGACGCAAAGGACCCGCAGGGCAACAACCTGAACGGAGCCGGCGGCTTCCAGACCGGATCCACGATGAAGCCGTTCACGTTCGCCCAGTGGCTGAATGAGGGCAAGCGGCTCAACGCAGAGGTGGATGCGTCGAAACGCGTTTACCCCGTGGGTTTCCCCTGGCGGTCGAGCTGTGGAAAGGTGCTGGGCGCCTACAGTACAGCCCAGAAGAACCCTGAGCTGGGCGCGGCAGATGACCTCCAGAACGCAGAGGAGGGCTTCTACCGGAAGATGCCCATCAACTACGGCCTCTACAACTCCATCAACACTGCGACCTTCGCTTCCGCTACCCAGCTCGACTTCTGCGGCATCCAAAAGATGGTGGATGCCGTGGGCCTTCACAACGGCCACGACGGTTCGCCCATCAACATGCACCAACTGGGCAACCTCCTGGGCGCCACCAATGTGGCTCCGCTCCACATGGCGAACGCCTTCGCCACCTTTGCCAATGACGGGCGTTACTGCACACCGATCGCGCTGCAGGAAGTCACCGACGCCGCCGGCGGGAAGCTTCCCGTCCAGGCAAGTGAGTGCCGGGACGCGGTGAAGCCCGATGTGGCCCGCGGCGTCAACTCGGTGCTGCAGGACGTGATGAAGGTCGGTTCCGGGGTCTGGATCAATCCCAAGGTCCATGAGAAGGTTCCGGTGGCGGCAAAGACCGGCACCTCCAACAACAACGGCGCCACCTGGGTGGTTGGCTACACCACTGGCCTTTCCACCGCTTCCTTCTTCGGGGACGCACTGGAAAGCCAGCAAAGGGCGGGGCAGAACGTTACGATCAACGGCATCTTCTATCCCCGCCTGGACGGCTTCATGATCGCCGGGCCGCAGTGGGCGAACTACATGGTGAATGTGGCCCCGCTCTACCCGGCGGCGCCGTTCCCGGGGCCCCCGCCGTCCATGTCGGACCCCAACCCGCCGCCCACGCCCGGCCGCTAGCCTTTCGGCAGGGTTTGAACGGCCGGGCCGGAAATCCTGCCCCGACTCCCCATGCTCTGGCAGGATGGGCGGGTGAAAAGCCTCGAGACAGAGCGGCTGGTCCTCCGGCAGTGGGAGCTGGAGGACGCCGGCTTTGTGCTTGACCTTTATTCCCGCTGGGAGGTCCAGCGCTTCATCGGGAACCATCCGCAGGTGATGAGGGACTTGGCGGAGGCTGAGGAGCGCATCCACACCTGGCGGAACATCCATCAGCAGCCCATGGCCCACACCAGCCACGGCATCTGGGCGGTACAGCTCAAAGGCCCGGGGCAGTTGAAGGGGACGGGAACGCCGGGGCCGCTCGCCGGAACCCTCCTCCTGAAGTCCATCCCGGCGTCGGGCGAATCCCTTCCGCTCCAGCCGTCCGGCGACACGGAAATCGGCTGGCACTTCCACCCCAGCCACTGGGGCAACGGCTACGCCACTGAGGCGGCGGCTGCGGTCCTCGCCCATGCCCTGGAAGGCGGCCTGGACAAGGTCGTGGCAGTGACGGCCCCTGCTAACACGGCGTCACAGAAGGTCTGCCTGCGCATCGGCATGGCGCACGTCGGACAGACCCAGAGGTACTACAACTCACTGTGTGAGCTTTTCGAAGCGCACAGGCGCCACTAGCCCGCCCCTTTCCACAGCCGTTGCCACCACGAGCGGGGCTGCTCCGGTTCGGGTGGCGCCTGCGGAGGATGGGATGCCGCCCGGCGCCCGCGCCACCGTTCCACTTCCTCCTCCACGTCCCGGGTCCTGGTGATTACCGGCGGGCCGCCCTGGAGCTGGCGGCGGGCGTCGATCACGCGGCGGTTGAAGTCCTGCAGGATGTCGCGGACCTGCTGCTCGGTATATTGCCCATCAAGCCTGGCGTCGAGTTCCGCGTCCTCAGTGCGGAGCAGGATGGCTGCCGGACCCAGGCCGCTGATGTTTTCCCGCTGGATGAGGCCTTTGACCCACCAGTCGGGGTCGTACGACTCCCCCAGCCCCGGAATCGGTTTGCCCGCGTACTTGAGGTTGTCGAACTTCCCGTGGGCCATGGCGTCCCGGACCAGGTACTCCGCCCGGGCGGCGTCGCCCACCTTCCGGCGCTTTTCCCGTTCTTTCTCATCCCGGGCGTCCAGCGCGGCTTCCTCGTCCGCACTGATGCCGGCTCCCCGGTACGACCGGACTTCGGCGGCTCGCTCCAGCCGCCTTCGGAAGTCCTCCGCGCCGCTGCCCATCCCTGCCACCGCCTTACCCTTGGAGCAATCCTTCCTTCCAGTATTCAGAAGCTTTCCGTCCTGATCAACGCCAGTGCCGCGGGCGAAATCCCGCGAGGCATAAGCTGGTCACCGGGTCGATCAAAGAGGAGTAACCCATGGATGCCAGCGGATCAGCAGAACGGGCGGAAACCTTCAGCTGGATGGATCCCCGCGTCGGGCTGGAGCACCTCCCGCACATGTCCGGGCTGGAGTTTCTCGCCGGCATGCGGGACGGGACCATCCCGCGTCCGCCCATGGCAGCCCTGATGAATTTGACTCTTGTGGGGGTGGCTCCCGGGCAGGTCGAGTTCGAGTGCCGGCCGGGTGAAGCGCATTACAACCCGCTGGGGATGGTGCACGGCGGGCTTGCCTGTACGCTGCTGGACACCGTGGCGGGATGCGCGGCCCACACCACCCTTGCTGCGGGATCCGGCTACACCTCCATTGACCTCTCCGTCAGCTACCTTCGCCCCATCACGGCCAACCATGGAGTCCTACGGGCAGAGGGTTCGGTGGTCAAAGGAGGCCAGCGCGTCATCTTCGCCCAGGGACGCATCGTTGGTCCTGCCGGGGAACTGCTCGCTACCGCCACCAGTTCCCTGCTGGTGATGCCCGCGGGCAGCACGCCGCGCATGCCCTGAGCGGACGACGGCGGGAAGTCCCGTCGTCGTCCGCTGCCGCTGTGGCGCTGGGCAGGTAAGCCGGTCAGGCGTTGGCGTGCGTCGAAAGGATGGCGTCGATCTGGCCCACAGCTTCGCGCATGCCTTCCTCCATGCCCATCTGCACCATCTGTTCCACCTGTTCCTCCGATTCGAAGGTGGAGACAATGGTCATCCTGGTGCGCGCGCCTGCCTCTTCAAGCGAGACGGTTGCGTGGGTGATGCCCATGGAATCGACGGGCGCTCCGTTTTCGTCGGCGAAACCGTCGTCGAACTCCAGCCTGTGAGGCGCCTGGATGGCGGTGAAGCGCCACCAGCCGCCGGCCTTCTCCCCCTCCGGACCGGTCATGTAGTAGCCGGCCTTTCCGCCGGACTGGAAGTCGAACGTGTCGAAAGTGGCGGGCCAGGTGGGCGGTCCCCACCAGCGTTCCAACTGCCGTGGGTCCTCCCAAAGCTGCCAGACACGTTCGACGCCGGCGTCGAACTCGGCCACAAGGGTGAAGCTGAGCGCCTCAAGATTCTTGGTGGAACTGATAACCGACATTGCAGAACCCTTCCTTATCCTTCAGCCAGAATGTCAGCGATCCGGCCGACGCGCTGCCGCCAGATAGCCTCATACTCATCGAGCAGCCGCCGGGCTTTCCGCAGTCCTTCATGATTTCCCCGCACGATCTGCTCCCTTCCGCGCTTTTCCTTTGTCACCAGGGAGGCGCGCTCCAACACCGCAACATGCTTCTGGACTGCGGCGAAACTCATGGCGTACAGGCCCGCGAGGCCGGAGACCGTGTACTCGCCCACCGTCACGCGCCGGACGATGTCCCGGCGGGTGGAATCAGCGAACGCCTGGAAAAGACGGTCAAGTTCGGTTTCACGGAGCTGATCTACAACCATTTGGTTGTACGATAGTCCTCCACGGTTGCCGGTGTCAATGCTCCAGGCACCTTGATCCCGGGGCCCGGCCTGCCACCGGGTATGTTGTAGCCCATGGGTATTTTCCTGGCCGGCGCCGGGCCGGACTACCGCTCCTTTCCGGAGGTGTTTGAGCACTTCGTCGAGGACATCCGAAGACGCTGCGGCCAGTCACGGCCGGCCCGGATCGCTATCGTGGTGCACCACCGTGGCGGGGACCCGGAAGGCGTGCTGCAGGATTACGCCGGGCCCCTTCAGTCCCTGATGTCCTGCGAGGTGGCTCCGGTCCTGCTCCGTGCCGGCAGTCCCGCAGATCCCGCAGTGTTCCGCGACGCAGACGCTGTGGTGGTGGGCGGGGGGCTGACTCCGGAGTACCTGGCAGGGCTGCACGGATGCGCCGGCGCCCTGGCGGCAAAGGCGGCCGACGGCGTCCCCTACCTCGGGTTTTCCGCAGGGGCCATGATTGCTCCCGCCAGGGGCATCATCGGCGGTTACCGCGTTGAGGGCATAGCAGTGTGCGGGGAGGAGTGTTCAGAGGAGCTGGATGACGTGGAGATCCGCGCGGGATTGGGGCTTGTTCCGTTCGCCGTGGACGTCCATGCCGCCCAGGCCGGCACACTGAGCAGGGCTGTGGGTGCCGTGGCCGCCGGACTCGTGGACAGGGCTGTCGCCGTCGATGAAAACACAGCAATAGTCCTCTCAGACGGCAGCAGGGGGGACTTTAAGGTAATCGGCAGCGGCAACTGCTGGGATATCCGCAGGGCCGAAACAGGATGCCGCGTTTCCGTCCGCTCAGCGTGCACCTGAACCAGGAGAACCGGCTGTTGGAGGCGGCCTACGCGTCGAAGTGCGTCTTGATGCTGTTGCCGGAGAGCTGCTCAATCAGTTCGGTGGCGACGTCCCGAAGTTTGCGGTTGCGGTTACTGGAGACCTTGGTGAGGATTTCCATCGCTTCCGCCTGTGAGCACCTGTTCTGTGCCATGATTACTCCGCATGCCAGATTGATGGCGGTGCGGCTTTCCATCGCCGCCTCCAAATCCTCCGCCCGCTCCTCCGCGGAGTTGATGCGAACCGACAACAGGAGCGTGCTGTGGGCGGCAGCAGCAAAGCCAACGGCTTTGTCGTAAACATTCGGCGTGAAGACGTTGGGCTTTGAAGCAAAAAAGTTCAGTGCGGCGCTGGCTCCATTGCTGATTTCCAGGGGCACTCCCAAGGAACTGTAAACGCCTGCATCTGCAAATTTCCGAGCCAGCTCCGGCCACCGCGAATCGGAAGCGACGTCATCAATCACTACCGGAGCCATGTCCCGCAGCGCTTTGATGCAGGGACCGTCTCCTACGGCCTGCTCCAGCTGATCCAGCTCGACTGCCCTGCTGCTGCTGCCCGCGGCAGTGGAGGGCTTTCGCCTCACCTTAACGGTTACAGCACACTCAATTGAGTCGCCGGCCGCTTCGGAAACCGCGGCGGCAGCCAGTTTGGAGAGTCCGGAGAGGAACTCGGCGGCATCTTCAGTGCCCACAAGAATGCTCTGAAGCTGTTCAAGGGGGTCGCTCCCGGATGAATTCCACATGGGCCTATCCTATGTCCCTGCTGTAGTGGGAAGCGGTTGGACGGACATGAACCAGGAATGGCCGGGCCAGGATACTTCCAATTACCTCCAATGGATTCACTGGGATGGGAGCCGCCTGCTATTCGGGCACCTCCATTTGGAAGCCGCAGGGACAATGCAAAACCTGCGTTGTGAGATAGACGTCAAGCGCGTCCTCGATAGCCTGGTCAGTGAAGGCAGGTGCAGTGAGCCGGCGGAGTTCGGAGCCGGTTTTCTGCATCGGGCGACCACAATGGACGTACTGCCCGCCGAAGGCAAGCACGTCCTCGGAGCTCGCGAGCCGGCTCAGCGCTGCGGCAACAGCAGCGACGTCAGCCCGGTGGAGGTAGTGGCGCCGGCATGAGCCACAGGAGTAACCAACTTCCACAAACGCGCCCGCGGGCGGGTCCAGGGCGGCGATGGAGTGCAGGGCCAGGTCGAGGTCGGTGCCGCACCCCGTGCACCAAAGCGGGCGGCCGTCAGTCCGCTTCCCCTGGATGCGATGGTCCGGTCCCTCCGGATGGATGGACATGATCAGGCAGCTGACGGGTAGCTGGACAGGATGTAGTCAGCCGCTGCCGGGCCCACCATTCGCAGCCTGCTGTCGTGGACGTCAATTCCCCCCCGGTGCATGCCCGCGCGGAAGGCAACATCCGGTTTTGCCTCCAGGCCGTGAATGAAGCACCAGCTGACATACAGGCCGTAAAGGCAGTCTGCGGACAGGGGGCAGTCAGTGTCAAAATCGGGAATGGTGGATTCGGCAAGAAAGGTTGAAAAATGCGAGGCAGCCATGATGGCTCTCTTTCGCTGGCGTGCATCCGTCCGCCGTCTTGCTACAGCGGTTTCTCCTGACGGCCCTGCACAAGACCCGGAGG
The DNA here is from genome assembly GCF_059089645.1 of Arthrobacter sp. K41. Lineage (NCBI taxonomy): Bacteria > Bacillati > Actinomycetota > Actinomycetes > Micrococcales > Micrococcaceae > Arthrobacter > Arthrobacter sp. K41. Next base: position 12,187 of record NZ_JBNHEW010000004.1, on the reverse strand, counting down.
GGGAGCATCACAATGATGTGACACCCGCCACTTAGAACTTACGCGCTGGCCGTCCGCGTGTCCACTGGCAGCCCTCCCCCACGTTCCGGCCTGCTATTCGTCAAAGTGGGTGCGCAACTGCGGGTCCGGTGTGATGGACCGGATAACGCCTACCGCCACATCCCTCAGTTTGATGTTGCGGCTGTTCGACGCTTTCCTCAGGATGGACATGGCTTTGGCCTGGCTGCAGCGGTTTTGCGCCATGATGACGCCAACGGCCACATCGATGGCCGTCCTGGACTTCATTGCCGCCTCCAGGTCCTCCTTCGCATCCCTCAACTGGGTCAGGCGCAGCTCCAGCCGGAGTGTTTTGGCGGACTGTTCCCCAAACAGTTCAGCCCGCGCGATGTCCTCTGGCGAGAAACCAAGCACGGCCGAGGAGTAGATGTTCAGGGCAGCGGAGGAGTCCCCTTCAAGTTCCAGCGGAACGGAGAGGAGTGAGCAGACGCCGTGGGCTGCAACCGCCCGTGCATATTCCGGCCAGCGGCGCTCGCTGCTGACGTCACCCACGTAGGTGGTTTCACCTGTTCGCATGGCGTGGAGGCAGGGACCGTCCTGGAAGGAATACTGCAACTCATCCATTTCGCACGCTCGCGGCGTACTGGAGGCGACAGTCAGGGGCTTCTTTCGGCGGGCCACCGTGACGTTGCAGATGACCTCACCACCGGGCGGGGCAAGGAGGGAGGCTGAGAAAACTGCGAGTTCCTCGAAAAAGTCCTGGGCGTCAGCATTCTGCAGGACGAGGTCCTGCAGACGGGAGGCGATCCCGCCCTGAAAGGCAGCCGAATAAGGGATGGCATCAGCAGTGCCGGGTGAATCGACAGCGATATTGGGTGAGGCGTCCATTGCACATTCCTGAAGTTGGGGTTTAACCGCTTCAGTTTTTGGTGTGCGGTTCCATAACGCCCACTTCCAAACGATCTCCCCACCCTACCTTGGTTCATCTGGGGCGGATCCATCACGCCGGCAGGGGCAGGGCTGGTGGATCCCGCTGCCTCACCGGGTGTCCGCTGATCTGCAAATGGGCCGCCCCCCTTTTGGCGACGTGATGAGACTCACCTGCAACAAAACGCGCATTGGTTGAGTCGCCTCCCGCGCTCTGGGCACTATGGAAATGCAGGGTGGTGACCTTCCCTGGCACCCCCTCAAGGAGCCGTGTAATTGGTCACATCCACCCCCGCAAAGGTTGCCAATCCTCGCGGCAACCTGCACCATTGAAAATACGGGAATGCGCTTTCCCACTGCAGTCCGTCCTCATAGACGAGGACACAGTCCGGGCAATGATGACTCCGGGCTGCCGAACCGCGAAATGGAAGTTGAATAATGACGTTCGATACCAATAACTCCGTGACCCTGAAGATCTGGGACAGGTCTGCCCTCCACCACACGCTGGACACCGCAGTGAGCGACCTCTCAGCACGCCACAACACCACCACGTGCCGCATCGCCGTCACCTGCAGCGGACCGAACACCTTTACCCTGAGCGTTCGCGAGGACCTCGCGCTGGCTTCCGCTTAGGTTCCACCGACTCAGCAACACGGGCGACGGCGGCATGTCCCGCCGTCGCCCGTTTTCAGTGCCGCCCAGGCTGGCCATCGAGTGTTCGGGCGTTGCGTGTTTACAGGTTCCCGCTGCGCTTGGCGGGCTATATCGACAGCCGTCAATCCGTTGCATAATGGGGAGCATGACAGCCCTGCAAACCCTCGAGCCCGAGGTGGACCCCGCCTGCTGCAATCCTGCGCAGAAGCCGGCACTGAGCGCGAAGGAAGCCCAGCAGAGGGCACTGGTTTTCAAGGCGCTGGCCGATCCCAACCGGCTTCGCCTGCTGTCCATCGTTAAGGCCGGAAAATCGGGAGAGGCCTGCGTGTGCGACCTCACCGAACCGCTGGACCTCGGCCAGCCCACGGTGTCACACCACTTGAAAATCCTGGTGGACGCCGGGCTGCTGCACCGGGAAAAGCGGGGCACCTGGGCATACTTTTCTCTCGTCCCCGGCGCCCTCGATGAGGCGGCCGGACTCCTGGCGACGCTGTGAAACAGCAATCAGCGCAAGCCCAAACGCGCGAAGCCGCGCCTGCCGCCCTTCCCCGCCCGTCACTGAACGTTATCCCGGCGGCGCTGGTCTCGGCGTCGGGCTTCTTGCTGTTTGCCCGCCAGGACCGCATCTCGGGCTTCCTCCTCCTGGCTGCCGCCCTGGTCCTGGCCGCAATGCTCAGCCGCCGCCTTGTTATTGACCTGGCCTTGATCGGGGTGGGACTGACCGCCATGAGCCTGGTCCCGATCACCACCGATATCAGTACCGGGCACATGGCCGTGATGGGCACTGCGATGATCCTCGCCGTCGGCATCCCCTACGCGGTGTCGCGGTTCATCACCAAGGACCATGCCGTCCGCTTCCCGGTCAGGACCGGGCAGCCGTGGACCCGAGCCGAGAAGTGGTACCTGCCCGCGGTGCTGGTGATTGGGTACGCCCTGATGCCTGTTTACATGATCCGGACCGGCGTCTACACCAACTGGCCCGCCGTCAGTGACCCCGAAGGCATCGCCCGGCTCTTCCTGGGAACCAACGTGCTGGGAATCTGGGACGAACTTTTCTTCATCTGCACTGCCTTCACGCTGTTCCGCCGGCACCTTCCCGACTGGCAGGCAAACCTGCTCCAGGCAGTGCTTTTCACGTCCTTCCTGTGGGAGTTGGGCTTCCACTCCTGGGCGCCGTTTTTTATCTTCCCGTTCGCCCTGCTCCAGGCACGGCTCTTCACCATCACCAAGTCGCTGTCCTACATCGTCAGCGTCCACCTGCTGTTCGACTTTGTGCTGTTCCTGGTGCTCATCCACGCCCGCAACCGCGAGTGGATCGACATCTTCCTCTACTGACGCGCCCCCTCTTCCGCTGCCCGCCGCTGTGGCGGCGTCCCCTGTTGCCGCAGTCCCGCGGTGTCTACCCCGCCGGCCGGAGTGAGGTGATCATGCGCCTGATGTTTTGGTATTCGGTGGTGTCCATGTACTTCCGGGCCTGTTCCAGGTATGGCAGGGATTCAGCACCCGGCGTCCTGTTGTTCACGGGGTCATAGAACGCCCCGAACATCGCCGCGGTGGGCGGCCAGGTGAAGAAGTGGAACATGGCGCAGGCTGAATCGCCGGTGGGAGCGGGAACGGATGTGATGCCGTAGGCGGCCGCCGGCGTATCAGCGGGGCCGGGAGCGTTGGCGTCTCCGCGGGTTTCAAAGACGTACCGCGGCGCTGCGCCATCCTGAGCCAACGCAGGAAGTTCCTGGGACTCAAACTCTGAGTAGGGATACTTTTCCATGCAGGTGGATCCCGTTGCCATGTTGGTCCTCAGCGTGGCCAGTGGCCTTCCGGCCTCGTTAGTGACCTCAGCAAACGCGCCGCCGCCTTCAGGCAACTCCCCGGCCGGGTCCTGGACGCTCCAGGCGGAGGGATAGTCGAAGGCCAACTGCCCGTCCGCGGTCGTAAACGTGGACCAGGCCCCCTTCGTGGCAGTGACTGTGGGCGGGGTGGTCAACGCAGGGGACGTTGCTAGCGGGGCTGTGGCGGGTGGGGGTGCCGGAGGCGAGGAAGAAGCCACGGAGCTGGGGGCAGTGGGCTCGGTACCGGGCGATACTGAGGTCGCGGGTGCGGTGCTTGTCGCGGTGGGCGGCCCTGCCTGCGGACCGCATCCGGCAAGTACGACAGAAACCAGAATCAATGCGGGCAGCAGCCCGCCGGACCTGCGCATGTCACCCTCCAAAGGCCAGGAAACTTGTCCTCCAATTGTGGAACCGCCGGCAGGTTCCGGACCTGGGGGCTGCCAGTTTGGCGCCGAACCGTTGTGCCCAGTAACAGAAAGGCTTTCGGGGCTTAAAGCCCGACGGCGGCCCGCCCCTTGGGGAGCCGGCCGCCGTCGAATGCGTTTTGTTATTAGAAGGTGGAAGTGTCGATCACGAAGCGGTAGCGCACGTCCGAGACGAGGACGCGCTCGTAGGCATCGTTGATCTTGTCGGCGGGAATAACCTCGATCTCCGCTCCAATCCCGTGCTCGGCGCAGAAGTCCAGCATTTCCTGGGTTTCGCGGATACCGCCGATCATCGAACCGGCGAAGGAGCGGCGGCCGGCGATCAGGGCGAACGCGTTGACCGGGAGCGGCTCGGCGGGGGCGCCGACGTTGACCAGTGCGCCGTCGAGGGTCAGCAGCTGCAGGTAGGAGCTGATGTCGATCGAAGCACTGACCGTGTTGATGATCAGGTCGAAGTGGCCGGCAAGCTCCGTGAAGGTGTTCTCGTCGTTGGTGGCGAAGTAGGAGTCGGCGCCCAGGCGCAGGCCGTCTTCCTGCTTCTTCAGCGACTGCGACAGGACCGTCACCTCTGCGCCCATGGCGTGGGCGATCTTGACGGCCATGTGGCCAAGTCCGCCGAGGCCGACGACGGCGACCTTCTTGCCCGGGCCGGCGCCCCAGTGGTGCAGCGGGGAGTAGGTGGTGATGCCGGCGCACAGCAGCGGTGCGGCGACGTCGAGGTCCAGGCCTTCTGGAATGGTCACCACAAAGTCTTCGGTGACGACGACGTGGGTGGAGTAGCCGCCCTGGGTGATGGTCCCGTCCCGGTCAACGGCGCCATAGGTTCCCACGTTGCCCTTGAGGCAGTATTGTTCCTCGCCCTTCAGGCAGTTGGCGCATTCGCGGCAGGAGTTGACCATGCAGCCGACACCGACCCGGTCACCAACCTTGTGCTTGCTTACCTCCGCGCCCACCTCGGTGACGATGCCGGCGATTTCGTGGCCGGGGACCAGCGGATACTGCTGCGGGCCCCAGTCGCCGCGGACCGTGTGGATGTCCGAGTGGCAGATGCCGGCGAACTTGATCTCGATCAGGACGTCATGGGCTCCAACTTCCCGGCGCTCGATGGTGGTGGCAAAAAGGTCCTCGGTGGCGGACGGGGATGCGTAGGCCTTGACGGTGGTCATGGTTCTCCTGTGGGTTTTGGGGGGATAACTGAATGCTACAGGGTTGATTAACATCAAACAGATGACCGGCAGCCGTAGCGAGGGCCCTGCCGAAACGGGGTATGGCAGAACCCCCTTAGGGCTTCCCCTTTCGTCGTAACGTTGGCCTATGGATAACCGATCCGAGGTCAGGCAGTTTCTGTCCACCCGCCGTGGACGTATCACCCCGGAGCAGGCAGGCATTGAACCGTACGGCGGGCGGCGCCGCGTGCCAGGGCTCCGCCGGGAAGAAGTGGCCCGCCTGGCCGGCGTCAGCGTGGACTACTACACCCGCCTGGAGCGCGGTAATCTCTCCGGCGTCTCCGACAGCGTGCTGGACTCCATCGCGCGGGCCCTCGAGCTGGACCGCGCTGAGCACGACCATCTCTATGACCTCGCGCGGGCAGCCAACATGTCCGGCCGAAAACGTTCGGCGGCCCCGGTTCCGTCACGGGTGCGACCGGAACTGCAGTACCTCCTGGACACCATCAGCGGGGCGCCTGCGTTCATCGGTAACAACAGGATGGATATCGTGGCGGCCAACACCCTTGGTTACGCCCTGTACTCCGACATGTATAAGAGCACTGCCAGGCCGGCGAACCACTCCCGGTTCATCTTTTTGGACCCCCGTTCCCATGCTTTCTACACCGACTGGGAACGGGCGGCGAACGCCAACGTGGCCATACTGCGGCGTGAAGCGGGCCGCAATCCGCACGACAAGGGCATTGCCGAGCTTATTGGAGAGCTGTCCATGCGCAGCGACGAATTCCGCACGCGCTGGGCTGCACACAACGTCCGCAGCCACTACGCCGGCACCAAGTTCTTCCAGCACCCGGTGGCGGGACTCCTCGAACTGAACTACCAGGTCCTCGGCCTGGAAGAAGATCCGGGGCACTCCCTGACGGTGTACCCGGCCACTCCGGGCAGCCCCTCCGACGAGGCCCTCAAGCTCCTCGCATCCTGGGCCGTGACGGAAAACATTGTTGGTTTGGCCCTGGCAGGAGCACGGAACTAGCATCGGGCCCGCCGCTTGCCCCGGACCCGTTACCCCTGGGACAACGGCACTTCCAGGATCCGGTCATCCCCGGCCCGGGGGTCACCCCGGCCATCCGTGTTGTTGGTCAGGAACCACAGCTGCCCGCCCGGGGCCACCGTAACGTCACGGATCCGGCCGTACTCGCGGCCGAAGTGTTCTGTGGCGGTGGAGGGGTCGGAAACGGGAACGGACCGCAGGACCTGGCCGCGGAGGTTGGCGATGAAGAGGGTCCCGCCTGCATGGGCCATGCCGCTGGGACTTGCGGCGGTGGGCTGCCATTGCTGCACCGGATCAACAAAGCCTTCCCGTCCCGCAATTCCTTCGACCGTGGGCCAGCCGTAGTTGGCACCCGGTCGAATGATGTTCAGTTCGTCCCACGTGTTCTGGCCGAACTCCGTGGCGAACATGGTTCCGTCGTCCGCCCACGCTATGCCCTGCGGATTCCGGTGCCCGTAGCTATAGACGAGGGAGCCTGGAAAGGGGTTGTCGGCGGGTACGTCACCGTCCGGAGTCATCCGCAGGATTTTCCCGGCCAGCGAGTCCCGGTCCTGGGCGCTGTTCCGCTGGCTCGCGTCGCCGGCGGTGACGTACAGCATGCCGTCAGGGCCAAAGGCGATCCGGCCGCCATCATGGATGCTCGCCGACGGCAGGCGATCGAGGAGGGTCTCAGCCTGGCCCAGCGACAATGAGCCTGGTTCGCCGGTGACGGCGAAGCGCTGGACCCGGTTGCCGTCCGACCCCGTGGAATAGACGAACAGGCTGCCCTCACGGCCCACGGCAAGGCCCAGCAGGCCCGATTCTCCCCTGGCAGCCACTCCCTCAACGGTTCCGATGGGCCGCGCCGATCCGTCCGGTGCAAGCTCGAGGATGCGCCCGCTGTTCCGCTCGCTGACCAGTGGCGTGCCGTCCCGGAAGACCACCGACCACGGAGCGTCAAGGTCCGTGGCCACCGGCTGCGGCGTGCCGCCGATGCGGGCCGCTGCCGCCGGAGCGGGTGCACTTGCCGGTGCAGAGGACGCCGGAGCAGAAGATGCCGGTTCGGGGGAAGCGCTGGAGGTGGGCGTGGGAGGCGGCGGGGCGGCAGTGCAGCCTGCCAGCAGGACGGCGGTTCCAATGGCTGCCGCAGCGACTAACCCGTGGCGCATGTGCTTCTCCCATCCATCACATTTCCCCTTCCAGTCACATTAACCCGAGTTGCGGATCGTGGCGCTGCGTTGCCACGGCAGATCAGGCTGGATGCACCCGGCTGGTGAGGTAGAGGCGGTGGGCGGTGATGACCAGTGCCAGCCAGGCCGCTCCGAGCGCCCAGGCGCCCAGGACATCAGTGAGCCAGTGGTGCCCGAGGTAGACACGGCTCAGCCCCATGGTGACCGCGAAGATGCCTGCTGCCACGCCGGTCAGGACGCGGGCGCGGGCGGACTTGAGGCGGAGGATGATCAGGTACGCCACGATTCCGGCGATCACCACCGAGTTCAATGAGTGGCCGCTGGGGAATGACGCCGAGTATTCGTACGGCGGAACCGCGTCGGCAAGGTCTGGCCTGGTGCGGCCCACCAGCTCCTTGCCGGCGATGGTCATCAGAAGGGACCCCAGCCCGGCAACCAGCATCAGGATGACAGGTGTCACGGACCGCCGCTTCAACGCCAGCCCGATCATGATGGCCAGCGCCAGCACGGGCATGCCCACCGTCCCGCCGACGTCCGTGTAGCCGGTGATAATAGCGTCCAGGGCCGGGGACCGCAGTGTTTTGGCACTGTCCAGGACCGGATGATCCAGTCCCGCGACGCCGTCGGCCTCGACTACGGATTCATACACCTCAGCGAACACGGCGGCCAGCGCAACGGCCAGGGCTGCCCCGGCGGAAAGTATGAGGACCAATGCGGCATGCGAACCCAAAAGTGCGCTGATCCGCTGAACCGTGGAGGCCAGGAGCCGGCCAGGTTTGGTATTCCACCGGGTGAGGTCCTGTCCGCCCACAAAGCGGTCCTGCTGAACTTCGCCGCTCACCCCGGCTTCCGGCAGATCCTTCGCTGCAACCATGTTTCCTGAGCCCTCCTGCCGCTTACCCGAATTTAGTAAGCAAGCTTATCTTGCTTGGAGGGCTTATCTATTGCTGGGTTGCCAACTGGTTCAAGCAGTAGTTCTTGAACCAGTGCCGGATGCCCTGCGGCAGCTTCGGGTAGGTCAGGGCCAGGACGTGCATGGTGCGGTGGAAGCGGCGCTCGTGGCGGTCGCTCCAGGGCAGTCCAAAGTCCTGGCGCAGCTGGTGCGGAAGGAGCCCGGCCGTGAGGAACCTGGCGGCCGGCATGCCCGCGCGGTGCCAGCGAGCCGCGCGCTCCGGGTAGAGGAGGCCGCGGCCCACCCGCACGGCGTTTTCATCGGCGCGCAGTGTGCGGATGCGCTCATCCCAGTAGCGGCGGAACGCTGCCCGGTCCTCTGGCCACATCCGCTCCGGAAGCTGCAGGGCCGTGCCGATTTTTGCGTAGTCACGGTACATCGCATCGGCGGATTCGTCGTCAAGCGGTCCGTAGATTTTCTCGATGATGGTGTGGGCAGTGTCGTAAAGCGTCGCCGTCACCCACAGCTGCAGCTCGGCGTTGTAGGCGTTGTAGCCCGGGGAATCTTCATCAGCCGCCCGGCGCACAGGAACGTGGGCCCGGTTCACCCGGCGGCGGACCTCTTTGAGCTGGTCGTCCGTGCCGTACACAACTGCGTAGACGTACGTGAGTGTGCCCGTCAGCCTGTCGATGGGACGGTCCGTGAAGCTGCTGTGCTCGGCAACGCCCCTGCCCACCGCAGGGTCAGCGAGCTGCAGCAGGATGGCACGGCCTGCTCCGGCCAGCAGGATGCCCTCTGCGCCCAAATCCGTCACTCCACGCGCCATCCCAACAGGCTACCGGAGGGGCGGACACTGGACGACGGTGCTGAGGCCGAACCTCAAGTCCTGCCGTAGGGTCTTCAGCCTCAAGTTCTCTAGACTGGCCAGGGAAACGTAAGCCGCAACAAGGGACGAAGGAGCAAAGATGAGCGGAGTAGTCGTTGTAGGAGTGGACGGCAGCGAGTCGGCCAGGAAGGCGGCGGAGGCTGCCCGGGACCTGGCAGCCTCGCTGGGTGCGTCGCTTCATGTGGTGACCGCTTTCGAGACGGAGAACGCCGAGACCTTCGGCAGCGGCTCGGACACGGTCAGGGTCTCGAACGCCGACAGCGCCGAACACGTCGCGAAGGCCCTGGGCAATTCAGCGCAAGGGCTGGAAATCGCGCACTCCGCTGCCCGGGGCAAACCGGCTGATGCCCTGATCAAGGAAGCCATCCGCCTCGACGCGCGGGTGATCGTGGTGGGCAACCGCAGAATGCGCGGCATTGGCCGGCTCCTCGGCAGCGTCGCCAACAGCGTGGCGCACAACGCCCCCTGCGATGTTTACATCGCCAACACCTACGAGGACTAGCAGCTTATCCAAGCGAGGACGGGCGACGGCGGGTTTCCACCCGCCGTCGCCCGCTTCCGTTTTCCAGCAAGTCAAGTGCGGGCCACCTGGATCACCGGTATGACTTCGAAAAGCCATGCGCCCAACACGGCCAGCGCACTAATCCAGGTTGTTCCCTACCGTTTCAGGCCCGCACAGCCCGCAAAATTGGCTAGCTCGAGACGTCCTTTTCGATTTCCTCGGCGAGCTCGTCCACGGCTTCGGGCCGAAGCTCGATGCCGGCCTCATCGAACCGCTCCTCGAGCACATGGCTTACGTCGTCCTGGACGTGGCCCAGGCGGATCTCGTCTTTGACCTCTTCTGCGATGCTTTCCGCAGTTTCCACGCCATCAACCTCCTCCACGCTGTCATCGTCATCAAAAGGGGCACCGGCGGTATCAGCGAAGTCAGTCATACCTCATCGTTGCCGGTTACCTGCGGGCGGTCAATGTGCCGACCGCTTAAGGCAAGGCGGACGACGGCGGAACGTCCGCCGTCGACAGCTTCCTTCGTGGCGGCGTCCCGCCGTCGTCCGCCTTCCTTTGTGCCGGGGTCCCCCGTCCGCGTCGCCTCAGGGCGCGAAGGACAGCGACTGCGCAACGGTGACCGTAATCAGGACAAGGAAGGTGGCACCTACCGCCCACGCTTCCAGCCGCAGGCGCCGTCTGCTTCGAGCCTGTGGCGCCTTATGCCGCGACTTCCACTTGTACATAGTCCTCCTCGAGGAACATCCGGGGTTCCTGTCAGCCGTCATTGCCAGCCAGATGATCAAGCCGGATGGGTTTTTCCATCATTTCTTCACCCCGTCAACGTCACTCCCTATGACGGACGGACGCTTTAGTGTCCATGTCCTGCCCCAGCTCCGACCGGAAGCCAGGGGGCAGGGAGTCAAGGCTGTTGAAGCTGTAAAGGTGGATCCCGGCGATGTTGCCGGGCTGGGTTGCCAGGCCGGCAATCAGGCTGTCCGGCGAGTAGCGGTCGCCGCTCAGGAGTTTGCGGGCCAGCGGACCCTTGCGACTGAGGAACTTCAGGGAACTTCCGACGCCGATTTGCGTGGACAGTGCCACGAGCCTGGTCCGCGGGACGGAGCCGGCCACGCCCGCCCAGACGGGCAGGTGGACGCCTTCGCGGCGCAGCAGCGCCGCGAAGTCATGGATCTTTTCTGCGGCGAAGCACATCTGGGTGACGATGTGGGAGGCCAGGTGCTGCTTCGCCAAAAGGCCGTCCAGCAGGTCCACGGGGCTGATTGACGGGTGGCCTTCCGGGTAGCCGGCAACACCCGCCCGCATCATCCCGCTGCTGTACTGTGTGATGTCCTTGAGGACCGGAAGGGCCGAGTCATAAATCCCGGCGGGCTGTTTCCGGTCTCCCCCGATAACGAAGACTTCGCGGATGCCGGCCGCGTCGCAGCCGCGGACAATCTCGGTCAGTTCGGCACGGGTGCGGATGCCGCGGGCGGCGAGGTGCGGGATAACCTTGAAGCCGGCATCGGACAGCTCCACGGCGGCGCGCATGGTGCGCTCGATGCCATGGTGCGGCAGGCAGGTCACGCTGAGCGGGGTGGTCCTGGGCACCAGCGCCTGGACCCGCTCAATGATTCCCTGGGCAGGGATGATTTCGATTCTGACGGGGAACGTCATTGGTCCTCTTTCAACATCAGGGCGCCGGGCGGCAGGTTTGGGCTGCCTGCGGGGACACTTAGGCTGTGGCGGCCAGGAGTGAGCTGGCTTCCTGGCGGGTGGTGCCGGAGGACTCAATGTGGGCCAGTTCGGCGGGGATTTCCCAGCCTTTCTTCCGCATCGCGGTGGCCCAGAGCCGGCCGGCCCGGTAGGAGGACCTGACCAGGGGTCCGGACATGACGCCGAGGAAGCCGATCTCGGTGGCCTCGTCCTGGAGGTCCACGAATTCCTGCGGCTTGACCCAGCGGTCCACCGGCAGGTGCCGCTCACTCGGGCGCAGGTACTGGGTGATGGTGATCAGGTCACAGCCGGCCTCGTGCAGGTCCCGGAGGGCTTCGGAGATTTCCTCGCGGGTTTCGCCCATGCCCAAGATCAGGTTGGACTTGGTCACCATGCCCAGGTTCCGGCCCTGCGTGATCACATCAAGGGACCGCTCGTAGCGGAACGCGGGCCGGATCCGCTTGAAAATCCGCGGCACGGTCTCGACGTTGTGCGCGAACACCTCCGGCCGGGAATCGCAGATCGCGGCGATGTGCTCGGGTTTGCCCGAGAAGTCCGGGATCAGCAGTTCGACGCCGGTGCCGGGGTTCAGCTCGTGGATCTTGCGGACCGTTTCGGCGTACAGCCACACGCCCTCGTCCTCGAGGTCATCGCGGGCCACGCCGGTGACGGTGGCGTAGCGCAGCTGCATCGACTGCACGGACCGGGCGACCTTGGTGGGTTCGAACCGGTCCACCGGGGACGGTTTGCCGGTATCGATCTGGCAGAAATCACACCGCCGCGTGCATTCAGAGCCGCCGATCAGGAACGTGGCTTCCTTGTCCTCCCAGCACTCAAAGATGTTGGGGCAGCCGGCCTCCTCGCACACCGTGTGCAGGCCTTCCTTCTTCACCAAGTTCTTCAGGCCCACGAACTCCGGGCCCATCTGGACCTTGGCCTTGATCCACTCCGGCTTCCGCTCCACCGGGACAGCCGAGTTGCGCTGCTCGATC